>NZ_JBNDJN010000002.1:0-603329 GCF_050434985.1 Citrobacter sp. 506
CAGCGGTCAAAATCACCGTCGAAGGCAATCCCCATATCCGCACCGTGTTCAATCACCGCATTGCGCGTGTCGGCCCGGCATTCCGGCAGCAGAGGATTGGGGATACCGTTGGGGAAGTTGCCATCCGGCGTATTGTGAATTTTGATGAACTCGACCGGCACCCCCAGCGCCTTAAAACGGGCTTCAATGACGTCAACCACTGGACCTGCCGCACCGTTGCCGGAGTTGAGCACCAGCTTCATCGGTTTCAGGCTGCCGGGATTGATGTAACCCAGCAGGTGGTCGATGTAGGCATCGCGGGTAGTAATACGCTGATAGTGGCCACGTTTTGTCGCATCAACCGCCGGGAAGTCGTTGGCTTCCGCCAGGCGCTGCACGTCGCGCAGACCGGTATCACCGCTGATGGGCCGCGCCCCTTCCCGCACCAGCTTCATGCCGTTGTAATCCATCGGATTATGGCTGGCGGTCACTTCAATACCGCCGTCAATGCCAAGGTGGAAGGTGGCGAAGTAAATCTCTTCGGTGCCCGACATGCCAATATCCAGCACATTCACCCCCGCATCCTGCAGCCCTTTCGCCAGCGCCAGCTTTAGCGTCTCGCTGGTCAGACGCACATCGCCGCCCAGAACAATAGATTTAGGCTTCAGGAACTCGCCGTAAGCGCGGCCAATTCGCCACGCAATCTCTTCATTCAGCTCTTCGCCCAGCCTGCCGCGAATATCGTAGGCTTTGAAACAGGTTAATTTCGTCATGATTTACCCTTCTTCAGGCAACAGTTAGCCCTCTCCTGACTGGAGATATTTTTCACAAAATGACTAGCCGTTAGTTTTTAGGCCGGATAAGATGTTCACGCCGCCATCCGGCAACGATGATGTTGTGTTACGCGCGCCCGTAGCGATCCGCAAACCGCACCACATCATCCTCATCGAGGTAAGATCCGGAGCGTACTTCAATCAGATCGAGCGGAATTTTCCCAGGGTTCTCCAGACAATGGGTCGCCCCCAGCGGAATATAGACAGACTCGTTTTCAGCAAGCAGCTTGATATCATCATTGATTGTCACCTTCGCGGTACCGGCAACCACAACCCAATGTTCAGCCCGGTGATGATGCATCTGCACAGACAATCCCTCACCAGGCTTGACGGTAATTCGCTTCACCTGGTAACGTTCTCCGGCATCAATTGAGTCGTACTTGCCCCACGGACGATAAACTTCGCGGTGAATATGATGCTCATGACGCCCGTCAGCCTTAATTTGCTCTACCACTTTTTTGACGTCCTGCACCGCGTTGCGATCGGCTATCAGCACCGCGTCTTTGGTCTGCACCACCACCAGATCTTTCACCCCGACGGTCGTCACCAGGCCGGATTCGGCATACACGTAACTGTTTTCCGTTTTATGGCTAATAACGTCACCGTGATGCACATTGCCTTCAGCGGTATGGGCACTGATTTCCCACAGCGATGACCAGGAGCCAACATCGCTCCAGCCTGCATTCATTGGCATCACCACCGCATCGGCGGTACGTTCCATTACCGCATAGTCCACAGACTCTTCCGGGCAGGCGAGAAACGCCTGTTCATCAACGCGGATAAAATCGAGATCGGGGTCGACCGTACTCATGGCGTTCTCACAGGCTTCAAGAATGTCGGGACGATACTTTTTCAGTTCTTCCAGGTAACGTCCGGCCCGGAACAAGAACATGCCGCTGTTCCAGTAGTAGTCGCCGCTCGTCACGTAAGCCTGCGCGGTTTCCAGATTGGGCTTTTCAACAAACTGTGCCACTTCAAAAGCCACAGCGTCGGTATTCGTCGGCGAGACTTCCCCCCGGCGGATATAGCCATAGCCGGTTTCCGGCTGGTCCGGCACGATACCGAACGTCACCAGCTTACCCGCTCCGGCATAGGGCATCGCATTGCGAACCGCCTCGCGGAATGCCTCTTCGTCGGCAATCATGTGATCGGCCGCCAAGACCAGCAGCAGCGGATCCTCACCCGGACTTTGACGTTTTGCCGCCAGCGCGGCCAGCGCTATCGCCGGTGCCGTGTTACGCCCGGCAGGTTCGAGAATGATGTTCTCAGTCAGCTTGTGCAGCTGTCGTAACTGTTCCGCTACGATAAAACGGTGTTGTTCATTACAGATAACCACCGGGCTTTCGCACTCCACGCCGTTCAGACGGCAAATCGTCGTCTGCAGCATGGTGAGATCGCCTTTCAGGCACAGGAACTGCTTTGGGTACAGCACGCGGGACAGTGGCCATAAACGGCTCCCTGAGCCACCGGCCATCACCACCGGAAAGAGTTTGCTTTGACTCATCATGTACCCCGTATATCTGCAAGAAATTGACTCAGCACGTTTTCTTTATCCAGCGTGCGTTCGGCATAATCACGTGCCACCGTGTTTACTTTTGGCATCATCAATGCCCGTTTAATACCGCAAACCAGCGCGTTTACCGACTCCGGCTCCACGCACACCGCAATGCCAGGGTGAGCGTCACAAAGCTGACCCAGCTCGGTTTCAGGTTCGGCAGTAATAACTGCGTTACCACCAACAGCGAGGATATTGGTCAATTTGGAGGGCAGTACGGCATCAGCCGCACCACGCTTTTGCACAACCAGATGACAATCCGCAATCTTGAGCAACGCCGGCAGCGCGTCATATGATTGCAGCGGAAAGAACATCACGTTGTTCAGGCCGCGTTCGCAGGCCATACTCTCCAGCCGCGCTTTACCACCGCCCTGCCCGACAAGCACAAACAGCCAGGGGTGCTCGCTCAACTCGACCGCTGCGTCTATCACGCTCTCCAGCCCCTGCTTTTCACCGATATTGCCTGAGTAAAGAACGATCTTTTGATCGGCAGGCAATCCCAGTTGCTGGGACAACGCCTGGGCATCGGCGTCGCTCACATCACGAAAGCGCGTCACTTCTGACCAGTTCGGAAAGAAAATAACCTTGTGCGGCGCAACGCCTTTTTCCATGGCGCTGTGCATCATGGAACGGGAAATCGTCGAAATATGGTCCATATTCAACAGCCCACTGCGCTCAAAGGCGCTGGCCAGTTTTGCCACCATACCGCGCGTGCCTTTGCCCGCCATTCCTAGCCCCAACATGGCATCGACTTCGTAATCCTGAACGTGCAATAGCGTACGTGCGCCACAAAGCTTTGCCAGCAGGCGCATGCCTGGCGTGCAAAACAGCGTCGGCACCACGCCGATAATGCGATCTGGCTTCCAGCGACGTTGCGCCAGTAGCGGGAAAAAACTGCTCAGGGCGAAACTGCCTAAATGCAGCAGGCGCTTGAGCGTTGAGGGTTGCTCAGGCACATACAGCGGACAACGCCAGACGAGGGCGTCGCCCTCTTCGCGACGGTAGCGCCAGGATGAATAACTGCCGTTTACCTTCCACTGGGGATAATAAGGCGGCGCGGTGATCACCCGAACGTCATGCCCCTGCTGCGCCATCCACTCCACCATTTCACCGGTGTATTTGCCGATACCGGTCAACTCCGGCGAATAGTTGATGCCATACACGAGGATCTTCATAGCCCGGGTACTCCGGCCTGACTTGTTTTACAGAAGTAAGCCCGACTGTTGTCGTGCACGTGGTCACTGACCAGAATCTGTGTAGCCGCCATCCATCGGTACGCATCATGTTGGACATTGGGCAGTTGCAAGTCGTTTTCCGACACCCGCAGACGAAATCCCAGCACGATGTAATGCGTTGAGAAATCATCCCCAGAAAAGTTGTCGTCATAGAAGTGCTGCCAGACACCGTAAAACTCCGCAGCGGACAGCGGTAAACGTAATCCCAGCTCCGCTTCAGTAAGCCGCTCAAAGGCCACGTGCAGCGGTTCATCTTTTTGCACCCGACCGCCGGGCACGAACCAGTAACCCTGCGCCGGACGATTGAGACGCTTACCGAGCAGAAATTCACCGTGGGTGTTTTCCACGATCAAATCGATGGAAATCAGCGGAGTTGAACGTACTACGGTGGCAAAATCCTCATGACGTAAAAACATGCTTACCCCCGGTAGCGCTGCTGGTTTTCAAGGAACCACTGCCAGGTACTGGCAAGCCCCGCTTCCAGTGATATCTCGTGATACCAGCCCAACTGATGTAGACGCGTAACATCGAGCAATTTGCGCGGCGTTCCATCCGGTTTGCTGGCGTCGAACACCACGCGCCCCTTGTAACCCACGACCTGCGCGATGGTTTGCGCCAGTTCGCGGATAGTGCAGTCCACGCCGGTGCCCACGTTGATATGCGACAGCATCGGCTGGGTATATTCCTGCAAGACTTCCTGAGCCAGTTCCATCACGTGGATACTGGCCGCTGCCATATCGTCAACATGCAGAAATTCACGCATTGGCGTCCCGCTTCCCCACACCACCACATCCGGCGTATTGTGCTCGCGAGCGTCATGAAAGCGGCGCAGCAGCGCCGGGATCACATGCGAATTACTCGGGTGGAAGTTGTCATGCGGCCCATACAGATTGGTCGGCATCACCGAGCGATAATCGCGGCCATACTGGCGGTTATACGATTCGCACAGCTTGATCCCGGCAATTTTGGCAATCGCATACGGCTCATTGGTCGGTTCCAGCTGCCCCTGCAACAGCTCGCTTTCAGCTATTGGCTGGGTGGCTTGCTTTGGATAAATACAGGATGATCCGAGGAACAGCAGTTTATTCACGTTATGCAAATGCGCAGCATGAATAATGTTGCTCTCAATCATCATGTTTTCATAAATAAAATCAGCAGGATAAGTAGTATTCGCCACGATCCCGCCGACTTTTGCCGCCGCCAGATAAACCTGGTCAATACGTTCAGTGGCAAAGAACGCCTGCACCGCACTGGCGTCCAGCAGGTTAAGTTGGTCGCGGCTACGCAGCACCAGCTCGACATTATCTCGCTGCGACAATTGTCTGACGATGGCGGACCCCACCATCCCGCGATGGCCCGCCACAAAAATACGTTGTGTCTTCATCCTCAGTACTCCAGCGCGATGGCTACCTCGTAACCGTGCGACTTCAGCAGGGAATGCTTCTTCGCTGCTTCAAGATCGTTGGCAACCATTTCCGAGATCATCTGGCGCAACGTGATTTCCGGCTTCCAGCCCAGTTTTTCATGTGCTTTGGCCGGATCGCCCAGCAGCGTTTCCACCTCTGCCGGACGGAAATAGCGCGGATCGACGGCAATCATGACATCCCCAGGTTTCACACCCGGCGCGTCGTGTCCGGTTACGGAAACCACAATGCCTTTCTCATTCACGCCCTCGCCTTCAAAGCGCAATTTAATCCCCAACTGAGCGGCGGCCATTTCCACAAACTGGCGCACGGAATACTGCACGCCGGTGGCAATCACGAAATCTTCCGGCTTGTCCTGCTGCAGCATCATCCACTGCATCCTGACGTAATCTTTGGCATGCCCCCAGTCACGCAGCGAATCCATATTGCCCAGGTACAGGCAAGACTCCAGCCCCTGCGCGATGTTGGCGATCGCACGCGTAATTTTGCGCGTGACAAAGGTTTCGCCGCGGCGCGGAGATTCGTGGTTAAACAGAATGCCGTTACAGGCATACATACCGTAAGATTCGCGGTAGTTGACGGTTATCCAGTAGGCGTACAGCTTAGCAACGGCATACGGCGAGCGCGGGTAGAACGGCGTGCTCTCTTTCTGCGGGATTTCCTGTACCAGACCGTACAGTTCAGAGGTGGAAGCCTGATAAAAACGGGTCTTCTTTTCCAGGCCGAGGAAGCGGATAGCTTCCAGCAAACGCAAGGTGCCGATAGCATCGACATCCGCGGTGTATTCCGGTGAATCAAACGACACCGCGACATGACTCATGGCGCCGAGGTTATAGACCTCATCCGGTTGCACTTCCTGTAAAATACGGGTCAGGTTGGAGGAGTCCGTCAAATCGCCATAGTGCAGATGGAATTTGGGATTGCCCGAATGCGGATCCTGATAGATGTGGTCCACTCGTTCGGTGTTGAATGATGAAGCGCGGCGCTTAATACCGTGTACTTCATACCCTTTTTCCAGCAGGAACTCTGCCAGGTAAGAACCATCCTGCCCGGTTACGCCAGTGATGAGAGCGACTTTTGACATGTTATTACCTCTTAAATGATCCCCTCAGGGAGTAACTTTCTCGACGCGTTCGCGTGTGACTATTGCGGGATTTCCCCGACAAACGACATTGGCTGGCAGCGATTTAAATACACTGCTGCGTGCTCCGACGACGGTGCCATCGCCAATCGTCACGCCAGGCGCGACAAAGACATCTGTCGCCAGCCAGCATTTATCACCAACTACAATTGGTGTGGCGTTAATATCAAAATGTTGACTGGCATAATCATGACTCCCGGTGCATAAATAACTTTTTTGCGAAATAACCGCGTGCGCACCAATCGTAATATCACCCAGCGTATATAAAACCGC
Source organism: Citrobacter sp. 506 (assembly GCF_050434985.1). Taxonomy (NCBI): domain Bacteria; kingdom Pseudomonadati; phylum Pseudomonadota; class Gammaproteobacteria; order Enterobacterales; family Enterobacteriaceae; genus Citrobacter; species Citrobacter sp. 506. The sequence goes on from NZ_JBNDJN010000002.1 coordinate 6,441, forward strand.
GTCATCACCCACCCAGGAATAATCTCCCAGGGTTAATTTCCACGGATAAGTAATTTTTACTGAAGGTCGAATAACTACGTTTTTTCCTATTTTTGCGCCAAACATTCGCAATAAAAACGCACGCCAGCGATACATTACCTGCGGGGACCAGCGAAATAATGTGGCTTGCACTGCCCACCATAATTGCACTTTAATGGCACCGCCGCCGCGAAAACCTCCCGGCACGTTGAAGCCGCTTAAATCCTGCATAATGTACCCTTACGCTTTTCCATATAAGGTTTTTGTTTTACCAGTTGTGCGCAGACGTAAATATTCTGACAACCCGGTCCAAAAACCTGGCATGTGTAATATCTGGCGCTGTACCTTTTTTGCATCCCGGCACAATTCCAGATTATTCGTCGTTGACACCCCACCCATGGAAAACTCTGACACCAGCCCGCTCAGCTTTTTAAACGCGTAACCTGACTTGTATAATTTGGCTGCCAGTGCGTAATCAGACGATATCTTATATTGCAAATCATAGCGCCAGACATTCAGTCCAGAGAGAGGAAAGAAGATTGCCTGATGGCTGGCGGGAAGGCTGTGATAAATATACCAACCCGGCTTGGCCCGCCGCTTAATTTTGTTACCATTACCGAAATCCAGCAACGCATCGCCAATGACCATCGCTTTATCGCTCTGCGTTTTTAGCTGGCGGATAAAATGAGCAGCATCTGCATGCAGAATATCCCCGGAGTTGAGGAACAGCGCAAACCGCCCGCGCGCCATAGCGATACCTTTGTTCATTGCATCATAGATGCCCTTATCCGGCTCGCTGACAAACCGTAACCGGTGCTCTCCACTGAGCCCTTCAAGAAAGGCCGAGGTACCGTCAGAGGAGCCGCCATCAACAACAATCCACTCAAAACTGATATCACCCGCCTGCGCCAGATGAGCTAACGACGCGTGAGTTTTGACGATCCCTTCCAGATTACGAAAGGCGACGGTAATAATACTGAGCAGCATGCGTTCTACCTCGCTATATTCAGCGCCTTGCGCAAAATAAACGGACACACAATTAAAAATGCGTATTCCGGACTAAATACTGAACCTGTAAAAAACAGCGACAGCGGCGTAAAAAGATAAAGCTGCACCCGATAATTCTGATTATCACCAAACGCATTGATCATCATCTTCATGACTTTCCCCATGTACCACAGGGCTAATATCACCGCGAACCATGAAAAATAAATAATCAGCAGATACAAGCCATTGTCTATCGTTTTACCAACATCTGCACCGTTAAAAATTCCGAATGACGCAACATATTCATAAAGTGAGCCGAATCTCACTACCCCATCAACGTTAAGTAACGAATAACCGACCATTACTAATGGTCCCACGATACGATAATACGATGATGAGCCTTCAGTTCCTAAATCTCCAAGCCGTGTCGCGATGTACGGAAACGCAAATATCACACCAACAACAAACACGCTTAATGAGATTATCGCCAGCGGCAACTTCTTTTTTATCGCATCTTTATTCAGATACTGGAACGCCCACTCCAGGAGGTAAAACAAAATAAATGTCATTACCCCTGAAAACGATCCTGATAATATTATCCCTGCCAGAATCATAGCATCGGACTTAGGCGTTTTGATACCAAACTGTTTGATACTGAGCCAAATTGAGATTAACGCCAGAGCGAAGAATGCCGGTTCGAAATAGAGTGCAGTGGTACGCTTCCCGCCAAACTTAATAAAGTTCAGAACATAGCTATTACTGTAAATAAGATATTTCGAAATAACTTCCATTAAACTGCTGCCACCACTAAGAATTATCTGCGCCATTTCCACCGCAGCTAACCCCACCACCAGGCCCACAACCAGCCAGAAAAAACGCAAGATCTTAATGTAGTTATGCGGCGAAATGGTTTTGAAGCGAATACTCCACACCATACCGATAATCACCACGGTATAGACAAACAGCATTGCGGACGTCACGTACTTGCTGGCATCCAGTGATTGTCCGAACAGATAGTTAAACGCCGTCAGTCCGCCCCCCACACCCAGCGCAATCATTAATTTTTTAATATTGATGCGCTCGACAAACAGCAACAGCAGAACGGGCAAAAACGTGACGATAGTTATCGGGAAGCTCTCGCCAAGCTGGGCGAGTTTGACGTTAACCAGCAGATAAAGCAGCGGTAGCACCAGATAGCTACAGATTCTGATAGAACGAGACATACTCCTCCAGCATCTGTTGCCCACTGTATGCCACCCGGCTGCGCTGGCTGAACGCGGCAAGCGACGTGTCAAATACCGCCTGCGCAATGTCTGATCTTTTCAGTTGCACCAGGTGCAAAACATCCGCTTCGCTGAACGTTTTGCCGCCCGATTTCGCCAGCACTTCCTGCGCGGCATCGCTGTGCGTAGCAATCACCGGTACGCCGATGGAAAGCGCTTCGCACAGAATCAGCGGGTAGTTATCAACGCGCGAGCTGAACACCAGCCCATCCATCTCGTTAAGCGCGCTCATCAACGTGCGCTTATCGCTCTCAAACCCGTGATTGATGACGTTATCCCCGACAAACGGAGAAAATTTGCCGAAGGTATGCAGCTCAATTTTGTCTCCGAGCGCAATCATCGCTCGCACCAGTTGCTGACTGGTTTTACCGTCATAGCGCAGGTCATGGGCCACTACGGCGATTTTCGGTCTGCCGCTTTCCTCATGCTTAGCGGGAAGTTCGGCAAGAATGGCTTCCGTTGCCACATCGATGCCATTGTTAATAATGCGGCAACGACCGGTGCCATACAGACTGTTGAATGCATCGGCCACATGCTGACTGGGCGAGATGAACTGGCAGCCCAGCGCCAGCATGGCGCGAAACATCTGCCGTTTACCAGGCAACTGTTGATGGGCTTTATCGATTTTTACCGGCGGATAGTTACTGAGCGTTGGACATTTCTGACAGCCCGTTTTCCAGCTTTCGCAACCATCGGTAAAGGCACAGCGCCCGGTCACGCTCCAGTGATCGTGCAGCGTCCAGACGAAGGTGATATCCGGTTTATGCGCCTTCACTTTTTGGCAAAAGGCGACCACCTCTTCCAGATTCAACCAGTAGCTGTGCAACACATGAAAATGCAGTACCAGCGGGCCGGAAGTGCGGGTAACCGGACGGTACAACTTGTCGAGATTGCCAAACATGTCGCGGTTCGCGAAACGAAACAGCGCAATATTCGCCGCCGACGTCAGACGTGGCGTATGTTTGATAACCTGTGGGTAATTCGCATGGCTGACGCTTTTCTTACCGCCTTTGCCATAGCCGTAGACAAAATGCGATGACAACCCTTTTTCCAGCGCCCTCAGATGCAAATCTAACGCCACGCCTGCCGCCCCGCCTTCTGCGAGCCGCACATTAAACTGTAATATCTTCATTTTATTACCTTCACCCGTGCCTTCTCGCCCACGACCAGCGTATTGTCCGGGATGCTATCCACTACGACGCTCCCGGCGCCAATCGTCACGTTATCGCCAATGGCAACGCCGCCAAGCAGAGTGACATTGGCCCCCAGCTCAACGCCGTTACCGATGACCGGACAGGACAGATCGTTGCCGCCAAGATTGCCGATGGTGACGCCGTGGCGCAGGGTGAAATCATCCCCCGCCACCACGTGTTTATTGATCACCACCCCATAGCCATGATGGATGGTGAAACGACGACCAATAGATGCAGCGGCCTGGATTTCATAGCCAAACACGCATTCAGTGATAAGGCGATACATCACCAGTACCGGCGCCGCCCACAGGTTGTTCAAGACATTTTTTTTACGCCAGACGGAGCAAAAATGGGCAATCCGATAGGCCACCACCATGCAGCAGGGTCGCAGACTCCAGCCGTTCGCGCGTAAATCTTCCAGCATACTTAGCGTCCTCGCAGTCCGTCGGCCAGGCGCTTACTATTGCGAACAGAAAGCAGCGTCAGCAACGTGCGCCAGTTCATCCGTTTATTGCGGATTTGGTAGAGGGTAAACAGCTGATATTTCTTGCTGGCCCGGTCAAATTTGCCTTTGTGCTTACGGTAGAACTGAAAGTAGCCGGAGAATTTATGCGGGGATGAGGTAATACGCATTTCACCGTGATTCACATGCAGGATCTGCGTTGCCTCTTTTACCTTCCACGGTTTGCCATACGCCACCACCATGCGCAGGAAAATGTCATAATCCTGCGCCGCTTTCAGCGTGGTATCGAACAGGCATGCTTTAAACCGCCAGGCCCAGGTAAACACCTGATTACCAATAATATTGCGCTTATAAAATTTACGGCGTGAATAAACGGCCTTCGGATAGAGCGGCAAACTGGTCGGCTGCGAATATACTTCGCCTTCACAGACATAGTCATTGGCATACAGAAACGCCCGCGTCACCAGATGATGGCGATAATTGAGAAATACGCTCAGGCGGTTCGGCGTCCATTCATCATCATCATCAATACCCGTAATATATTGCCCACTGGCCTGCATGATGGCCTGATTACGCACCGCACAGGCTCCGGAGTTAGTGGGATTACGCGTATACGACACACGCGGATCGTTGAGCTCTTCAACAAATTGCTGCAGTTGCTCATACGAGGAAGAGCAATCATCCACAATGATCATCTCCCAGTGAGGATAGTCCTGGCGCAGTACCGATTTAATCGCCCGGATGGCCAGTTGCTGACGGTTCCAGGTGGGCATATAAATTGAAATTAGCGGGTTGTCTGTCGTCATTTTCGTTTCCCAGATATCCCCGTCATACTTCGAGTTGCATCTGCGTTGGCTTTCCTGCAACTCGAAGTATGACGGGTATAAATATGTTTTTGTGGGCCGCTATCCGGCAATGTTCATAATCTATTTCGAATCCGAGGTGTACTCGTATTCGTAATAACCGTAATCCTGATACCCGCTGGCACGGCGGAAGATCGAGTTCAGGATCACCCCTTTCACCTGAATGCCGTTTTGCTCGAAGCGACTCAGGCTAGTTTCCACCTCTTTCAGCGTGTTGACCGCGTAACGCGCCACCATCAGCGTGGTTCCAACGTGACGCCCCACGATAGCCGCGTCGGTCACCGCCAGTATTGGCGGGGTATCGATCAGCACCAGGTCATAGTGCGAGCTGGCCCATGCAATCAGTTCGCCAAAGCGTTCACTCATCAGCAGTTCGGAGGGGTTGGGGGGAATTTGTCCGCGAGGGATCAGATCGAAATGTGGAATCGATGTCGGTTTCGCGCTGGATGAGATATCCCCCTTGCCGATGAGGATCTCAGACAGACCGTTAACGTTATTGGTCCCCAGCAGCTCGTGGGTATAACCTTTGCGCATGTCGCAGTCGATCAACAGCACGCGTTTGTTGGTCTGACTAACGACCGCCGCCAGGTTGGCGCAGACAAACGTTTTACCAATTGACGGGCTGACGCCGGTCAGCATCAAGACGTTGTTGCGCGCCTGCATCATGGCAAAGTGCAGGCTGGTACGCAGGCTGCGGACCGCTTCTATCGCAAGATCCGTCGGATTCCCCACTGCCAGCAACTGGCTTTGCTTGTAGCGTTTCACGCCTTTAATGGTTTGCACGTTATCGCGAGCTTTTTGCCATTCTGATAGTGGAATGCTGGCATACACGCTGATGCCATGCTCTTCCAGCGCCTGTGGGCTTTCAATGCCGCGATTAAACAGGGAACGCAGCAGTACGCCCACCACTGAAAGCATCAAACCAAGAATGATGCTGCCGAGAATAATCAGCGTCGTTTTCGGCTTCAGCACGCCTGGCTGGGCAATCGCGGGATCGACGATGCGTACATCTCCGACCGTACTGGCCTCGGTAATCTTCAGCTCCTGCTGCTTGTTCAGCAGTTGCATATAGACCTGCTGGCCGGACTCCACGTCACGCGTCAGGCGGACAATTTCCTGCTGCGTTTTCGGCATCGCCGTTACGCGCCCGTTCAGCTTGCTTTTCTCATCTTCCAGCGCCTGGCGTTTTTCCAGCAAGGTGCGGTACGCAGGGTGCGCTTTGGTGAACAGCTTGGAAATCTCCGCTTCTTTGAAGGTCAGCTCATTAAGCTGCGCATCAATATTCACCATGGAATCCAGCACCGCTTTGGCTTCCAGCGGCAAATCCACGGAGTCTTTGTCCTGACGAAAGGCATTCAGCTTGTTTTCGGCAACGTCCAGCCGGTTACGTACCTCGGGCAACTGCTTTGCCAGAAACGCCAGACTTTTGGCGGCCTCTTCAGATTTACGCTCCACGTTTTGTTGCAGGTAGTTGCGGGTAATACTGTCAAGGATCTGGCGGATTTGCTCGCGGTCTTCGCCGGTAAAGGTCAGGCTCAGTACGCCAGTGTCTTTGCCGGTTTCCGTCACCATCAGATTATTTTGCAGGGTGTTGATCATGCCCAGCGTGGAGAATTTGCTGACGGTAAATTGGCTCTCAGGGCTGGCATGGATCGCCTCGACCAGCATCGTCACGCCGTCATGTTTCAGCACCTGCCCAACCTGCCCCTGGGCGCTAAAACCTCCGTCACTCACCAGCTGATAACTTTTGTCATTCAGCACGCTTAGCGTGAAGGTCTGTTCATTCATTGCCTTTGGCAGCGTGAAAGTCGTCACGTTAACCGTTTCGTTCTGGCGCCCCATCAACCGATCCCAACCCGCGCCAAAAATGGGGAACGTATCTTTGGTAACCGCGATATCCAGGTTGAGATCGTCTACCGTTTTCCCCAATACCAGCCGTGACTGGATGAGCTGAATTTCCGCTTCAGAGGCCGGAGGTTTGTTCGACAACGCCGAGCCAATATCCTGCACCAGTGAATTTCCGGTATTTTGCTCAATTTGCACCAGCGCGTCCGCACTGTAGATGGGAGTGGCAAATAGCGTGTAGACCGCTGCGCATAATGCAAATGCCGCAGTAATACCAAGCACCCACCAGCGGGCTTCCACCACCGTTGCCACCAGACGACCAATATCGATTTCATCATTGCCCGTTACCGGCGCAGCAGACTGTTTTACTTTTTCTGTCATTGTTTTCCCTGCTCTGCGTTCAATGCCTGAGCCCATTGGCGTGCAGACCGTTCAAGTAATGCGTACACCGCGTCAAACGCATCGCGGCTTTTACGATACGGATCGGGAATTTCGCGCTCGCTGTCCCAGTGACCAAACAGCATCACTTTGCCGCGCATCTCCGGCACCATTTCACACAGGGCAGAGATATGGCGTTTTTCCATGGTCAGGATCAGGTCATACTCCCGGCACATTCGTCCCGAGATCTGCCGGGCACAATGATTCTCCAGTGACAGGTTGTGCGCCTGCGCCACGCTGATGGCGCACGGGTCCGCGCCTTTGCCTACCAACGCCCCAAGGCCGGCAGAAGAGACCGTCAACGCCGGGTGAAATTGCCTTAACAAGCGCTCTGCCGTCGGAGAGCGGCAAATGTTCCCCACACAGACAACTAAGATTTTGTTAAACATGACGATTACCAGTTGTGAAGGTCGCTGGCCGTGTCCGTCATATAGCGAACACCGCTAATAGTCGGCAGCAACTGATTGATCAAACGGTTCCAGCGAGCAACCGGCGCGGTAGTGACGTACACCACATCGTATGGCTGGAGTCGGAATGACGTCGCCATCACCAGCGATGTCGCATCGGACATATCAAGCTGATAGATATTGGCGATCTTGCCGTTGTTCCCGCCCTCGCCTTTCAATGGACGAATAACGAAAATGCCGCTGGCGTTGGAGGTGGTCAGGTCGATACCTTCCGCGTTGCCGAGTGCTTCGGTGAGCGTCATGCCGCTGAAGTCCATTTTGAGGGTGCTCTGTTTTTTCACTTCCCCCATTACGAAGACTTTCAAATCGTCATTACGCGGAACAAACAGGATGTCGCCAGGATAGAGCAGACGGTTCTGGCTCAGGTCGCCATTTTGCATTAGCGCTTGCAGTGAAATGCGTTGCTCCTGCCCTTTATGAGTCAGTACAACGTTGCGCCAGTCTGCCGCCTCGGTGAGACCGCCTGCGGCGTTAATGGCATCGAGAACGGTAAGCGGCACGTTGGTGATGGCCTGCTGGCCGGATTTGTTCACCTGCCCGGAGACATAGGCCTTCTGCGAACGGAAAGCGGCGATATTAACGTCCACCTGCGGGTCAGCAATGTACTTCGCTAAGCGCCCGGTAATATCACTACGAATTTCGGCCAACGTTTTCCCTGACACGCTAACTTTGCCGATGTAGGGGTAAAACATGGTGCCATCAGGCTGCACCCAGTTGCCGGCATCACTTGAGCTACGATACTGCCCGGCCGGCGTGGTGAGTTCAGGATGATCCCAGACGGTAACATTCAGGACATCGCCCGGGCCGACCCGGTACTGATACCCGGCAATCTCCTGGTCGAGAGACATATTAGGCTGCGCAACATTTGGTCGGGGACGTAATTGTTCGACCAGTCGTGGGGTGAGTGGATAAACATTCACCATGCGATCGATATCAAAATCAGCGTCCTGCTGTTTAATCACATCTTTGCCCATCGTAGACATATTGCTGCCCGGAAGCACGGTACAACCGTTTATCAAGATTACCGATACCAATACAGGCATCAATTTAAGTTTGGATTTCATCATTGATTATTTATCACTTTGGCAGAGTAATTATCACGTGCGATCTAAATAGCGACTTCGCCTGTACGCATTTACCTTGCCGTTAATTGAAAAGGAATTTAACTGGCATCTGTCCTAAAAAAAATGAATTCATCTGCGGTCTCTTGACAGAATAATTTAGGCTCGTCTCAGGCGACCAGACACGCTACCGCCCCTGGCTTATTAGCTACCAATGCACTGATTAATATAAATTTTATCTTCCCCTTTATTTTCATCACATTCACAGCGGGAACGCATCAGGAATAGCGCCGCTGGTTGATAAGGAAATATTTATCTTTTGATTATTACCGGAGGAATTGTTGCAGCTAAGCGAATATCAGGCAAGGTAACAAGTTACCGACAACTTGCTTTTAAGATTAATATTAAGCGTTGAATTTGTATATTTTTAGGATTTTATTGATATTGACAACATTAATATAAAAATATCCCACCTGCGATATTTCTTAAAGAGCTTTGGATAAATAATATTATTTCCTGTAGTTACATTAAGGCTAATATCCCGTACCTGGTTGTAATAGGCTACAGAGAAATCCCTCCTCGCCATTGCATTTTTCGCCAGTTTTACCCATGATCGAATTGTGACAATTGTCATACAACTATGGGTATAGCATTTACTATGGAATGGATTGCCGATCCGTCAATCTGGGCCGGACTCGTCACGCTAATCGTGATCGAACTTGTTCTTGGCATTGATAATCTTGTTTTTATTGCCATCCTCGCGGAGAAACTGCCTCCTGCCCAGCGGGATAAGGCGCGTATTACCGGGCTACTGCTGGCGATGGTCATGCGCTTGCTGCTGTTGGCATCAATATCATGGCTGGTAACGCTGACCACGCCGCTGTTCAGCATTCGCGGCCTGAGCTTCAGCGCGCGCGATCTGATCATGCTGTTCGGCGGTTTCTTCCTGCTGTTTAAAGCCACCATGGAGCTAAACGAACGGCTGGAAGGCAAAGACAGCGAGAACCCGACCCAGCGTAAAGGCGCTAAGTTCTGGGGCGTCGTCGCGCAAATAGTCGTGCTGGACGCTATCTTCTCCCTGGATTCCGTCATTACCGCCGTAGGGATGGTCGATCACCTGGCAGTAATGATGGCTGCGGTGATTATTGCCATCAGCCTGATGGTGCTTGCCAGCAAGTCGCTGACGCGCTTTGTCAACAGCCATCCCACTATCGTCATTCTGTGCCTGAGCTTCTTGCTGATGATTGGTTTCAGTCTGGTCGCCGATGGGTTTGGTTTCCATATTCCGAAAGGTTACCTGTACGCCGCCATCGGCTTCTCGGTCATGATAGAAGCATTGAACCAGTTAGCTATCTTTAACCGCCGTCGCTTCCTGTCAGCCAACCATACCCTGCGCCAGCGCACCGCCGAGGCGGTAATGCGACTGCTGAGCGGGCAAAAAGAAGACGCCGAACTGGATGCCGAAACCGCGGCAATGCTGGCAGACCATCATGAAGGACAAATTTTTGCCCCTCAGGAACGGCGGATGATTGAACGTGTGCTGAACCTTAATCAGCGTACGGTCAGCAGTATCATGACCTCGCGCCATGATATTGAACACATCGACCTCAATGCGCCGGAAACAGAAATCCGCGCTTTGCTGGAAAAAAACCAGCATACGCGTCTGGTGGTCACCGGCGAAGATGAGCAGGAAGACTTGCTGGGCGTGGTGCATGTCATCGACCTGCTGCAGCAATCTCTTCGCGGCGAGCCGCTCGACTTACGCGTCTTGATTCGCCAGCCGTTGGTGTTCCCGGAAACTCTGCCGCTGCTTCCGGCGCTTGAGCAGTTCCGTAACGCCCGGACGCACTTCGCTTTTGTGGCCGATGAATTTGGGTCAGTTGAAGGGATTGTAACGCTCAGTGACGTGATGGAAACCATCGCCGGTAACCTGCCAAATGAGGTAGAGGAGATTGACGCCCGCCATGACATTCAGAAAAACGCGGATGGTTCATGGACCGCAAACGGACACATGCCGCTGGAAGATCTGGTGCAGTACGTGCCTATCCCGTTAGATGATAAGCGTGAATATCACACCATTGCCGGACTGTTAATGGAGTATTTGCAGCGCATCCCGAAAACCGGGGAGGAAGTTCAGGTTGGCGACTATCGACTAAAAACCCTGCAGGTGGAAAATCATCGCGTGCAAAAAGTCCAACTGATACCGCTGCACAGTGAAGAAGAGATGGATTACGAGGTGTAAATCACGAGCCGGAGGCGGCATCGACCGCCATCCGGCAATATGAATCAGAGTTTATCCAGCAACTTTTTAACATCTTTACCGTTGCGGGAGTCTTTATTGCGATCGGCCCAGTCGTTAAGGCGACGTTTCGCTTCATCCTGCAAATGCTTACGCAAAATCTGGTCGACCTGCAGACTGTAGTTTAGCGCCTGCCACTGACCGTAGACTCTAAGAGGAACCGGAGTAGCCTTCAGGAAGTTAATCAGCTTACTTTCGCCATCCCAGCCGCCCAGCACGCGAATGTTAAACAGCGTGTCGCAATTCAGCTTCACCAGATCCAGCGTTCCCTTGCCGGTCAGCGCCAGCATCGCCGACTCACCCGCCATGTTATCCAGCGTAACCTCGCCGTTATCCAGCGTCATATCGGTTACAAAATGATCCAACCGGGTCACGTTATCCAGGTTTTGCTGAGCTTTAACATCCCCACCGTTACGCTCGACGGCCTGTTGTATCATCTGCTGGAAGTTCATTCCTTCCATTCGCGTATCGCTCATTTCGACATGGGCCTGCCCTTGCCAGCTATGACGAAACGCCTGGGCATCAATATCTGAGCCAGAGAAATCCCCTGCCAGTGATAGCTTACCGGTGAGGGCGATGGGGTAGTCGAAGGCTTTCAGGATAGTACCAATTTCCACGCCTTCCAGGCGCGGATGGAAGACCGCTCGCGGCTGTCCTTTTCTGGCATCCAGCATACCAGGAAGCGACACCAGCCCGCCGTCACTTTTCCCCTGCAACTGCGTAACGTTCAATAAGCCGAACTGGTTGTCAATTTTTGCCGAGACATTGTCAAACACCATTTTCCGCCACAGCACTTTGTCAGCTTGCAACGCGATGTCTGCCGAAAATCCCTTCAGTCCCTGATACGAAACGGCATCAACCTGGGAAGCAATGACGGGGCGCGCCAGCGTTGACTGACTCTGACCTTGCTGAACCTCACCGTTCGTCGTCACAGCCTCACGCTGTACGAGCAGATTGTCCAGATTGAGCTGACCAAACTTCAGGTCGACGGCCCATTCTGGTTTATCCAACAATGTCACATGAGCTTGCCCGGCGAGAGAGCTGTCGTTAGCGGTCAAATGAATCTGGCTAAACGCGAGCTGTTTTTTCTCTTCCAGCCACTGCGCCTGAAACTGTCCCTGACCTTTGATCCCCTGCGTCGGTAGATCGGCCCCCTGCAGTTGCCAGCTTAGCTGCTCAATATTCGCGGATAAGTTATGCGGATAGTCGGAGGCATCAACGCTGCCGTTGAAGGATAATGCGAGGTCACGCTGATCGCGGTTAACGCGCCCGGAGAAATCAAACGTGCCGCGGTGCTGATTATCCTGTTCCATGTCCAGACGAATATCGCGAACCGTGATCTGTTCATCGTCTTCATGCTGGAATACCAGAACGCTATCGGCAACACGCAGGCGGGCAATATCAAACGACCATCCTCTGTCTTCAGCCAGGTCGGGCAAGGTATTGTCTTTTGGGGCAACGGGCGCATCTTCGCCGCGCACCGCTTCAGTTTGCGGGGTCAGTTGAATCACTGCGCCTTTGAGCATCACCTGCTTCACGCTGAGCTGGTGACTCAACAGCGGCCACAACGCGACGTCAAGACGCATATTGTCGGCACGAATCAGGGGTTCGCTGGCGCCTTCAGCCGTTAACACCATGCGCCCCGAGAGGATACTCAGCTGTGGCCATACGTGCCAACGCAGAGGACCATCCAACTGCAGCTGATATCCGCTACGCGCCGCAACCTGCTTGACCATATATGCGCGGAAATCATTCGGATTAACCAACAGTACTAACGCAGAAAAACCAGCCACCAGCACGACCAGTAGAATCATCAGCGTCGTCAGAAATCGTCTCATGCTATCCCCAATGGACTGAAAATACTCAGTCTTTATCGATCCGGCTGGCAACGGCGCCCTGCTGATCGCGATACTTTGCATCCTGACGACGGTTGTAAGGTCGCGCCGCCGGACCGGAAAGCGGTTCGAAGCTTAATGCGCCAATCGGCATGCCAGGACGCAGGGCCAGCGGTAGTTTTCCGGAGTTGTAAAACTCCAGTACGATACAGCCAGACCAACCCGGATCAATACGGTGTGCGGTGACGTGTACCATCAGTCCCAGACGCGCCAGCGAAGAGCGACCATCTAACCAACCCACAAGATCGGAAGGCAGCGTCACGGATTCGAACGTCACTGCCAGCGCCAGTTCGCCCGGATGCAGGAAAAATGCCTCGCCGTCTTTGAGGACGATTTCATCACTCATCACGCGATCCAGCGCGGCGCTGACTTCATCTTTCGGTCCGCTCAGATCGATATACGCCGCCGTATGCCCGCGGAACGTACGGAATTTGTTGCCAAGGCGCACATCTACCGTGGCGCCGTTGATTCGCTCGACAGGAGGGCGTGGATTGATCGACAGACGACCTTGATCCAACCAGGCTTCAATATCTCGGTCACATAAACGCATGGCACTTTCTCCTTTCGTGCTTCAACCCCTTAATGCCAGGTGCGTTAAGGGTGAACCAGGTTATCACTGAACGGTACACAATTCGCTGAACTTATTCAAAGAACTGACTGATTTTAGCCTTCAGAATATCTATGGCGATGCGGTTTTTACCCCCGCGCGGCACAATGATGTCGGCGTATTGTTTTGAAGGCTCAATAAATTGCAGGAACATCGGACGGACGGTTTTCTGATATTGCGCCATCACTGAATCCATTGAACGACCACGTTCGTTCACATCGCGCTTGATACGGCGCATCAGGCAAATATCCAGCGGGGTATCAACAAAAATAGAGAAGTTCATCTCATCACGCAAACGCGCATCCGTCAGCAGCAAAATGCCTTCCAGGATGATGACTTTCTTGGGTTCGATATGAATAGTGTCTTGCGTGCGCGTGTGCTCAACGTAGCTGTACACCGGCAGCTCAATGGCACTACCGCGTTTCAGCGTTTGCAGATGTTGGAACAGCAGGCTGTGATCCATCGCGTTCGGATGGTCGTAGTTGGTTTTTACACGCTCTTCCATCGATAGATGGCTTTGATCTTTGTAATAGCTGTCTTCGGGAATAACGCCAATATGTTCGTCACCGACTTGTTCACGCAATTCGCGATAAAGAGTACTGGCAATAAGACTCTTGCCGGAAGCCGATGCGCCGGCAATGCCGATAATGACGCACTGATGGGACTGATCAGTCATAAATTTAGCGACCTGATTAACCTGGATGTTAGGAAGGGCGGCGCCGAAACGCCAAACGCGGCAATTATAGGGATTTCAGCGGCGCGACGCCAGCCCAGGCTGCACCAATGCCTTCCCTGTCGCAAATTAAAACGGTCATATTTAAAGCATGCGCTACATTTATTCGCCAGCCTTAGTAATTAATAGCTTGAGAGTGTTAATTTATGAGCAGCTGGCGTATAAATTGTAAATTATTTGTACTAGCATAAACCCAGATTAAATGTGATGCGTCCGGCATCTCTACTGGGCGACAACGGCTATTTGGGTAGAGTGGTAATGAGTAAACAATCCCAACATGTTTTAGTTACCTTACCTCATCCTCTACTGCGCCTGGCCAGTTTAGGTCTGGTGGCTTTCATCTTTACGCTGTTCTCGCTGGAACTGTCTCGTTTCGGTGCGCAGCTGGCGCCGCTGTGGTTTCCGACCTCAATCATGATGGTGGCTTTTTACCGCCATGCGGGAAAAATGTGGCCGGGGATCGCGCTGGCGTGCTCATTGGGTAACATCGCGGGTTCTTTGCTCTTCTTCCCCGGCGAGTCGCTTAGCTTTACCTACACGGCCATCAACATTATTGAGGCTGTCGTGGGGGCAATGTTATTGCGCAAACTGCTGCCCTGGTACAATCCTTTACAAAATCTCAACGACTGGGCGCGCCTGGCATTCGGCAGCGCAGTGGTCCCTCCGCTGCTGGGCGGCGTATTACTCTGGTTATTATTACCGCAAGAAACGTCGTTAAATACCTTCCTCATTTGGGTGCTGTCAGAATCCATCGGCGCGCTGGCGCTGGTACCATTAGGTTTACTGTTTAAGCCACATTATCTGCTGCGCCACCGCAATCCGCGATTACTGCTTGAAACTCTGATTACGCTTCTGGTGACGTTAACGTTCAGTTGGCTGTCGATGATGTTCATTCCATGGCCGTTTACCTGCGTTATTGTCCTGTTGATGTGGAGCGCTGTCCGTCTGCCTCGTATGGAGGCGTTTTTAATTTTCCTCAGCACCGTGATGATGGTTTCGCTGATGTTGGCCGCTGACCCTTCGCTGCTCTACACCCCCAAACAGAACATGATGACCAGCATACCGTGGCTGCCGTTTTTGATGATCCTGTTGCCAGCCAATATGATGACCATGGTGATGTACGCGTTTCGGGCAGAACGCAAGCACATCTCAGAAAGCGAAGCGCGCTTTCGCAATGCTATGGAATATTCCGCAATTGGCATGGCGCTGGTCGGGACCGAGGGGCAATGGCTACAGGCCAATAAAGCCTTGTGCCAGTTTCTGGGTTATAGCCAGGAGGAGCTACGCTCGCTCACCTTCCAGCAATTAACCTGGCCGGAAGATTTGAACAATGACCTCGAACAGTTAAACATGCTGGCGCGCGGGGAAATTAACAGCTATTCCATGGAGAAACGCTATTACACGCGCGCAGGCGAGGTGGTATGGGCCTTGCTGGCCGTTTCGCTGGTGCGCCATAGCGACACCACCCCACTCTACTTTATTGCGCAGATTGAGGACATTAACGATCTGAAGCACACCGAGTGGATGAACAAACGGCTGATGGAGCGCATTACGCTCGCTAATGAAGCCGGGGGGATCGGCATTTGGGAATGGGAACTGCAGCCTGATGTGATCAGCTGGGATAAGCGTATGTTCGATCTCTACGAAGTCCCGGCACATATCAAGCCCAGCTGGCAAGTCTGGTATGAATGCGTTGTGCCTGAAGATCGCGAACACGCCGAAAATGTGATTCGCGATTCGCTGGCCGCACGAGCCCCGTTTAAGCTTGAGTTTCGTATCGCGGTAAAAGGTGGCATACGGCATATCCGCTCATTGGCCAACCGGGTACTGAATAAAGACGGTGAAGTTGAACGCTTACTTGGCATCAATATGGATATGACCGAGGTGAAGCAGCTCAACGAAGCGCTGTTTCAAGAAAAAGAGCGTTTGCATATTACACTGGACTCCATCGGCGAGGCGGTGATTTGTATTGATGTCGACATGAATGTGACCTTTATGAATCCGGTCGCTGAGAAAATGAGCGGCTGGCAGCAGGAAAACGCAATTGGCATTCCGCTCCTGACGGTACTGCGTATTACTTTCGGCGATAACGGTCCGCTGATGGAAAATATCTACAGCGCCGACATGTCGCGTAAGGCAATGGAACAAGAAGTCGTCCTGCATTGTCGCAACGGCAACAGTTATGACATTCAGTACAGCATCACGCCCCTCAGTACCCTTGATGGCGGCAGCATTGGCTCGGTGCTGGTCATTCAGGATGTCACCGAGTCACGTAAGATGCTGCGCCAGCTTAGCTACAGCGCTTCGCATGACGACCTGACGCAGTTGGCCAATCGGGTCAGCTTTGAAAACCATCTCAAACAGTTGCTGCATACGGTACACGACGCGCACCAGAGTCATGTGCTGGTTTTTATCGATCTTGATCGTTTTAAAGCGGTGAACGATAGCGCAGGGCATGCCGCTGGCGATGCCCTGCTGCGCGAACTCTCTTCACTGATGCTAAGCATGCTGCGGTCCAGCGATATGCTGGCGCGCCTTGGCGGCGACGAGTTTGGTCTGTTGCTGCCAGATTGTAATATCGAAAGCGCCCGCTTCATCTCAGGTCGCATCATCAGTGCTATTAACGATTACCACTTCATGTGGGATGGCCGCTTGCACCGCATTGGCGCCAGTGCGGGAATTACGCTGATTGATGACAAAAACCATATCGCGACTGACGTCATGTCTCAGGCGGATATCGCCTGCTACGCGGCGAAAAACAGCGGACGTGGGCGTGTCTGCGTCTATGAACCCCAGCAAAGCCAGGCGCATGCCGCGCGTAGCCAACTGTCATTGGACGAACAAAAGCATACCATTACGCACAGCCCGATGCTGATGATCGCCAGAGGCGTGGCTTCTCCACGTATACCTGAGACGTTTAGCTTCTGGCTTATATCGCTACGCTTAGGGACCGCTGAAGGCGAAGTGATTGAAGAGCAGACATTCCGTACCGGGCTGGTCGATCCCACATTGAATCAAGCGCTCGACCGTCGGGTATTCAGCGAATTCTTCCAGAATGCTGCCCCGGCAGTCGCCAGCAAGGGCCTCAGTGTTGCGCTCCCCCTTTCCGCCGCCGGGCTGCTCAATTCAGAACTTGTTGATGAGCTGCTGGAACAATTGCAACATAGCCCGTTACCGCCACGCCTGCTGCACCTGACCGTTCCGGCCAGCGTCATCAAAACGAATCCAACGCAGGCGATATCCGCCCTGCATCGGCTACGTCAGTTCGGTTGTCGAATTGTGTTAAGTCAGGTCGGTCGTGATTTAGAGCTTTTTGACAATCTGAAATACCACATTGTCGATTACCTGTTGCTTGACAGCGAGCTAAGCGCCAGCGCTCACGGAGACCTGATTGACGAGATGTGGGTGTCCATTATCCAGGGACATGCCCAGCGTCTGGACATTAAAAGCATCGCCGGTCCGGTGCAGTTGCCGCTTATCATGGATGCGCTTTCCGGCATCGGTATTGATATGATTTATGGCGACATTATTGCCAGCGCCCAACCGTTGGATCTGCTACTGAATACCAGTAATTTCGCCATCAACTGACGGCTGCCAGCCATCCGTGTACCAGATATGCAAGAGTGCATAGGAACGCCAGGGTTTCCAACGCTCTGCATACCGCCGGATCTGGGCTGGCGTCATGCCGGGAAAACGCTGTTTAATCAGATAATCATCCGGCAAAAAAACATCCTTCGCCTGCCAACCACGCAGCGCAAAATAGTTGGCGGTCCAGCGCCCTATTCCGGGAAACGTTTGTAGTTGCTTAACACCTTGCTCAATATCGTCAGGCGCTACTGTCGCAAGCGTTCCTTCAAGCGTTGCACGCGCCAGGTGAATCAACGCTTCAGCGCGTTTGAGCGGCATCCCTAACGCTTTCAGGTGCAGCGGTTCGGCGTCAGCAAGCGCTTCAGGCATGGGAAAACAAACATACCCTGGCGCATCCTCCAGCGTGTCGCCATAAGCATGCGCGACTTTCGCTGTCAGTTTTGCCGCCATAGCCACGCTGACTAACTGCCCTAAAATCGCCCGTACCCCTTGCTCAAAAGCATCGACACATCCCGGCAGGCGCAGTCCCGGACGCGCCGCACCAAGGCTTCCCAGCGCGCTGACAATTTGCTGCGGGCAACAGGTAAGATCAAACAAACGGGTTATTTTCGCCAGGCACTCGGGGGCGGCGGGTTGTAATCCCGAACTTAACGTCACGTGTAGCACATTGACATGCAAATCCGGTACGACGCGCACCAGACCCCGATGCTCCCCTACGGACAGGCTTCTGGTATAACTCAGTTCCTCCACCGTTTCGACACCGTCAACCGCACGGGCGGCAAGAAATCCCAGCATCCAGGGCCAGTCATAAGGCGGTTGCCAGCTCAGCGCGAACATTCAGTTTTCCTTTTTATGCAAACCTACAGCATAAACGGTATTCAATCGATGCGCCTTGCTTTCATATTCCAGTTGTCGGAGCGTCAACATTTCGTTAAAGTCACGCCCCTTCTTCACTGGCATGGGGATTTTTACGGTGTTTATTGGTTTTGACTACGGTACGGCAAACTGTTCAGTGGCCGTTATGCGTGACGGGCAGCCTCACCTGCTCAAAATGGAAAATAACAGCACGCTTCTGCCTTCAATGCTGTGCGCGCCAACGCGCGAAGCGGTCAGCGAGTGGCTGTATCGCCATCACGACATCCCAACCACGGACGACGAAACGCAGGCGCTGCTTCGCCGCGCGATGCGCTATAACCGCGAAGAAGACATCGACGTTAACGCCAACAGCGTGCAGTTCGGTCTGGCATCGCTGGGTCAATATATTGAAGACCCGGAAGAGGTGTACTTCGTTAAATCGCCAAAATCATTTTTGGGTGCCAGCGGTCTGAAGCCGCAGCAGGTTGCGCTGTTTGAAGATCTGGTCTGCGCGATGATGCTGCACATACGCAACCAGGCACAAAATCAGTTGCCGGAAGCCATCACCCAGGCCGTTATTGGTCGTCCCATCAACTTCCAGGGGTTAGGGGGCGATGACGCCAACGCCCAGGCGCAGGGTATTCTTGAACGTGCGGCCAAACGCGCCGGTTTTCAGGATGTCGTCTTCCAGTACGAGCCGGTAGCGGCTGGTCTGGATTACGAAGCCACGCTGCAGGAAGAAAAACGCGTGCTGGTGGTGGATATTGGCGGGGGTACAACCGACTGTTCACTGCTGCTGATGGGGCCGCAATGGCATCAGCGCGCCGATCGCGAAAACAGCCTGCTGGGGCATAGCGGCTGCCGCGTTGGCGGGAACGATCTGGATATTGCGCTGGCGTTTAAACATCTGATGCCGCTGCTCGGTATGGGGGGAGAAACGGAAAAAGGGATCGCCTTACCTATTCTGCCCTGGTGGAACGCGGTCGCGATCAACGATGTTCCCGCGCAAAGTGACTTCTACAGTAGCGCCAACGGTCGCTTGCTCAACGATCTTGTCCGTGACGCGAAAGAAGCCGATAAAGTCGCCCTACTGCTTAAAGTCTGGCGCGAGCGTCTGAGCTATCGCCTGGTGCGCAGCGCAGAAGAGAGCAAAATCGCGCTCTCCGATCAGACCATTGTGACGGCGGCGATACCGTTTATCAGCGACACGCTGGCAACCGATATCAGTCAACACGGGCTGGAAGCTGCGCTCAATCAGCCCCTGGCGCGCATTCTGGAGCAGGTTCAACTGGCGCTGGAAAACGCGCAGGAAAAACCGGACGTGATTTACCTGACCGGCGGTAGCGCGCGTTCGCCGCTGATTAAAAAAGCCCTCGCCCAGCAACTTCCCGGGATTCCGATCGCGGGGGGCGATGATTTCGGTTCCGTTACTGCCGGACTGGCCCGCTGGGCTGACGTTGTTTTCCGCTAAGCGGCTCGCATGCTGAAAAGTACGCGTATTGACATCACCATTGCTGTGGCTTATTTACAGGAGTGAGGGTTAGGGAGGGCTTCTCCTCCCCCTGGGGTCTTAGTAAGCCGGTAAGCTAATCACTAAGAGTATCACCAGGATGATGACCTGCTTCATCATAACCCTTTCCTTATTTTGGCCCCTTCCTCGGGAGGGGCTTTTCCGTTCCAGCGTCCCGCTGAAATCTCTGGCTCTCCTCCTTTTTGCCTTGTCAGCACTCTTACGCACAATCACGTATTCGCTATCTTCACCACCGATTGTTGCGTAACGCTTCGCAAAGCCGCATCGGCATTCAGACGAATCCCGACAGTGTTTCATAATTCCTCCATTTTTCTCCCTTGTTCGCTGGCTAAACTAGTATCATTCCGCGAATCGTTTCAGGATGAGAAACTTATAACAATGAAAGGCAGTAAAAAATCCCGCTGGGTGATAGCAATCGCGATCGTTGTGGCCACCGTCGCCGCCATCTGGTTCTGGCAAAGCCGTAACGACGCCCAGGAAAACGCACCGGGCGCGACCAAACCAGCGCAGCACACGCCAGGTTCGGGACGGCGTGGAATGCGCTCCGGGCCGTTGGCTCCCGTTCAGGCTGCCACCGCCGCCATGGAAGCCGTTCCGCGTTACCTGACAGGGCTGGGTACCATTACTGCCGCAAATACCGCCACGGTACGTAGCCGGGTGGATGGTCAGCTCATTGCCTTACACTTCGAGGAAGGACAGCAGGTAAAAGCCGGCGACCTGCTGGCAGAGATAGATCCCAGCCAGTTCAAAGTTGCTCTGGCTCAGGCGCAGGGCCAACTGGCCAAAGATAAAGCCACGCTGGCAAATGCCCGTCGCGATCTTGCCCGCTATCAACAGCTGGTGAAAACTAATCTGGTCTCCCGCCAGGAGCTGGATGCCCAGCAGGCGCTGGTAAATGAAACATTAGGGACAATCAAAGCCGATGAAGCCAGCGTCGCCAGCGCCCAATTGCAGCTTGACTGGAGCCGGATAACCGCGCCTGTAGAGGGGCGTGTCGGTCTGAAGCAGGTCGACGTCGGTAACCAAATTTCCAGCGGCGATACCACCGGAATCGTCGTCATTACGCAAACCCATCCTATCGACCTGATATTCACCTTGCCTGAAAACGACATTGCCACCGTGTTGCGGGCGCAAAAATCGGGGACTCCGTTAAAGGTCGAAGCCTGGGACCGAACCAATTCGCAAAAACTGAGCGAAGGCGTCCTGCTCAGTCTCGACAATCAGATTGATGCCACGACCGGAACCATCAAAGTTAAAGCCCGTTTTGACAATCAGGATGATGCTTTATTCCCTAACCAGTTCGTTAACGCCCGCATGCTGGTCGACACGGAACAAAACGCCGTGGTGATCCCAACAGCCGCCCTGCAGATGGGCAATGAGGGCCATTTTGTCTGGGTGCTGAACAGCGAGAATAAAGTGAGCAAACATCTGGTTAAACCAGGTATTCAGGATAGCCAAAAAGTAGTGATCGCCGCCGGGTTGTCCGCAGGTGATCGGGTCGTAACCGACGGTATTGACCGCCTGACGGAAGGCGCAAAAGTAGAAGTTGTAGAGGCGCATGACGCCTCAGTTCAGGACGAGAAAACTGCGCCCCGCGGATACGGCAAAAAAGGAGCTAACTCCTGATGCAGGTGTTACCTCCGCACAACACAGGCGGGCCATCACGCCTGTTTATTCTGCGACCTGTCGCCACCACGCTGCTGATGGTCGCGATTTTGCTTGCCGGTATTATCGGTTATCGTTTCCTGCCGATCGCTGCCTTACCGGAAGTCGATTACCCCACGATTCAGGTCGTTACGCTGTACCCTGGCGCCAGCCCGGACGTCATGACCTCGGCGGTAACCGCGCCGCTTGAGCGTCAGTTCGGACAGATGTCCGGCTTAAAACAGATGTCCTCGCAAAGTTCCGGCGGCGCATCGGTCGTCACGTTGCAGTTTCAACTGACACTCCCGCTGGATGTTGCCGAGCAGGAAGTTCAGGCTGCGATTAACGCCGCCACCAATTTATTACCGGGCGATCTGCCCAATCCGCCAGTCTACAGCAAGGTAAACCCGGCAGATCCACCGATCATGACGCTGGCGGTCACGTCCAGCGCCATGCCGATGACGCAGGTGGAAGATATGGTCGAAACCCGCGTCGCGCAGAAAATCTCTCAGGTTTCCGGTGTCGGTCTGGTAACACTTTCCGGCGGGCAACGACCGGCGGTCCGCGTGAAGCTTAACGCACAGGCTATTGCCGCACTCGGTCTGACCAGCGAAACCATCCGTACAGCCATTACCGGGGCTAACGTCAATTCGGCAAAAGGGAGTCTTGATGGCCCAACGCGTGCTGTCACCCTTTCCGCCAACGACCAGATGCAGTCCGCAGACGAATATCGCCAGCTCATCGTGGCCTATAAAAACGGTGCGCCGGTTCGTCTGGGCGATGTCGCCACCGTCGAACAAGGGGCAGAAAATAGTTGGCTGGGCGCATGGGCCAATAAGCAACAAGCCATTGTAATGAATGTTCAGCGCCAGCCTGGGGCGAACATCATCTCCACGGCAGACAGTATCCGTCAAATGCTGCCGCAGCTCACCGAAAGCCTGCCCAAATCAGTTAAGGTCAGCGTGCTTTCGGATCGTACGACCAATATTCGTGCGTCCGTTGCAGACACCCAGTTTGAGCTAATGCTGGCGATTGCGCTGGTGGTGATGATCATCTACCTGTTCCTGCGCAATATTCCGGCAACGATTATTCCTGCGGTCGCCGTTCCATTGTCGCTCATCGGCACCTTCGCGGTGATGGTATTTCTTGATTTCTCCATCAATAACCTGACCCTAATGGCGCTAACCATCGCGACAGGATTCGTAGTGGATGACGCTATCGTGGTTATCGAGAATATTTCACGCTATATCGAAAAAGGCGAAAAACCGCTGACTGCCGCCCTGAAGGGGGCTGGTGAGATTGGTTTTACCATCATCTCTCTGACATTTTCGCTAATCGCCGTGCTGATCCCGCTGTTGTTTATGGGTGATATCGTTGGCCGATTATTCCGCGAGTTTGCCGTTACGCTGGCCGTGGCAATTCTGATTTCCGCCGTCGTCTCGCTCACCCTCACGCCGATGATGTGCGCGCGCATGCTTAATCAGGCCTCGTTGCGTAAGCAGAACCGCTTCTCCCGCGCCTCGGAGCGTATGTTCGATCGCGTCATTGCCGGGTACGGTCACTGGCTGGCAAAAGTGCTGAACCATCCGTGGCTCACGCTGGGCGTGGCGCTCGGCACGCTGGCACTGAGCGTTATGTTATGGGTCTTTATCCCCAAAGGATTCTTCCCGATCCAGGACAACGGCATCATCCAGGGTACGCTGCAGGCGCCGCAGTCCAGTTCATTTGCCAGCATGGCCCAGCGCCAGCGCCAGGTTTCCGATGTCATCCTTCGAGATCCGGCGGTAGAGAGCCTGACCGCTTTTGTCGGCGTGGATGGTACTAATCCGGCATTAAACAGCGCGCGTCTGCAAATCAACCTTAAGCCGCTGGACGATCGCGACGATCGCGTGCAGAAAGTGATCGCACGCCTACAGGACGCGGTTGACAGAGTACCCGGCGTTGATCTCTATCTTCAGCCCACCCAGGACCTGACGATTGATACCCAGGTCAGCCGGACGCAATATCAGTTTACGCTGCAAGCAACGTCCCTTGATGCCCTCAGCACCTGGGTTCCACAGCTGTTAGAAAAACTACACCAGCTACCGCAACTGTCCGATGTCAGTAGCGACTGGCAGGACAAAGGGCTGGTGGCGTATGTGAACGTCAATCGCGATAGCGCCAGCCGTTTAGGCATCAGCATGGCGGATGTCGATAACGCCCTGTACAACGCCTTCGGCCAGCGACTGATTTCAACCATCTACACCCAGGCCAACCAGTATCGCGTCGTATTGGAACATGACACCAACAGTACGCCGGGGCTTGCTGCACTGGACACTATCCGTCTGACCAGCAGCGACGGCGGCGTGGTTCCGCTTAGCGCAATCGCCAGCATTGAACAGCGTTTCGCTCCGCTGTCGATTAACCACCTCGATCAGTTCCCGGTCACCACCATCTCGTTCAACGTACCGGACGATCATTCGCTGGGCGATGCGGTGCAGGCAATTCTGGATGCCGAAAAAACGCTCAATCTGCCAGCAAATATTACCACCCAGTTCCAGGGCAGTACGCTCGCTTTCCAGGCCGCACTGGGTAATACCATCTGGTTGATTGTGGCTGCGGTTGTCGCGATGTATATCGTCCTCGGCGTGCTGTATGAGAGCTTTATTCACCCGATTACCATTCTCTCCACGCTACCCACGGCGGGCGTCGGCGCCCTCCTGGCGTTAATGATTGCCGGCAGTGAACTGGACGTCATCGCGATTATCGGCATTATTTTGCTCATCGGTATCGTCAAGAAAAACGCCATCATGATGATCGACTTCGCCCTTGCCGCGGAGCACGAACAGGGCATGACCCCACGCGACGCTATTTTCCAGGCCTGTCTGCTGCGTTTTCGCCCGATTCTGATGACTACGCTGGCGGCACTGCTCGGCGCGTTGCCGCTGATGTTAAGTACCGGCGTGGGGGCCGAATTACGTCGTCCATTAGGAATTGGTATGGTCGGTGGTCTGCTGGTAAGCCAGGTATTAACCCTGTTTACCACCCCGGTGATTTATCTGCTGTTTGACCGTCTGTCGCTGTACGTGAAAAGCCGCTTCCCGCGTCAGGAAGAGGAAGCGTAAATGAAATTTTTCGCGCTTTTCATTCATCGTCCGGTGGCGACCATTCTCATTTCGGTGGCCATCACCCTGTGCGGGATACTGGGCTTTCGTCTGCTGCCGGTAGCTCCGCTGCCGCAGGTGGATTTCCCGGTGATCATGGTCAGCGCATCATTACCGGGCGCTTCCCCTGAAACGATGGCGTCTTCGGTAGCCACCCCGCTGGAGCGCTCACTGGGGCGCATCGCGGGCGTGAACGAAATGACCTCGAGCAGTTCCCTTGGCAGTACGCGCATTATTCTTGAATTCAAATTCGACCGTGACATCAATGGCGCGGCGCGGGATGTTCAGGCCGCGATTAACGCAGCGCAAAGCCTGCTACCCAGCGGCATGCCAAGCCGCCCCACGTACCGCAAAGCCAACCCTTCCGATGCGCCAATCATGATCCTGACGCTCACGTCGGACACTTACTCGCAGGGTGAACTGTACGATTTCGCATCAACCCAATTAGCACAGACCATCGCGCAAATCGACGGCGTGGGTGACGTCGACGTTGGGGGCAGCTCTCTGCCTGCCGTGCGCGTAGGGCTTAATCCGCAAGCGCTGTTTAATCAGGGCGTATCGCTGGACGACGTGCGTGGCGCGATTGCTAACGCCAATGTGCGTAAGCCGCAGGGAGCTATCGAGAATGATACCCACCGCTGGCAGGTACAAACCAACGATGAGCTGAAAACCGCCGCCGAGTACCAGCCGATTATTATCCACTACAATAACGGCGCTGCGGTGCGGCTGGGCGATGTTGCGTCTGTGAGCGACTCGGTGCAGGACGTACGTAACGCGGGGATGACCAACGCAAAACCGGCTATCCTGCTGATGATCCGCAAGCTGCCAGAAGCCAATATTATTCAAACGGTAGACAGCATTCGGGCCAAATTACCGGAGTTACAAACGCTGGTCCCGGCCGCCATCGATCTGCAAATTGCCCAGGATCGTTCACCGACCATTCGCGCCTCGCTGGAGGAAGTCGAACAGACGCTGATTATCTCCGTTGCGCTGGTTATTCTGGTGGTCTTTGTTTTCCTGCGCTCCGGGCGCGCGACCCTGATCCCTGCGGTAGCGGTTCCGGTCTCGCTGATCGGTACCTTTGCCGCCATGTATCTGTGCGGGTTCAGCCTGAACAACCTGTCATTAATGGCGTTGACCATTGCCACGGGATTTGTCGTTGATGACGCGATCGTGGTGCTGGAAAATATTGCCCGCCACCTGGAAGCGGGAATGAAGCCACTGCAGGCGGCGCTACAAGGTACGCGCGAAGTGGGATTCACGGTGCTCTCAATGAGCCTGTCGCTGGTAGCGGTGTTCCTCCCGCTGCTGTTAATGGGCGGATTGCCTGGGCGCTTGCTGCGCGAATTTGCCGTCACGCTGTCAGTTGCTATCGGTATCTCGCTACTGGTGTCGCTGACATTAACGCCAATGATGTGTGGCTGGATGCTCAAATCCAGCGCCCCGCGTGAACAGTCTCGTAAACGAGGTTTTGGTCGTGTGCTGGTGGCACTGCAACAGAGTTACGGCACTTCGCTTAAGTGGGTGCTGCGCCATACGCGACTGGTGGGCGTGGTGTTACTTGGCACCATTGCGCTGAATATCTGGCTTTATATTTCCATCCCCAAAACCTTCTTCCCGGAGCAGGATACGGGCGTGTTGATGGGGGGGATTCAGGCCGACCAGAGCATCTCTTTCCAGGCGATGCGCGGCAAACTGCAGGACTTTATGAAGATCATCCGCGACGACCCGGCGGTGAATAACGTCACCGGATTTACCGGCGGTTCCCGGGTTAACAGCGGGATGATGTTTATCACCCTCAAGCCACGCGATGAGCGCGGTGAAACAGCTCAGCAGGTGATCGACCGCCTGCGCGTCGCGCTTGCAAAAGAGCCTGGCGCGAATCTGTTTCTGATGGCGGTGCAGGATATTCGCGTCGGCGGCCGCCAGGCCAATGCCAGCTATCAATACACATTGCTTTCCGACGATCTGGCGGCGCTGCGCGAGTGGGAACCGAAGATCCGTAAAGCGCTTGCCGCCCTGCCCCAACTGGCGGATGTCAACTCAGATCAGCAGGACAATGGCGCGGAAATGAACCTGGTCTACGATCGCGACACCATGTCTCGTCTGGGGATCGACGTTGCAGCCGCTAACAGCCTGTTGAACAACGCTTTTGGACAACGGCAAATTTCAACTATTTATCAGCCGATGAACCAGTACAAAGTGGTGATGGAGGTCGATCGACGTTACACCCAGGACATCAGCGCGCTGGATAAAATGTTCGTCATCAACAATGACGGTAAGGCAATCCCATTATCGTACTTTGCCAAATGGCAGCCGGCGAATGCCCCGCTGTCGGTAAACCATCAGGGCTTATCCGCTGCCTCAACCGTGTCGTTTAACCTGCCAACAGGTTCTTCACTGTCTGAGGCGACAGAGGCTATCAACAGAACCATGACCCAGCTCGGCGTCCCCTCCACGGTTCGCGGTAGCTTTGCCGGCACGGCCCAGGTATTTCAGGACACCATGAACTCACAGGTGATCCTGATTATCGCCGCCATCGCCACGGTCTACATCGTTCTGGGTATGCTGTATGAAAGCTATGTTCACCCCCTGACCATTCTCTCCACGCTACCTTCAGCTGGCGTCGGGGCTTTGCTGGCGCTGGAGCTGTTCAATGCCCCGTTCAGCCTAATCGCCCTGATAGGGATAATGCTATTAATTGGCATTGTGAAGAAAAATGCCATCATGATGGTCGATTTTGCGCTGGAAGCGCAGAGAAACGGCAAGCTGCAGCCGGAAGAAGCCATTTTCCAGGCCTGCCTGCTGCGCTTTCGCCCAATCATGATGACCACGCTGGCGGCGTTGTTTGGCGCGCTGCCGCTGGTGTTATCCGCCGGGGATGGCTCCGAACTACGTCAACCTTTGGGGATAACCATTGTCGGCGGGCTGGTCGTGAGTCAACTCCTGACGCTGTACACCACGCCCGTGGTCTATCTCTTTTTCGACCGTCTGCGTCTGCGTTTTTCGCGTAAAAACAGCAAACCGGTAGCAGAGTTATGACAGAACTACCCGACAGCACCCGCTGGCAACTTTGGATTGTGGCATTCGGCTTTTTTATGCAGTCGCTGGATACCACCATCGTGAATACTGCGCTTCCCTCGATGGCGGCAAGCCTCGGGGAAAGCCCGTTACACATGCATATGGTCATTGTGTCATATGTTTTAACCGTTGCCGTGATGCTGCCCGCCAGCGGATGGCTGGCGGACAAAGTTGGCGTGCGTAATATCTTCTTCACCGCCATCATCCTGTTTACGCTTGGCTCGCTGTTTTGCGCCGGGTCCAGCACACTCAACGAGCTGGTGATGGCGCGTATCTTACAAGGCGTTGGCGGTGCGATGATGGTACCGGTCGGCAGGCTAACGGTGATGAAAATCGTCCCGCGTGAGCAATATATGGCGGCGATGACGTTTGTCACATTGCCCGGTCAGATTGGCCCGCTACTCGGACCGGCATTAGGCGGTATTCTGGTTGAGTACGCCTCCTGGCACTGGATATTTTTGATTAACATTCCGGTTGGCATTGTCGGCGCGATAGCGACGTTAATGCTGATGCCCAACTACACCATGCAAACCCGACGCTTCGATCTCTTCGGATTTGCGATGCTGGCAGTCGGCATGGCGGTACTGACGCTGGCGCTTGATGGCAGTAAAGGAACCGGCATCTCCAGTATCTCGCTGGCAGCGTTGGTTATCTGCGGAGTGCTGGCTATTGCGCTGTATCTGAAACACGCCCATCGTAATCCACGCGCACTGTTCAGCCTGAATCTGTTTCGCACACCGACCTTCTCGCTGGGTCTTTTCGGCAGTTTTGCCGGACGCATCGGTAGCGGTATGCTGCCGTTTATGACGCCGGTATTTTTACAAATAGGCCTCGGTTTCTCCCCCTTTCATGCCGGGCTGATGATGATCCCGATGGTGCTCGGCAGTATGGGCATGAAGCGCATTGTGGTGCAGGTCGTTAACCGCTTTGGCTACCGTCGCGTACTGGTCGCTACAACGCTTGGCCTGTCGCTGGTCAGTCTGCTGCTGATGACCACCGCGCTGCTCGGCTGGTATTACGCCCTGCCCTTCGTACTGTTCTTACAGGGAATGGTCAACTCAACGCGTTTTTCATCCATGAACACCCTGACGTTAAAAGACCTGCCTGACGATCTCGCCAGCAGTGGTAACAGCCTGCTGTCAATGATCATGCAGCTGTCGATGAGTATCGGGGTGACCATCGCGGGACTGCTGCTAGGTATGTTCGGTCAGCAGCATAGCGTCATCGACAGCGGAAGTACGCATACCGTCTTTATGTATACCTGGCTGTGCATCGCATTCATTATCGCGCTGCCCGCCATTATTTTTGCCCGCGTGCCGAACGACACGCAAACCAACGCGGTGATTTCACGGCGCAAAAGGAGCACCTGATGAAGTTCTGGCGGCCCGGTATCACCGGCAAACTGTTTCTGGCGATTTTCGCCACCTGCATCGTATTGCTGATCAGCATGCACTGGGCCGTACGCATAAGCTTCGAACGCGGTTTTATTGACTATATCAAGCACGGTAACGAACAGCGGCTGCAAATGCTCAGCGACGCATTAAGCGAGCAGTATCAGCAGCACGGCAACTGGCGATTCTTACGCAATAACGATCGGTTTGTTTTTCAGATCCTGCGCTCTTTTGAACACGACAACGACGATGATAAACCCGGCCCCGGCATGCCGCCGCACGGCTGGCGTACGCAGTTTTGGGTTGTCGACCAAAATGCCCGCGTGCTGGTCGGTCCGCGTGCTCCGGTTCCCCGTGACGGTATGCGCCATCCGATCCGCGTCAACGGTAGCGAAGTCGGTGCCGTGATTGCCTCTCCCGTGGAACGCTTAACGCGCAATACGGATATCAATTTCGACATGCAGCAAAGGCGTTCCAGTTGGCTCATCGTCGCGCTCTCCACGATCCTGGCGGCGCTGGCAACGTTTACGCTGGCGCGCAGCCTGCTGGCCCCGGTCAAGCGGTTGGTAGAAGGCACGCACAAACTGGCGGCTGGCGATTTCACCACTCGCGTTGCGCCGACCAGTACGGATGAACTGGGCAAGCTGGCGCAGGACTTCAACCAGCTTGCCAGTACGCTGGAAAAAAACCAGCAGATGCGTCGTGACTTTATGGCCGATATTTCTCACGAACTGCGTACGCCGTTAGCGGTGTTGCGCGGTGAACTGGAGGCCATTCAGGATGGCGTACGCCAGTTCACCCCTGACTCCGTTGCCTCTTTGCAGGCTGAAGTGGGTACGCTCACCAAGCTGGTGGACGATCTGCATCAGCTCTCCATGTCCGATGAAGGCGCGCTGGCCTACCAGAAAACATTGCTGGATCTCATCCCGCTGTTGGAAGTGGCAAGTGGCGCATTTCGTGAACGCTTTGCCAGCCGTGGACTGACGATACAACTTTCACTCCCGGACAGCATGACGGTATTTGGCGACAGGGATCGTCTGATGCAGTTGTTCAACAATCTGCTGGAAAACAGTCTGCGCTACACCGACAGCGGCGGCGGGCTGCACATCAGCGCCGAACAACGCGAGCGTATGGTTTTATTAACCTTCGCTGATTCCGCTCCCGGCGTAAGTGACGACCAGTTACAGAAGCTGTTTGAACGCTTTTATCGCACCGAAGGCTCGCGTAACCGTGCCAGCGGTGGTTCCGGGCTGGGGCTGGCAATTTGCGTCAATATCGTACAGGCGCATAATGGTCTGATTCGCGCCGCCCATTCGCCTTTTGGCGGGGTTAGCATTACAGTAACATTACCGCTGGAACGCGATTTACAGAGAGATGTATGACTGAGTTACCCATTGATGAAAACACGCCGCGTATTCTGATCGTGGAAGACGAGCCCAAGCTGGGGCAACTGCTTATCGACTATCTGCGCGCGGCAAGCTACGCTCCTACGCTCATCAGCCACGGCGATCTGGTTCTTCCTTACGTGCGTCAGACGCCGCCCGATCTGATCTTGTTGGATCTGATGCTGCCTGGAACTGACGGCCTGACTCTGTGCCGGGAAATCCGCCGATTCTCTGAAATCCCCATCATGATGGTAACCGCCAAGATAGAAGAAATTGATCGCCTGCTGGGGCTGGAGATCGGTGCGGATGATTATATTTGCAAACCCTACAGCCCGCGTGAAGTTGTTGCTCGCGTGAAGACGATTCTGCGCCGTTGCAAGCCGCAGCGCGAACTGCAACAGATGGATGCTGACAGCCCGTTGATCGTCGATGAAGGTCGTTTTCAGGCGTCCTGGCGTGGGAAAATGCTCGACTTAACGCCTGCTGAATTTCGCTTACTCAAAACGCTGTCGCATGAACCGGGAAAAGTGTTCTCCCGTGAACAGTTGCTCAATCATCTCTATGACGATTACCGTGTCGTTACCGACCGAACCATCGACAGCCATATTAAGAACCTGCGACGCAAGCTGGAATCGCTGGATGCGGAGCAGTCGTTTATCCGCGCGGTCTATGGCGTAGGGTATCGCTGGGAAGCCGACGCCTGTCGGATTGTGTAAACACTCCCGTCCTGCAGGACTCCGCGGCTTCGTGGAGTCCCGTTGACTAGCAACTCTCCAAATATCGCTCATACTCTTTGTGGCAACACTGTCGTCAATAACTGTTTGATATAAAACTTTAATCAAGGAGTTCATATGGCTGGTTGGTTTGAATTAAGCAAGAGTAGCGATGATCAGTACCGCTTTGTTCTTAAGGCTGGAAACGGGGAAACTATCCTTACCAGTGAGCTTTACACGACAAAAGGCGCGGCAGAAAAAGGGATCGCATCTGTCCAGGCTAACAGCCCTCTGGCCGAGCGTTATGAGAAAAAAACGGCAGCTAATGGCAAATTGCATTTCAATCTGAAAGCAGCAAACCACCAGATTATTGGTAGCAGTCAACTGTATGCGAATGAACAGTCGCGCGAGACCGGTATTGCTTCAGTTAAGGCCAATGGTGTAAGTCAGACGATAAAAGATAAAACCTGATAATGACTCGCTCAGCCGGGTAACGCCACGCTGTCGCCCGGCGTTTTTCTTTACCTGTCTTCCCCACAGCGCTACAATGCCCGCCCTTAATATGGGGGCACTCCCCTAACCGCCTCATTGAGTGAGGCGAGTCTGACCTGTCATCAGAACGAGAAAATTATGTTTAAACCGGAACTCCTTTCCCCGGCGGGAACGCTGAAAAACATGCGTTACGCTTTCGCCTATGGCGCAGACGCTGTATATGCGGGCCAACCGCGTTACTCACTGCGCGTACGCAACAACGAATTCAATCACGAAAACCTGCAGCTAGGCATTAATGAAGCCCATGAACTGGGTAAAAAATTCTATGTGGTGGTTAATATTGCCCCGCATAACGCCAAGCTGAAGACCTTCATTCGTGACCTGAAACCGGTGGTGGAAATGGGACCGGATGCACTGATCATGTCCGACCCCGGTCTGATTATGCTGGTGCGCGAAAACTTCCCTGACATGGACATTCACCTTTCAGTACAGGCTAACGCCGTAAACTGGGCGACGGTGAAATTCTGGAAGCAGATGGGATTGACCCGTGTGATCCTGTCCCGCGAACTGTCGTTGGAAGAAATTGAAGAGATCCGCACCCAGGTGCCGGATATGGAAATTGAGATCTTTGTTCACGGCGCGCTGTGCATGGCTTACTCCGGCCGCTGCCTGCTCTCTGGCTACATCAACAAGCGTGACCCAAATCAGGGTACCTGTACCAATGCCTGCCGCTGGGAATACAACGTGCAGGAAGGCAAAGAAGACGTGGTGGGCAATATCGTGCATAAGTACGAGCCTATCCCGGTACAAAATGTTGAGCCGACGCTGGGTATTGGCGCGCCGACTGACAAAGTCTTTATGATCGAAGAAGCCCAGCGTCCGGGTGAGTACATGACCGCGTTTGAAGACGAACACGGCACTTACATCATGAACTCGAAGGATTTGCGTGCCATTGCCCACGTTGAGCGCCTGACTCAGATGGGCGTGCATTCGCTGAAAATTGAAGGCCGTACTAAATCATACTATTACTGTGCACGTACCGCGCAGGTTTATCGCAAGGCCATTGATGATGCCGTTGCCGGGAAACCATTCGACCCGCAACTGCTGGAAACGCTGGAAGGTCTGGCGCATCGCGGTTACACCGAGGGGTTCCTGCGCCGCCATACACATGACGACTATCAGAACTACGAATACGGCTTCTCTGTTTCCGAGCGTCAGCAGTTTGTCGGCGAATTCACTGGCGAACGTAAAGGTGAACTGGCGGCTGTGCTGGTGAAAAATAAATTCACCGTCGGCGACAGCCTGGAGCTGATGACCCCACAGGGCAACATCAACTTTACCCTCGAACAGATGGAAAACGCGAAAGGCGAAGCGATGCCGGTTGCGCCGGGCGATGGTTACACCGTGTGGATGCCTGTCCCGGAGGATATCGATCTGAATTATGCATTGTTGATGCGTAATTTTGCCGGTGAGTCCACGCGCAACCCACATGCTAAGTAGTTAATTACGGTTATTTTTCAGCGTTCGGAAGATTCTTAGAAATCGATCACATACCGCTTCGTTCATTAAGGGTATTATCCCATCCGCTGAAAAACATAACCCATAAATGCTAGCTGTACCAGGAACCACCTCCTTAGCCTGCGTAATCTCCCTTACGCAGGCTTATTTTTTGCCTGCCGTTTACCCCCCCCTATTCAAATCACGACTTTCAGGCGAAAAAAAACCGGGCATTACGCCCGGTTCATTAGGTGGTTAGATATTAATGCGCTGCTTCTGGCTTGTGCTTTTGCGCACTCTGGAAACCATAGGTCAGCTCATTTTTCTCTTTATCCAGCGCAACGGTCACCTGACCGCCATCCACAAGCGAGCCGAACAGCAGTTCGTTAGCCAATGGTTTTTTCAGGTTATCCTGGACAACGCGCGTCATCGGGCGTGCACCCATTGCGCGGTCATAGCCCTTCTCAGCCAGCCAGTCGCGGGCTTCCTGACTCACTTCCAGAGAGACACCTTTCTGATCCAACTGAACCTGAAGTTCGACGATAAACTTATCAACAACCTGATGAATCACCTCAGTAGAGAGATGATCGAACCAGATAATGTTGTCGAGACGGTTACGGAATTCCGGCGTAAACACTTTTTTGATTTCGCCCATCGCATCAGTACTGTTGTCCTGATGAATCAGCCCAATCGATTTACGCTCGGTTTCACGCACGCCGGCGTTAGTAGTCATGACCAGCACCACGTTGCGGAAATCCGCTTTACGCCCGTTATTGTCGGTCAGCGTACCGTTATCCATCACCTGCAGCAGCAGGTTAAAGACATCCGGATGCGCTTTTTCGATTTCATCCAGCAGCAGTACCGCATGCGGATGTTTAATGACAGCATCCGTCAGCAAACCACCCTGGTCGAAACCGACATATCCCGGAGGCGCACCAATCAGGCGGCTGACGGTGTGACGTTCCATATACTCGGACATATCAAACCGCAGCAGCTCAATACCCAGCGCTTTGGACAACTGCACCGTGACTTCGGTCTTACCAACGCCAGTCGGTCCGGCAAACAGGAACGAACCGACAGGTTTATGCTCGTGTCCCAGACCAGCACGGCTCATTTTGATCGCTTCAGTCAGCGCCTCAATGGCTTTATCCTGTCCGAATACCAGCATTTTCAGACGGTTGCCCAAGTTTTTCAGCGTATCGCGATCGCTCTGCGAAACGCTCTTCTCCGGGATCCGCGCAATGCGGGCCACGACGGACTCGATATCCGCCACGTTGACGGTTTTCTTGCGCTTGCTGACCGGCATCAGACGCGCCCGCGCGCCCGCCTCATCGATCACGTCAATCGCTTTGTCCGGCAGATGACGATCGTTAATGTATTTCACCGCCAGTTCGACCGCTGCACGCACCGCTTTGGCGGTGTAGCGAACGTCATGGTGCGCTTCGTATTTCGGCTTCAGACCGTTGATGATCTGCACGGTCTCTTCAACCGACGGCTCAGTGATATCGATTTTCTGGAAACGGCGTGCTAGCGCGCGGTCCTTTTCAAAGATATTGCTGAATTCCTGATAGGTTGTGGAGCCTATCACACGGATTTTACCGCTGGAGAGCAACGGTTTGATCAGGTTAGCTGCATCCACCTGGCCGCCCGATGCCGCACCCGCGCCGATAATGGTGTGGATCTCATCGATAAACAGAATGCTATTAGTATCCTGTTCCAGTTGTTTCAGCAGCGCCTTAAAGCGTTTTTCAAAATCGCCACGGTATTTGGTACCCGCCAGCAGCGAGCCGATATCCAGAGAGTAAAGGGTACAATCAGCCATCACTTCCGGCACGTCGCCCTGGACGATACGCCAGGCGAGGCCTTCCGCAATAGCGGTTTTACCGACGCCAGACTCACCCACCAGCAGCGGGTTGTTTTTTCGACGACGGCACAGTACCTGAATGGCGCGCTCCAGCTCTTTGTCCCGGCCAATGAGCGGATCAATTCCGCCCACACGGGCAAGCTGGTTAAGGTTAGTCGTGAAGTTCTCCATACGGTCCTCCCCGCCAGCTTGCTCTTCGTTATTCGGCTGATTACCAGAGTCAGAGGACTGACTTGGTTCGTCTTTGCGCGTGCCATGAGAAATAAAATTCACCACATCAAGGCGACTCACTTCATGCTTACGCAGCAGATAAGCCGCCTGAGATTCCTGCTCGCTGAAGATGGCGACCAGCACATTAGCACCGGTAACTTCATTGCGCCCGGAGGACTGAACATGAAAGACCGCGCGTTGCAACACACGCTGAAAACTCAACGTTGGCTGCGTGTCGCGCTCTTCTTCACTGGCAGGCAATACGGGTGTGGTTTGTTCAATGAAGGCTTCGAGTTCCTGACGCAGCGCCACCAGATCCACAGAACACGCTTCCAGCGCTTCGCGGGCCGATGGGTTACTGAGCAATGCCAGTAGCAAGTGCTCGACGGTCATAAACTCATGTCGGTGCTCGCGCGCTCTGGCGAAAGCCATGTTTAAACTGAGCTCCAGTTCTTGATTGAGCATAGGCACCTCCCCCAATATTTATGCCTGCATTTAGGCTTTTTCTAGCGTACACAGCAACGGATGCTCGTTCTCCCTCGCATACTTGTTCACCATCGCAACTTTGGTTTCAGCCACTTCGGCAGTGAATACGCCGCAAATCGCTTTACCTTGATAGTGAACGGCAAGCATCAGTTGCGTTGCACGTTCTACATCATAAGAAAAGAATTTTTGTAACACGTCAATAACAAACTCCATCGGAGTGTAATCATCATTGACTAATATCACTTTATACATAGATGGCGGTTTTAGCGCGTCGCGCAATTTATCTTCCGCCAGCAGATCGAAATCCAGCCAGTCGTTAGTCTTACCCATTGTCAGTCGTCATCTTCAGTTACGGTTTCCGGCAGAAAATCTTGCCGCTGACAAGCAGCCTATGCGCACAATCAATCTACCTCAAGTATTAGATAACTATCATCTATTAGTGCCATCCGCGACATCTGTCACATAACCGACAATAGCGTTAACTGCTTCAAATTTTGATGCATTTTTACCCTATTCCGTCAGCCTGGCGCTTGACGCCTCGCCTGATTTCTCTAAATTGTAGTTTCGAGAGTTGGCGAGGTTTTGAACAGCCCCCACTCCGCCACCGGTTCATTCCATCTTACTTATATAAGATTTACGAAGGATGTCGAAGCATGGAAACGGGTACTGTTAAGTGGTTCAACAACGCCAAAGGGTTTGGTTTCATCTGCCCCGAAGGCGGCGGCGAAGATATTTTCGCCCATTACTCCACCATTCAGATGGATGGTTACAGAACGCTAAAAGCCGGGCAGTCTGTCCAGTTTGATGTCCACCAGGGGCCAAAAGGCAATCATGCCAGTGTCATCGTGCCTGTCATTGAAGCAGAAGCTGTCGCATAGCTCTTCTGTTTCATTGTGTACATCCCGCAGTCAAAATGCCAGCCTTTGCGGCTGGCATTTTTATCTCGATGGTATTATTCCCGCGCCAGAGCATCTACCGGATCCAGCCGCGCCGCATTTCGCGCCGGTAGCCAGCCAAACAAAATCCCGGTCGCTGTCGAACACAGAAACGCCGTCAATAAGGCTACGGGTGAGAAACCTATTTCCCAGCCAGGCAGGAATAGCTGAAGCGTAAAGGCGATCAGCATCGACAAGCTAATGCCCAACGCGCCGCCAACCAGACACACCAGCACCGCTTCAATTAAGAACTGCTGCAGTACGTCACTGGCGCGGGCGCCAACCGCCATACGAATACCAATCTCGCGCGTTCGTTCGGTTACCGAAACCAGCATAATATTCATCACACCAATTCCACCGACCACCAGCGAAATCACGGCCACCAGCGTCAGGAAGAGTTGTAATGTACGTGTGGTCTTTTCGGCGGTTTTCAAGACACCGTCCATATTCCAGGTGAAGAAATCCTTCTTACCGTGGCGTAACGTCAGTAGTCGGGTGAGCTGCTGCTCGGCCTGGGCACTATCAAAACCGTCTTTCACCCGCACGGTGATCGAGTTCAACCACGACTGCCCCATAATTCGCCCGGACATGGTGCTGTAAGGCAGCCAGACCCGCAGGATCTTGCTACTGCCAAACATCGACTGTTTCTCTTCTGCAACACCAATCACCGTGGCAGGCATATTCCCCACCAGCACGACTTCGCCGACAACTTTCGCTTTGTTGGGGAACAATTGACGACGGGTATTGCTGTCGAGCACCACCACCTGAGCGCGCCCCGCCAGTTGTTCAGCGTTAAAAGTGGTCCCTTCGCTAAACGTCATGCCATAGACGTTGAAATAGTCGCCGCTAACGCCATTAGCACTGGCGGCCACGTCGATATTGCCATAGCGTAGCCGCAGGTTTTTCGACACCGCAGGCGTCACCGAACTGACCCAGGGCTGCTTCTGTAACGCCGTTAAATCGTCATACTTCAGCGCCTGTTGATATTGTGGGTCGTCGTCGCCGAAATCTTTGCCAGGATAGATATCGATGGTATTGGTGCCGATAGCGCGAATATCTGCCAGCACCAGCTGTTTAGCCGCATCGCCTACCACCACAATCGACACCACTGAAGCAATACCGATGATGATCCCAAGCATGGTCAGTAGCGTTCGCATTTTATTCGCAGCCATTGCCAGCCAGGCCATAGTGAGCGCTTCGCGAAAACCGCTGGCAAACTGCCCCCAACCGGACGCCGTTTTCACCGTCGGCTCCGCGATATCGCGCCCGGTAGAGGGTTTGTGCGACGGCGGATTGCGCACAATCTCGCCGTCACGAATTTCAATGACGCGTTCGGCCTGTGCGGCGACCTGGCTGTCGTGAGTGACGATAATCACCGTATGCCCGCGATCGCGCAGCTGATGCAAAATCGCCATCACCTCTTCGCCTGAATGGCTGTCCAGCGCGCCGGTGGGTTCGTCGGCGAGGATGACCTGTCCCCCGTTCATCAGCGCACGCGCAATACTGACCCGCTGCTGCTGACCACCGGAAAGCTGGGAAGGCTGATAGTCAACTCTGTCGCCCAGGCCCAGTCGCTGCAGGAGTTCTTGCGCACGGGCCAGGCGCTGCTTACGTTCGGTACCAGCGTAGACTGCAGGCACCTCAACGTTTTGCGCGGCGGTTAAATGCGACAACAAATGATAACGCTGGAAGATAAAACCGAAATGTTCGCGACGCAGCTGGGCTAACGCATCGCTATCCAGCGTGGAGACATCGCGCCCGGCAACCCGATACGTACCGCTGGTGGGTTTGTCCAGACAGCCGAGAATATTCATCAGCGTCGATTTCCCCGAGCCAGACGCCCCGACAATCGCCACCATTTCCCCGGCCTGAATGCTCAAGGATACGTCCTTCAATACCTCGACCTGGCCTTCGCCTGATGGATAGCTGCGGCGGATATTGCTCAGTTCAAGCAATACCGTCATTTTGGCGCTCCAGCGTTGCCCTCACCGGTGATGACTTCATCCCCCTCTTCCAGCCCTTTCACGATCTCCACATCAGTGTCATTACGCGCGCCGATAACCACTTCGCGTTCACGGGTTTCGCCGTTACGCAGCAGCCTGACGTTATAACGATTGTTGCCAATAGGATCGCCCAGCGCCGACAGCGGGATCGTCAGGACATTTTTCACATCGGTGAGCTGGATATGGACCTGCGCGGTCATATCCAGACGCAGGATCCCTTTCGGGTTGGGAACTTCGAAGCGAGCATAGTAGAAAATTGCATCATTCACTTTCTCTGGCGTCGGAAGAACATCTTTGAGCTTACCTTCGTAGCGCGTCTGAGGATCGCCCAGTACGGTAAACCAGGCCTTTTGCCCGGGATGCAGGTGAATCACATCCGCCTCGGAAACCTGCGCTTTCACCAGCATGGTGCTCATATCTGCCAATGTCAGAATGTTAGGCGCCTGCTGGGCAGCAATAACGGTTTGCCCCTGAAGGGTAGTAATTTGCGTGACTTCGCCTGCCATTGGCGCGACGATGCGGGTGTAATCAAGGTTGGTTTTTGCCGTATCGAGAGAGGCCTGATTACGCTTAATTTGCGCATCAATTGTGCCGATTTGCGCCTGTTTGACCGCCATCTGAGTAGCCGCCGTGTCGAGATCCTGCTGCGAGACAGCCTGGGTTTTCGCCAGCTGTTGCTGACGGGAAAGCGTTACCCGCGCCAGTTTCCACTCGGCTTCAGCCTGTAAACGCTGAGCGCGTAATTCCATCAGCGTCGCTTCAACCTCTTTAATCTGGTTTTGCGCCTGTTCAGGATCGATAACGCCAAGCAGTTGATCTTTTTTTACTTTGTCGCCAATCGCGACCGACAGCGTTTTTAACTGCCCGCTTACCTGCGCCCCGACGTCAACTTTACGCAACGCATCCAGTTTGCCGGTTGCCAGTACGCTTTGCTGCAGATCGCCCGGACGAACAATTAACGTTTGATACTGAGGTAAAGGCGCATTAAGCGTTCGCCAAAGTGCAATTATCGCCACAATAATGATGATGGCGAAGAGAAAATAGCGCTTTTTGATTTTTCCCTTGAGCTTCATAAATGTCCCAATTTCCCCCAATACGTCCACCAGAGTGGAGTGGTAAACATCAACGTTAAATAAATAGCCGTTGAAAAACGCAAGAATAACAGAGTTATTGATGAATGGTTAAGATCCGCTGTGTTGAAATTAGTACCAGAGTATCAATCGGATTGTTATTATGAGCCAGCTAACTGACAGCACTTTTCATTCTTCAAAACCCGCCACAAGTTTTAGCCTCTTTTGTAGCCTGATGACCGGACATTGGCGCCCTGGAAAATTTTGGCATCAGCGTAGCTTCCGTCGTAAGTTTTTGTTGCGCTCAGCGCTTATGCCACGATTAATGCATGAATGGATGACTGAACTGGCGCAATGGCCTGATCTCGATAGCGTACTGGCACGCCAGCCTCGTCTGCCGGTTCGCCTACATCGCGCCTATCTCGCACAAAACCTTGATCGGAAAATGAAACTGGATGCTGTGCGTTTTCATTACAATGCTATCCGCAACTCTTTTTCAGCCACTGAATATAAAGCTTATTTAAGTGCGGATGGATTACAACTGGCACAAATTGAAGGCAAAAATAGCGAAATATTTAGCGTAATAATGGGCTCATTTATCTCACTGGATAAAGAAGGTGAAAGTACCATTCTGGTACGCAATAGCGCTGGCGAGACTTTAGCGGAAATGACGTTTACGCTGTGCAATTATCAAGGAAGCAGCACACTGTTTATTGGCGGGTTACAGGGAGGCAGTCGATTACTGCCACATGAAGAAATTCAAAAAGCGACCAAATCATGCTACGGGATTTTCCCTAAACGTATTGTGATGGAAGCCATTTGCTGCTTTGCAGAACAATTGAATATTAAACAAATTCTGGCTGTCAGCAATGAACAGCATATCTTTCGCAGCCCGCGTTACCACGATAAAAACAAGGTGATACTTTCCGACTACAACGCATTTTGGGAGTCGGTTGGCGGTGAGTGCGACAGTCACGGCTATTACCATATCCCACGCACAATGGCGCG
This sequence comes from Citrobacter sp. 506, assembly GCF_050434985.1. Taxonomy (NCBI): domain Bacteria; kingdom Pseudomonadati; phylum Pseudomonadota; class Gammaproteobacteria; order Enterobacterales; family Enterobacteriaceae; genus Citrobacter; species Citrobacter sp. 506. The sequence goes on from NZ_JBNDJN010000002.1 coordinate 47,489, forward strand.
AAAAAGCGAAGCGGACATTGCCAGCAAAAAACGCGCGGAATACCGCCGTCGCTACCAGCTACTGGACAGCATCCACTCGCAGCTGTCGTCGATGTTTCGCCGCTAATCCGCTCTGCCGCGTGCCAACCACAGCACGCGGGAAAACATTTTTCGCAGCAGCGTTGGCACCGCGTCAACGCCGCGCCGCCCGGCTTCCATCGCCACCTCAATGGCTAAATCTGGTTTTGACGACCGGTGAATCGCCTTCGAGATAATTTTGCGCATATTCATGGGCACGTTTTCGGGGATTTGCGCCACCCTGTGGAATACGTCAGCGAACCCCTGGCGATACATAAAATGTTCCATGTCCAGCGCGGGAAGCATGGTTAAATGATCGCGCTCTTCTTCTCTGTCGTTATTCAACAAACTCCGCACCGTAGCGGCATACTTTTTCCCGGCTTCATCACCATCAACCAGCACATGCCACTCGATACCCATCCGGCGGGCGAACTTAACCAGCGGCTTAAGGCCGGACTGGGCAAATTCAATGACTTTGATACCTTCCGCATCAAAGTGGTGCCCACACTGGCGGGCCAGTTCGTTAATGACCCAGGTTTCCGTTTCGCCTTCCACCAGCAGCCAACAGCGGGCAAACAACGACGATGCACGGTTAAAACGAATATGAAAGGCAATACGCCGACCATCTTCTGCGCTGATCCCACCTGGCCCAAGCCGCCAGGCGGCGACGCGGGAGGACTCACGCACCAGGCGGACAACGTGTTCCACGGGGGTGAGGGACAGTAACTCACCTGAGTTGGTGGTCGCCACCCGTTGCAGCGGAAGCAAATTCAGCAGGTGCCAGGCAACCGACAGCATAATCGGATGTAAACGCGTTTCAGGATCTTCTACCAACAGTAACGGCCGGGCGTCTTTATCCAGCCTCAGCGTGCCTTTGGCCTGTAACAGCGTCGAAAACAGTCCCAACAGGATCACGCGGTGCGTGCGTCCGCCCGGTCTATCAATCATACGGTTGATAATATCCAGATAGCGCCAGCTACGTTGTTCGTTATTGGAACGTCGACGCATCAGACGATAGCGGGACTGACTGGAACCCTGCTCAGAAAAATAGTGTTCCAACAGCTGTACCATGGCCGATAACCCCTGACGTATCTGCCCATCTGTCAGGTTTTGCGGTCGGGTAGCCAGTTCACGTGCCAGAAAATCCAGTTGCCGCGCGGTCACTTCGACATCCGCCGAATCCGGCACCGTACCGTTACGGATCCGTCGCATAAAACGCGCGTCACGCAGGCGCAGTACTGGCATCAAACGCACGAGGTGCCGCGCCTGATCGTTAATGTCGTCGAGGGGAAGCTGATGGCCCTCGCCATCCAGAAAACTGCGTAACGTCAGAACGCTACCGTCGTCCGCACATTCACCTTCCAGCCGATAGAAAATGCGGTGATAGCCATCCTGACACAGCGTCCAGCTGGCTTCCAGAGGACGATACCTGCGCACGCGGTGGCGACCCGGTTGAGACTCACGAAACGTCAGGATGATATGCAGATGATGTTCCCGGCCTTGTATATCACCCGGCGGGAACCAGAAATCTTCGCGGTCAAAGTGGTACAAATCAGTTTCCGGCGACAGCAACAGGGTTAAAGCATCCAGCAGACTGGACTTACCCCACGCGTTCTCCCCAATCAGCACGTTGCTCTGCTCCAGCATCAACGACAGACGGTTAATACCACGAAATCCAACAATCTCAACGCGTTCGAGAATCATATAGCCTCCGGAAATGCTAACTTTTTCCTTCAAGTTATCAGGAGTATAACGGCAAGCGGGCGCTCAGGACACCCGATATGATCAGGAGGTTAGTCGCAGAAATCAAAAAATATAAGAATATTCTTCTTATGTTTTCCCCGGAATATTATTTCAGAACTCAATTATCGGCGTTTTGCTAATTGAACTATGCTTCATTCATCCAATATTCAAAAAGGAATCACAACATATTGCCTTAAATCAAATTTTTTCATCAATTTAACTGGCGAAGGGATGATGTTTTTTTCTAAAATACCGGCTCTTTCATCATCGTCCCTTTTAGCGATGAATTACCGGGTAAGGAACACGAACCCGGAACTTTTAATTGAGGTGGTTATGTTCAGGAAATTAGCAGCCGAATTCTTCGGTACGTTTTGGCTCGTCTTTGGTGGGTGCGGTAGCGCAGTTCTGGCCGCAGCATTCCCGGAGTTGGGTATTGGATTTGCCGGTGTCGCGCTGGCGTTTGGTTTGACCGTATTAACCATGGCATTCGCCGTAGGTCATATTTCCGGCGGACACTTTAACCCGGCGGTGACCTTCGGTTTATGGGCGGGCGGTCGCTTCCCGGCAAAAGACGTTATTGGTTATGTTATCGCTCAGGTTGTGGGCGGTATTGTTGCAGCAGCGGCACTGTATCTTATTGCCAGCGGTAAAGCTGGTTTTGACGCAACTGCCAGTGGTTTTGCCTCGAACGGCTTTGGTGAACATTCACCTGGCGGCTATTCAATGCTTTCTGCCGTCGTAATTGAAATTATTTTGACCGCTGGTTTCTTATTAGTGATCCACGGTGCGACCGATAAACATGCTCCGGCAGGTTTTGCACCTATTGCGATTGGTCTGGCGTTAACCCTGATCCACTTGATCAGTATTCCGGTTACCAACACCTCCGTTAACCCGGCACGTAGTACCGCTGTAGCCATCTTCCAGGGCGGCTGGGCATTACAGCAATTGTGGTTCTTCTGGGTTATGCCGATTATCGGTGGGGTCCTCGGCGGTCTTATTTACCGCACTTTGCTGGAAAAACGCGATTAATCGATAACAAAAAAGGCCTGGCGCAAGTCAGGTCTTTTTTTCCCCGCTATATTTCCTTTTATTTGCAACTTTACTCCCTTCTTTGCATTGAGTAGTGTGTGCTGGCGCATTTCGTCTTACTCTCAGCAAGGATCTGGTTTTCATGTTTTCAGGGCTGTTAATCATTCTGGTTCCCCTTATTGTGGGCTACCTTATTCCGCTTCGGCACAGGGCTGCATTAAAACTCATCAATCGCCTGTTGAGCTGGATCGTCTACCTTATTCTCTTTTTTATGGGTATCAGCCTGGCGTTTCTGGATAATCTCGCCAGCAACCTGTTAGCCATTCTTCATTATTCTGCGGTCAGCGTGACGGTCATTTTGCTGTGTAATATCGCGGCGCTGTTCTGGCTGGAGCGTTCGCTGCCCTGGCGACATAACCACAAGCAAGAAAAGCTACCCTCGCGAATTGCGATGGCGCTTGAGTCGCTCCAGCTTTGTGGCGTCGTCGTCGTGGGTTTTCTGCTCGGCCTCACCGGTCTTCCTATTCTGCAGCACGCCACCGAAGCCAGCGAATATACGTTAATCTTTTTACTGTTCCTGGTCGGGATTCAACTGCGCAACAGCGGTATGACCTTAAAGCAAATTGTGCTGAATCGCCGGGGGATGATTGTTGCGGTGGTCGTCGTCGCCAGTTCGATGCTGGCGGGGGTTATCAATGCGTTGATCCTCGGCCTGCCGCTGAAAACCGCGCTGGCGATGGCATCAGGTTTTGGCTGGTATTCCCTGTCCGGTATTCTGTTAACCGAATCGTTCGGGCCGGTGATTGGTAGCGCCGCCTTCTTTAATGACCTGGCCCGCGAACTGATTGCCATTATGTTGATTCCTGGAATGGTGGGCCGCAGCCGCTCAACCGCGCTGGGGCTATGTGGCGCGACATCCATGGATTTCACCTTACCGGTGCTCCAACGCAGCGGCGGTCTGGAGATGGTTCCGGCAGCCATCGTCCACGGCTTTATTCTGAGTCTGTTAGTGCCTTTGCTGATGGCTTTTTTCTCCGCCTGAAGTCAGGACAAATACCTCTCTGGCGGTAGTCATCTACCGCCAAAATTGCGCTAAATCAATCTCCCTGCAAGTTGTAGCAGAAATCCCTTTTATCCCTTCGCGCACAGGCATAACCTTAAACATGTATATTAAATATAACTTTAAAAGGTGTGACCATGTTTTGTGTGCAATGTGAACAAACCATCCGTACTCCGGCAGGAAACGGCTGCTCTTACGCGCAGGGTATGTGCGGTAAAACGGCTGAAACCTCCGATTTGCAGGATCTGCTGATTGCTTCCCTACAAGGTCTGTCTGCATGGGCTGTTAAGGCACGTGAATACGGCATCATCGACCATGAGGTTGATAACTTTGCGCCGCGTGCATTCTTCTCCACGCTGACCAACGTTAACTTCGATTCTCCGCGTATTGTTGGCTATGCCCGTGAAGCTATCGCCATGCGCGACGCCCTGAAAGCGCAATGCCTGAACATCGACGCGAACGCAGCGGTCGCTAACCCGATGGCCGATCTGCAACTGGTCAGCGACGATCTGGGCGACCTGCAACGTCAGGCCGCTGAATTTACCCCGAACAAAGACAAAGCAGCCATTGGCGAGAACATTCTCGGCCTGCGTCTGCTGTGCCTGTACGGCCTGAAAGGTGCGGCAGCTTACATGGAGCACGCGCACGTTCTCGGTCAGTACGACAACGACATCTACGCTCAGTACCACAAAATCATGGCATGGCTGGGAACCTGGCCTTCCGATATGAACGCTCTGCTGGAGTGCTCAATGGAAATCGGCCAGATGAACTTCAAAGTGATGAGCATTCTGGATGCTGGCGAAACCACTAAATACGGCCACCCGACGCCAACTCAGGTCAACGTCAAAGCAACCGAAGGTAAGTGCATCCTGATCTCCGGTCACGACCTGAAAGATCTGTACAACCTGCTGGAGCAGACCGAAGGTACCGGCGTTAACGTCTATACCCACGGTGAAATGCTGCCAGCGCACGGCTACCCGGAACTGCGTAAGTTCAAACACCTGATCGGTAACTACGGCAGCGGCTGGCAGAATCAGCAGGTTGAATTTGCCCGCTTCCCGGGCCCAATCGTAATGACCTCTAACTGCATCATCGACCCAACCGTTGGCGCCTACGATGACCGTATCTGGACTCGTAGCATCGTCGGTTGGCCAGGTGTAAGCCACCTCGAAGGCGACAACTTCGCTCCGGTAATCGCTCAGGCTCAGCAGATGGCGGGCTTCCCGTACAGCGAAATTCCGCACCTGATCACCGTTGGTTTCGGCCGTCAGACTCTGCTGGGCGCGGCTGATACCCTGATCGACCTGGTAAGCCGCGAAAAACTGCGTCACATCTTCCTGGTTGGCGGTTGTGATGGCGCGCGTGGCGAACGTAACTACTTCACCGACTTCGCCACCAGCGTGCCGGACGACTGCCTGATCCTGACTCTGGCGTGCGGTAAATACCGTTTCAACAAACTGGAGTTCGGCGATATCGAAGGCCTGCCGCGTCTGGTCGATGCAGGTCAGTGTAACGATGCATACTCTGCCATCATCCTGGCAGTAACCCTGGCTGAGAAACTGGGCTGTGGCGTGAACGATCTGCCGCTGTCTCTGGTGCTCTCCTGGTTCGAACAGAAAGCGATTGTCATTCTGCTGACCCTGCTGTCTCTGGGTGTGAAAAACATCGTCACTGGCCCGACTGCGCCTGGCTTCTTCACGCCGGACCTGCTGGCAGTTCTCAACGAGAAGTTCGGTCTGCGTTCCGTGACCACCGTTGAAGAAGACATGAAGCAACTGCTGAGCGCGTAAGGAGTAAAGAATGACAATGCCAACTCATCAGTGCCCATGGCGGATGCAGGTTCATCACATCCATCAGGAAACGCCGGATGTATGGACAATTTCGTTGCTGTGCCACGACTATTATCCGTACCGCGCCGGGCAGTATGCACTGGTCAGCGTACGTAATTCAGCGGACACGCTGCGTGCTTACACCCTCTCTTCAACGCCGGGCGTTAGCGAATACATCACGCTGACCATCCGCCGAATTGACGATGGCGCAGGCTCACAGTGGTTAACCCGCGACGTGAAGCGCGGCGACTATATCTGGCTGTCCGATGCAATGGGTGAATTCACCTGTGAAGATAAAGCGGAAGACAGGTTCCTGATGCTGGCCGCTGGCTGTGGCGTCACGCCAATCATGTCAATGCGTCGCTGGTTGGCAAAATACCGCCCACAGGCAGATGTGCAGGTGATCTTTAACGTCCGTTCACCACAAGATGTCATTTTTGCCGACGAATGGCGCGAGTATCCGGTGACCTTAGTTGCTGAAAACAATGCCACTGACGGTTTTGTTTCCGGCCGACTGACCACCGAACTGCTGCAAAGCGTACCGGACCTGGCTTCGCGCACCGTGATGACCTGCGGCCCGGCGCCGTATATGGATCTGGTCGAGAAAGAAGTCAACGCGCTGGGCGTGACACGCTTCTTTAAAGAGCAGTTCTTCACCCCGGTAGCTGAAGCCGCCACCAGCGGTCTGAAGTTCACCAAACTGCAGCCGGCAAAAGAGTTTTATGCGCCGGTAGGCAGTACGCTGCTGGAAGCGCTGGAAAGCAATAAAGTGCCGGTTGTCGCCGCATGCCGTGCGGGCGTTTGCGGCTGCTGCAAAACCAAAGTGGTTGACGGTAACTACACGGTCAGTAGCACCATGACGCTGACCGACGCAGAAATTGCTGAAGGTTATGTGCTGGCTTGCTCCTGTCATCCGCAGGGTGATTTAGTGCTGGCGTAATTGGCCGATATCTGATGTACAAAAGGCTACCCGGTTATATCGGGTGGCCTTTTTTTATGTTGTCAGACGCTGCAAAATTCCGATTTTTTCACCCTCCCAGGCAAAATACCGTCCTCCTCCTGCGAATTATCGACCACACTTACCTGGCACAGGTTAAGCAAAACCCCGACTACCACGTCGAACTTTCTACAAAGGATCCCCATGAAAAAAGTGGCCATCGTCGGCGTAGGTCCCACCGGAATTTATACGTTTCATGCCCTCGTTGAGCGCGGTGAACCGCTGGAGATACAGCTTTATGAGCAAGCTGAGGAAGCTGGCGTAGGCATGCCTTATAACAGCGACAACAACGCAGACCACATGCTGGCCAATATAGCCAGCATTGAGATCCCGCCGATTTATATCAGTTATCTGACGTGGCTACAGAATCAAAGCGATGAATACCTGGCGCAGTTTCGGCTTGAACGTACATCGTTGCATGAGCGGCAATTTTTGCCCCGCGTGATCCTCGGCGACTATTATCGCGATCGTTTTTTAGCCATTGTCGATAAAGCGCAAAGATCCGGGTTCACAATTCGCGTATATGAATCAAGTAAAGTCACCGACCTGCAAGCAAACCCGACTGGGGTCTCCCTGTGGATCAATCACGCGTCACAGCCCGTCGAAGTGGATTTCGCCGCTATCGCCAGCGGCCATCTGTGGCCAGAAACTGATGCTCAGGCACGCAAGTTTTTCCCCAGTCCGTGGACCGGCCTGATGGAGGCGCAGATTAGCGCTTGCAGGGTGGGTATTCTGGGCACCTCGCTAAGCGCTATCGACGCGGCGATGGCCGTGGTCAGTCAGCATGGTACCTTCACCACCAATACCGACCGTTCACTGCAGTTCACGCGTAAACCCGACAGCCAAAACCTGAAGCTGACCCTGATGTCGCGCAGCGGTGTGCTGCCTGAAGCGGATTTTTACTGCCCTCTTCCCTATGAACCGCTGAATATCGCGACGCAAGAAGCGATTGAAGACGCCATTGCCGAGGGCCAAAACGGATTACTGGACCGCATCTTCCGGCTTATTGTGCAACAACTGCAAGACGCGGCCCCAGGGTGGTGCCAACAGGTAGCACTTGCAACGCTTAACGCCGACACATTCCCCGAGGTCTATTTTGCCGACAGGCTCAAGCATGACCCTTTTGACTGGGCGAGGCGTAACCTGGTGGAGGTTGAACGCAACAAGCAGGAACAACATACCGTCGCCTGGCGCTATACCTTATTGCGCCTCCATGAGGTTATTGAAGAGATCGTTCCTCATCTTGATGCTCGCGACGAAAAACGTTTCAGGCACGGACTGGCGCGCGTCTTTATTGATAACTATGCGGCAATCCCGTCTGAATCTATCCGCCGATTGCTGGCTCTGCACGATGCCGGGCTGATTGAGATCCTCGCACTCGGCAAAGATTATGAGCGTACAAATGAGCAGGAAATGACGGTCATTTACCACCACGGTCAGCGCAGTGAATTTGATGTATTTATTGACGCCCGAGGACAACGGGCATTGCAGAGCAAAGATATTCCGTTCCCAACGCTACGCGATCAACTGCTGGCCTGTGGCGATGAGATCCCGGATATCGGCGAAGATTACACGCTGCAAGCACCGGAAAATGCCCGCAACCGCATCGCCTTTGGCGGACTGCCGTGGTTGATGCACGACCGTCCCTTTATTCAGGGGCTGGTGGTTAGCGCTGAAATAGGCGCCGCGATGGCAAAGGCATTGACGCAACGTGCACTGAGACGTCGGCACAAACTGTGGAACAGTGACGAGATGGATTAACGGCCAGATTTAATGGTGAGGCGGAGATAGGTTAACGCATTCCCGCCTCTGTATTGATTCTCGGATAGCAAACTATCGCCAGGCCGAGTTTCCGGCAACGGAGAAACGCCCCGCGCCCAAAAATGCCACGGCCAGAGCGCCGATGAAGAAATACACCAGACTTTCAATTGCCCATGCGCCGGTTTTATCCAGTGACCAGGTTTCACCCATCCCGACCATCAGCCATGCCACCACCATCGTAAACGCCAGCCCCAACGCCGCCGGACGCGTCAGGATCCCAAGAATAATCAGGCACGGTGCCACAACCTCTCCCAGCAGAACGCCATACGCAATAAAGCCAGGGAAACCTTTCGCTATCAGCATGCCACTGATGCCATCAATACCCGCGAACAGTTTATGCAGCCCATGAAACAGCATTAATCCCCCCACGGCAATACGTAACAAAAACTTGCCAAAATCTTCATGAGTCAGTACCCGGTTAACTGTATTTAGTAGTTTTATAACCATTTGAATTTATTCCTTGTTTCACCATGTCCAATAACAAACTACGCTTAATACAGGCTTAATGAAACCTGCCGGAAATAAGAGGTAATGATAAGCATAACTATTATCTTCATCTAAACTTGTAACCGGTATCACATTAAAGGAGAAGGAAAACCATGAAACAAACGGTTGCCGCTTTTATTGCTAAAACACTTGAACAAGCTGGCGTTAAACGCATTTGGGGTGTGACGGGTGACTCGCTAAATGGCCTTAGTGACAGTCTGAATCGTATGGGAACGATTGACTGGATGCCAACCCGTCATGAAGAGGTTGCGGCCTTCGCCGCGGGCGCTGAAGCGCAGTTGACGGGAGAACTGGCCGTCTGCGCTGGCTCGTGTGGACCAGGCAACCTGCACCTGATTAACGGCCTGTTTGATTGCCACCGCAACCACGTCCCGGTACTGGCAATTGCCGCACACATTCCATCCAGTGAGATAGGCAGCGGTTATTTTCAGGAGACCCACCCGCAAGAGTTGTTTCGCGAATGTAGCCACTATTGCGAGCTGGTTTCCAGCCCTGAACAGATCCCACAGGTGCTGGCAATTGCCATGCGTAAAGCGGTGCTCAACCGCGGCGTCTCCGTGGTGGTATTACCCGGCGACGTCGCGCTGAAGCCAGCACCTGAAAGCGCCAGCACTCACTGGTATCATGCGCCGCTCCCGGTGGTCACTCCGGAAGAAGAAGAGCTCAGAAAACTAGCGCAACTGCTACGCTACTCCAGTAATATCGCCCTGATGTGTGGCAGTGGCTGCGCCGGTGCGCATAAAGAACTGGTTGAGTTTGCAGCTAAAATAAAAGCGCCGATTGTGCACGCCCTGCGTGGTAAAGAGCATGTTGAGTACGACAACCCTTACGACGTTGGCATGACCGGGCTGATCGGCTTTTCATCCGGCTTCCATACCATGATGAATGCCGACACGCTGATCCTGCTAGGTACCCAATTCCCCTATCGCCCGTTCTACCCCACCGACGCCAAGATTATTCAGATCGATATCAATCCGGCGAGCATTGGCGCGCACAGTAAAGTTGATATGGCGCTGGTAGGCGATATTAAATCCACACTCCGCACCCTGCTGCCGCTGGTGGAAGAAAAAACCGATCGGCAGTTCCTGGATAAAGCGCTGGAACACTATCGTGAGGCGCGTAAAGGGCTGGATGATTTAGCCAAACCCAGCGATAAAGCCATTCATCCGCAGTATCTGGCGCAGCAGATCAGCCATTTTGCCGCTGACGACGCCATCTTCACCTGCGACGTTGGCACGCCAACGGTGTGGGCGGCACGTTATCTGAAAATGAACGGTAAACGCCGTCTGATCGGTTCGTTTAACCACGGGTCGATGGCCAATGCCATGCCGCAGGCGCTCGGCGCGCAAGCGACCGAACCGGGACGTCAGGTTGTCGCAATGTGCGGTGACGGCGGTTTTAGCATGCTGATGGGCGACTTTCTGTCGGTTGTGCAAATGAAGCTGCCGGTGAAGATTATTGTCTTCAACAACAGCGTGTTGGGGTTTGTGGCGATGGAGATGAAAGCTGGCGGTTATCTGACCGACGGCACCGAACTGCACGATACAAATTTCGCACGGATTGCCGAGGCTTGCGGCATTACGGGCATTCGCGTGGAGAAATCCTCAGAGGTTGATGAAGCGCTGCAAAGGGCGATGTCGATTGACGGTCCGGTGCTGGTCGATGTGGTCGTCGCGAAAGAAGAATTGGCGATCCCGCCGCAGATCAAACTCGAACAAGCTAAAGGTTTTAGCCTGTATATGCTGCGCGCAATCATCAGCGGGCGCGGTGATGAAGTGATCGAACTGGCGAAAACTAACTGGCTCAGGTAAAACAGAGGGCATTACCTCACTTAAAAAGGAATGCCCGTGATTGATTTACGCAGTGATACCGTCACCCGGCCAAGTCGCGCCATGCTCGAAGAGATGATGGCCGCCCCGGTCGGGGACGACGTCTACGGTGATGACCCTACCGTTAATGCCCTCCAGCAATACGCAGCCGAGCTTGCTGGCAAAGAAGCCGCAATTTTCTTACCCACAGGCACTCAGGCGAACCTGGTGGCTCTCCTCAGCCATTGTCAGCGCGGAGAAGAGTATATCGCCGGTCAGGGCGCACATAACTATCTCTACGAAGCGGGTGGCGCAGCGGTGCTCGGCAGCATTCAACCGCAACCTATCGACGCCATGCCGGATGGCTCTTTGCCGCTGGACAAAGTGGCGGCAAAAATCAAAGCGGACGATATCCATTTTGCCCGCACGCGTTTGCTCAGCCTGGAAAACACCCACAACGGCAAAGTGCTACCACGCGAGTATCTGAAAGAGGCCTGGGAATTCACCCGTGAGCGCAATCTTGCGCTGCATGTCGACGGCGCGCGTATTTTTAACGCCATCGTCGCCTATGGCTGTGAGTTAAAAGATGTCACGCAATACTGCGATTCGTTCACCATTTGTCTCTCCAAAGGTTTAGGAACGCCGGTAGGCTCACTGCTGGTCGGCAGCCACGAGTACATCAAGCGCGCCATTCGCTGGCGTAAAATGACCGGCGGCGGAATGCGTCAGGCCGGTATTCTGGCGGCGGCGGGACTGTATGCGCTGAAAAATAACGTGTCGCGTTTACAAGAAGACCATGACAACGCCGCCTGGATGGCGGAACAACTGCGCGAAGCAGGAGCGGACGTCATGCGCCACGACACCAACATGCTGTTTGTCCGCGTTGGCGAAGAACACGCTGCGGCACTGGGCGAGTACATGAAAGCGCAAGGCGTGCTGATTAACGCCTCGCCGATTGTGCGTCTGGTGATGCATCTGGACGTATCGCGTGAACAGCTTGCTGAAGTCGTCGCCCACTGGCGCGCTTTTTTAACCCGCTAAGGAGATGGGCGTGCCGCAACGGATTTTGGTTCTTGGCGCCAGTGGCTACATTGGTCAGCATCTGGTACAGGCGCTCAGTCAGCAAGGGCATCAGGTGCTGGCTGCGGCACGCCGCATCGAGCGGCTGGAAAAGCAGCAGTTGGCCAACGTCAGTTGCCATAAGGTCGATTTGAATTGGCCAGATAACCTAACGCCGCTGCTGACCGGCGTTGATACGGTCTATTACCTGGTCCATGGCATGGGAGAAGGCGGTGATTTTATCGCCCATGAGCGCCAGGTAGCAATGAACGTGCGCGATGCGCTACGTGATACGCCAGTCAAACAGCTTATTTTCCTGAGCTCATTACAGGCTCCCCGGCATGAACAATCCGATCATCTGCGTGCGCGACAGATAACCGCGGACACCCTGCGCGAATCAGGCGTGCCGATGACCGAATTACGCGCTGGTATTATCGTAGGGGCAGGTTCTGCCGCCTTTGAAGTGATGCGCGACATGGTCTACAACCTGCCGGTACTCACCCCTCCGCGCTGGGTGCGCTCGCGTACCACGCCTATCGCGCTGGAGAATTTAATGTACTACCTGGTGGCGTTGTTGGACCATCCTACACGCCAACACCGCGTGCTCGAAGCCGCCGGGCCGCAGGTATTGAGCTATCAGGAGCAGTTCGAGCATTTTATGGCGGTCAGCGGTAAACATCGCCTGCTCATCCCTGTCCCCTTTCCTACCCGCTGGATTTCGGTCTGGTTTTTGAACGTCATAACGTCAGTGCCGCCGACCACGGCCAAAGCGCTGATACAGGGGTTAAAACACGACCTGCTGGCCGATGACACCGAATTACGCACGCTGATCCCGCAAAAGCTGATTGCCTTTGATGACGCGGTGCGCAGCACGTTGAAAGAAGAAGAGAAGCTGGTTAATTCCAGCGACTGGGGTTACGACGCGCAGGCATTTGCCCGCTGGCGCCCCGAATATGGCTATTTCGCTAAACAAGCTGGCTTTAGCGTTGAAACCTCCGCCAGTCGGCAGGCGCTGTGGCAGGTGGTGAATCGCCTCGGCGGCAAAGAAGGCTATTTCTTTGGCAATATTTTATGGAAAACGCGCGCGGCGTTGGACCTGCTGGTCGGCCATAAGCTGGCGAAAGGCAGACCGCAACACTCTCTGTTGCAGGTTGGCGATACCGTTGATAGCTGGAAAGTGATCATCGTTGAGCCAGAAAAACAGCTGACGCTGCTGTTTGGGATGAAAGCGCCAGGATTGGGTCGTCTGAGCTTCACGTTGGAAGATAAAGGCGACCACCGACGCATTGATGTCCGCGCCTGGTGGCATCCGCATGGCATGCCAGGCCTCTTCTATTGGCTGCTGATGATCCCGGCGCATCTGTTCATTTTCAGAGGGATGGCGAAGCGTATTGCTAAACTTGCAGAACAAATCACAGACTCATGATAAAAAGAGCCTGTATTCTTTCATGTTTCCCATTGCATACAGACGAAATTCACGGAAGAATGCGCACGACGTTTTTTAAACACAGTGGATTGATATGAAGGTACTGGTTACCGGAGCCACCAGCGGCTTAGGCCGAAACGCGGTTGAGTTTTTATGCAGCAAAGGCGTCAGCGTCAGAGCTACCGGTCGCAACGAAGCGATGGGCAAGCTGCTGGAGAAAATGGGCGCAGAGTTTGTGCATGCCGATTTGACCGAGCTGGTCTCTTCGCAGGCAAAAGTGATGCTCGCCGGTATCGATACGCTGTGGCACTGCTCCAGTTTTACCTCACCATGGGGAACTCAGGAAGCCTTCGATCTGGCCAACGTTCGCGCAACCCGCCGTCTAGGCGAGTGGGCCGTGGCCTGGGGCGTTCGTAACTTCATTCATATCTCATCACCGTCGCTCTATTTTGATTATCACCACCATCGCGATATCAAAGAGGACTTCCGCCCCCAACGCTTCGCCAATGAATTCGCCCGCAGTAAAGCGGCTGGCGAAGATGTGATTGCGTTGCTGACACAGGCCAACCCGCAAACCCGTTTTACGGTATTGCGTCCGCAAAGCTTGTTCGGACCACACGATAAAGTCTTTATCCCGCGCCTGGCCCATATGATGTACCACTACGGCAGCATTCTGTTGCCGCACGGCGGAAGTGCGCTGGTGGATATGACCTACTACGAGAATGCGGTGCACGCGATGTGGCTGGCAAGTCAGCAAGCCTGCGATAATCTGCCTTCGGGTCGCGCGTACAACATTACCAACGGCGAGCATCGCACCCTGCGCAGTATTGTGCAGAAACTTATCGACGAGCTAAATATTGATTGCCGTATCCGCTCCGTGCCCTACCCGATGCTGGACATGATTGCCCGCAGCATGGAGCGGTTAGGCAATAAATCGGCGAAAGAGCCAAAGCTTACGCATTACGGCGTCTCGAAGCTGAATTTTGACTTTACGCTGGATACCACCCGGGCTCAGGAAGAATTAGGCTATCAGCCCGTTGTGACGCTGGATGAAGGGATTGAGCGTACCGCGGCCTGGCTGCGTGACCACGGCAAGCTGCCGCGTTAACCCTGCCCGTATTTCTCCAGTAACGCTTCGGCAATCGCCTGAGTTTCAGCATCCGCCACGCCGTTCCACAACGTCGGGCGGAAGTGCATCTGGAAGGCCATAATCACCCGCCGCTGTTCACGCGGCGTCATTTCAGGTTTTACCTCATAACCATAGCGCGACAGCAGATCGAGCAATGATGAGGTTTCTACCGGTGCATCGGGCGCTCGTCCGGCAAGATAAAACGCCACCCGCTGAGCATCCGGCCACGCGCCAATTCCTTGCGCAGCCAGTTCTTCCCATGGAAACAGTGGACCTGGATCGTCCTTGCGCTGCGGTGCGACATCCGCATGGGCCACCACGTTCTGCGGTTTTATGTCATAGCGGGCAATAATATCTTTCGCCAAGGGGATTAACGCCTGAATTTGCGCGGGTTCAAACGGCGCAAAATACTTGCTGCCCGCCGATTTTTGCCAGCCACGGTTTTCCAGCTCAATGCCGATCGAGGTATCGTTAATTCGCGTAGCGCCGCGCCAAAAGCTAATCCCCGCATGCCAGGCCAGATCTTTTTCCGCTACCAGTTGCCAGATACGCGGTTTGCCGTGGTAGAGCGGCGGCACTGCCGGGATCAGATAGTGCGAGCTGACGTTTTTATCGGTCAGCGTAGCCAGAGAAGAGTCGAAATCATCGGCCGTGTAATGGATAACCAGCACTTTAATGCGCGGGTAAGCAGCCTGCGCCTGACGACGGGTATCTAACTGATACCCGTCTTTGTCGACAATCCCTTTTTCGCCAGCACATCCTACCAGCAGCAGTGTTAATGCCAGCAGAGACAACAAACGCTTCATCGGCGAGTTTTCACCGCGGTGCCGCTGACGCTCACCATCAGCATGCTACCGTCTTTGCCCACGGTTTCGTAATCGATATCGATACCGACTACCGCATCAGCACCGAGCGCTTTTGCCTGTTCACCAAGCTCCTGAAAAGCAATTTCACGCGCTTTACGCAGCTCTTTTTCATACGCGCCGGAGCGACCGCCGACGATATCGCGAATGCCGGCGAAGAAATCGCGGAAGATATTCGCGCCTAAAATGGCTTCGCCAGTCACAACACCGCAGTATTCCACGATGCTCTGCCCTTCCAGCGTAGGGGTAGTCGAAAACTGCATGGTTAATCTCCTTTTTGCGCTAAGAGCACGATCTCAAAAGCATTATCGAACCGATCCACTATCATTGAAAGGATATATTCTTTACACAAAATAATTCGAGTTGCAGGAAGGCGGCAAGAGAGTGAATCCCCAGGAGCATAGATAACTATGTGACTGGGGTGAACGCACGTAGCCAACGCACAAGCAACTTGAAGTATGACATGTAAATCAACGTAGAACACTAATAGTAGAAAGCTAATAAGGAAATCATTATGCGCTACTCGAAACTCTCTCTGCTGGTTCCATGTGCACTACTTCTCAGCGCCTGTACTACCGTAACGCCGGCCTACAAAGATAACGGCACGCGTAGCGGCTCATGCGTAGAAGGCGGGCCAGACAGCGTGGCTCAACAATTCTATGATTACCGTATTCAGCACCGAAACAATGACATTACCCCCCTTCGTCCGTACCTCAGCGACAACCTGGCGAAACTGCTGAACGATGCCAGCCGTGATAACGCGCATCGCGATCTGTTTAACAGCGATCCGTTCTCTAGTCGCGCTACGTTACCGGACAGTGCCAGCGTCGCCAGCGCATCGACCATTCCGAATAGTGATGCACGCAACATTCCGCTGCGCGTAGAGCTTAAACAGGGTGACCAAAGCTGGCGTGATGAAGTGCTGATGATCCGCGAAGGCCAGTGCTGGGTAGTTGACGATGTCCGCTATCTGGGCGGCAGCGTACACGCGCCAGCCGGGACGCTGCGCCAGTCTGTCGAAAACCGCTAACCGCCCCATTCACCCGCCTGAACCATAACCCCCATAAATTGTCTGGCATTCTGCATAGAATGCCGACAATTATTCTTGCCCACTGGTGGCCCCGCTATTTTGTGCTATGTTTAGATAAGAATGCGGTTTGCATTTAACTTTTAACGCATAAATATTGCATAACTATTCTGTCAAAGGTAGTATCTGCGGCTTCAATAGCTATCAGACTGCCAGTATCGAGTGTCAATGAGTATTCAATTAAACGGCATTAACTGCTTCTACGGCGCACATCAGGCGCTGTTCGATATCACGCTGGATTGCCCTCAGGGTGAAACACTGGTGTTACTTGGCCCAAGTGGAGCCGGGAAAAGCTCGCTGCTGCGCGTACTCAACCTGCTTGAGATGCCGCGCTCGGGCACGCTCTCTATTGCGGGTAACCGTTTCGACTTCACGAAGACCCCGTCAGACAAAGCCATTCGGGAGCTGCGTCAGAACGTGGGCATGGTCTTCCAGCAATACAACCTTTGGCCGCATCTCACGGTTGTGCAGAATCTGATTGAAGCGCCCTGCCGCGTACTGGGTCTGACAAAAGATCAAGCGCTGGCACGCGCCGAAAAATTGCTGGAACGTCTGCGCCTGAAGCCGTACAGCGATCGCTACCCACTGCATCTCTCCGGCGGCCAGCAACAGCGTGTGGCCATTGCCCGCGCGTTGATGATGGAGCCGCAGGTGCTGCTGTTTGATGAACCTACCGCAGCGCTTGATCCGGAAATTACTGCCCAAATCGTCAGCATCATTCGTGAACTGGCGGAAACCAACATTACTCAGGTGATCGTCACCCACGAAGTGGAAGTTGCACGTAAAACGGCCAGCCGTGTGGTGTATATGGAAAACGGTCATATCGTCGAGTTTGGGGATGCGAGCTGCTTTGCCAACCCGCAAACCGAAGCGTTTAAAAACTATCTCTCTCACTAAGATTCGGGACAATACAATGAAAAAAGTTCTGATTGCCGCGCTAATCGCAGGTTTTAGCCTTTCCGCTACCGCAGCCCAAACCATTCGTTTCGCCACCGAAGCGTCTTATCCTCCGTTTGAATCTATTGATGCGAATAACAAAATCGTAGGGTTTGACGTTGATCTGGCGAATGCGCTGTGTAAAGAGATTGACGCGACCTGTACCTTCACCAATCAGGCCTTCGACAGCCTGATCCCGAGCCTGAAATTCCGTCGTTTTGACGCGGTGATGGCCGGTATGGACATCACGCCAGAGCGTGAAAAACAGGTTCTGTTCACCACCCCGTATTACGACAACTCTGCCCTGTTTGTTGGCCAACAGGGTAAATACACCAGCATTGACCAGCTGAAAGGCAAAAAAGTCGGTGTACAAAACGGTACTACGCACCAGAAATTCATCATGGATAAACATCCGGAAGTGACCACCGTACCGTATGACAGCTACCAGAATGCCAAACTCGATCTGCAAAATGGTCGTATTGACGGCGTATTTGGTGATACCGCAGTGGTGACCGAATGGCTGAAAGACAATCCAAAGCTGGCCGCAGTTGGCGACAAAGTGACGGATAAAGATTACTTCGGTACGGGTCTGGGCATCGCTGTGCGCCAGGGCAATACCGAGCTGCAGCAGAAATTTAACGCTGCGCTGGAAAAAGTGAAGAAAGATGGGACTTACGAGACCATCTACAACAAATGGTTCCAGAAGTAATACTTGATGAATGAATTTTTTCCTTTAGCAAGCGCCGCCGGGATGACCGTCGGCCTTGCCGTTTGTGCGCTGATTATTGGCCTCGCGCTCGCCATGTTTTTTGCCGTCTGGGAGTCAGTAAAATGGCGTCCGGTAGCATGGACGGGCTCAGCTCTGGTCACCATCCTGCGTGGTCTGCCGGAAATTCTGGTGGTTCTGTTCATCTATTTCGGCTCTTCACAGCTGCTGCTGACGCTGGCCGATGGCTTTACGATCAATCTCGGGTTTGTACAAATCCCGGTTCAGATGCAGATCGAAAACTTCGACGTCAGCCCGTTCCTGTGCGGTGTAATTGCGCTGTCATTGCTGTATGCGGCTTACGCGTCGCAAACGCTGCGTGGCGCGCTGAAGGCCGTACCACTCGGACAATGGGAATCAGGTCAGGCGTTGGGTTTGTCTAAAGCCGCGATCTTCTTCCGCCTGGTGATGCCGCAGATGTGGCGCCACGCTCTGCCGGGACTGGGTAACCAGTGGCTGGTATTGCTGAAAGATACCGCGCTGGTCAGCCTTATCAGCGTGAACGATCTGATGCTGCAAACCAAGAGCATTGCCACCCGTACCCAGGAGCCGTTTACCTGGTACATTGTGGCGGCGGCTATTTACCTGGTGATTACGCTGGTGAGTCAGTACATTCTTAAACGCATTGACCTGCGCGCGACACGATTTGAGCGGAGACCAGGCTAATGCTTGAGTATTTACCTGAATTGTTAAAAGGGCTGCATACCAGCCTGACGCTGACGGTCGCCTCCATCGTGGTTGCTCTGGTGCTGGCGCTGGTTTTCACCGTCATCCTGACGCTAAAAACGCCGATTGTGGTCTGGTTGGTGCGCGCCTATATCACGTTGTTTACCGGTACTCCGCTGCTGGTGCAAATCTTCCTCATCTACTACGGGCCAGGGCAGTTCCCGACGCTACAGGAGTATCCGGTACTGTGGCACCTGCTCTCTGAACCGTGGCTGTGCGCCTTAATTGCGCTATCGTTAAACAGTGCGGCTTATACCACTCAACTGTTCTACGGTGCTATCCGCGCAATCCCGGAAGGCCAGTGGCAGTCCTGTGGAGCGTTGGGGATGAGTAAGAAGGATACGCTGGCGATTCTGTTGCCGTACGCCTTTAAACGCGCCCTCTCCTCGTATTCCAACGAAGTGGTGCTGGTGTTTAAAAGTACCTCACTGGCATACACCATCACGCTGATGGAAGTCATGGGCTATAGTCAGCTGCTGTATGGTCGCACTTATGACGTCATGGTTTTCGGCGCGGCGGGTGTGATTTACCTGATCGTCAACGGTTTGCTGACGCTGATGATGCGCTTGATCGAACGTAAAGCGCTGGCGTTTGAACACCGGAATTAAATCGGTTTTTATGTCTGATGGCGCTACGCTTATCAGGCTACGATTCATCTTCCGTTGTACACTCTCCGGTGAATATGCATAAAGCCAAAATAAAAAAGACGGACAACAACCTAAATTGTCCGTCTTTTTTTATATCAGAGAAAATATTTAATCATTTTTATTGCATATAAATTCATTAAATGGCATTGTTAATTCACGCCGCAGACACGGTAAATAATCATAAGATTGACAGACGGGAGTTCCACCATGAAAAAGTTAGTACTGGCCACATTACTTGCTACTTTCGCCGCAGGCGCCTCAGCTGCTGATAAAATTAGTTTCGGTGTATCAGCGACTTATCCGCCATTTGAGTCACTGGATGCAAGCAATAAAATTGTCGGTTTTGACATCGACCTGGCAACGGCACTGTGTAAACAAATGCAGGCTGACTGTACTTTCACCAATCATGCTTTTGATAGCTTGATTCCCGCGCTGAAATTCAAAAAATATGATGCGGTGATTTCCGGAATGGACATCACGCCTGAGCGTAGCAAGCAGGTGGCATTTACTCAGCCTTACTATGCAAACTCCGCGCTGGTGATTGCGAAAAAAGACACCTATAAAACCTTTGCCGACCTGAAAGGGAAACGCATTGGCATGGAAAACGGTACCACGCACCAGAAATACCTGCAGGATAAACACCCTGAAGTGAAAACCGTGGCCTACGACAGCTATCAGAATGCGATTATCGACCTGAAAAATGGTCGTATTGATGGCGTATTTGGCGATACCGCCGTGGTTAACGAGTGGCTGAAAACCAACCCGCAGTTAGGTGTAGCCACTGACAAAGTGACCGACCCACAATACTTCGGTACTGGTCTTGGCATTGCGGTTCGCCCGGATAACAAAGCCCTGCTGGAAAAACTGAATAGCGCGCTGGCCGCAATCAAAGCTGACGGCACGTACCAAAAAATCAGCGATCAGTGGTTCCCACAGTAACGTCCACCCAATCTGAAAAGCCGCATTCTGCGTAATGCGGTTCAGTTAACGCCTCTGTATCAGAAAGCATCACCTGTGTTGGCAGAAGTTATGAATATGCTATCTCACGGTAAGGGTTCCGTTCACCTCATGTGCATCGTTTCTCTGAAACACCGGTTCCTGTGAACGTGTAAAGGGCGTTCTCCGCCACGCCCTTTACAATCCCGGCTCCCTGCGTTTTTTATCTGAACAGCAAAACAGAGTTAACTGGAAGTCAGTGCGTTGCAGCGATGACCCCGGTCCGGCTGAAAATCGATGAGGCGTTGACGGCTGACCGGGTCTGCCCGCAGGGATGCGGGCAGAGGGGACGGCCTGCAGGGACGCAGGCCCGGTCCCGACCCGACAGGCAGACGGCATAAGACGAATGAATCGCGCAGCGACGATTTTCCCGCCGGGAGCCTGGGTTGCAAGGGAGGCGGCGGTGAGCCTCACTTGCTCGTTCATGGGTGTCTGAGCCTCAGAGAATTGCTACCGCCGAGGTGAACGAAACCCTGAGCAAGAATCACATGTTCTCCATACATGCTTAACAGAACAGTATTGCGCATTCTGCGGTTTTTTTTATCTCTTCGCCTTCGCTTTCAGTCAGTTCTTACGCCATAAACCCATTCCTGGCGTACACTTGTTAAAACGAAAAAAAGTGAGGCAAACGGATGATAGCGTTCCCTGCCAGTTTACTGATCCTCAATGGAAAAAGTGCTGATAATCTCCCCCTGCGTGATGTCATTGCAGAGCTACGCGATGAAGGCGTGGAAATCCATGTTCGCGTTACCTGGGAAAAAGGCGACGCCCAACGCTACGTTGATGAAGCTCGCCAGTTAGGCGTTGCAACGGTGATTGCCGGCGGCGGCGACGGCACAATTAACGAAGTCTCGACGGCGCTGATCCAGTCACAGGGCGGCAATATCCCGGCGCTCGGTATTTTACCGTTGGGAACGGCGAATGATTTTGCAACCAGCGTAGGCATACCCGACGCCCTTGATAAGGCGTTAAAACTGGCTATCGCCGGAAATGCGACTGATATCGATATGGTTCAGGTCAATGATAAAACTTGTTTTATCAATATGGCGACCGGCGGCTTCGGCACACGCATCACCAGCGAGACGCCAGAAAAACTCAAGGCCGCATTAGGTGGCGTATCGTACTTTATTCACGGATTAATGCGCATGGATACGCTCAAACCCGACATCTGCGACATTCGTGGGGAAGATTTTCACTGGCAGGGTAAGGCGCTGATCATTGGTATCGGTAATGGTCGTCAGGCCGGTGGTGGGCAACAGCTTTGCCCGACGGCGCTGATCAACGATGGTCTGCTGCAACTGCGTATTTTTACCGGCGAAGAGCTGCTGCCAGGGCTGCTTTCGGCGTTAACGCAATCCGAAGACAACCCTAACATCATCGAAGGCGCATCATCGTGGTTTGATATCCGCGCCCCGCACGAAATTACGTTTAATCTCGATGGCGAACCGCTTAGCGGACAAGAATTTCATATTGAAATCCTGCCCGCAGCGCTACGTTGCAGACTGCCGCCGGGTTGTCCACTACTGCGTTAACACGACGACACCCCAACTGGGATCAGGCAATGGTGACTTTGCTGTCCAGATAAACATCCTGCACGGCGTTAATCAGCTTAACGCCGTCAGCCATGGTTTTCTTGAATGCTTTTCGTCCAAGAATCAGCCCCATGCCGCCAGCACGTTTGTTAATCACTGCCGTACGTACCGCATCGCTCAGATCGGTTTCGCCGCCAGCCGCACCGCCAGAGTTAATTAATCCGGCGCGCCCCATATAGCAGTTCGCCAGCTGATAACGCACCAGATCAATTGGGTTGTCGCTGGTCAGCTTGCTGTATACGCGATCGTCGGTATAGCCAAAGTTGACTGCTTTATACCCGCCGTTATTTTCCGCCATTTTCTGCTTAACGATATCCGCCCCGATAGTGGCTGCCAGATGGTTAGCCTGCCCGGTGAGATCGGCGGAAACATGGTAATCCACGCCATCTTTTTTAAACGCGGAGTTACGCAGATACGCCCACAGCACGGTGACCATGCCCAGTTCATGAGCACGCTCGAACGCCGCAGAAATCTCTTCAATCTGGCGACGGGACTCCTCTGAACCGAAATAGATGGTTGCCCCTACCGCAACCGCGCCCATATTGAATGCCTGTTCTACGCTGGCATACAGCGTCTGGTCAAACGTATTGGGGTAGCTCAGCGTTTCGTTGTGGTTAATTTTTACAAGAAACGGAATGCGGTGCGCGTAGCGACGGGAGACGGAAGCCAGCACGCCATAGGTCGATGCCACGCAGTTACACCCTGCTTCGATAGCCAGTTCCACAATATTCTTCGGATCAAAGTACAGCGGGTTAGCCGCAAACGATGCCCCCGCGGAGTGTTCCACGCCCTGATCCACCGGTAGAATCGACAGATAACCTGTCCCGGCCAGTCGGCCCGTGTTATACAGCGTTTGCATATTACGCAGCACCGCTGGCGGACGGTTGTTATCCACCATCACGCGATCGACGTAATCATGTCCAGGCAGGTAAAGTTGGTCAGAAGGAATGGTCATACAACGATGCTGTAAAAGGTTGTCGGCATCTTTGCCAAGCAACTGCGCAATATCAGTCATAGCTATGCTCCCGTAAGTTCCGATTTGAAACCGGAATGTGGATTGTCCTGACCCGCTTTGTTGCGGGCAGCAATAAGCCTGGTACCGACTGCGTTTTTTTTCCATCTTTAGCGCACTTTTCAGCAACTTCTGCTGGCTCGATTCAGGAAGAAATAATGTTAAGGCGGTCAAATTTAGACCTTAAAGGTATTTTAAAGGTATTATCGAATGGTACTATCAGTGCGTACCTTACCTGTCATGAAGGATTTAAAGATGAAAACTACAGTTAAGCTGTCGTTCATGATGTTTGTAGAGTGGTTTATCTGGGGCGCCTGGTTTGTACCGCTGTGGCTGTGGCTGAGTAAAAGTGGCTTTAGCGCCGGGGAGATCGGCTGGTCCTACGCCTGTACCGCAATTGCCGCGATCCTGTCGCCCATCCTGGTCGGTTCTGTCACTGACCGTTTTTTCTCCGCGCAAAAAGTGCTGGCGGTGCTGATGTTCGTCGGCGCTATATTGATGTACTTCGCCGCCCAGCAAACCACCTTCAGCGGATTTTTCCCGCTGTTACTGGCCTATTCGTTGACCTATATGCCGACGATTGCGCTGACCAACAGTATCGCTTTTGCCAACGTCAGTGACGTTGAGCGTGATTTCCCGCGCATCCGTGTGATGGGGACCATTGGCTGGATCGCCTCTGGTTTGGCCTGCGGTTTCTTACCGCAAATGCTTGGCTATAGTGACATCTCCCCTACCAATATTCCTCTGCTTATCACTGCCGGAAGCTCCGCTCTGTTAGGCGTCTTTGCGTTCTTTTTACCGGATACGCCGCCGAAAAGTACCGGCAAAATGGATTTCAAGGTCATGCTGGGTCTGGATGCGCTGATCCTGCTGCGGGATAAGAACTTCCTCGTCTTTTTCTTTTGCTCTTTTCTGTTCGCGATGCCGCTGGCGTTCTATTACATCTTTGCCAACGGTTATCTGACAGAAGTCGGGATGAAAAACGCCACCGGCTGGATGACGCTGGGCCAGTTCTCTGAAATCTTCTTTATGCTGGCGCTACCGTTTTTCACCAAACGCTTTGGCATTAAAAAGGTATTGCTGCTTGGTCTTATTACTGCAGCTATCCGCTACGGATTTTTCGTTTACGGCGGCGCGGAAGAATATTTCACTTACGCTCTGCTGTTTCTCGGCATTCTGCTGCACGGCGTCAGTTACGACTTCTACTACGTCACAGCCTACATTTATGTCGATAAAAAAGCGCCCGTACATATGCGCACCGCGGCGCAAGGGCTTATCACCCTCTGCTGTCAGGGATTCGGTAGCCTGCTCGGTTATCGTCTGGGCGGCGTGATGATGGAAAAAATGTTTGCTTATCAGGAACCGGTGAATGGTCTTACCTTTAACTGGGCTGGCATGTGGGGATTTGGCGCGGTCATGATCGCCGTCATTGCCGTAATGTTTATGATTTTCTTTCGCGAGTCAGATAAAGAAATCACCGCCATTAAGGTGGACGATCGCGATGTAGCGTTGAAACAAGGGGAAGTAAAATGAAAGCAGAACGTATTCTCGGTGCTCTTTATGGGCAGGCGTTAGGGGATGCGATGGGTATGCCGTCGGAACTGTGGCCAAGAACCCGGGTTAAAGCCCATTTCGGTTGGATCGACCGTTTTTTACCCGGCCCTGCGGAGAATAATGCCGCCTGCTATTTTAACCAGGCGGAGTTCACTGATGACACCTCCATGGCGCTGTGTCTGGCTGATGCCCTGCTTGAGTGCGACGGAGAGATTGTACCCTACGTTATTGGCCGCAATATTCTGGCCTGGGCCGAACGTTTTGATGCTTTTAATAAAAACGTGCTCGGCCCGACCTCAAAAATTGCGCTAAAAGCCATTCGCGACGGCAAACCTGTCGCCGAACTGGAAAATAACGGCGTTACCAACGGAGCGGCAATGCGCGTTTCACCGCTGGGATGCCTGCTCCCCGCGCGCGATCTCGATGCCTTTATCGATGATGTGGCATTAGCCTCCAGCCCGACACATAAATCGGATTTGGCTATCGCTGGCGCAGTGGTGGTCGCGTGGGCGGTATCACGCGCTATCGACGGCGGAAAATGGTCAGAGATTGTCGACGCGCTGCCAGCCATTGCCCGGCATGCGCAGCAAAAAAGGATCACTACCTTTAGCGCATCGCTCTCTGCACGCCTTGAACTGGCGCTGAAAATTGTCCGTAACGCTGACGGCATTGAGTCTGCCTGCGAGCAGTTGTATCAGGTTGTAGGGGCCGGAACCAGTACCATTGAATCCGTGCCATGCGCCATCGCTATGGTTGAGCTGGCGCAGACCGATCCTAACCGCTGCGCCATTCTGTGCGCGAACCTCGGGGGCGATACCGACACCATCGGGGCGATGGCAACTGCCATTTGTGGCGCGCTCCACGGCGTAAGTGCGATTAATCCGGCATTGAAACATGAGCTCGATGCGGTAAATCAGCTGGACTTTATCCGCTACGCCAGTGGATTGATGCGACTGCGCGAGCAGCGGGAGGCACTATGAGCACCACGCGTCTGCAACAACTTCTCCCGCAGTTACGCACACAGCGACCCGTTACGGTGGTGGGTGCGGCGGTGATTGATGTCATTGCCGATGCGTATGCCCTTCCCTGGCGCGGATGTGACATTGAACTCAAACAGCAAGGGGTGAACGTTGGCGGCTGTGCGCTCAATATTGCCGTAGCACTCAAGCGGTTAGGTATCGACGCCAGTAATGCTTTACCGCTGGGTCAGGGGGTGTGGGCCGATATTATCCGCAACCGGATGGCAAAAGAGGGACTGCACAGCCTGATCGATAACGCCGCAGGCGATAACGGCTGGTGTCTGGCTCTGGTCGAGCCGGATGGCGAACGTACCTTTATGTCATTTAGTGGCGTCGAAAATCAGTGGAACGCTGACTGGCTGGCACAACTGGAGATCCCACGTCACAGCCTGGTTTATCTCTCGGGCTATCAGTTAGCCTCTCCGTGTGGTGAGTTGCTGGTGCATTGGCTGGAAGGGCTGGAGGAAGTGACGCCGTTTATCGATTTTGGCCCACGCATCGGCGACATTCCCGAGCCCTTACTGGCAAGAATTATGGCCTGCCGTCCACTGGTATCGCTCAATCGGCAGGAGGCGGAAATTGCCGCCGAGCGGTTTGCATTAAGCCAGGATGTAGAAGGTTTTGGCGCACAATGGGTGCAACGTTTTGCCACACCGGTGGTGGTACGCCACGATAAAGACGGTGCGTGGTATTTCAGCACGCAAACTTCCGGTTGCATACCGGCATTTGCGACAGCGGTCGTTGATACCATTGGCGCTGGTGACAGCCACGCTGGCGGCATGCTGGCGGGACTGGCGTCTGGCTGGTCGCTGGCTGACGCGGTACTGCTTGGAAACGCCGTGGCGTCCTGGGTGGTAGGGCATCGCGGCGGCGATTGCGCCCCTACGCGCGAGGCGTTACTCCTCGCACACAAACACGTATAGATCGCTTCGACAATAGCTGATGCTGTATTCAATGGGCCGTTGCTGCTGGTCAAGCGCTACCTGCTTGATCACCAGCACCGGCACTTTGCTGTCCATTTGAATGTGCGCCTGGAACTCTGCGTCAGGCATTCGGGCACTGACACGTGAGCGAGTGCGCTGCGGGAAAATATGCTGGCTGCGAAAATAGTCATACAGTGAAACGCCGATGGCATCCACGTCATGGATTAGATGGGCAGGAACCCATGACTCTTCAATAGAAACCGCATCTTCATCTACGTAGCGAATGCGCTTGAGCAGGAAGACGTCACTCCCCGTGGCAACAGCCAGCTGCTGCGCTACCTCTTCCGGGCAAGGCACAATCCGCTTGTTAACCCACAGCGTATCTGGTTTTTTACCGCGCAACACCACCTGCTGTGAAAAACCACGCGCTTCTTTTAGCGAATACTCGAAGATATTGTTGATTTGCGTCCCGTAACCGCGGGCGCGCGTCACGACGCCTTCTTCTTCCAAAGCCTGCATCGCCTTACGAACCGTAATTCGCGAAACGCCAGTCAATTGGCTGAGATCGCGCTCGCCGGGCAGGATATTTCCATGTTCCAGAATCCCGCTGCGCACAGCGTTTTTCACCGTTTGCGCAAATTTCATATACAGCGGCGTGTTATCTGCCGCGGAAATGCGTTCATTCAGTTGCGCGATAAGCTGGGTATGCGCTTGTTCCATTTATCTTTTTCCTGCAGCCGTTTCTGCAGCCAGTATACTCATTACCACCACGCGTGGAAATGATGCACCGGACCAATTCCCTCACCGACTTCCAGGGTGTCGGCCTGCGCCAATGCCGCTGAAAGCCACAACTTAGCTTCCTGCACTGTCTGTGCCCAGTTGTCATGGCGCGGACGCAGCGCCGCCAGCGCCGCCGATAGCGTACAGCCAGTACCGTGGGTATTTTTGGTCATCACCCTTGGCGCGGTAAAACGCTGTTCGCCATCACGGGTAAAGAGCCAGTCGGGGCTTTGCGCATTCTCCAGATGACCGCCTTTCATCAACACCGCCTCGCAGCCCAGCGCCCGCAGCGCCCTTCCCTGTTCTAACATCTCCTGCTCAGTCTGCGCATGGGGAGCCCCGAGCAGCGCCGCTGCTTCGGGTAAATTTGGGGTGATAATCGAAACCTGCGGCAGCAAATGGGTACGCAGCGTTTCAACCGCCGAAGGAGACAGCAACGGATCGCCGCTTTTCGCCAGCATCACGGTATCCAGCACGACATTTTGCACCCGATGGCGACGCAAGCGTTCGGCGACCGCTTCAACAATATCCGTTTCCGCCAGCATACCGATTTTAGTGGTGTCGATACGCACATCACTGAACACCGAATCCAGTTGTGCGGCGACAAAGTCAGGTTCAATGCGATACACCGACTGCACCCCGCGCGTATTTTGCGCCACCAACGCCGTGATAACCGAGCAGCCGTAAGCGCCAAGCGCCGAGAACGTTTTTAAATCGGCCTGAATACCTGCGCCACCGCTAGGATCGGTTCCGGCAATGGTTAATGCGTTAATCCGTTTCATAGTTGCTCCCGCGCGTTCAGGTTATAGAGGGCGTCGATAAATGCCGGGACAAAACTGCCCGGTCCGGTTGATTGTTGAGTGGCTATTTGTCCGGCCTGTTTCATCCAGCTACAGGCAGAGGCGACGTTATCAAGCCGGTCACCGTGCAGGGCGCAGCTGGCTGCAACGACCGCCGACAGCGCGCATCCGGTGCCCACCACGCGCGTCATCAACGGATCACCGCCGTTCACGCAGACGGTACGCTGACCATCGGTGACATAGTCAATTTCGCCGGTAACCACGACAATGGTCCCAACCTGACGAGCCAGTGCCTGCGCTGCAGGAAGCGCAGCGGCTGCCGTATCGGTCGTATCCACGCCGCGTCCCCCACCGTTCATACCCGCCAGAGCCAGTATTTCCGAAGCGTTGCCGCGGATAGCCGCAGGCTGTAGCGCCAACAAATCCAGACAGAAGCGACGACGAAACTCCAGCGCCCCCACGGCAACGGGATCGAGCGTCCACGGGGTTTTAGCAAGTTGTGCCCGCTCAACTGCGGCGCGCATCGCCGTAGCCCGTTCCCGGGTTAAGGTGCCGACGTTAATCAGTAATGCACTGGCAATAGCCGCGAACTGACTGGCTTCCTCGGGCTCGATTACCATTGCAGGTGATGCGCCCAGCGCCAGCAGCGTATTGGCCGTAAAGCTTTGCACGACCTCGTTGGTCATGCAGTGTGTGAGAGGGGAAAGCGTTCTAAATTGGTGTAAGGTGTGAGCCGCGAGTGTGCGGCTGTGCAGGTCAGGCTGCATGGTTCAGCTCCTGCCCGCGCGAAGAAGGGACACGAGCAGTGTCAGACTTCCCTACGCTGGCATTATCCAGATCAGGTGGTACGGGTATTTCTCAGCCTTCACCAGGAAGGGCACCCCGAGTCGTTGAAACACAAGTTTCGGTAACAGAATACTGCCTACGCTTGATGATGTAAATTAGCGCAGCACCATGGCCCTCCACGAAATTACGGGGTAAGGTTGCAGCTATTCTGTACATTCATTTACACTTTTTACGAAATGACTGGCGCGATCACAAAAAAGTTCTTGTCAGATGCCCTATAAGCCAGGAATGATACACGACTGATGTTGATGACCCGAACAGGTAAAGAGGATGGGTATGAAGAATAAAATGTTGCTGGGTGCACTCCTGCTTGCAAGCAGCGTCGTCTGGGCCGCGCCGGCCGCAACAGCTGCTCCCACCGGAATTGATAAGTATGAGTTGAGCGGTTTCATCGCCGACTTTACCCATTTTAAACCTGGTGACACGGTCCCACCGCTGTACCGTACTGACGAATATGCGATTAAGCAATGGAACCAACGCAACCTGCCAGCCCCTACCGCCGGTACCCACTGGACCTACATGGGTGGTGCGTACGTCCTAATCAACGATGCTGACGGTAAGATCATTAAAGCCTACGACGGCGAGATTTTTTATCATCGTTAATAGAAAAAACACGTACTTTCAGCAAGAAAGTACGTGAAATACCCGCAAGTCAATTAGTCATAAGATACTGCAAATATCACTTAATGTTGTCAGAAGTACTCGATAAATTCACGAGATTAACTGCCTCGCTAAAACTAATTAGCATTATAGATTAATATGAGCAATTTAATCAGTTTAAATGATATATTGAAGATATTTATTCAGGAAAAGACATAAATTATACAGTCTGAATAAATAATAACGTTAAATTTTGACCCAACATATTCACCACATCAATTAATTATTGATGCAGTGAATATTTTTAACGCTATTAATTACACCGCGCGGAAAGCAATTTCACCCGGAATCACTTCCCCTTGCCAGTAGAGCTGGGCAGCGACACGTCCTGCCAGGTCGCGGTAAATGGCGGTAAATTCGCTGTCAGGACGGCTGATGACCGTCGGCGTACCACGATCCAGGTCTTCACGCAGAGAAATATGCAGCGGCATCTGTCCCAGCAGTTGGGTGTGATACTGCTCAGCCAGTTTCTGCGCGCCACCGGTGCCGAAGATTGGCTCGTGATGACCACAGTTGCTGCAAATATGCATACTCATATTCTCAACAATACCCAGCACTGGCACTTCGACTTTTTCGAACATCACGATGCCTTTTTTCGCATCGATCAGCGCGATGTCCTGCGGAGTGGTCACCACAACCGCACCCGTGACCGGAATGTTTTGCGCCAGCGTCAACTGGATATCACCCGTACCCGGCGGCATATCCAGTACCAGGTAATCAAGATCCGGCCATAAGGTTTCTTGCAGCATCTGCAGCAGGGCTTTGCTGGCCATCGGGCCACGCCACACCATCGCATTATCGTCAGTAACCAGATAACCAATAGAGTTTGTCGCCAGGCCGTGAGACATGATCGGCGCCATATGGGTACCGTCTGGAGAGGTTGGACGCTGGTTTTCCGCACCGAGCATCGTCGGGATTGACGGGCCATAAATATCGGCGTCCAGTATCCCTACCTTCGCCCCTTCCGCAGCCAGCGCCAGCGCCAGGTTCACGGCAGTAGAGGATTTACCCACGCCACCTTTACCCGAACTGACGGCGATGATGTTTTTTACACCATTAATGCCCGGCTGGTTTTTCACGCGTTTCAGGGTCGCAATGTTATGCGACAGTTTCCAGTCGATCGCTTTCGCACCAGTAATACGCAGCAGATCGGCGCTACATTGCTCTTTTAAGTCCTCAAACGCGCTCTGCCAGACAAACGGCATGACCAGCTCAACGTGCAACGTGTCATCCATCCAGGCGACGTGATGCAACGCTTTAAGCGTCGTCAGATTATGCTTCAGGGTTGAATGCTGAAAATTCGCCAGCGTCCCGGCAACCATCGCGCGCAGGGTCTCTGGTGATTTGGCCTGGGATTGTGCGTTCATCCCGACTCCTTTTTGTTGTTCTGAAAATACAATAGTCACCAGGTAGTTTACTCCAACCGCAACAATTATTCATTTACGGATAAATGCCCTTATCGCTTGGCGCAGTAATTACCATTTTGGTACTATCAAGGCCCTTTTCACTACAAAAGAAGTAATTGCCCACTATGACTCAAGTCGCGAAGAAAATTCTGGTAACGTGCGCGCTGCCGTACGCCAACGGCTCTATCCACCTCGGCCATATGCTGGAGCACATCCAGGCTGATGTCTGGGTCCGTTACCAGCGAATGCGCGGCCACCAGGTTAACTTCATCTGCGCGGACGACGCACACGGTACGCCAATCATGCTGAAAGCACAGCAGCTTGGGATCACGCCAGAGCAGATGATCGGTGAAATGAGTCAGGAGCATCAGACTGATTTTGCGGGTTTTGACATCAGCTATGACAACTACCACTCTACGCACAGCGAAGAGAACCGTGAGCTGTCTGAGCTGATTTACACGCGCCTGAAGGAGAACGGTTTTATTAAGAACCGTACTATCTCCCAGCTTTACGATCCGGAAAAAGGCATGTTCCTGCCGGACCGTTTCGTTAAAGGCACCTGCCCGAAATGTAAATCTCCGGATCAGTACGGCGATAACTGTGAAGTCTGCGGCGCAACCTACAGCCCGACCGAACTTATCGAGCCGAAATCCGTCGTTTCTGGCGCGACGCCGGTAATGCGCGACTCCGAACACTTCTTCTTTGACCTGCCGTCATTCAGCGAGATGCTGCAGGCCTGGACACGCAGCGGCGCGTTGCAGGAGCAGGTCGCCAACAAAATGCAGGAATGGTTCGAATCCGGCCTGCAGCAGTGGGATATTTCCCGCGATGCCCCATACTTCGGTTTTGAAATCCCGGATGCGCCAGGCAAGTACTTCTACGTCTGGCTGGACGCACCAATTGGCTATATGGGTTCGTTCAAAAACCTGTGCGATAAGCGCGGCGACACGACCAGTTTTGATGAGTATTGGAAGAAAGATTCCGACGCCGAGCTGTATCACTTCATCGGTAAAGACATCGTCTACTTCCATAGCCTGTTCTGGCCAGCGATGCTGGAAGGCAGCAACTTCCGTAAGCCGACCAACCTGTTTGTACACGGTTATGTGACGGTAAACGGTGCGAAGATGTCCAAATCTCGCGGTACCTTCATTAAGGCCAGCACCTGGCTGAAGCACTTTGACGCCGACAGCCTGCGTTACTACTACACGGCGAAGCTTTCTTCGCGCATTGATGACATCGACCTGAACCTGGAAGACTTTGTCCAGCGTGTAAACGCCGATATCGTCAACAAAGTAGTCAACCTGGCATCACGTAACGCAGGCTTTATCAGCAAGCGTTTTGACGGCGTACTGGCGGCTGAACTGGCCGACCCGGCGTTGTATAAAACCTTCACTGACGCTGCTGCGGTGATTGGCGAAGCATGGGAAAGTCGTGAATTTGGTAAAGCTATCCGTGAAATCATGGCGCTGGCCGATGTGGCAAACCGCTACGTTGACGAACAGGCTCCGTGGGTCGTTGCTAAACAGGAAGGCCGCGATGCCGACCTGCAGGCGATCTGCTCCATGGGTATCAACCTGTTCCGCGTCCTGATGACTTACCTGAAACCGGTTCTGCCAACGCTTGCTGAACGTGTAGAAGCTTTCCTGAACAGCGAGCTGAGCTGGGATGCTATTAAGCAACCGCTGCTCGGTCACAAGGTCAACACCTTTAAGGCGCTCTACAATCGCATCGACATGAAACAGGTTGAAGCGCTGGTGGAAGCGTCGCAAGAAGAAGTGAAGGCCGCTGCCGCACCAGTAACCGGCCCGCTGGCGGATGACCCGATTCAGGAAACCATTACCTTTGACGATTTCGCCAAAGTTGACCTGCGTGTGGCATTGATTGAAAACGCCGAGTTTGTGGAAGGTTCTGACAAACTGCTGCGTCTGACGCTGGATCTCGGTGGCGAGAAGCGTAACGTCTTCTCTGGTATTCGTTCTGCCTATCCGGATCCGCAGACCCTGATTGGACGTCAGACCATTATGGTTGCTAACCTGGCACCTCGTAAGATGCGCTTCGGCATTTCTGAAGGGATGGTCATGGCGGCAGGTCCTGGCGGGAAAGATATCTTCCTGTTAAGCCCGGACGAAGGCGCAAAACCTGGCCAACAGGTGAAATAAATCAGACATCTCGAGCGCTGCAACTGCAGCGCTTTTTTTTTGCTGAGGGATTTACCTTTAATCTTAAACACACTCCCCCACTCCATTTTCGGACTGCTTAGCCATCGCTATTAGATTTATTCTATACTGCTCTGCTATTAAGGCCGCCCGGCCCCATCATATTCATTAGAATTATTATTTAGCATTCGATATTCATAAAATGGAGTTTTACATGACAGCGTTACAAAAATTAGTTTCTCTCGCCGTGGCATCGGTTGTGGTTTTTTCCCTGGCGGGTTGTGGTGAAAAAGAAGAGACGAAAACATTCAATGCCAATCTTAACGGTTCGGATATCACCGTCTCTTACACCTATAAAGGTGACAAAGTTCTGAAACAAAGCTCCGAAAGTAAAATCAGCTATGCGTCTGTCGGCGCCAGCAATAAAGAGGAAGCCGCAAAAGTATTCGACGCGTTAAGCGCTAAATATCAAAATATTGCAGGCGTAGAAGAAAAGCTCACCTATACAGATACCTACGCGCAGGAAAATGTCACTATCGATATGGAAAAAGTCGATATAAAAGCGTTACAGGCAATTTCCGGGATGAAGCTTTCTGAGAAAGCCGATAAAAATATCAGCATGAAGCAAATGCAAACGGTAATGGAATCGGCAGGTTTTAAAGAGGTGAAATAACATCCTGGCGACCCGAAATTCATCGCGGTCGCCAGCGTCGTTTTACGCTTT
Source organism: Citrobacter sp. 506 (assembly GCF_050434985.1). NCBI lineage: Bacteria > Pseudomonadati > Pseudomonadota > Gammaproteobacteria > Enterobacterales > Enterobacteriaceae > Citrobacter > Citrobacter sp. 506. The sequence goes on from NZ_JBNDJN010000002.1 coordinate 81,447, forward strand.
CGTTTTGTGCACTCGCGACGTCAAACCCCGCAGGAAATAACGCAGAAACTGATCGCCGCATTCGCGATAGTTCTTATGGTCCGGCGCGCGCATCATGGCGGTAATTTCCGGCATCGACACACGAAACTTCTGCTCGGTCATAATGGCCAGAATATCATCGGTTTTCAGCGAAAAGGCGATACGCAGCTTTTTCAGCACCGTATTGTTGTTAACACGACGCTCAAGCGCCAGTTCCGGCGCAGAATCGTCTTTACCACGCAGATGATAAATCAGACCGTTTAAAAATCCGGAGAGAATGATATCCGGGCAGCGAATAAACCCGGCTTCATCTTCTTTTGTCATCCAGGTATCAAAACCTGCGGAGGTGGATTCCATGTCAGCAAGCGCAAGAATACGCACCATGTCGTTATTGTTCGCTTTCAGGGTGTAGCGCAGGCTACGAAGAATATCGTTACTTAGCATAGAGCCTTCAACTGTCGGTGATGCAATGGCGCGCAGTGTATCAGTTTTACAGTCCAATCGCCTCTTTTAGACTTTTAAGATAACGGCGACTTACCGGAACTGTCAGCCCGTTGCGTAAAATCAGTTCGGCCTGACCGTTTTCTTCCAGACGGATCTCCCGCAATTGCGCCATATTCACCAGATACTGCCGATGGCAGCGCAGCAAAGGTGTACGGCTTTCCAGCGTTCTGAGCGTCAGTTCGGTGAAACCTTCTTTACCATCGCTGCTGGTCACATACACGCCGCTCATGCGGCTGCTGATAAACGCCACGTCATCCATTTGCAGCAGATAGATTCGGCTGTGGCCGCTGCACGGAATAAACTTCAGCGCCTGCTGATTCTCCGGCAGTAGCGATACATCCTGCTTCGTGCGCTCCTGACGCAAACGGCTCAGCGTTTTTTCCAGTCGCGCCTCTTCAATCGGTTTGAGAAGATAATCAAACGCGTGTTCTTCAAAAGCTTTCACCGCATATTCATCAAAGGCAGTAAGGAAAACAATATACGGACGATGCTCAGGATCAAGCATGCCAACCATTTCCAGACCGCTGATACGCGGCATCTGAATATCAAGGAACAGGACATCCGGACGCAGTTTATGTACCGCACCGATGGCTTCCACCGCATTCGAACATTCGCCGACGATCTCGATGTCGCTTTGCGCCTGCAACAGGATCCGCAGATTCTCCCGCGCTAACGGTTCGTCATCGACAATCAGCACTTTGATCATGCCAGTTCCTCCAGAGGAAGTCGTAAAGTGATTCGGGTAAAGCGGTCAGGTTCACACGCTACGCTGATGCCAAAATCGTCGCCAAACCGCTCGCGCAGTCGTTTATCAACCAGATTCATACCCAATCCGCTGGCCTCAGACGTTGGCTGATACAACCCGGCGTTATCTTCAATATCCAGCATCAGATACTGCCCTTCGCGGCGGGCGGTAATCGACACTTCGCCGGTATCCAGTAGCTGAGAGGTACCGTGCTTAATGGCATTCTCCACAATAGGTTGTAGGGTAAAGGCAGGTAATTGCTGATACGAAAGCGCATCAGGCACCGTTAAAGTCACCTGCAGGCGCGACTGAAATCGCGCCTTTTCAATTTGCAGATAGGCATTAACGTGCTCAATTTCATCAGCCAGCGTCACAATCTCCGACGGACGTTTTAAGTTTTTGCGAAAGAACGTCGACAGATACTGCACCAGTTGGCTGGCCTGCTCGCTATCGCGTCGGATCACGGCTTTGATGGTGTTGAGCGCATTAAACAAAAAATGGGGGTTCACCTGTGCATGCAGGAGTTTGATTTCCGACTGCGTGAGCATCGCTTTTTGCCGCTCATACTGCCCGGCCAGAATCTGCGCCGAAAGCAGTTGAGCGATCCCTTCCCCCAGCGTGCGGTTGATCGAGCTAAAGAGGCGGTTTTTGGCTTCATACAGTTTGATGGTCCCCATCACCCGCTGGTTTTCCCCCCGCAAAGGGATCACCAGCGTCGAGCCTAATTTGCATTGCGGGTGCAAAGAGCAGCGGTAAGGGACTTCATTCCCATCGGCATACACCACCTCTCCGGTTTCTATCGCCCGTTGGGTGTACGACGACGAAATAGGTTTTCCGGGTAGATGGTGATCGTCACCAATGCCGGTAAATGCCAGTAGCTTCTCGCGGTCGGTAATTGCCACAGCACCGATATCCAGCTCTTCATACAGCACCTGAGCGACCTTCATGCTGTTAACCTCGTTAAACCCCTGGCGCAAAATCCCCTCCGTTGAGGCGGCAACTTTGAGCGCAGTGGCGGAAAAAGCAGAGGTATATTTTTCAAACATCGCCCGTTTATCGAGCAAAATACGCATAAATAAAGCTGCGCCCACGGTATTCGTCACCATCATCGGCGCGGCGATATTACTGACCAGCCGAAACGCATCGTCAAACGGCCGGGCGATTAACAAGATGATCAGCATCTGCACCAGTTCGGCGACAAAAGTAATGGCTCCCGCGGTCAGTGGGCTAAAGACTTTATCGGTACGGCCACGACGGGTGAGCACGCTGTGCACCAGCCCGCCGAGCAAACCTTCCACAATGGTCGAAATCATGCAACTGAGCGCCGTCATTCCGCCCATTGAATAACGATGTAAGCCACCGGTTAGGCCGACCAAACCGCCGACCACTGGGCCGCCAAGCAGCCCGCCCATCACCGCGCCGATAGCGCGGGTATTAGCAATAGAATCATCAATGTGCAGCCCGAAATAGGTGCCCAAAATGCAGAAAATGGAAAAGGTAACGTAGCAAAGCAGCTTGTGCGGGAGCCGAATCGTGACCTGCATCAGCGGGATAAACAAACGCGTTTTGCTCATGAGCCACGCGATAACGAGAAACACACACATCTGCTGAAGCAGCAGCAACACCAGATTAAACTCGTACATACCTGCCAACCACACATCACTTAAAAGCGCGTAACATACATGGGCTGCGCGTAACTTTCTTTGAAGTGTTGCAAAAAAAAAGGAATTTGTGAGAACGATCACTCGAAAGCGCGAGCATGACTACAAATTCACCCATTTGTTGATCAAAAAACAGACAAAACTACCTGGTTCGCAAAAGAGCGTCTAAAGTAAAACTGGGACCTCGCGAGCATAAGTGAGACGACGATGGCGCTTTACACAATAGGTGAAGTGGCTTTGCTTTGTGATATCAACCCTGTCACTTTACGCGCGTGGCAGAGGCGTTACGGATTACTGAAACCGCAGCGAACAGACGGCGGGCATCGCCTGTTTAACGACGCGGATATCGACCGGATCCGTGAGATAAAACGCTGGATAAATAACGGCGTTCAGGTCAGTAAGGTAAAAATGTTGCTCAGCAATGAGAACATTGATGTGCATAACGGCTGGCGCGAACAGCAAGAGACGCTGTTGAGCTATTTGCAAAGTAATAATCTGCATAGCCTCAGGATGTGGATCAAAGAGCGCGGTCAGGATTATCCCGCACAAACGCTCAACACCCATTTGTTCATTCCGTTACGCCGCCGCCTGCAATGTCAGCAGCCGATCCTGCAGGCGTTACTGGGGATCCTCGACGGTGTCCTCATCAACTACATCGCGATTTGTCTGGCCTCGGCGCGCAAGAAACAGGGTAAAGATGCCCTGGTTGTCGGCTGGAACATTCATGATACCACTCGCTTATGGCTGGAGGGTTGGGTAGCCAGCCAGCAGGGATGGCGCGTTGACGTCCTCGCCCACTCGCTAAACCAATTGCGACCGGAACTGTTTGAAGGCCGAACCTTACTGGTCTGGTGCGGCGAAAGCCAAACGCCCGCTCAGCAGCAACAACTAAACGAATGGCGCGCGTTAGGTCACGATATTTATCCACTCGGTATTTAAAGCCAACCAGGATCGGCTCTTAATATTCTGTTAACAAACGTGTACAATCCTTAGATTCACATAAGGAGTGCATAATGAGCGCAGCTAAAATCGGTGTCATTACCCTCTTCCTGCTGATGGCCATCGGCGGTATCGGCGGCGTCATGCTGGCAGGCTACACATTCATTTTACGTGCCGGGTAAGGTGGCTCGCTAATCGCTCAAACCCGCGGTCAACGATCACCGCAGCCAGCGCGACCAGCAGCGCCCCCTGAATCACATAGGCGGTATTGAACCCGCTCAGGCCGATGATAATCGGCGTGCCCAACGTGTTCGCCCCGACGGTTGAGGCGATCGTAGCGGTGCCAATATTAATAATCACCGACGTGCGAATTCCCGCCAGAATAACCGGTGCCGCCAGCGGCAACTCCACTTTCCGCAGCCGCTGGCCCTGACTCATGCCCATTCCGCTGGCGATATCCATCACGCTGGGAGAAATTCCGCCGAGTCCCGCCAGAGTTGCCTGCAAGATTGGTAACACGCCATACAAAATCAGCGCGATAATCGCGGGTTCAAGCCCAAACCCCATCACCGGTACGGCGATCGCCAGCACGGCGACCGGAGGAAATGTCTGCCCCACGGCGGCAATCGTTTCCACCATCGGCCTGAATTCCGCGCCCCAGGGCCGGGTTACCGCTATTCCCGCTCCGGTGCCAATGATGACGGCAATAAGGCTTGAAATCCCCACCAACGCAAAATGGCTCAACGCCAACGCCGTAAAACTTTCCTGCTGATATACGGGACGCGGCAGCGTCGGAAATAGCGAACTAAACAGGGCCTGACTGTGAGGCAACCCCATCAACAGGATCAGAAACAGCGCAACAAGCCATAGCAATGGATCAGCAAGACGTTTCACGGGTCGGCGTCTCCGAAAGCAAATCGCGAAAATGAAGCGTCCCGCAGGGCAACCCCTGCGGCGTCACGACCGGCAAGACGTCGCAGCCACGCGCCACGAACACCGACAATGCATCACGTAGCGTCATCTCATCCACCAGCGGCTCGCCGTCTGAGTGTTCACCGCGACGGATAAAATCCCCTACCGTACGCAGCGACAACAGCCTTACGCCCAGTTCACTGCGGCCAAAAAAAGTTTGCACGAAATCATTCGCTGGCGCAGTAAGCATCGACAGCGGCGTACCTTGCTTCACAACTTTTCCCGCATCCATCAAAATCAGATGCTCCGCCAGTCTCAGCGCCTCGTCGATATCATGCGTCACCAGCACAATGGTACGACCCAATAAACGATGGATACGCGTCATCTCCTGCTGCAGCGCGCCGCGGGTGACCGGGTCCAGCGCGCCAAAAGGCTCATCCATCAGTAGCACCTGTGGATCTGCGGCCAACGCACGCGCAACTCCAACCCGCTGCTGTTGTCCGCCGGAAAGCTGATGCGGATAACGGTGACGTAAACTCGCCTCGAGGCCCAGCAGCGCCATTAGTTCATCTGTTCGGTCATCAATACGTGAACGTGACCACTTTTGCAGCTGCGGTACGGTGGCAATATTCTGCGCGACGGTCCAGTGGGGAAACAAACCAATAGACTGAATCGCGTACCCCATGCGCCGTCGTAACTCCAGCACCGGCAGGCTGCGGATCTCCTCCCCGGCGAAACGGATCTGCCCGCTGTCATGTTCAACCAGCCGGTTGATCATCTTTAGCGTGGTAGACTTGCCCGAACCTGACGTGCCAATTAATACCGAAAAGCTGCCCTCTCCTAACTGCAGGTTAAGGTCGTCGACAGCTTTTTGTTGGCCATAGGTTTTACTGACATGGCGAAATTCAATCATTATTCGATACCTTTAGCAGCGCGATCCCTAAATCAAACAGCGCATCAATCAACACAGCCAGCACAACGACCGGGATCACGCCCAACAGCACTAAATCAACGGCGCTACTGAGCAATCCCTGAAAGACCAGCGCGCCAAATCCCCCTGCACCAATCAGCGCGGCTATCACCGCCATCCCCACCGTCTGGACCATCACCACTCGCAAACTGCGCAAGAAGACCGGCAGCGCCAGTGGAAACTGCACCGAGATAAACCGCTGACGCGCGCTCATCCCCATCGCCCGGGCGCTTTCAAGTACATCGCGTGGAACCTGATTCAATCCAGCCACTACGCCGCGAACCAGCGGTAAAAGCGCATACAGCACCAACGCAATAAGCGCAGGCGTCAGACCGGTTCCCGCTACGCCAAGCGAACCCAGCAAGGGAAAGTGCTTCACCAGTCCGGCAAGCGGCGCAATTAACAGGCCAAACAGCGCGACGGAGGGAATAGTCTGGATGATGTTCAGTACCGCGAATACTGGCCCCTGACGGGAGACAGAAAAAGTACACCAGACGCCCAGCGGCACGCCAATGAGCAGCGCGGGCACCACGGTAGCGAACAGAATCGTCAGATGCTGCGCCAGCGCGTCGTTAAAGACATCCTGGCGATTGGCATATTCTTTAAGCAGAGAAAGATCGTTAAACGTACCGGAGAGCAGTAACACCAGCGGCAAAATGAATATTTGTGCGTGCAATAACCAACGCCACGACGCCCGTTCGGTGATGCGACGAATGGCGTCACTGGCTGCCAGCAGCATCAGTCCCAGCCCTAACCAGAACCCGCTGCCCAGGCTGGTTCTGGCCAGCGGGCTACCCGTCTGAGCCAGATACGTTGCCGTTGTGCCGGCGATGACCAGTGCCGCAATCACCAACAGTTGGCTAATGATAAGCGTCAATATATTGCCGGATTTTCCCGGTACAAAGCACAGAAGAAACAGCAGCACACAGGCCGCCGCTAATCCCCACGCCATGTCGGGTTGGATATCCCAGAGTTGACGCCCTTCACCGGAAACCAGGCGATTGGGAGCATAGCTAATGAAAGGAAGCGCTGCCGCCGCGATGGTAAGAAACACCAGCAGCAACAGCACCCGATTTACTGAAATATTCGACAAAACACCCACCTGCTGCAAACTCCGTTACTTCACCCATCCTTTTTGCTTCAGGTAGTCTGCTGCGACTTTTTTCGCATCCAGCCCCTCCACGGCGATACTGGCATTCAGCCGTTGCAGCGTTTTTTCATCCAGGCTGGCAAATACCGGTTGTAGCCATTCTGCCATTTGCGGGTAGTCCTGCAGCACCGATTCACGCACAACGGGCGCTGGCGCATAAATGGGCTGTACGCCTTGCGGATCGCTTAATGTTTGCAGACCGAGCGCCGCAACCGGACCGTCGGTACCGTAGGCCATCGCCGCATTGACCCCAGAGGTCTGCTGCGCCGCTGCTTTAATCGTCACCGCGGTATCCCCCCCCGCCAGCGACAACAGCTGATTCTGATTCAGTTTGAAACCATAGGTTTTTTCAAAGGCAGGCAGCGCGTCAGCCCGTTCGATAAATTCCGCAGAGGCGGCAAGTTTGAACGTCCCCCCGTCTTTCAGATAACGGCCTAAATCGGCAAGGGACTCAAGCTTATTCTTTTGCGCGACATCCTGGCGAACCGCAATGGTCCAGGTGTTGTTGGCGGGCGCAGGCGTTAGCCAGATCAGCTTATTTTGCTCTGCGTCCAGCTTTTTCACTTTGTCATAACCGGCCTGCGCATTTTTCCACGCAGGATCATTCTCATCTTTAAAAAAGAATGCGCCATTGCCGGTATATTCCGGATAAATATCCAGTTCACCGGAGGTAATTGCCCCACGCACCACCGGAGTGGTACCCAGCTGTACTTTATTAACGGTTTTCACGCCGTGACTTTCGAGCACCTGCAAAATAATGTTGCCGAGCAGCGCCCCTTCGGTATCTATTTTTGAACCGACCGTGACGGGTGACGCGGCCTGTAAGGGCAAGCTGATCGCGGCTAACAACGCCAGCGAACCCACCCAAACTTTTGAAATTATCATGCTGCACTCCTCATTCTTTTACGGCCCTTTTCAGAGACTTGAGGAAAAAGCATAGTCGAAAAATCAAGCCTTAACCTGGCAATTGGGTAGTAACACTGAGAGTTACTCGCGGTAAGGCGATAATACAATAAAAAAAATCCGGCAAACCCAAAGTGAGTTTACCGGATGGTACGATTTCGCAGGCCTGATAAGCGTCACGCTATCAGGCATGATATCAATTACTACAGCAGTTCAAATTCGCCCTGCTTCACTCTGGCAGAATCCACGCCGATAAAGACGTTGAACTTGCCCGGTTCGGCATCGTATTGCATACGCTGGTTCCAGAATTTCAGCGCTTCAACATCAATTGGGAAGCTAACGGTTTGGGTTTCACCCGGCTTAAGATTCACCTTCTCAAAACCTTTCAGCTGTTTTACCGGACGACTCATTGAAGCGGTAACATCCTGCAAATACATCTGAATCACCGTCGCACCTTCGCGTTTGCCGGTGTTGGTCACCTGCACGCTGGCCGTCACGGTCCCGTCACGCTTCATCGTCGGAGAAGAGAGTTTCAGATCAGAAACCGTGAATGTGGTGTAGCTCAGGCCATAGCCAAAGGGATACAACGGACCGTTCGCTTCGTCAAAGTAGCGCGACGTGTACTTATTCGGCTTATCGGCATTATACGGGCGACCGGTATTGAGATGGCTGTAATAGACCGGGATCTGTCCGACAGAGCGCGGGAAAGACATCGGCAACTTGCCTGACGGGTTGTAATCGCCAAACAGCACATCGGCGATGGCGTTACCGCCTTCCGTTCCGGCAAACCAGGTTTCGAGGATCGCATCGGCCTGTTGATCTTCCTTAACCAGCGCCAGCGGACGACCGTTCATCAGTACCAGAACCAGCGGTTTACCCGTGGCTTTCAGCGCGGTAATCAGGTCACGCTGACTCTGCGGAATGGTGATATCGGTGCGGCTGGAGGCTTCATGCGCCATTCCCTGCGCTTCACCAACTACCGCGACGACTACGTCAGACTGCTTCGCGGCGTTAACGGCTTCATCAATCATCGCCTGCGGCGAACGCGGGTCAACCTTCACCGCCTCTTCATACTGGTTGAGGAAGTCGACAATGCCTTTGTCGTTGGTGATGTTCGCCCCTTTGGCGTATACCACTTTGCCCTGCTCGCCGATGGCATTTTTAATCCCCGTCAGCACCGTTACTGACTGATCGGCAACCCCGGCAGCAGACCAACTGCCCATCACATCACGCTTGCTGTCGGCCAGCGGACCGACAACCGCTACGGTGGCGGATTTTTTCAGCGGCAATGTTTCCAGACGGTTTTTCAGCAGCACCAGGCTTTCACGCGCCACTTCACGCGCCTCTTTGCGGTGCAAACGGCTTTCCGCGTTGGTGTCCTGCGGGTCAGATTCTTTGGCCCCCAGATGGCTGTACGGATCGTTAAACAGCCCCATATCATATTTCACGTTCAGCACATGACGCGCAGCGTCGTCCAGCTCCGCCATCGTCACCTTACCTGACTTAATCAACCCCGGCAGGTATTTGCTGTAATACTCATCGCTCATGCTCATGTTGATGCCGGACTTGATCGCCACACGCACCGCATCTTCAGGATCGGCGGCGGTACCGTGCTTAATCAGTTCCTTAATCGCACCGTGATCGGAAACGGTAATGCCCTTAAAGCCCCACTCATCGCGCAGCACGTCTTTTAACAGCCATGCATCCGAAGTCGCCGGCGTACCGTTCAGCGAATTAAGCCCCACCATCACCGCACCGCTACCGGCGTCCAGTCCGGCTTTGTACGGTGGCATATAGTCGTTGAACAAACGCTGCGGGCTCATATCGACAGTGTTGTATTCCTTGCCGCCTTCAACCGCGCCATAGGCGGCATAGTGCTTGACGCTGGTCATCACCGAATAGCGATCGGCCGGGCTTTTACCCTGCATCGCTTCCACCATGGTTTTGCCCATCGTGGCGGTCAAATACGTATCTTCGCCAAACCCTTCCGAGGCGCGGCCCCAGCGCGGATCGCGCGAGACATCGACCATCGGCGCCCAGGTCATATTCAGACCATCATCGGCGGCTTCATACGCAGACACTCGACCAACGGTTCTGACCGCATCAAGATTAAAGGAGGACGCCAGACCGAGGCTTATCGGGAATACGGTACGCTGACCGTGCAATACGTCGTAGGCAAAAAAGAGAGGGATTTTCAGGCGGCTGAGATCCATCACCTGATCCTGCATTTTGCGGATATCCTGGCGCGTGACGGTGTTAAAAATTGCCCCAACCTGCCCGTCTTTGATCATCTCGCGGATGGCTTCTTTCGGGTTATCAGGCCCGACGCTTATCAAACGCAGTTGCCCAATCTTCTCATCTACGGTCATCTGCTTGAGTAAATCGGTAACGAAGGCATCCCGCGCCTCTGGCGTCAGTGGATGGTTACCAAACAGAGTGTCCGCCAACGCTGGTTGCAATGCCAGACTCACCGCGACACCTACAGAACATAGCCATTTCATGTTGATTCTCTCTTTATTTTTTCCCGACGAGGCAGCGAAAATATAACAAAAACCGCAGTTTGCCGTAAGACTAAACGGGAGCGATAAAGAAAGCTAAGGTTATTCTCCTAATTTTCGAAACCAGCGCGAATCAGTAAAAGACGAACCAGAGACAATATGAATGAGAAAGCGTATTGTCATACAAAGCGCTATGCTTGTTCCCGATATTGAGTCCCACCACAAGGAGTGGAGAATGTCTTCCATTACAACAGATAATAAAGCTTTCCTGAATGAACTGACCCGTCTGGTGGGTCATTCACACCTGCTGACAGAACCTGCTAAAACCGCCCGCTATCGCAAGGGATTCCGCTCCGGCCAGGGCGATGCGCTTGCCGTCGTGTTCCCCGGGTCGCTTTTAGAACTGTGGCGCGTTTTGAGCGCCTGCGTCGCCGCGGATAAAATTATCCTGATGCAGGCCGCTAACACCGGCCTGACCGAAGGGTCTACGCCGAGCGGTAATGATTACGACCGCGAGATTGTCATTATCAGCACCCTGCGTCTTGATAAGCTGCACGTCATCGGCAAAGGTGAACAGGTTCTGGCCTATCCAGGAACCACGCTCTATTCGCTGGAAAAAGCGCTCAAACCGTTTGGCCGTGAACCGCATTCGGTAATCGGATCTTCCTGTATCGGCGCTTCGGTTATCGGTGGCATTTGCAACAACTCCGGCGGCTCGCTGGTACAGCGCGGCCCGGCATACACGGAGATGTCGCTGTTTGCGCGTATTGACGAACAGGGAAAATTACAGCTGGTTAACCATCTGGGTATTGAGCTGGGCCAGACCCCGGAGCAGATCCTGAGCAAACTGGATGACGAGCGTATTAGAGATGACGATGTTCGCCACGACGGGCGTCACGCGCACGATCACGACTACGTTACCCGTGTCAGAGATATCGACGCGGACACGCCCGCACGCTATAACGCCGACCCGGATCGCTTGTTTGAATCGTCCGGTTGTGCAGGCAAGCTCGCGGTCTTTGCCGTGCGTCTGGACACCTTCGAAGCCGAAAAAAACCAGCAGGTCTTTTACATCGGCACCAGCCAGCCAGAGGTGCTGACGGAGATCCGCCGTCATATTCTGGCAAAATTCGAGCATCTGCCGGTCGCCGGTGAATATATGCACCGCGATATTTACGACATCGCTGAGCAATACGGCAAAGATACGTTTCTGATGATCGACAAGCTCGGCACCGACAAAATGCCGTTCTTCTTCACCCTGAAAGGCCGCACCGATGCGATGCTGGAAAAAGTGAAAATTTTCCGTCCTCACTTCACCGACCGGGCAATGCAGAAATTTGGTCATTTGTTCCCCAGCCACTTACCGGCGCGCATGAAAAGCTGGCGCGATAAGTACGAGCATCACCTGCTGTTAAAAATGGCCGGTGGCGGCGTGGCTGAAGCCCAAAACTGGCTAAGCGAGTATTTCAAAACCGCTGAAGGCGACTTCTTTGCCTGTACGGCGGAAGAAGGCAGCAAGGCGTTCTTGCACCGCTTCGCGGCGGCTGGCGCGGCTATTCGTTATCAGGCCGTACATGCGGATGAGGTGGAAGATATTCTGGCGCTGGATATCGCGCTGCGCCGTAACGACACCGAATGGTACGAGCATCTGCCTCCAGAGATCGACAGTCAACTGGTGCACAAACTCTATTACGGTCACTTTATGTGTTACGTCTTCCATCAGGATTACATCGTGAAAAAAGGCGTGGATGCGCATGCGCTCAAAGAGCAGATGCTGGAACTCCTGCGCGAGCGTGGGGCGCAGTATCCGGCAGAGCATAACGTCGGGCATCTGTATCAGGCGCCGGAAACCTTGACCCGTTTTTACCGTGAGAATGACCCCACCAACAGTATGAATCCGGGTATTGGGAAAACGAGTAAGCAGAAGTTCTGGAAAGAATCGTAAACCTGAAAAAGATAAGCGCTACCGGGCATGTTGCCGGGGCGCTTCGCTTGCCCGGCCTACTGCTACATTCGCTATGCGTAGGCCGGATAAGACATCTTATTTAATCGTTCTGCGCGGTTTGCTCGCCCTTCGCCGAACCTGCCGCCGCCATCTGCGCAGCTTTTTGCTTTTTATAGCTCAGCGCCGCCGCCGGAACCGGCATCACCTTGCCCGTTTCAATCCAGGTACGTAAACGGCTGGCATCGGCAAAGTGAGTATATTTACCAAAGGCATCCATCACCACCAGCGCCACCGGTTTGTTGTTAATCACCGTGCGCATCACCAGACAGTGGCCTGCCGCATTGGTAAACCCGGTTTTCGTTAACTGAATATTCCAGTTATCGCGGTATACCAGATGGTTGGTGTTACGAAACGGCAGCGTATACGCAGGGTTGGCAAACGTCGCCATATCTTCACGCGTGGTACTTAGCTGGCCGATCAGCGGATACTGTTTGCTGGCGATCAGCAGCTTGGTTAAGTCACGGGCGGTCGAGACGTTATGAATCGACAAGCCAGTGGGTTCCACAAAGCGTGTCTGAGTCATGCCGAGCGCTTTCGCTTTGGCATTCATGGCTTTGATAAACGCGTTGTATCCGCCCGGGTAATGATGCGCCAGGCTCGCCGCCGCACGGTTTTCTGATGACATCAGCGCCAGCAGTAACATGTCTTTACGGCTGATTTCACTGTTCAGTCGTACGCGAGAGTAAATGCCTTTCATCTCCGGCGTCTGGCTAATATCGACTTTCAGCTTTTCATTCAGCGGCAGTCGTGCATCAAGCACCACCATCGCCGTCATTAATTTGGTAATCGACGCAATCGGACGCACAAGGTCCGGGTGGTTCGAATAGATAACTTTGTTGGTATTCAGATCAACGATCATCGCGCTACCGGACGCTATCTCTGGTTGAGAAGCCGCTGCGGTAGTTGCCGTTTTCGCCACGGCTTGGGGTGCAAAAGGAACGGCCAGCACCAGGGCAAGGCTTAATAATGAAACTCGGAATTTCAGCATGATGAGATTTCTGATAATGGTTCACGCACGTCACAACGCACACCGCCAGAGATTAAGTTTTATCTCAAGCTAGCTCAGGCATCATAGCGATCCGGCAGGTTTGCTGCCACAGGAGAATCGTCTCGAAATGCTGCGTTGCTGACTTTTACGTCAACAACGCAGCGTAGACAGGTTTATCCGTCAGAATAACCGATAGCCGTAACCCCACAGGATTACCGTAATAGCCAGCAGAACCTCCAGTACCAGCACACCGATCGCCAGCGTCGAACTGGAAAAACTCAACCCTTCCTCACGAGTGATATTCAGGAACGTCGGAATGCCGAGATAAAGTAAATAGCCGGTGTAAAACAGCGCGAGAGTCCCGACTAATGCGCACAGCCAGACCAGCGGATAAAGTGCGACCAGCCCGCTTAAAAACAGCGGCGTCGCGACATATCCGGCAAACACCATACAATGCGCCAGCGACGGACGCTGCTGGTAGTTACGCGCCATCCACCAGATAACCCGGCCCATGACGGCAACGCCCGCCAGCATCACCCCGTAAAACAGAATCGCCATTGCAAATCCGGTCAACAGGGATAATTTCAGGATATTGCCATCGCCAAAATTCCAGCCGATTTGTGTGGTACCGATGAACGCACAAACAACCGGGATTGCCGCCATCAGCAGTACATGGTGGGTGTAGTGATGCGAAACGCTTTCGTTTTCGCTGTTGATCACATGCATTTCACGATCGGGATGGGAAAACAGCCCCCAGACATGGTTCATACCGCCCCCTTCTTGTCAGCTCCGGACCTCAACAGTTCAAGTATAATTCAGCTTTGGATTAATTTTTGTACAACAACAAAAATGACGAACCGCTAATTCAGCGCTTTTAAACCCCACGATGATTCACAGGGTGTATGCTTAACGTCGGGAGGTCATCCAGACATATGGATATAAACAGTCTTATTGCACATTACGGTTACGCCGCATTGGTCATTGGCAGTTTGGCCGAAGGTGAAACCATTACCCTGCTGGGCGGCGTGGCGGCACATCAGGGATTACTTAAATTTCCTCTGGTGGTTATCTCTGTGGCCCTGGGCGGGATGATTGGCGATCAATTGCTGTATCTGCTTGGGCGTCGTTACGGTGGAAAAATTTTGCGTCGTTTCTCAAAACATCGCGACAAAATCCGCCGGGCGCAGAAAATGATCCAGCGCCGTCCTTATCTGTTCGTGATTGGCACCCGTTTTATGTATGGTTTTCGCGTGATCGGCCCGTTGCTGATTGGCGCAAGCCATTTGCCGCCTAAAATTTTCCTGCCGTTGAATATCCTGGGGGCGCTGGCGTGGGCGCTGATATTTACCACGCTGGGCTATGTGGGGGGAGAAGTCATTGCGCCGTGGCTACACAATCTCGACCAGCATATTAAGCACTGGATATGGCTGGCTCTGGTGATTGTGCTGGTGCCAGGCGTTCGGTGGTGGTTAAAAAAACGCAGCAGCAAAAGTACGGCCCGGTAGCGCGATGTCTACCGGGCGGGTGCGTTACGAAGCGTGGTAGCCGCCCCCCAGCGCGCGGTTCAACTGGATTGAGGCATCCAGCCATTGTCCTTGTAAAAGCAGAGCGTTGCACCGTTCACGTAATGCCGGGATCTTTGCCTCACTGACCCGGGAGCCCGCAATAATTCCGGCATTGAAGCGCGCCTGCGCCAGACCCACTACGCGCAGTGCATCATGCTCAATCTGCTGCTGATGCTGATTCTTCTGCGCCAGTGTTTCTACCTGCGATGCTGCACGCGCCACGTCATTCACCGCATCCACCACGGCTTTGTTGTAATTCGCCACCGTCAGGTTGCTTTGCGCTTGAGTAATGTCGAGATTCGCGTTCAGCCTGCCGCTATCAAAGATAGGCAGCGTCAGCCCGGCCGTTACGCCCATTTGCTGCGCGGAATGGCGAAACAAGTCGCTCAGATGTAACGCATCCTGTTGTAAAAATGCCATCAGATTTACATCGGGATAAAACGCCGCTTTCGCCGCATCAATGCTGCTCAGCGATGACTCAATGTACCAGTGCGCCGCCTGCAAATCCGGTCGGCGGGCCAGCAGCGAATAACCTAGCTGGGACGGGAGCTGGCTTTCCACCGCGGGCAGCGGGGTCGAATGGAGTTTCAGGGCTGTGGACTGCGAGTTGGTCAGCGCGCTCAACCGCGCTTCAATCACCTTCATTTTACCGCTGACATCGTTCAGCTGCTGCTCTGTTTTGCTGGAATCGATATCGGTTTCAACACCTTCCACCGAAGAAGTAAGACCATTTTGATACAGTTGACGATCAACGTTAATGACGTTCTGCTGCTCGGTTTCTATTTGCGTCAACACGGTTTTCAGCCCGGCCTGCGTTTGCCATTCCCAGTAAAGACGAGCCACACCGCTCGCCAGCACCTGTCGCGTTTGCTCGCGCTCGGCTTCACGCGCCTTAACGGCCCCAATACGTGCCGTCACTTCGGCCCGATTTTTACCCCACAGATCCAGATTCCAGCCAGCAGTTAAACCAAAGGTGCCGTTGGTGTACCACGGCCCGGTCGTCCCGGCGGCCGGATCGGTAATGGCAAACGGACCCATCAGCCCTTCGGCTGACATTCTCTGACGCTCCACATCTGCAGAGAAATCGATCTCCGGGCCATCCTGCGCCTCCACAGCCTTAGCCTGCGCCTCCGCCAGTTGAATGCGCTGTTCCGCGACCTGCATATCAGGGGAGTTGCGTAACGTGCTGTCAATCAGCGCATTAAGCTGGGGGTCATGGAATGCCTTCCACCATTGGCTGTCCGGCCAGCCATTTTTTAACGCCGCAGGCAATGTGGTATCGACATTCGCAGCGGGGGTCTGCTGTGACAGAGACTGGCGGTCATCATGCATCGGCGCGCAACCTGACATCAAAATAAAAAGCGGCAACAATGCCGTCGTGACAAAAGCAGAATTACGATTCATGGAGAGACACAGGTAAGAAAAGATGTGCTGAGATTACGACTTGTCGCGTTTCCTTTTTTAGTTACGCGTGGCAATACACCTTTGGCAATAAAAATATATAATCGGCAAAATATACACCCAACAAATAATTTAGATTAATTAATTTTAATAATTTATGGATGGAGACATTATGTCACAGAATATCTATGACGATCCCGAGTTCTTTGCCGGATATGCCACGCTGGACCGTTCAGTAAAAGGGCTCGACGGTGCGCCAGAATGGCCGACAATACAAGCGATGCTCCCCGCTCTACAGGGAAAAAATATCCTCGATTTGGGTTGCGGATATGGCTGGTTTTGCCGCTACGCGCGCGATAACCAGGCGGCCAGCGTAGTGGGACTGGATATTTCACAAAAGATGTTAACCCAGGCGCACAGCATGACGCAGGGTAATGGCATCGTTTATCGCCGTGAAGATCTCGAAACGCTTTCCCTGTCGCCAAATTCCTTTGACCTGGTTTACAGCTCACTTGCCCTGCACTATTTGCGCGATATCGCGCGATTATTCGTAACGATTTACCAGTCGTTAACACCGGGAGGCATGTTGGTATTCTCTGCCGAGCATCCCATTTATACTGCACCGCTTAACCAGGGTTGGATAAAAGATAAAACCGGGCAACAGTCCTGGCCGGTCAATCATTATCAGCAGGAAGGCACACGCATCAGTAACTGGTTCGCGGAGGGTGTCAAAAAACAGCACCGTAAGCTGGCGACCTGGATTAATGCGCTGATAGCCGCCGGATTCGAAATCGTTTGTGTCGATGAATGGGGACCGTCCGCTGAACAGATTACTGAAAACCCGGCGCTGGATGAAGAAAAAGAGCGGCCAATGGTGTTTCTGCTCAGCGCACGTAAACCGGAGTAAGGTCATTACAGGAAGATTTTCAGAGGCTTTCCTATACTTAACCTGAACTCACCAAAAAAGGAACGCTGATGAAAATCTTACTGTGGATTATTTTAGTTATTTTTCTGATTGGGTTATTGGTGGTAACTGGCGTGTTTAAGATGATTTTTTGAAACAAAGGCCACTCCGGTGGCCGATTAATGTGTTAATGCAATTTAGCGATATCAATGGCCTGAATCGCGCGCGCGATATCCGGTGAATTGTTTAATGCGCGAATTTCCTGAAACAGCGCGGTTGCCTCTGAGTATTCTTTACGCAAATACCCTAACCATTGTTTAATCCGCGCCACATGGTACAGCCCGGTATCACCCTGCTTTTCAAGACGGGTATATTTTTGCAATAGCATCACGACATCAGGCCACGGCATACGCGGCTCGTTGTATTTCACCACACGGCTCAGGTTCGGAATATTTAATGCCCCACGGCCAATCATCACCGCATCGCATCCGCTGATAGCCACACAGTCCTGGGCGCTTTGCCAGTCCCAGATTTCGCCATTCGCGATAACCGGAATGGTAAGCCGCTGGCGGATCTCACCGATCGCCTGCCAGTTGATATGTTCGGCCTTATAGCCCTGTTCCTTGGTTCGGCCATGCACCGCCAGCTCGCTGGCGCCCGCCTGCTGAACGGCATCAGCAATTTCAAACTGCCTGTCGCTGTTGTCCCAGCCCAGACGCACTTTCACCGTCACGGGGAGATGAGCCGGAACCGCCTCGCGCATGGCTTTTGCGCCCCGGTAGATGAGTTCAGGATCTTTTAATAACGTTGCGCCACCGCCGCTGCCGTTGACCAGCTTCGACGGGCAGCCACAGTTCAGATCGACACCAAACGAGCCCAGTTCTACCGCGCGCGCCGCGTTCTCCGCCAGCCACTGCGGATACTGCCCCAGCAACTGTATGCGCACCCGCGTGCCGGATGGCGTCCGGCTATTGTTATACAGTTCCGGGCAGAGCCGATGGAATACTTTTGCCGGCAGGAGCTGATCCACCACGCGCACAAACTCGGTGATGCACAGATCGTAATCATTCACTTCAGTCAGCAGCTCGCGCACCAGTGAGTCGAGCACGCCTTCCATCGGCGCCAGTAAAACACGCATATCGTCACCCGCAAAAAAAGAGGCGCTATGGTAGCGCCTCCGTTCGGGAGATTAAAGAGGCTCAGCGCGGCAACAGGCAGTTATCTTCTTTCCAGCCGTACAGCCATTCCATACCACGATAAAATTCCGCCTGAGATTTGCCTTTCCACAGCAGATTACGCACCTGGCGCTCGACGCCTGCGGCGTGGTACACACGTCCCATTTCGCGCGTCGACCAGACGATGCGCGCAGTACGCGGAATACGCACCGACTCATACAAGGCAAAGGCATCAGCCGCATCGCCGTCACACTGCTGTAACGCCTTACCGAGAGTGACAGCATCTTCAAGCGCCATACAGGCGCCCTGCGCCATATATTGTGCCACCGGATGCGCAGCATCACCCACCAGCGTAATGCGGTCGGTCCCCCATTTCTCTACCGGTTCGCGGTCAGCGGTGGACCAGCGACGCCATGACGTCGGCTTATCCAGCATCTGACGCGGACGCGCATGAATACCGGCAAAATAGGAGAGCACTTCCTCTTTACTGCCATCCTTCACCCCCCACTCCTCCTGCTGACGGCTGTGGAAAGTCACCACCAGGTTATACTGCTTGCCGCCACGCAATGGATAGTGCACCAGGTGGCAGTGCGGTCCGGCCCACAGCACCGGCGCGTTAATGCGCAAATCTTCCGGCATATCATCGCAATCAATCACCGCACGATAGACCACGTGCCCGGTCACGCGTGGCGCATCGCCAATCAGAGACTGACGCACAACCGACTTCACACCGTCACAGCCCACCAAAATATCCGCTGTCCAGCTGTTACCGTGCTCATCAATTACCGTCACATCATCTTCTGTCTGGCGAATATCAACCACGTTAGTTGAAGTGCGATACTCAACGTTGGGATGAACCAGTGCCGCCTCCCAGACAGAAGCATGAATATCAACCCGATGGATAACCGCATAAGGACCGCCAAAGTGATCGCGGAACGCCTGCCCGGTTTCAATATGTACAACCTCTTTCGCGTTTACCGCATCCATCATGGTGATGTGATCGGTAAAAACGGCGCGCTTGCGAGCGACGTCACCCACGCCAAGGCTGTCCAGAGCAGAAAACGCGTTCGGCCCGAGCTGAATGCCCGCACCAATCTCACCAATCTCGTGCGCTTTCTCCAGCAACATCACTTTAATGCCTTGACGGGCCAGCGATAGCGCGGTCGCCGCGCCGCCAATCCCGCCACCCACGATAATTGCGCGTGTCACTTTAGCCATTGTCGTTCTCCTTATCAGGCTGGAATTTTGTCTTGTTGATTCTCGGGCGCGGCGGCGATAAACGCCGGAAGCTGGGTACAGGCATCGTATACCGCCTTACAGCGCGGATACCCGCTCAGATCACAGCCCATACGTAACGCGTTCGCCCACTGCGGGATCAGACAGCAATCCGCCAGCGTCGGCGCATCCCCCACGCAGAACGTCCCCGAGTGACTCTGGCGCAGCATCTGTTCAACCGCACTTAACCCTTGCTGGATCCAGTGCGCATACCAGCGTTTTTTATCCTCTTCACTGACCTTTAGCTCTTCGCTCAGGTAGCGCAGTACCCGCATGTTATTCACGGGATGGATATCACAAGCGATGGCATAAACAATTTCCAGCACCCGGCTGCGCGTCGGGAAGTCGGCTGGCAGCAGCGGCGACTGCGGAAAGTGACCATCCAGCCAGTCGGTTATCGCCAGCGACTGCCCGAGTGATTCTCCCTCATCAGTGACCAGCGTCGGTACAAGCCCTACCGGGTTCATCCGCCGGTAAGCCAGCTCGTTCTGCTGACCGATGCGGATGTTGATGCCCACCGTCTGGTAATCAAGCCCCTTTAGCGCCAGCGCAATGCGTACGCGATATGACGCGGAGCTGTTAAAGAAACTGTACAGCTTCATCATCCACCTCAGACAATCTTCACAGCGATGGGGGTTAAACCGTCTACATTGCCGGTGATCACATCCCCTTTCACCACTGCGCCCACGCCCTCTGGCGTGCCTGTGTAGATCAAATCGCCCGGCTGTAGTTCGAAAAAGCCGGACAGATAGCTAATGGTTTCATTAACGGACCAGATGAGGTGGCGAATATCGCTACGCTGATGATCGTCGCCGTTGACCTGCAACCAGATAGGCGCGTTGTTAACATCTGCACTTTCGCTGGCTTTATGCAGCGGCGCGATGGGGGCTGAGAGATCAAATGCTTTGCCGATTTCCCACGGACGCCCCATCTGGCGCATCTCCATCTGCCTGTCGCGGCGGGTCATATCCAGACCAGTGGCATAGCCCCAGATATATTCGTGCGCTTTTTCCAGGGGTATATCGCTGCCCTTTTTACCGATCGCCACCACCAGCTCTATCTCATAGTGATAGTTATCAGTCTGCGACGGGTATGGCAGCTCGAGGGTTTGACCGGCCGCCACCGGGACCACCGCATCGGCAGGTTTACAGAAGAAGAACGGCGGTTCGCGATCCGGATCAAAACCCATTTCACGCGCATGAGCGGCATAGTTGCGGCCCACGCAGTAAACGCGACGCACGGGAAACTGTTCATTACTGCCAACGACCGGAACGGTAACAGGCGCTTGTGGTTCGAATACGTATTGCGTCATTTTCTCTCTCCCAAATTAATAACGTGCTTCACGGAACAACCCCAGCGCTTCCTGAACCGGTCTGTCCGAAAAACTAAATAAGACGGCATCTTCGTGGGCCTGGAATGACACGCCGTGCCAGGTTGGCACCACGAAGATATCTTTTGGCGAAAAATTGAAGATCTCGGTGCCGATGGTGACCTGCCCGCTTCCTTCCACCACGTGATAGATAGTGCTGTCGGTGGTACGCGCCATCCGCGAGGAAAAGCCCTTCGGCAACAGTTGTAAAAAGGTCCCCATTGAAGGCATGGGATAACCACCGGTCACCGGGTTGACGTAACGCATCTTGTAACCGTCCCACTCATCGGCGTCACCCATGCGGGTCAGGTCATGCAGCGCTTCACGGCTGCGATCGTAGCGATAGTTGAAAATTGGCGATGAGTTACCCTTCTGATGACGCAGCGGCAGCATATTGGCCGCGTAGCGTGGTAAGTAATCCCCTTCCTTGCGCGTGACTGGTTGCTGATCCTCCGGGTAATCTTCCGCAAAGCCGCAACCCAGCAGATTCACCAGTGGCAGATCCAGGCCGTCCAGCCACACCACCGGTTCACTGCCTGGGTTGCCGTGGTCGTGCCAGCGCCACTGTGGCGTCAGAATAAAATCCCCTTCATGCATTTGGGTGCGCTCGCCATCCACCGCGGTAAATGCCCCTTTCCCTTCGACAATAAAGCGCAGCGCAGACTGATTATGCCGGTGACTCGGGGCAACCTCGCCCGGCATGATTAACTGCAATCCGGCGTACAGCGTTGGGGTGATTGAAGACTGTCCGCGCAGCATGGGGTTTTCCAGCACCAGTACGCGACGAATCGCCTCTTTCGCGCCAATCAGATCGCCGCTTTCCAGCAGCAGCGGGCGGATCTCCTGGTAGTTCCAGTACGCAGGAGCACAATGTGCGTTCGGCGTTGGCGGTACCAGGCGGTGCAGCGACTCCCACAGAGGGGTCAGATTCTGCCCGGAAATATGCTGGTAAAACTGCTGACGGCTGTTCTTAACATCCTGATTAAGTTCTGACATAGAGATTCTCCTTATTTGTTCACGATGCCTACGCGTGACAACGCGTCAGGGACAGAGGCCGACTGGCGGATAACAGCCGTCAGCAGCATAAGCATCACCGCGCTGATGGCCGCCGGAACGGCAATAATGAAAAACAGGTTATCGAATGAGAAATTCATCGCCATCATCACGCCGCCGGAGAGCGAGCCGACAATCGCGCCGCAGCGGCCAATCGCATTAGACCAGCTGACGCCCGTGGCCCGGCTCTGCGTCGGATAAAGCGTGGCGGTTAAGGCATTCAGGCCCACCTGCGAACCGCTGATGCCGATGCCGGTGCCAAAAATGGCCAGCGCCATCAGCCACAGGCCGTTCTCGCTCAGGCCAATCATGACAATACACACCGCACCCAACGCATAGCTCACTGCCAGCACGCGGAAAGGGTTGTATTTATCCATCAGCACTCCCAGCACCAGCGCACCGAGCGTACCGCCAATCTGAAAGGCAGCGGTCACCCATGAGGCATGCTGCAGGTCAATTCCACTATGGTTAAGCAGCGTTGGCATCCAGCTGGAGAGCAGATAAATAATCAGCAGGCTCATAAAGAACACCACCCATAACATCAGGGTAATGGGCAACTGTTGCCCGACGAACAGCTGGCGAATGCTGCCTTTGGCAATCGCGGCGCCCTCGTTGAGATAAAATTGGGTATTGTCATAACGTTCCCGGGTGATGGCGCTGACGGTTCTGGCAATCACGTTTTGCGGCAACTGACGACGAACCTGCCAGCGCGGTGATTCCGGCAGCGCAAACAGCAGAGCCACAAACAGCATCAGCGGTAGCACGCCTCCCAGCACCAGGATGCCGTGCCAGCCAATAACCGGCACCAGCTGTGCGCTGACAATCCCGCCCATCGCCGAGCCCAGGGTAAAACCGCAGAACATCATGGTGACCAGTGCGCCACGCCGACGCGCTGGCAGGTATTCTGAGGTCATAGTGATAGTATTTGGCATCGCGCCGCCCAGGCCTAACCCGGTAAGGAAGCGCAAAATGACCAGCGTTTGTAGATCGGGGGAAAAAGCCGAGATCAGGCTCAGTGCGCCGAACAGCGCCACGCAGAGTTCAATCACCCGTTTGCGGCCAAAACGATCCGATAGCGGACCGCAGAGCAGTGCGCCAGCGGTCAGACCCAGCAGGCCTGCGCCAAACAGCGGCGCCAGATCTCCGGCCGTCAGTTGCCAGTGGGTGCGAATGTCGGGCGCGATAAAACCAATAGCCGCGGTATCAAAACCGTCGAGCATGACGACCAAAAAACAGCAAATGATAACGCGCCACTGGGTCTTACCGACGGGGGCGGAATCGATCAGTGCTTGTAGATCACGTTGTTGAGTCATAGTGAATGCCTCAGTGCAGGTAGAGTAGATGTCTGTTTTGTTTTAGGTATGTTGCGACTTTGTATGTTTGGAGATGAAATGTACAATGGCTTTTCATGCAGAGGCATAACCTGGAGGTTATAGCAAATGGCTAACTGGGCGCAGAAACTTAAGTTACACCACCTGCAAACGCTTATTGCGCTGGGCGAACAGGGGAATTTGACTCACGTCGCCCGAATGATGAATATCACCCAGCCAGCGTTGTCAAAATGGTTATCGCAGCTCGAAGATGAGATGGGTATCACACTCTTTGAACGTCATAGCAAAGGCTTACGCCCTTCAGAAGGCGGCAAGCTGCTACTGCAGCATGCCCAACGCCTGATCAATGATATGGAACGTTCACAGTATGAAATCGCCCGTTTTAAGCAGGGAGGCCTGGTAGGGAGTCTGAAGATTGGCTGCTCGCCGGTGGCGACGGACTGCGTTTCACAGGCGATACTGGGTTTGCTCACAGAGCTGCCGACCTTGCATCTTAATATTGAAGAGAAGGTGATGACCCCGCTGTTGCACGATCTGCTCGCGGGTTCGGTGGATGTGGTGGTCGGACGCGTCGGTGGCCGGGCGCTTCAGTTGCCGCTCAATTACCAGGTGCTGTATACCGAGCCGGTCTGTTTCGTCGCGCGCCCCAACCATCCGCTGGCAAAATATCCCCTGCTCACCTGGCATGATCTGGCTAACTGGCGCTGGATTGTCTGGCCGACGGGAACGCCCATCCGGATAAGCATTGACAACGCGCTGGTAGATAACGGCGTCATGCTACCGGAAAACATCATTGAGTCGGCGTCGATAAACGTCAGCACCAACCTGCTGCAAAGTAGCGACATGATCTCTATTCTTTCTCTACGCCTGGCGCAGCGTTATGCCGCCCAGGGACAGCTGGCTATCCTGAATCTGCCGAAGATTGAACAAAAAGGCAGCGTAGGCGTGTTCTGGCGCAACAATGAAACGCCCACGACCGCCCTGAATCGTTTTCTGTATTACCTGGCACAGGTTTAACGTGAACAGTTAGGGCCATCGCCCGATGTTCCAGATATCTATTTCTTCTATGCTTAGAATTCATGATGTGATCGGTAGCACGTTTTGAAGTTTAATTGTATGATGAATCAGTCTCGTCAAGGGTTTCAATTATGAGCAAAGCACTGAACATTATCTGGCAATATTTGCGCGCATTCGTCCTGATTTATGCCTGCCTCTATGCAGGTATTTTTCTTGCATCGCTACTCCCCATCACCATTCCGGGCAGCATTATCGGCATGCTGATTCTGTTTGTCTTACTGGCTTTGCAGGTGCTACCGGCAAAATGGGTTAACCCCGGCTGCTATGTGCTGATTCGCTATATGGCCCTGCTGTTTGTCCCGATTGGCGTGGGGATCATGCAGTACTTTGATCTGCTCCGTGCGCAATTTGGTCCGGTGGTGGTGTCCTGTACCATCAGTACGCTGGTCGTTTTCCTGGTGGTGAGCTGGAGTTCTCACATTGTGCACGGTGAGCGCAAAATCGTTGGGCAAAAAGGGTCTAAAGAATGATGTCGTATATCTGGTGGTCGTTACCCCTTACGCTGGCGGTATTTTTTGGCGCACGTAAGCTGGCTGCACGATTTAAAATGCCTCTATTGAACCCGCTACTGGTCGCCATGGTGGTGATCATTCCCATTCTGATGCTGACCGGAATTCCCTACGATCACTATTTCAAAGGCAGTGAGGTGCTGAACGATTTGCTGCAACCTGCCGTGGTTGCGCTGGCCTATCCGTTATACGAACAGCTGCACCAGATTCGCGCTCGCTGGAAATCAATTATTGCCATCTGCTTTGCGGGGAGCGTTGTGGCGATGGTTACAGGTACAACAATCGCCTTGTTGATGGGCGCATCGCCGCAAATTGCTGCGTCAATCATGCCGAAATCGGTAACCACGCCTATCGCTATGGCAGTGGGAGGCAGTATTGGTGGTATTCCGGCCATCAGCGCCGTGTGCGTCATTTTTGTTGGTATCCTCGGGGCTGTGTTTGGTCATACTTTGCTCAATGCGATGCGTATTCGCACCAAAGCCGCACGTGGACTGGCTATGGGTACCGCTTCGCACGCCCTGGGTACCGCACGCTGTGCAGAGCTGGACTATCAGGAAGGCGCGTTTAGCTCTCTGGCGCTGGTTATTTGCGGCATTATCACCTCCTTGGTCGCCCCATTCCTGTTCCCGATTATTCTGGCCCTGGTCGGTTAACCTTCAATTTTTGGCTAATTATTTGCGATGCGTTGCACATTTTTAATTTAAGTTTCATAAGTTGCATACATAATGAGATTTGGATCACATATAAAGCCGTAACAGGCCCGTAGACTACGATTCCATTACATTGTTATGAGGCATCGCCATGCATCCACGTTTTCAAACTGCTTTTGCCCAACTCGCGGATAACTTGCAATCAGCCCTGGCGCCTGTTCTGGCGGATGCGCATTTCCCCGCCATGCTGACTGCTGAGCAGGTCTCTTTGCTGAAACGCGAATCGGGACTGGACGAAGACGCGCTGGCATTCGCTCTACTGCCGCTGGCTGCGGCCTGCGCGCGTACTCCGCTGTCCAACTTCAACGTTGGGGCAATTTCTCGCGGCATCAGCGGCACCTGGTACTTCGGTGGGAACATGGAGTTCCTGGGGGCGACCATGCAGCAAACCGTTCATGCCGAGCAAAGCGCCATTAGCCATGCCTGGCTGCGCGGTGAAAAAGGGCTCGCCGCCATCACCGTCAACTACACGCCGTGCGGCCACTGTCGCCAGTTTATGAACGAACTGAACAGTGGACTGGATTTACGTATTCATCTGCCGGGACGTGCGCCACACGTGCTGCGCGATTACCTACCAGACGCCTTCGGACCGAAAGATCTGGAGATTAAAACACTGCTGATGGACGATCAGGATCACGGCTTCGCGCTGCAGGGCGATGCGTTGACCCAAGCGGCTATCACCGCCGCTAACAGATGTCATATGCCGTACAGCAACTCCCCAAGCGGCGTGGCGCTGGAATGTAAAGATGGTCGAATTTTTAGCGGTAGCTATGCGGAAAATGCCGCCTTCAACCCGACCCTGCCGCCGCTGCAAGGCGCGTTAAACCTGTTGAACCTTAACGGTTATGACTACCCGGATATCCAGCGTGCTGTGCTGGCTGAAAAAGCCGATGCGCCGTTGATTCAGTGGGATGCGACCTCCGCTACCCTGAAAGCGCTGGGCTGCAATAATATTGAGCGCGTGCTGCTCGGTTAATTGCCTGGCGCTACGCTTATCTGGCCTGCAATCGCTCGAGGTTGTCGGCCAGATTTGCTGTTGCTACCATCCAATAGGGCCGTTTTGCTGAAAATCCCCTCAATCAGATTGCTGTTTCTTGCGCTACGTCTTCCGGTACAGTAGCCTGATTGAAATTCCATCCAAATAACGAGTTTTCTGCATGTTAAAGCGCGTGTTTTACAGCCTGTTAGTCCTGGTAGGCTTGCTGCTTTTGACTGTGCTTGGGCTCGACAGGTGGATGAGCTGGAAGACCGCTCCCTACATCTACGACGAATTGCAGGATTTACCCTACCGCCAGGTCGGTGTGGTCCTGGGCACGGCGAAATACTATCGCACCGGCGTCATCAACCAGTATTACCGCTACCGCATTCAGGGCGCATTGAACGCCTATAACAGTGGAAAGGTAAACTATCTGCTGCTGAGCGGCGACAACGCACAGCAAAGCTACAACGAACCCATGACGATGCGTAAAGATCTGATTGCCGCCGGTGTCGATCCCGCTGACATCGTGCTTGATTACGCCGGGTTCCGGACGCTCGATTCAATTGTACGAACCCGCAAGGTGTTCGATACCAACGATTTCATCATTATTACTCAGCGATTCCACTGTGAGCGCGCCTTGTTTATTGCGCTGCATATGGGCATCCAGGCCCAGTGCTATGCGGTGCCCTCACCAAAGGATATGCTCACCGTACGGGTACGTGAATTTGGCGCCCGCTTTGGCGCACTGGCCGATCTCTATATTTTCAAACGTGAACCCCGCTTTTTAGGCCCGCTGGTGCCCATCCCTACCATGCATCAGGTACCGGACGATGCACAGGGATATCCGGCGGTCACGCCTGAACAACTGCTCGAATTACAAAAGAAACAAGGAAAATAAGCATGGATGTACAAACCCTTTTCGTCGTGTTGGCCTTTCTGCTCATTCCCGTATTTTGTTTTCGCGAAGCATGGAAAGGCTGGCGCTCTGGGGCCGTAGATAAAATTAAAAAGAATGCGCGCGAACCGGTTTACGCTTATCGCAATCAAGAACCCCTGCAATTTTGGTCTTATGTGCTGGTTTATGCCGGGTGCGGATGTTTATCCTTCGGGATGGTTATTTACTTAGTCTTTTATCGCTAAAGAATTTTCCTTTATATTAGCATTTGAGAATAGCTAATATTTTGATAATAGTTACCATTTCAATGTAAGGGATTAATGCTGCCCGCCAGCATTTCCCTCAGACTATCTTCTATTTGTGAATCCTTTCACAGAATACTCTTCCTGCAGTGCTTAGCCTTAAGAATAGCCTTCACTTTTTATATTTTGTTATTAACGGTTTGCCTTAATTTACTCAAGCATTAAGGAAGAAAATATGCCACAACAAAATTATCTGGATGAGCTCACGCCTGCTTTTACCCCATTATTAGCAATAAAAGAGGCTTCCCGCTGTTTATTATGTCACGACGCCCCCTGTAGTCAGGATTGCCCGGCGCAAACAGACCCAGGGAAATTTATTCGCTCTATTTATTTTCGTAATTTTAAAGGCGCTGCCGAAACTATCCGCGAAAATAATGCGCTCGGTGCGGTGTGCGCCCGGGTTTGCCCAACCGAAAAATTATGCCAGCGCGGATGTACGCGCTCAGGAATTGATAAACCTATCGATATTGCACGTCTGCAACGCTTTATTACCGATTTTGAACAGCAGACCGCAATGAAAATCTATCAGCCAGCAACAAAAACGCTCGGCAAGGTAGCTATCATCGGGGCGGGTCCGGCAGGGTTACAGGCCAGCGTAACGCTAAGTAATCTTGGTTATGATGTGACAATCTTCGAAAAACAGGCCCAGCCAGGTGGCTGGTTGCGTTATGGCATTCCAGAGTTTCGTCTGCCGCAGGCAGTTTTGGATCTTGAAATTGCCCGTATCGTTGAAATGGGTGTGACCATCAAGTGCAATTGTGAAGTCGGCAATGCCCTTTCCGTTGAGCAACTCAAAGCAGAATACCGCGCCGTACTGGTTACCGTAGGGATGTCTTACGGTTCAACGTTGCCTCTGTTTGAGAGGGCGAATCACGTCGAAATCGCCGTCGATTTTCTGCAACGAGCCCGCCAATCCAACGGCGATATTACCGTCGCACAAAGTGCATTAATCATCGGCGGTGGCGACGTGGCGATGGATGTCGCCAGTACGTTGAAGCTGCTGGGCTGCCCGTCAGTCACCTGTGTCGCGCGTGAAGAACTCGCCGACTTCCCGGCCAGCGACAAAGAATTCAGCAGCACACAGGCTTTAGGGGTGTCGATAATTGACGGCTTCACGCCCGTGGCGGTTAGCGGAAATCGAGTCACCTTTAAGCACGTACGCCTGCCAGGAGAACTCACGCTTGAAGCCGAACAGATTATTCTCGCCGTCGGCCAACATGCTCAGCTTGATAATTTCGCCGCGTTAAAGCCACAGCGCAATCTTATCGATACGCACAATTATCAAACCGCCGATCCGGCTCTGTTTGCTGCGGGCGATATTGTTAAAGGCGATAAAACCGTTGTTTACGCCGTGAAAACAGGAAAAGAAGCCGCTCAGGCCATTCATCACTATTTAGAGGGAGCTTGCTCATGTTAACGAAAGATCTTTCTATTACTTTTTGCGGCGTCAAATTCCCCAACCCGTTCTGCCTCTCTTCCTCTCCGGTGGGCAACTGCTATGAAATGTGCGCCAAAGCCTATGATAGCGGCTGGGGTGGCATTGTTTTTAAAACGATCGGGTTCTTTATTGCTAATGAAGTCTCCCCTCGTTTTGACCATCTCACCAAAGAAGATACCGGCTTTATTGGCTTCAAAAACATGGAACAAATTGCCGAGCATCCGCTGGAGGAGAATCTGGCCGCAATTCGCCGACTGAAACAGGACTACCCGGACAAAGTCCTGATTGCGTCGATTATGGGGGAAAATGAGCAGCAATGGCAGGAACTGGCCCGCCTGGTTGAAGACGCGGGTGCAGACATGATCGAGTGTAACTTCTCGTGCCCGCAAATGACCTCACATGCCATGGGTAGCGATGTCGGGCAAAGCCCTGAGCTGGTTGAAAAGTATTGTCGGGCCGTTAAACGCGGCTCGTCCCTGCCGATGCTGGCGAAAATGACACCGAACATTGGTGATATGTGTGAAGTGGCTCTGGCAGCAAAACACGGAGGTGCCGACGGTATCGCGACCATCAATACGGTTAAATCCATCACGAATATCGATCTGAATCGAAAAATCGGGATGCCGGTCGTCAACGGTAAATCCAGTATTTCCGGCTACTCCGGCAAGGCCGTTAAACCTATTGCTTTGCGATTTATCCAACAACTGCGCATGCACCCTGAACTGCGCGATTTCCCGATTAGCGGCATCGGGGGAATTGAGACCTGGGAAGATGCCGCCGAGTTTTTACTGTTAGGCGCGGCCACGCTGCAGGTGACCACCGGGATCATGCAGTATGGCTACCGGATTGTGGAGGATATGACCAGCGGGCTGTCACATTACCTCGCCGATCAAGGGTTTGACTCACTGGAGGAGATGGTTGGTCTTGCCAATGCCAATATCATCCCCGCGGAGGATCTTGACCGTAGCTACATCGTCTACCCGTACATCCATCTTGATAAATGCGTTGGCTGTGGCCGCTGCTACATCTCCTGTTATGACGGTGGACATCAGGCGATGGAATGGAACGAGGAAACCCGCACACCGTACTGCAACACAGAAAAATGTGTGGGATGCCTGCTGTGTGGTCACGTTTGCCCGGTAGCCTGTATTGAGCTGGGTGAGGTGAAATTTAAATCTGGTGAGAAAGAGCATGCGTTAACGTTGTAACGCTGACAAAAAAGCCCGGTACAGATTACGCTGCACCGGGCTTTTTGCAGTATACGATTACTTCTTACGCGCGTACTTCAGTGAGTCCAGCGCGACCGCGAAGATGATAATGCCGCCCTTGATAATGTACTGCCAGTAAGGGTTCACGCCAATGTAGGTCAGACCGTAGTTGATGACGGTGAAGATAATCACACCGGTCACCACGCCAAACACGGTCCCTACCCCGCCGCTGAACGACACGCCGCCAACCACGCACGCCGCAATCGCATCCAGCTCATACATAAAGCCGAGGTTGTTAGTCGCCGAGCCGATACGCCCGGCTTCGAGCAAACCACCGAAGGCATAAAACACGCCAGACAACGCATAGATGATCAGCAGGTTCAGCGCAACGTTGACCCCGGACACTTTCGCGGCTTCTGGGTTTCCGCCGATGGCGAAAATGTTTTTACCGAAGCGGGTCTTGTTCCACAGCACCCAGACAAACGCCACCGCAATCAGCGCATAGAAGGTGATGTAGGAGAGGCGGAAACTACCCAGCGCAATAAAGCCCTGCGCGAAGGTGGAGAATCCGCTGTCAAAGCCAGAAATTGGCGATGCGCCGACAAAGTCGTAGTACAGGGAGTTGATCCCGTAAACGATGATCATCGTACCCAGGGTGGTAATAAACGGCGTCACATTCAGATAAGCAATGATAATACCGTTCACCAGACCGATAATGGCGCCAATCACGCAAACAATCAGCACGACTACGATGATTGGCATTGTAGCCATTTCCGGGAACACCTTGTTGGCGTTCTCCATCGACTGTAGCAAGGTTGCCGCCACGACTGCCGCCAGGCCAACCTGACGTCCCGCCGACAGGTCTGTCCCTTGGGTAACAATCAGCCCGGCCACACCCAATGCGATAATTATACGCACCGAGGATTGCGTCAGAATATTACTCAGGTTCAGTAAGCTTAAGAAAGTGGGATCCTGGAAAATAATAATCGCCAGCAAAACCAAAAGAACAACGTAAATTCCGCCTTCTTTCAGATAAGTAAGAAAACTTTTCTTATTTAACGCACTCATGAGGAGCCCCTAATCTTAAAGGTGCAAAGACGCAAGACGGAGGATTTCGTTTTGCGTTGTTGTTTTAGTGTCAACAATTCCGGCAACGAGACCATTGCTCATCACCAGAATACGATCGGTAATACCTAGCAGCTCCGGCATTTCAGAGGAAATAATAATAATCCCCTTATCCTTTTTCGCGAGTTCAGCAATCAGCTGATAAATTTCAAATTTCGCGCCGACATCGATACCACGCGTGGGTTCATCTAACATCAGGATTTCTGGCTGCGTTAATAACCAGCGACCAATAACCACCTTTTGCTGATTACCACCGGACAGTGAACCGATTTGTGTACGATGACCCGGCGTTTTCACCCTCATTGAGTCAATTACCCACTGGGTATCACTCTTCATGCGGGAATTATCCAGCAGACCAACTTTATTTTTATAGTTTTGGATATTGGAGATTAACGAGTTAAAACCAATATCCAGATACGCGTAAATACCGGTTGAGCGGCGCTCTTCCGTGACCAGTGCAAAACCATGGTTAATGGCCTCATTTGCGCTGTGGTTATTAATCTTTTTGCCGTGTAGCGTAATCGTACCCGATGATTTCTCACGAATACCAAAAAGCGTTTCAACGATATCAGTACGTTTTGCGCCGACCAGCCCGGCAATCCCGAGAATTTCCCCTTTGTGCAAATCAAACGAGATATCACGAATCGACGGCTGACGCAGCGAGGTCAGGTTACGTACTTGTAGAATGACTTCACCGGGTTTGTTTTCTTTATCCGGAAAACGTTGGTTCAGTGAACGGCCGACCATCATGGAGATGATCTTATCCATATCCAGCCCTTCCAGCGGCTGGGTCGCGATCCACTGGCCATCGCGCAGCACGGTAATTTCATCGCATAGCTGGAAGATTTCTTCCATCTTGTGAGAAATATAAACAATACCGCATCCACGCTCTTTCAGCTTACGGATAATGGTAAACAGATGATTAACTTCTTTCTCGGTTAACGATGACGTTGGCTCATCCATGATGACGATTTTTGCGTCATAGGAGAACGCTTTCGCAATTTCAATCATCTGCATTTGCGAAACGGATAATGTACCAACGCGCGCACGCGGATCGATATCAATATCCAGCTCATCAAATATCGCTTTGGTATCGCGGTACATTTTGTCCTGATCGACAAACATGCCTTTGGTGGGATAGCGTCCCAGCCACATGTTATCCATCACAGAACGTTGTAATACCAGGTTTAATTCCTGGTGTACCATCGAAATACCATTTTCAAGCGCTTCTTTAGCAGAATGAAAATCGATTTCTTTACCCTGAAATAAAATACTACCGGAATCTTTTTGATAGATACCGAAAAGACATTTCAATAATGTTGATTTCCCCGCGCCATTCTCCCCCATTAAGGCATGAATGGAATGTGGGCGGACTTTTAAATTGACATTATCAAGAGCCTTAACGCCGGGGAAGGACTTGTTGATACCGGTCATTTCCAACAAGTATTCGCCTGACGACTGAGTATGTGTGCTGACCATAATTATACCTTGTTGGCCTTGCAGAGTGCGTTATTAAGGGCGCAATGAGATTGCGCCCAAAGACGGAGTATTTACTTATTGGTAAACTCTGCCAGATTATCTTTATCGACACCTACGTACGGAACGCGAACAATTTTGTTCTCAATTTTCCAGTTAGTGCCATCTGCCGCACCTTTGCCGTCAGCCAGGTTTTTCGCCAGATCGAAGGTGGCTTTCGCCTGGTTGTTGGCGTCGTTCAGCACGGTACCAGCCATTGCGCCAGATTTCACCAGAGCCAGCGCTTCAGGCAGCGCATCCACACCAAATACCGGTACGCTGGTTTTGTTGTGCGCTTTCAACGCTTCAACTGCGCCCATTGCCATCGCATCGTTGTTTGCGATAACCACTTCGATTTTGTTGGCGTTCGGACCGGACATCCACGCATCCATTTTATCTTTTGCCTGAGCGGTATCCCACATTGCAGTATCTAACTGCAGTTGCTCAGTTTTAATGCCTTTATCGTTCAGCTCTTTAATCACGTAAGTGGTACGTGCTTCAGCGTCCGGGTGTCCCGGTTCGCCTTTCAGCAGAACAAACTGAATTTTGCCGTCTTTGTTCAGGTCCCAGTTCGGATTCGCTGCCCAGTGTTTGGCGATCAAATCACCCTGAATAATACCGGACTCTTTAGAGTCGGTACCGACGTAAAACGCTTTGTCATAGCTGTCCAGCGCCTTACGAGAAGGTTCTTTGTTAAAGAACACGATCGGTACGTTCTGCCCGCGTGCCTTTTCAATGACCGTGCCTGCCGCTGCCGGGTCAACCAGGTTAATCGCCAGTGCTTTAACGCCTTTTGCCAGCAGCACGTCGATCTGGTCGTTTTGTTTGGACTGGTCGTTCTGCGAGTCATTCATCAGCAACTGTACATCTGGCACCGCTTTGGCATCTTTTTCAATAGCCTTACGTACTACAGACATAAAGTTATCGTCATACTTATAGATAGTCACACCAATGCGGGTATCAGCAGCGTGCGCAGCCGCGCCGAATAACATGCTTGCCATTACAGCAGACAGGGTCAACACCTTCTTATTCATGGTATCTCCGGTTTTATTATGCAGGGTAGTACTTGAGATAAATGCTCGGCAGTCAGAACGTTACTGAAGTGTTACTGAACGCCGAAGCTCACTTTTAAAAAATATTTCTTCCGTGTCTGGCAACGCTCCAAAAACAGGCTTTAATTTTTGTTTAAGGCACCTTTACCTCGGTGAAAGTGATTATTCACCGTTACATAGTAGTTACAGCGCAACAAACAGTGTCATCATAGCTATCGCATTGTTAATATACTGTGAATTTACTCACATATTGAAAGCGGTTACATCGCGCAACGTTATGAGTTAGTGATCGGTGCCGCATTCTGCCGTAGCGCCACTGAATGGCGACGCACCAGCGTCGGCATAAAGCAATGCGTCGCCTCCGGGTCTAACGTGCCTGCAGCCCCCTGTAGCGCAAGCTCCGTCGCCATTTTTGCCATGGAGGCAATGGGATAGCGTACGGTGGTCAGTTGCGGATCGGTGTAACGCGCGATAGGAATATCATCAAAGCCAATGATAGAAAGGTGTAATGGAATAGCGATGCCGTTGTCTTTTAGCGCGGTCAGCGCGCCGGCAGCCATATTGTCGTTATAGGCGAAAACCGCCGTCAGTTGTAAGTTACGTCCCAGCAGTTCTACCATCGCAGACTCTCCGCCTTGCATATCGGGCGAACCGGTGCCGACCCAACTTTCTGCCGCAACAATCCCCTGCTCTTTCAGGGCTGTTAACCACCCTTCTTTGCGCATGGTGTCATCTTCAATGCGATGGCTTGACGCCAGATAACCGATGCGTTGATGACCATTATTCAGCAGCATTCGGGTCGCCATTTTGGCACCGCTGATGTTATCCAGACAGACGCAGCGGTGGGCGTAACCCGGCACCAGACGGTTGATTAGCACCATACCGGGGATCTGATCCATAAACTCGGCGAGTTCCCGATCGCTCAGTGCTTTAGAGTGTACAATCAGTGCGTTACAGCGCTGACGAATCAACACCTCAATGGCATGACGTTCTTTTTCAGCCTCATGGTAGCTGTTGCCAATCAGGACATACTTCTGATGCTGCTGGGCAACCATATCCACGGCTTTTACCAGCGCGCCAAAAAAGGCGTCTGATACATCCATGACCACAACACCAATCGTGTCGCTCACCTGCGTCGCCAGCGCTTGCGCGTTGGCATTAGGTCGATAGCCCAGCAGAGTAACTGCCTTCATTACCGCTTCACGCGTATCGGGACTCACCAGCGCACTGTTGTTCAGTACGCGGGAAACGGTCGCTACAGAAACGCCAGACTGTCGTGCCACATCACGTATGGTGATCATATTCACTGCCCTGTTTTAGATTGCGGTTGCCCGCAGACACCCCAGGCTGGGTATTTTGTCAGCACAATGAAACGCACTGCGTGAGAGATGTCACAGGAATGAAAGCGCTTACATCCGTTTTGTTAACGAATGTGATCCAGATCGTTATCTGGATGTACGCGGCAATGATGTCCCCGCAGCACGCAGGGTTAATTGACGCCACAGCCATTCCACCGGGCCCTGGCGGTAAAAACGTAGCCATATGACGGAGAAAAGTAGGTTAACGGCCCAAACCGGAATGACGAAATACAGCAGCTCCAGTCGGTCAAATTTCATAAATAAGCCGACCTGGTAAAACAGCGTGGTGCAGATTAAGGTTTGTAACAGATAGTTAGTTAATGCCATGCGCCCCACACAGGCGATGGCAATGACCCATTTTAAGCGGCTAAGCTGCGGCCAGAAGCCGAACATCAGCGCGGCGTAACCAATGGTTTGCAACGGCGCGCCCAGCTCTCGCGGGGCTTGTAGCAAGAAGGCACACCAGCGATATGCCCAGTCCAGATGCCACTGAGCGACGATAGCAGGCAGGTTAATCGCCATCCCTAGAATGACCAGCAGTACACCGGTGCGTCGGTAATGCTGTAAGCTGTACTGCCCTTTTAACCAACCGCTGCGCATCAATGCCGCGCCGAGCAGCATCATCCCCGCCAGTTGCCAGCCGTACTGTGCGCCCAGCGCCAGCAAGCTATTGGACATCATATCCACGCGATTGCTGACGGCTTCCATTCCACCGTTTATTTTCCAGTATTTTTCATACAGCAACGCTGAGGCATCCGGCGTCCAGGCACGACTGGTTTCACTCCCGGAGATTACCCCCAGCAGCAGCAATACGCCAACGCCCACCAGATAAAGCAGTACGCCGGTGTTAAATAAGCTTTTTACCGACGGCGCATCACGGATCAACCGCCAACAAATCAGGCCGATTAAGCCATATGCCAGCAGGATATCGCCATCCCAGAAGAGTAAACCGTGAATAAAACCCAATAGAACCAGCAGCGTAAGCCGCGACTGGATCCAGCGTTTGCCGCGCGGGAGCAGCATTTGCAGACCGGCACCGAACAGCAGCGCAAACAACGTGAGGAATTTTACCTGCGCAAAGAGATCGAGCAGCGCCCAGGTCCAGGCGTCGGATAAGGTGATGTTGCCATACCACGCGGGATTGAGGTATGCCGCCTTTGGCAAGCCAAAGGCGCTAATATTGAGAAGCAGGATACCAAGAATGGCGACGCCACGAATAAAATCCAGCGTGACATTACGCTCCATGGTCCCTGCCCTAATCAGTTGTGATGACGTACTGCGCGCAGGAATTCCTGACGCGTGTTCTGGCTGGACTTAAACAATCCGCCAAGAGAAGTGGTCGTGGTCGCACTGGTCGCATCGCGAATGCCGCGCGCTTTCACACAGTAATGTACCGCATCAATCGACACCGCCACATTATTCGTCCCGAGCAGCGTTTGCAGCGCGGTGAGAATTTGCTGGGTGAGACGTTCCTGAACCTGCGGACGCTGTGCGAAAAACTGCACAATGCGGTTAATCTTCGACAGACCAATGACCGAATCTTTTGGGATATACGCCACCGTCGCTTTGCCATCGATAGTAACAAAGTGGTGTTCGCAGGTGCTGGTCAGCGTGATATCGCGGACCGTGACCATCTCGTCCACCTTCATTTTGTTTTCAATGACGGTAATTTTCGGGAAGTTGGCGTAGTCGAGGCCGGAGAAAATCTCATCGACATACATTTTCGCAATGCGATGCGGAGTTTCCATCAAACTGTCATCGCTCAAATCGAGATTGAGCAACTGCATAATCTCGGTCATATGGCCCGAGATAAGACGTTTGCGCGTTTCGTTATCCATCTCTTGCACGGGCGGGCGTAGTGGCGTTTCAAGACCACGCGCGACCAGCGCTTCATGAACCAGGGCCGCTTCTTTACTGAGTGATGACATTTCTTCTTCTCCTGCAGGTGGGGCGCCTCTGCCCTGCATGGGGCAAAGTTTTTAGGCTGTGTCACAGCCAGAACATTGTGCGTGAGGCGGCGCACATAATCCAGTATTCACCGCGATAATTATTGAAATTGGCACAGCCTTTCAGCGTAGCGATTTCACTTGTCGTTCTACCCGGCGACGTCGAGTGTTAATGTAAAGTTATATAGATGATGAAGTATGTTTGCTCAATGCGGAAGTGAAAGTTGCTCACAGTGCCATGAATAATCTGTATTATGGTGAGTTCGCAAACATATTCAGGTTCAACACAACAAGGAGCCCCGCATGGAAATGCTTGAAGAGCACCGCTGTTTTGAAGGCTGGCAGCAACGCTGGCGTCACGACTCCGCCACGTTAAATTGCACCATGACCTTCAGTATTTTTCTTCCTCCCCCGCGCGATAACACCCCGCCTCCGGTGCTGTACTGGCTGTCGGGTCTGACATGCAATGATGAAAACTTCACGACTAAAGCCGGCGCACAACGCATCGCGGCTGAGCTGGGCATTGTACTGGTGATGCCGGACACCAGTCCGCGCGGCGAACAGGTTGCCAATGATGATGGATACGATTTAGGCCAGGGGGCGGGATTTTACCTCAATGCTACCCAACAGCCATGGGCAACGCATTTTCGCATGTATGACTATCTGCGTGATGAGCTGCCGGCACTGATTCAATCGCAGTTTAACGTCAGCGATCGCTGCGCCATCAGTGGACACTCCATGGGCGGTCACGGCGCATTGATTATGGCGCTGAAAAATCCCGGGAAATACACCAGCATTTCCGCCTTTGCGCCGATCGTAAATCCTTGCCGCGTTCCGTGGGGGGAGAAGGCTTTTAGCGCGTATCTGGGTGAAGATAAATCACAGTGGGCCGAGTGGGACAGCTGCGAGTTAATGTTGGCCAGCAAGCCCGCAGACGCGATTCCGACGCTTATTGATCAGGGAGACAGCGATCAGTTTCTCGCCGATCAGCTGCAACCCGCGGTGCTGGCCGAAACGGCCCGTCAAACCGCATGGCCAATGACGCTACGCATCCAGCCAGGTTACGACCATAGCTATTTCTTTATTGCGTCGTTTATTGAGGATCACCTGCGCTTCCATGCCCAGTATTTGTTGAAGTAACGCCTGAGTGAGGGCGCCAGCCCTCTTCATTTCTCCATCATTCCTTCACTTTTTCTCCTTTTTTCTTTCTCCACTATCCTATTGATTTAAAAAGCATTACCCTCAAAACAAGATCAAACACAAATGATTTCGATTATCATTTGTGTTTACAAACATTCATACTTTTGTACAATCCATTCGCTTCTTTACTGAAAAGAGTCCTTAAAAGACAAATACATACAATTGTCATGGCCTTTCACATGACGCGCTGATCGTTACCCTAAATAATTCGAGTTGTATGAACGCGCGTAGCCACGCATCTGCAACTTGAAGTATGCCGGGTAAATTCATTTAAATGGAATGATACAAATGACTATACCTCACGTTAAGGCTGTAGCTGCCGCAGTATGCGTCGCCAGTCTCCCATCACTCGGGCATGCCGCTGAACAAGACACCGTAGTGGTTACCGCCACCGGCTTCGAACAGAAAATTCAGGACGCTCCCGCTTCGATATCTGTTATTACCAAGCAGCAGATTGAGGACAAAGCCTATCGCGATGTTACCGATGCGCTAAAAGATGTCCCTGGCGTCGTCGTCACCGGCGGGGGTAGCAGCAGCGATATCAGTATTCGTGGTATGGCTTCGCAATACACGCTCTTCCTGGTCAACGGTAAACGCATCAGCACACGCGGCACACGTCCTAACAGCGACAACTCAGGTATTGAGCAAGGTTGGCTGCCGCCGCTGGAATCCATCGAGCGTATCGAGGTAATCCGTGGCCCAATGTCATCTCTGTACGGCTCCGATGCGATGGGCGGCGTCATCAACGTCATCACCAAGAAAGTGTCGAATACCAAAGCCTGGACCGGCTCTCTGCACGGCGATGCCACTTTCCAGGAAGACAGAGACTCCGGCGATATTTATCAGACCAACGCCTATGCGTCTGGGCCCCTGATTGACGGATTACTCGGCGCAAAAGTGACCGGGTTATTCTCTCATCGGGCAGAGGACAAAATCCTCAATGGCTACAATGAACAGCGTATGCGTAACGGGGGCTTAACCCTGAACTTTACGCCAGATGATAAAAATGACATCGACTTCGATTACGCACGTGAACTGCAGGATCGCGACAGTACGCCAGGCAAATCCATGGCTGAGGAAAGCTGCCGCAACGGAAGCTGCAAGCCCAACAGTAAAAGCGAAAACAAGTATGTGCACACAACGTATTCACTAACCCACAGCGGTTATTACGACGACTTCAACTCCACCAGCTATGTCCAGCAGGAAGAGACCGAAAACCCAGGTCGCCAGATGAAGTCCTACAACACGATTTTCAATAACCAGAACCAGGTCTTCCTTGGGGCGCACACCCTGACGTTGGGCGGGCAATACCGTTATGAAAAACTGAGTGATAACGGCAACCAGCTGCAAGCTGCTGATGGACTGAACAAACTGACCCGCTGGAGCTGGGCGCTGTTTGCTGAAGACGAGTGGGCCGTTACCGATACCTTTACGCTGACTGGTGGTCTGCGTATGGATAAAGATGAAAACTACGGCGACAACTGGACGCCGCGCGGTTATGGCGTATGGCATCTGAGCGATCAATGGACCTTAAAAGGCGGCGTTTCAGCGGGCTATCGCGCACCGGATCTGCGCCAGTCGTCTGCCAGTTGGGGACAGGTCACCGGCGGCGGTAGACTGAACGGCATCATTGTCGGCAACCCGGACCTGAAGCCGGAGAAAAGCCTCAGCGAAGAGATCGGTTTACTGTGGGATAACGGCAACGATCTCAACGCGGGCGTCACGCTGTTCAATACTGACTTCAAAGACAAAATCACCGAAGTGCGCCGCTGTAACAGCAGCTCCGATCCGGCCTGTACCATCGGCAATACCCACTATGACTTCGTCAGCGATCGCGTTAACGTCGATAAAGCCAATATGCGCGGCGTAGAATCCACTTTCGGCTGGAAGATGACTTCCGACATCAACTGGACGGCGAACTACACTTACACGGAATCTGAACAGAAAAGCGGTCAGTTCTCCGGTCAGCCATTGAACAAAATGCCAAAGCATATGTTCAACACCACGCTGGACTGGCAGGCCACGCAGGATCTCGGTTTCTGGAGCCGTCTGAATCTGCGCGGGAAAACGTCTGAATACCTGAGCCGTACCTCCATGGCGCAGGGCACCCCGTCCTATACTCAGGTCGATGTTGGTTTGCGCTATTATGCAAACAAAGATCTGCTGATGACCGCTGGCGTGTATAACGTGCTGGATAAGCAAATCGATTACGATACCTACGACACTGTTCTCGATGGTCGTCGTTACACGGTTGGCCTGACTTACAGCTTCTAAGTCTGGCGCAATAAAAAAACCCCGGCACTCATCATGCCGGGGTTTTTGTTATGCTTTTTATACTGTTATTTCTTCACGCGATCCGGGAATTTCATTTCGCTGTAGCGAACAAAATGAGTTCCTTTCGCCAGCTTATAGCCAAACCAGATAATCAGGAACAGCGGGATACCGATATAGGTTGCCATCACGCCGCCCCAGTCAATGCTATCTTTCAGGAACGCTTCGTAGTTCTGGCCCAGAGTGATAATCAG
The DNA here is from genome assembly GCF_050434985.1 of Citrobacter sp. 506. Lineage (NCBI taxonomy): Bacteria > Pseudomonadati > Pseudomonadota > Gammaproteobacteria > Enterobacterales > Enterobacteriaceae > Citrobacter > Citrobacter sp. 506. The sequence continues at coordinate 122,652 of NZ_JBNDJN010000002.1, forward strand.
GCACAGCACAAAGGCGAAGATCGGACCCAGCGGGAAGAAGCCAGAACGGTACGGCAGATCCTTCACATCGCGCCCCTGCAGCACATAACCGCGACGGAAACGATAGTGGCTAATCGCAATCCCCAGCCAGGCGATAAAGCCCGTCATCCCGGAGGTGTTCAGCAGCCAGAGGTACACGGTCTGGTTACCAAACATAGAGGTCAGGAAACACAGTCCCGCCACCACAGTCGTCGCATACAGCGCGTTACGCGGAACACCGCCACGAGACAGTTTGCCGAAAATACGCGGCGCTTTACCGTCGCATGCCAGGGTGTAAAGCATACGCGTGGAGGCATACATCCCGGAGTTACCCGCTGACAGTACCGCCGTCAGGATAACCGCGTTCATTACTGCTGCGGCTGACAGCAGACCCGCATGCTGGAATACCAACGTGAACGGGCTAACGCTGATGTCTTTCACATCGTTGCGCAGCAGGCTCGGATCGGTGTACGGGATAATCAGGCTGATAATCAAAATTGCGAACACATAGAACAGCAGGATTCGCCAAAACACCTGACGCACCGCACGTGGAATGTTCTTTTCAGGATCTTCAGATTCGCCTGCCGCGATACCGATCAGCTCAGTTCCCTGGAAAGAGAAGCCGACGATCATCGCCACACCAATCATAGCGGCAAAACCCCCGGCAAACGGTGCATCACCGGTCGTCCAGTTGCTCCAGCCCACTGGCTGAGTGCCTTTGAAGATACCGAAAATCATCATCACGCCAACCACGATGAAGATAATTACAGTGGTAACTTTGATCAGCGAGAACCAGTATTCCGCTTCACCAAATCCGCGAACGGAAATGTAGTTCAGCAGGAAGATAACGCCGAGGAACAGTGCGCTCCAGATCCAGCCCGGCGTGTCCGGGAACCACCAGCTCATCACCAACTGTGCGGCCACCAGGTCAACGGCAATCGTTACCGCCCAGTTGTACCAGTAGTTCCAGCCCAGCGCGAAGCCAAAGCCTTCTTCTACGTAGTTTTGACCGTAAGTGGAGAACGAGCCGGAAACCGGCATATAGGCAGCCAGTTCACCGAGGCTGGTCATCAGGAAGTACACCATCAGACCGATCAGGATATAAGAGAACAACGCGCCGCCAGGACCCGCCGCAGAAATAGTTGCACCAGATGCAACGAAAAGACCTGTACCGATGGAGCCTCCAATGGCAATCATCGTCAGGTGACGCGCCTTCAGTTCACGACGTAGCGTGGGCGCTTCTGTGGTTTTAGTTTCGGAAACCATGTGAAAATGCTATCCATCCAAAAAATGAGGCGCGATTGTAGCAGACGAAATGGCATTCTTCCGGCACAAATGCGCTGTTATAAGAGACCTTCATGACTGGCCGCGGATTATAAGTAAAGCAGAAAACGGGCGGCACAAGGCGGTTAAGACGTAACAGCCATTATGGATAGGGTGGCCTGACGAGAGTTAGCGCGCTATTCGCCCTACTCAACCTGGTCGCTGTAATATAAAAAACGCGTAATGGCATTGGAGATATGTTTTTGCCGGTGATGAACGCGCCAGAGAGTGCGCACTAAACGCGGCAGTGGCACGGTAACTTCGCTCAGCGTCCCTGCCTGTAACTGCTCCGCAATGACCCGACGCGACAAACAGCTGATCCCGAGACCATGGCGCACCGCATGCTTAATGGCCTCGGAGTTCCCCAACTCCATCGCCATCTGAAATCTTGGCAGATGAGACAACAGCAGGTAATCCACCAGTTCACGCGTACCCGATCCTCGCTCACGCAGGATCCACGGCGAAGCAGCCAGCTGTTCCAGCGTAATGGGCCCCTTTGTGAGCGGTGACGACGGTGCCGCAAACACCACCAGTTCGTCCTCCAGCCACGGTTCAGAGATGATTTCCGTACTGTGACACGGCCCTTCAATCAGCCCGATGTCTACCCGAAAATCCAGCACCGCATTGATCACGTCCTGGCTGTTGCCCACGCTAAGTTCCAGCGGCAAATCGGGGAAGTCCTGGCGATAACGGGCGATCATGGCGGGCAGAATATAATTACCGATGGTGCTACTGGCATAGACCCGAATGGCGCCATTATCTTTGCGAAAAAGCTGTTCGATTTCGGTCGTTTGCTCAAGTAACGCCAGCGCGCGCGGATAAAGCAAGCGTCCGTGTTCGTTAACCACCAGCCGTTTGCCGACACGGTCAAACAGTTGCACGCCAAGTTGCCCTTCCAGATCGGTAAGCGCCGCACTCACCGCCGACTGCGACAATGCCAGCATGACAGATGCCTGGGTCGTTGAGCCGCTTTTTAGTACCTCAGCAAACACTTCAAGTTGTCGCAGGGTGATATGCATAGTCGTTTTCCACCGGATAGCCGTTACTTATACCCTAAATAATTCGAGTTGCAGGAAGGCGGCAAGAGAGAGCATCCCCCGGAGCGTACTTAAGTACGTGACTGGGGTAAACGAGCGCAGCCAACGCACATGCAACTTGAAGTATGACGGGTATACCACTTATATAGATTAATTATAAATATATAATCAATTTTATTTTTAAACCACTTCGCCTTACTCTTTTACCCAGATAAAGGAGAAGGATATGACAGAACTCACCTTACAGACTCATCGTCGTACAGCGTGGCATTTTATTCCGGGGCTTGCCCTGAGTGCAGTTATCACTGGGGTCGCCTTATGGGGAGGATCCATTCCCGCCGTCGCAGGTGCCGGGTTCAGCGCCCTCACCTTAGCCATCTTATTGGGGATGATTCTCGGCAACACCGTCTATCCGCACATCTGGAAAAGCTGTGACAGCGGCGTGCTGTTCGCGAAACAACATTTATTACGTCTGGGGATTATCCTCTACGGTTTCCGCCTCACCTTCGCGCAAATTGCTGACGTCGGCGTCAGCGGTATCGTGATTGATGTATTAACGCTAAGCAGCACCTTTATGATTGCCTGTTTCCTGGGGCAGAAAGTATTTGGTCTGGACCGTCACACCAGCTGGCTGATTGGCGCGGGGAGCAGCATTTGTGGTGCCGCCGCCGTGCTGGCAACCGAACCAGTGGTGAAAGCAGAAGCCAGTAAAGTGACCGTCGCTGTCGCCACCGTGGTTATCTTCGGTACTATCGCTATCTTCCTGTATCCGGCGATGTATCCGTTGCTTTCACACTGGTTTAGCCCAGAAACCTACGGCATTTACATTGGCTCCACCATGCATGAAGTTGCACAGGTTGTGGCTGCCGGGCACGCCATTAGCCCGGATGCGGAAAACGCCGCGGTTATTGCCAAAATGCTGCGCGTCATGATGCTGGCACCGTTCCTTATCCTCCTGGCCGCACGCGTTAAACAACTGTCTCCGGCCACGGGCGGTGAGAAGAGCAAAATAACCATTCCATGGTTTGCCATCCTGTTCATTGTGGTCGCAATTTTTAACTCGTTCCACCTGCTGCCACAGTCAGTAGTGAACATGCTGGTAACGCTGGACACCATTTTGCTGGCAATGGCGATGGCTGCCCTGGGGCTGACCACGCACGTTAGCGCGCTGAAAAAAGCCGGTGCCAAACCGTTACTGATGGCCCTGCTGCTGTTTGTCTGGCTGATTGTGGGTGGCGGTGCGATTAACGTCGCTATCCACGCGCTGATGGCATAAACGATCACGACTCACCTCTATTAACCCGCTATACTCTCCCTTTTTGTATTTGAGTATGGCGGGTTAAATTTATGAAATATATCGGAGCGCACGTAAGCGCCGCTGGCGGTCTGGCTAACGCCGCTATTCGAGCCGCAGAAATCGAAGCGACCGCATTCGCCCTGTTCACCAAAAATCAGCGCCAGTGGCGTGCCGCGCCGCTGACCACCGAAATCATTGATGATTTTAAATCTGCCTGCGAGAAGTATCATTATACTGCCGCCCAGATCCTGCCTCACGACAGTTACCTGATTAACCTCGGTCATCCGGTTAGCGATGCGCTGGAAAAATCACGTGATGCGTTTATAGATGAAATGCAGCGCTGTGAACTGCTGGGCTTATCCTTGCTGAACTTTCACCCGGGCAGCCATTTGATGCAGATCCCGGAAGATGAATGTCTGGCCCGCATTGCCGAATCCATCAACATCGCCCTTGCTCAGACCCAGGGCGTTACGGCAGTTATCGAAAATACCGCCGGACAAGGCAGCAACCTTGGATTTAAGTTTGAGCACCTTGCCGCCATTATCGACGGCGTCGAAGACAAGTCCCGCGTCGGCGTCTGTATTGATACCTGCCATGCCTTCGCGGCCGGTTACGATTTGCGCTCCGTCGAGGAATGCGAAAAGACGTTTGCGGAATTTGAACGTATTGTCGGCTTCAGGTACCTACGCGGTATGCACCTGAACGACGCCAAGAGCGCATTTGGCAGTCGCGTTGACCGTCACCACAGCTTAGGTGAAGGCAATATTGGCCACGATGCGTTCCGTTGGATCATGCAGGACAATCGTTTTGACGGCATTCCGCTGGTGCTGGAAACGATTAATCCAGATATCTGGGCAGAAGAGATTGCCTGGCTGAAAGCCCAGCAAACAGAAAAAGCGGTGGCATAATCATGAACGACAGGGAAAAGCAGATCCTTAAGATCCTGCGTCGCAATCCGTTGATTCAGCAGAATGAAATCGCCGATATTTTGCAGATCAGCCGTTCACGCGTTGCTGCGCATATTATGGATTTGATGCGTAAAGGCATGATCAAAGGTAAAGGTTATATCCTTACCGAACAGGATTATTGCGTGGTTGTTGGGGCGATCAATATGGATATTCGTGGTGTTGCTGACATCCACTATCCTCAGGCTGCCTCTAACCCTGGTAGCATTCACTGCTCGGCAGGCGGCGTGGGACGTAACATCGCCCACAACCTGGCGCTGCTGGGCCGTGACGTCCACTTAATTTCCGCTGTTGGCAGTGATTTCTATGGCGAAACATTGCTGGAACAAACGCGTCAGGCCGGTGTTAACGTTTCCAGTTGCATACGCCTGCATGGACATAACACCTCAACTTACCTGTCGATCGCTAATCAGCAGGAAGAGACCGTACTGGCAATTAACGATACCCATATCCTGCAACAATTGACGCCGCAGTTACTGAACAGTTCGCGAGATTTGATCCGCCATTCCGGTGTCGTACTGGCAGATTGCAATCTGACTGCCGAAGCCATTGAGTGGGTCTTTACTATTGCTGATGATATTCCGGTATTCATTGACACCGTTTCAGAGTTCAAAGCGGCAAAAATGAAGACCTGGTTTACGCGTATTCATACGCTAAAACCAACGCAGAAAGAGCTGGCGATTTTGTGGGGTCAACCTATTCATTCAGATGCCGATCGCGTACTGGCCGTTAACAGTCTCCATCAGCAAGGGGTAAAACGAATCTTTGTTTGCCTGGAAGATGAATCCGTTTTTTGCAGCGAAAAGGACGGAGAACAGTTTTTACTGACGCCTCCTGAGCATACGGTTGTAGACAGTTTTGGCGCCGACGATGCTTTTATGGCGGGATTGCTGTACAGCTTTCTGGAAGGTAGTGAATTTCGTGAAAGCGCTCACTTTGCCATGGCCTGCGCGGCATTATCGCGAGCCAGCGTCAGCATCAACAACCCAACTCTCTCAGCAGATAACGCCTTGTATTTGCTGCAAACTGCTTAAATGTAATGCCGGATGGCGCTACGCGTATCCGGCATTATTTTCGCTATGCCAGCCCGATAAAGAAACCGGCTATAGTGGCGCTCATCAGGTTTGACAGCGTTGCTGCTGCCAGCGCGCGCATGCCAAGCTGCGCGATTTCCGGGGCACGCTGTGGCGCTATCGCCGAAAATGCCCCGACGACAACGCCAATCGAACCAAAGTTAGCGAAACCGCACAGCGCGAACGAGATAATCGCAATGGTCTTCACATCCAGCGTTCCACCCGTTTGCAGATACGGCGAGAAGTTGAGATAAGCGACAAACTCATTAATCGCCAGCTTCTGTCCGATCAGGCTGCCTGCCAGCGTCGCATCGCCCCAGTCCACACCCATAATCCACGCCAGCGGGGCTAGCGCATAGCCAAAGATCCCTTCCAGAGTGGCATGACCAAAGCCAAACCACCCACCAATTCCGCCAATAATGCCGTTAATCAGCGCGATAATGGCAACAAATGCCATTACGACCGTCGCCACGCCAGCAGCAATTTTCAGCCCGGTCATCGCTCCGCTCGCCGCTGCTTCGATGATGCTTTTCGGTGGCGTTTCAGTAAATGACAGGTTCTCAAAGGTGACGCGAGATTCTTCAGTTGCCGGACTCAGCATACGCGCGAACAAAATACCGCCAGGGATTGCCATCAACGATGCCGCCAGCAAATAGTCAATCGGAACGCCCATTCCGGCGTAACCGATCATCATTGAGCCAGCAATCGAGGCCATCCCGCTACAAATAGCGGTAAACAGCTCATTGCGATTCAGGCGGTCAATAAACGGCTTCACGATCGCCGGGATCTCGTTTTGCCCGAGGAAAATCGTCGTTACGGCGACAAATGACTCGATCTTACTGATGTTCAGCGCTTTCTGGAAAATACCGCCGAGGATGCGGATCAACAGCCCCATCACGCCAATGTAGTAGAGAAGACTGATCAGTGCGGTCACAAAAATGATGGCCGGTAGCACCCGAAAAGCAAAGATAAACCCGGCTCCGTCAAACAGCACATCCATTTTTGGCCCAACCAGGGAGCCAAAGATAAATGCGCTTCCCGCGTCACTGTATGACATCACCTTGTGGACACCGAGCGCAGCCTGTTCAACCAGCCATTTTCCCGGCGGGAAGTACAGCATAATGCCGCCGATTGCGATTTGCAGTACCAGTGCAGCCCCGACCGTGCGCAGACTGATACGTTTTTTATTTACTGACAGCAGAAACGCGATGGCCAGTAATACCACCATACCCACAACACTTCTCATTATATCCATAATGAAATTCCCTTCATGCCAGGAAACCCGGCGTTATCGCCAGGTTTTGGTAGGTTTGATATTCGCGGGCGACCGCATTCTGCCCGGGAAATTCTGTCAGACGAGGCGCTGATACTCCTTCGCAATTTCACAGGCCAGTACCGCATTGTTGAACACCAGCTGAATATTTGATTTCAGGCTGTCACCACCGGTCAGCTCTGCAACCCGCGCTAACAGGAACGGCGTACTCTCTTTGCCCACAACGCCCTGATCTTCCGCTTCTTTTACCGCCCGATCGATTGCCGCATTAATTTTCTCTTCGGCCATCGCAAACTGCTCTGGGATGGGGTTCGCAACAACCAGACCGCCGTCGAGACCCGTTTGCCATTTCACCGCCATGGCACGGGCAATCTCTTGCGCACTGTCCAGACGGATACTGACCTCAAACGGACTGGTACGGCAGAAAAATGCTGGCAACGCGTTGGTTTGATAACCAATTAACGGCACACCAAAGGTTTCTAAATATTCAGTAGTTAAGCCGAGATCAAGAATAGATTTCGCCCCGGCACAAATTACCGTGACATTGGTATGCGCCAGTTCTTGCAGATCCGCGGAAATATCAAAGGTATGTTCAGCACCACGATGAACTCCACCTATTCCCCCTGTCGCAAATACTTTAATTCCCGCCAGGGCGGCAATAATCATGGTTGAGGCAACAGTCGTTGCACCATTTTTTCCTGCCGCGACCACAAACGGCAAATCACGACGACTTACTTTCGTAACGCTATGACCTTCTCGCCCAAGCAGCTCAATTTCATCTTTGCTTAAACCAACTTTCATTATTCCGCCAATAATGGCAATGGTCGCAGGAACCGCACCGTGTTTACGAATTGTTTCTTCTACTTCAATCGCTGTCTGGGCATTCTGCGGAAATGGCATACCATGAGAAATAATGGTTGATTCAAGTGCAACAATCGGCTTCTTACTGTTTAATGCTTCCTGTACTTCTGGAGATATTTGTAATAATTCAGAGGAAAGAGTTAATTCAGACATTCTGTGTTCTCCACTAATGAGCTTACATTCGCAACAGACAAATCAGGGTTATTGGTATATTCACAGGCTAACGCCATTGATGAACAACCCTGCGCAAATCGAACCGAATCAATAAAGGGCATGCCGTCTACCCAGCAGGAAGCCAGTCCAGCCATCATCGCATCGCCAGCTCCGGTAACATTAATGACGTGAGTTTTAATCGGCAGCGACCAACCACGACTCCCCGCAATATCACTGTAATAAACACCGTCGCCGCCCATGCTGAGCACCAGCCTATTTAAGCCGCGATCATGAAACCAGGCGGCGACTTTACCCACGTCATCACGCCCGGAAAGCGCAATACCGCTTAGCGTTTCGGCTTCAAGCCGGTTGGGTTTAAGAGTGTGAATTTGTGCAAGCCGCTCGCGAATTTTGACGCATTTCCATGCCGATACCGGGTCAACAAACACCGGAACCTCTCCGGCATTTTCCAGCACCCATGCCAGGGCATCTTCGCTGATATTGCAATCGGCGACGATGACTTTCGCCTGCCGAATAAAATCATGATGCTGTGATAAAAAATCTGCTGAAATATGTTCGGTAATGCTCATATCATTAATGGCAACCAACATTTCACCGGTGTTATCAAGCAATGATAAATAACTGGACGTATTCTCTCCGGGAACGATAAGACACTTATCAACATGAACTCCGGATTGATTGGTTTGCGCCAATAACGATTGTCCATAAAAATCATTACCAACCGCCGTCAGTAACCATGAATTTTTCCCCAGCAGCGCGAGATTATGTGCAATGTTACGTCCAACTCCGCCGGGGGTGAATTTTATCTTTCCTGGATTCGAATCCGCATAATTTAGAGAAGCATGCGAATACCCAGCAACATCCATATTGGCCGAGCCAATAGTTACTATGTATTCCTTTTCACGCATAGCACGTCCCCTGGCAATTAACTTGCCACAAATGAGTTCGTTAAAAATAACCAACGCCACACATCAGGCTATTAGAGCACATGTTCACTATCAAACATGTGTTCATAGTAAGCGTGTTTTTGACAAAGTAAATCCATATTCAAGATCTAAACTCAATAGATATGAACAGAATCACAATTTTTTATAGATACAGTCTGTAAAGGAAAGAGAAAATGAGAGGTAGTACACAATTCAAGCAGTCTAAAGAGTTTAACTCCGGCATAACCGGAGATTTTTCAGATGCGCCAGACGATCCGGTTCGTATCAACTGAGCGAAACAAGGTCCTCTGGCATATGGTTGTACAAAATCCGCCAGAAGTGCTCAGCCGTTTTATTCAACCGGGTATCCATTCGGTAAATATAAGCCTGAATAGGCACCATCAGTTCCGGCGTCTGCAGACAAACCAGCCGCTTTTCGCGCAGTTCGTTTACGATTGTCCACGCCGGCAGCCAGGCGATACCATGCCCATCCAATGCCATATTTTTTAATAACTCACTCATCGAAGACATAAACAGCGTTCGGGCTGAAATGCCGCCTACTTCCGCCAGATGACGGTTTACCAATCTTCCCATGTAGGATGTGCTGGTATAGTTCAGAATCGGTGCCTGCGACTGATAGATATCAAACAACGCCTTACCCTGCGCATCTGCAGCACAAACGGGGTACAGTTCAGACTCAAAAACCTTCAAGCCGCAGAAAGGTGACTGCATTAAGTCTTCATCCCGAAAGGAGATAATAAAATCGCTTTTCCCCTCGCGCAGAGTATTCACCGCCTGAACAACATCAATAGCTTCAACGTGATAGACAAACTCCTCCCCCCAGGCCGCCATTGAGTGCACCAATCTGGGCAACATCGTCAGCGACAAAGAATGTGCCGCCGCTATTTTGATATTGGGTACACCCAGTAAATTGTGGCCGCTTAGCTCATCCAGATTACATTCCAGCTGTTGCAACAAACTACGGGTTTGCGAATGAAATAGCTTGCCCTCCTCCGTGAGTTGCAGTGGGCTCGTTGTGCGATCAAAAAGCAGCACACCCACGGCTGATTCGAGCGCCTTGATCCGCCGACTAAATGCCGGTTGGGATATGTTACGCTCCTCAGCTGCCTGGGAAAAATGACGGCATGCCTCCAACGTCAGAAAATCATATAACCATTTTGTCTCAATATTTTTCATGCTTATCACGCGGATATTTAAATATGCCTATTAGCCTTAAAGCATCATGCCTGAATAGTTCCGGAGATGACATTCATCATTAGCGCCCCGTGATTCGTTTTTTGCATCAAGGCTTCATTTTTAACATTAACATACTTCTCTCCCTATCGGTTACGACCGCTTGTCCGCTGCGTAACGCGGAGCCTCTGGCCGAATACCGGCCTGCTGAGGTTACACAATAAACCACAGTCATGCGGTTTTTGCATTAAGCCATACATTATTGCATTTCTCCTCACGTCTCACTGCTGTTAAACATTATCAGCAGACACAACCCGGCTCTGAATATTAATCATCGGTGAATTGAGGTATATATCGTGAAAGGTTTAATTGGCGTGCTTGGTGGTATGGGACCTGCTGCAACGGTCGATCTGTTTAATAAATTCGTCACTTTTACCGCTGCGCAACGTGACCAGGAACATATCCCCTTAATTATTTCATCTATTCCTGACATTCCTGACCGAACCGACGCGTTAATGCATCATGGTCATTCCCCTCTTCCGGCAATGCGCGATTATATGCATAAACTCGAAGATGCTGGCGCCGAGTGTATTGTGATCCCCTGTAACACCGCCCACTTTTGGTTTAATGAATTAAAAGCGTGCTGCCATACAGAGTTGCTCAGTATCGTTGAAACGACCATCAATGAGGTTAAAAACTGCGGGAAATCGCAAGTCGGATTACTCGCCACCAACGCCACTTTATACATGGGCCTCTATCAAAAAGGCATAGAATCTCTTGGGTTAACCTGCATCAGCCCTGACTCATCCAGTCAGGAAAAAGTGATGGAAAGCATTTATTGCTTAAAAGCTGGTGATGCTAAGCGGGCGCAAACGCTGATGAATGAACAGGCTGAAGCACTCTTCTCACGCGGGGCACAAGTCATCGTGCTCGGATGTACTGAAGTTCCTGTCATTCTTGCTGAAGCCGTCAAAAAGTCACCTGAAAAATATATTGATTCAACCGGTTCGTTGGTTCGTGCCGGTATTAAATGGTACGAGAAACGCGTGGGTAAAAATCACCTTTTGGCACAATGAATGTCCCTACCTGTTTAATTGTTGCATTAAATAAAAATCCATTTTAATTACAAATTACTCTCTGGCGGAGGCCATTATGATTTGGCTAGAAATTATCGTAGTGTTGGGCGCAATATTTTTCGGTATCCGCCTTGGCGGAATTGGTATTGGTTTATGTGGCGGGCTGGGGCTGGCTATTTTAACGCTGGGATTTGGGCTGCAAATTGGTTCACCACCCGTTGACGTTATTCTTATTATTATGACGGTGGTGGTGGCGGCATCGGCGCTACAGGCCGCCGGAGGCATGGATTATCTGGTTCGCATTGCCGGTAATTTTATGCGCCGTAACCCTAAATATATCAATATTATTGCGCCGATTATTACCTGGTCGATGACGATTATGGCGGGAACAGGGTTCATCGTCTTTTCTACTCTGCCAGTGATTGCCGAAGTTGCCAAAGAGTCAGGAATTCGCCCTTCCCGTACGCTCGCAGGCTCCGTAGTCGCTTCTCAGGTGGCGATATCCGGTTCGCCGATCAGTGCCGCAATGGCCGCTATGCTGACTATTATGGAAGGCAACGGTATCAGCTTTATTCAGGTCATGGCGGTTTGTCTGCCTGCCTCATTTGTCGCCGCGATGGTCGCCGCTTTTATCGCCTCACGTCAGGGATGTGAGCTACAGGATGATGAAGTCTATCTGGAACGCCTGCAAAAAGGACTGGTGCGTAAATATGCAGGGCAAAACAGCACAACGCCAGGTGCCAGACTGTCAGTCGCCCTGTTTATGCTGGCAACGGTGGTCATCGTTATTCTTGCCGCATGCCCTCAATTGCGCCCTGGATTCGATGCAGGTAACCCCATGAATACCCGGGATATTATCATTATCTGCATGCTAGCTGCCGCGTGTCTGATGGTGGTGCTATGCAAAACATCAACAGACGCCATTGTCCTGACATCCACGTTTCGCGCGGGTATGAGTTCGTTGGCAGTGATTCTGGGGATTGTTACGCTGGGCACAACTTTCATTGATGCCCACTTAACGGAGATAAAGGATATCGCGGGCGATATCCTACGGGCTTATCCGATGCTGTTGGCGCTGGTGCTGTTTGGTACCTGCGCGCTTCTCTATTCGCAGGGAGCCACCACGCCGCTGATTATCCCTCTTGCCGTCGCGCTCGGCGTACCCACATGGGCCATTCTGGCTTCCTATGTCGCAGTGACCGGCGTGTTTGTTCTGCCAACTTATCCGACTTCGCTGGCGGCAATGGAGTTCGACACCACTGGGACAACGCGCGTGGGTAAGTATGTCTTAAACCATCCGTTTATGTTGCCAGGGCTTGGCGGGATCATTGCTGGCGTTGCCTTTGGTTTTATCATCGCGCCAATGATTGCCTGAACCGGTTTAACACTACCAGGCAGATCTTATGGATAAAAAAAGGGGCAGAGAAATCTCTGCCCCGGATGTCAGCGTTAAATCAGGCCGCCTTTGCCACAACCTCTGCTTCCGGGCGTTTCAGCACCGCGTAGGAGAGACCGGCTACCAACGTACCGGCAATAATGGCCAGCAGGTATCCAACCACCGGAGTGATTGCGCCAGGGATTAACAGCACGAACAGACCGCCGTGCGGCGCCATCAGCTTAGCCCCCACCGCCATCGAGATAGCTCCGGTAATCGCGCCGCCAACGATACAGCAAGGCAGAACGCGCATCGGGTCACGGGCAGCAAATGGGATAGCCCCTTCGGTAATAAAGCACAGGCCCAGTACCAGCGCAGCTTTACCGCCTTCCTGCTGCGCTTTGTCGAACTTACGACGCGCCACCAGCGTTGCCAGCCCCAGGGCCAGCGGAGGCACCATACCCGCCGCCATAATCGCCGCCATCGGCGCGTAGGTTTGCGTACTAAGCAGGCCCACACCGAAAGCATACGCCGCTTTGTTAACCGGACCGCCCATATCGGTACACATCATGCCGCCAAGAATCGCTCCAAGCAGCACCGCGTTCGCGGTTCCCATGGTTTGCAGCCAGTGGGTCAGACCTTCCAGAATGCCCGCCACTGGTTTACCGATCAGGTAGATCATGGCCAGACCAACCACCAGGCTTGAGAGCAGCGGAATGATCAGGATCGGTTTCAGCGCTTCCATACTCTGCGGGAGTTTCAGCTTCGTGCTGATGAGCTTCGCCACATAACCGGCAAGGAAACCGGCAATAATCCCGCCAATAAAGCCGGAACCGGTGCTCACCGCCAGCATACCGCCGATAAGACCAGGCGTCAGACCCGGACGGTCAGCGATGGAAAACGCGATGTAGCCCGCCAGAACCGGCACCATCAGCGCGAAAGCTGAACCACCGCCAATCTGCATCAGCGCCGCCGCCAGCGTACCCTGTTCCTTGAACGCTTCGATACCAAAAGCGAATGAGAGTGCAATACACAGACCGCCAGCAACCACCATCGGTAACATGTAGGATACGCCCGTCAGCAGGTGACGATACGCGCCAGCGCTCTCTTTCTTACCTTCAGTGGTTGCAGACTGCGCTTTGCCGGCTGGCTGGTACGGCGTTGCTTCTTCCAGCGCTTTATCCAGCTCCTGCTTCGTTTTCTTCAGCGCAAGGCCAGTAGAAGTACGGTACATTGGTTTTCCGGCAAACTTCGCCAGATCAACTTCAATGTCAGCCGCCACAATCACCAGATCCGCCTGAGCCACCTCTTCCGGCGTAATGGCATTGCCTGCGCCAACAGAACCACGGGTTTCAACCTTCACCCACCAGCCACGTTTTTTCGCTTCCGTTTCAATAGCTTCAGCGGCCATAAACGTATGGGCAACGCCAGTTGGACAAGCCGTCACCGCCACCACGCGTTTTGGACCACTACTGGCCACGGACGCTGTCGCAACCGGAGCGCTATAAGGTTTTGCGTGGCCTTTCGCTTCACTGAGGAAAAGTTCAGGATGCGCAACCGCACGACCAATATCGCCCAGCCAGACTTTTTTGCCGTTCAGCGAACTGTCGGCAGGAAGCGTGTCGCCCAGAACAATTGCCAGTTCGGCATCATTAGGATTATCAATAATTTCCAGATGTGCTTTCTGCGCCGCCGCTCCAAGCAGGGTTTTCGCCATATAAGCGCGAGCCTGGCCGAGATTAGCGTCAATAATCAGCAGCGTTTTCATTATGCCTCTCCTGCTGTCAGTTAAACGGTTTTAAGTCGACACGCGCCATCATTGCGGCCAACTGAGGACGATCGGTAATGCCCACATTGCTTTGGCTTACCGCCAGGGCGGCAACAGCGGTTGCCAGACGCAGGGTGTGTTCACTGGATTCACGCATCAGCAGGCCGTAAATCAGGCCACCAACCATTGAATCACCCGCGCCTACGGTGCTTACCACCTCGACTGACGGCGGTTTAGCAATCCACTCACCCGAAGCGTTAACCCACAGCGCACCTTCCGCGCCAAGTGAAATCACCACGTGAGCAATACCCTGCTCGCGCAACGCATGTGCAGCTTCAATCACATCTTTCATTTCTGGCAGCTTACGGCCTGCCCAGATTTCCAGTTCACGACGGTTTGGTTTCACCAGCCACGGTGCCGCTTTCAGACCGGCCACTAATGCTTCACGACTACTATCAAAGATAATGCAAGGACACTGACTGCGCAGGCGCGTCATCCAGTCGGTGAATGCTTCCGGGCTAACGCCGGTCGGCAAACTGCCGCTGACGCACACCATGTCGAACTGGCCCAGCCAGCTCAGCGAGTCATTCACAAAGCGTTCCCAGTCAGCCGGGGTGACTTCAAAGCCGGAGAAATTGAAATCGGACACTTCGCCGTCTTTTTCGGTCAGCTTAACGTTGATACGCGTACGCCCCTGTACAACCTGAAAACGGTTGGCGATACCCAGCTCGCTGAACAACTGCTGAAAACCATCCTGGTTGTCTTTACCGAGGAAACCGCCCACCGTTACATCGATACCTAAATCTTTCAGAACCTTAGCGACGTTAATCCCTTTCCCTGCCGCATGCAGACCGGTCGTTTTAACCAGGTTCACTTCACCGCGTTCAATTTCCGGGCAGAAACCCACCAGATCGTAGGCTGGGTTAAGGGTGATAGTAGCAACACGTCTGCTCATTACGCGCCCTCCCCAAGACCCGCCGCGATGGCTTCGCCAATCGCTTTCAGCGCCTGTTCAGCATCTTCACCCTGGGCGGTACAGCGCAGGTGATGTCCTTTCTTCACGCCTAATGCCACAACTTTCATCAGACTGCGTCCATTCGCCGGCTTGCCGGTTCCATCAAGATTTGTCACGGTAATTTCACTGTTAAATTGTTTAATCGTATTCACCAGCATGGTGCCCGGGCGGGCGTGTAAACCATGCTCATTGCGCACTATAAATTCGGCGCTCAGTACATCATCAGTTAAGGCATCATCGCTGGTCAGCAGCGCCAGCACCGTTGCCGCATCGGCTTTCAACAAACGGTCAGCTTTATTATTCAGCAGCAGATCGCCAAGGCGCTTCAGCACCGCAACCGGTTGTTCGTCATTCATGGCGACGGTCACCAGCAGGGCTGCCGCTTCGCCTTGTACATCGAACGCTGTTGCTGCGCGGCTGACCGCAACGGCGCTGCGCACATTGCCTTCAGCACAGTCATTCAGCCAGATCCCCTGACCGAGATTCATCGGTTGCTCATTAATGGCTCTGGCCACAAAGGTGGCGTCAACCGCGCCGACCTCTTTCAGCCGTGCGGCGTTGAGCGCCTGCAGCGTGACCAGCGAGTTGGCAACGACGTCCAGCGACAGCGTTTCGTTATCAAGCTTCAGCTGTTCGCTTTGCTTTTCCCCCATCAGCAACGCGCGCAACTCTTCCGCCGTGGTCGCAGATTTCAGCTGTTCAGCGACGGAGTCATCGCTCAGCACATGCGTCAGCTGACGCAGTAAACCGAGGTGCTCATCAGAGCTGGCGGCGATGCCGATTGCCACATAAGCAACCTGCCCTTCACCCCAGATCACACCCTGCGGAAACTGAAACACCTGCACACCGGTTTTCAGCACCCGATCGCGCGTGTCCGTCGTACCGTGAGGAATAGCAATACCGTTGCCGAGGAACGTGGACGTCTGTTGTTCACGCGCCAGCATGCCATCGACGTAGCCTTCCGCTACGTTACCTGCCAGCACTAAGGCAGCGGCAACCTGGCGAATAGCCTCTTCTTTATTCCCGGCCTGTTCGCCCGGGTGAATATCCTGAACAGATAACTGGAACATGGTTCTCCTCTCCCGCTGATTTGAAACGATTCAGCTAACATGAGAAAAAAGGCGTCACCTGACTCCATCAGTTATGGCAAGATGACGCTGAAACGTTTCAAGAAGTCTTGCTCTTTTTTCTTCAGCACACAAGTAAAGTTGACAAATTACTTGCTGAATTTAGAGATAACGCACATTTTTTCCGCGGATGAGAAAAAATTGCTGACGCAAAAACGGCGTCAGCTTGTCAGATTCAGCAGCGTCAGCAAGCAGCATTCTCTGACTGAAATGCTATTTTGATTTTTGATGCCGATTTTGATTTAGCTCCCTGTTTATTTTCTGACAAGCAGCGTAAACTCCGCGTCTCTTCACATTATTGATATCAAAACATGCACAACACCCCCGTAGCCGCCACACCCAAGGCGTTTGATTTAACGTCTTCGGCGTTCCTGCTTGTCGCATTTTTGACGGGTATCGCCGGTGCGTTGCAGACGCCAACGCTCAGCCTTTTTCTGACGGATGAAGTCCATGCCCGTCCCGGCATGGTCGGGTTCTTTTTTACCGGTAGCGCCGTGATCGGCATTTTGGTGAGTCAGTTTCTGGCCGGACGTTCGGATAAAAAAGGCGATCGCAAAAACCTGATTGTGTTTTGCTGCGTGCTGGGGATGTTGGCCTGCGTGCTGTTCGCCTGGAACCGTAACTATTTTATTCTGCTGTTTGTCGGGGTATTCCTCAGCAGTTTTGGTTCGACCGCCAACCCGCAAATGTTTGCTCTCGCCCGCGAGCACGCCGACCGTACGGGTCGGGAAGCCGTCATGTTCAGTTCAATATTACGTGCGCAGGTTTCGCTGGCCTGGGTGATTGGCCCGCCGCTGGCCTACGCGCTCGCCATGGGGTTTAGCTTTACGGTGATGTACCTCAGCGCGGCGGTGGCGTTTGTTGTCTGCGGCGTAATGGTCTGGCTGTTCTTACCCTCGATGAGTAAAAACGTGCCTCTCGCGACAGGCGCGGTAGAAGCCCCGCGCCGCAATCGACGCGACACGCTGCTACTGTTTGTTATCTGCACATTAATGTGGGGGACCAACAGTCTCTATATCATTAATATGCCGTTGTTTATTATCAACGAGCTGCATCTGCCGGAAAAGCTGGCGGGCATCATGATGGGAACTGCCGCGGGGCTGGAAATCCCAACCATGTTGATTGCCGGATACTTCGCGAAGCGTCTGGGCAAACGCCTGTTAATGAGAATCGCCGTTGTCGCCGGATTTTTCTTTTATGCCGGCATGCTGTTAGCCCACTCTCCGGCGATATTACTTGGCTTACAACTGCTGAACGCGATTTACATCGGCATCCTCGGCGGGATTGGCATGCTCTATTTCCAGGATCTGATGCCGGGACAAGCGGGTTCAGCTACAACTCTCTATACAAATACCATTCGCGTGGGCTGGATTATTGCCGGATCGTTGGCGGGTATTGCCGCTGAAATCTGGAACTATCACGCGGTATTCTGGTTTGCGTTGGTGATGATCGTCGCCACCGTCGCGTGTCTGACGCGCATCAAAGACGTTTAAGGTGCGGTCAGCGCCTCAAGCTCGATGAGATAGACCATGGCCTGGTGCGTCGTCTGTCCGCACATTTCCGCACTGGGCTGTAAACCGGCGCACACTTTTGGCCGCAGAGGCGAAGCAAAAATTTTACAACGCAGGGATTCATCCAGCTGAACGCATGGTGTATTAGCGGGCTTGCCATCAGGCATGCCGGGGATGGGACTGGAAATTGAAGGCGCGGTGCAACATGCACCACAATCCGGACGGCATTCCATACAGTACTCTCTTTATCGTAAACCATCGGATTGTGCAGGAAGCGCACAGTAACACCTTTTTTGCACCAGCAAAAGCATCAATTCCGCTTGCCTGAATGCCCCGGCGCGAGTAGTTTTACGCGATATTTTAGACACTCCTCATTACAGGATTTTTTCGATGCCAAGAGCGAACGAAATTAAAAAAGGTATGGTACTGAATTACAACGGCAAACTGCTGATTGTAAAAGATATTGATATTCAATCACCAACCGCACGTGGCGCCGCCACGCTGTACAAAATGCGTTTTTCTGATGTTCGTACCGGTCTGAAAGTTGAAGAGCGCTTCAAAGGTGATGACATCGTTGATACCGTCACCCTGAGCCGTCGTGGCGTTGATTTCTCCTATGTCGATGGCAACGAATATGTCTTCATGGATAAAGAAGACTATACCCCGTATACCTTCACCAAAGACCAGATCGAAGAAGAATTGCTGTTCATCCCGGAAGGCGGAATGCCGGATATGCAGGTACTGACCTGGGACGGCCAGCTGCTGGCGCTTGAACTGCCGCAAACGGTAGACCTGGAAATCGTTGAAACGGCACCAGGCATTAAAGGCGCGTCAGCAAGTGCGCGTAACAAACCAGCGACCATGAGCACCGGTCTGGTTATCCTGGTTCCTGAATATCTGAGTGCAGGTGAAAAAATCCGTATTCATATCGAAGAACGTCGCTACATGGGCCGCGCAGACTAATTTTTCTGCTGCGACACCGGTGAAAAGGGACAGCATTTGCTGTCCCTTTGTTCTTTTCAGCCCTGGCTGCTGAGGTAAAAATCATCCATCAACAGAGATTCCAGATACAGCTCATCCTCACGCATAAAATGCGTTATGACGTTTACCGCCTGAGGATAAACCCCCTCTTCGTCCCGCTGTAAACAACTTTCCCGTAGCAGGGGTGCCCAGCACATAATGTGATGATGCAAAAAGTAATATTGCGCCGATAACGTCTCCTTTTTGGTAACCATTCTCGCCATCAGTGCCAGCTGTACAGCAATATGGTCGGCAGGCTCGTTGTCCTGCGGGGTCAGCCCATACTCGACTAACAGCACATTCATTTCCTTACGTTCTTCAGGCGCGGTCGTATGCGGATAATGCCCCGCATAGGGAGAAACGCCGCCGGGAGGTGCCAGCAAAAACAACGAGGCATAGTCCGCCGCCAGCTCCAGCTGTCGGCTTTCACGGCGCAGCGCCCGAACGAGACTACGTTCCAGGTTTTTGACATCAACGGATAACCCAGGGATAGCCGTCAACGACGCCAGCCACTGTCGGCTTTCCCCACTTTCCAGGCGGATGAGTTGCTCCTCGTCCAGCTCGCGGAACAGCAGTTGCGAAAACCACTGGTACACCGCCGCCCGCTGTCGATGAATATGATTATGCTGCACTTGCCCCCTCCTCTTTCACAACCTCCGGCCCGCCAAAGCCTGTGACCTGCGGGGCATTCTCCTGGTACCGCTCCACCTCGACCAGCACCGTATGCGCCGAAGGCCCCTGCGCCAGTTGCGATGTACCGATATCCGCACTCAGCACATTCGGATCGCCATAAGTGCATAATGTGCCCGCTTTCCCGCCTTCCTGCGGCGAATACCACGCGCCTTCATGAATCCGGACGACGCCAGGCGCGTAATCCGGACTGATCACCACCCCGGCCAGCACCTGGCCTCTGGCGTTAAACACGCGCGCAATATCCCCGGCTTTCAGGCCACGTGCGCGGGCATCCGACTGGCTCATGTACAGCGGCTCTCTTCCTGCCACCGCATAGGTGTTGCGAAACGCCTCGCTTGAGCACAGCTGGGAGTGCAGACGTTTATCAGGATGGCAGGACTGCAGATGCAGCGGATATTTATCTGTTTTGCTGCCATGGGTACGCTCAAAGGGTTCCATCCACACCGGATGCCCCGGGCAGTCCTCGTAGGCAAAGCCCGCGATGGTTTTGCTGTAAATTTCAATCAGACCAGAGGGTGTTCCTAACGGGTTGATATCCGGCTGTTCGCGAAATTCTCCATGACGCACCCACGGCTTCCCGGCAGGATATTCAATGTATCCTTCGCCCTGCCAGAAGCTCTCGAAGTTCGGCATACTCACGCCAAGGGACGCTCCCGTTTTCGCGCCCTCATCATAAATGGCTTTTATCCACTGCATTTCATCCCGCTTTTCGCGGTATGTCTCTTCCTGACCAAAGCGTTTGCACAGACCGGCAAAAACATCAAAGTCATGTCGCGCTTCAAACTGCGGTTTAACCACCTGATGTATCGCCATCAGCCCTTTATTCGAGTGTGTACCGAACTGCTCAATGTCATTACGCTCAAAGCGCGTGGTCACAGGCAGGACGATATCGGCAAAACGACTGGATGCTGTCCACTGATGATCCAGAACGACCACGGTTTCCAGCTTCTTCCACGCTTCGATCATGCGGTTACGATCCTGCTGCGCATGGAACGGATTGGCGGCGCTGAAAATCGCCATTTTGATATCAGGGAAAGTTAATGTTTCACCGTTGAAAGCGATCTTTTTGCCTGGCGCCAGCAGGCAATCGATCATCCGCGAGGTAGGAATATGCTCTGAAGCGCCGCGGAAATCCGCTTTGTATTTCGCGGCCGGAGGATTGTTGATGCTCCCGAGGCCGGACAGGACGGGACCGCCAGAGGTGACCGTCCCGCCGCCGTTATAGTGCCAGCCAAACCCTACTCCGCCGCCCGGCAAGCCAATTTGTCCAACCATGCTGGCCAGCACCACCAGCATCCACGGATACTGCTCGCCATGGTGCATACGCTGCACGCACCAGCCGCCCATAAACTGTGTCCGGCCTTTGACCAGCAGGCGGGCGAAGTCGCGGATCTGCTCCGCCGTCAGGCCGCAGATTTCCGCCGCCCATTCGGCATTTTTCGGCTGCTTGTCGCTTTCCCCAAGCAGATACGGCAAGAACTGTTCAAAGCCCACGGTATAATCGTTAATGAACGCCACGTCATACAGTTTTTCTTCGTACAGGGTATGCGCCAGCGCCAGCAATAACGCGACATCCGTTTGCGGTCGCAGCGCCAGCTGCTCACAGCCAAGATAGTTTTGCGACTTGCTACGCACCGGATCAACGCTGATAACGCGCATCTTACCCTGCGCAACCGCTTCTTTAATCTGCTGCCAATAACCAAACGCATCGTGATCGGGAACCAGGAACTCGATCTGCAGATTCTTGATAGGATCGCAGCCCCACAGCACGATGGTTTGGGTATTTTCGATAACCAGCGGGAGCGACGTTTGCTGCTCGTAAACTTCCAGCGAACCAATCACATGCGGCAAAATCACCTGCGCTGCGGCTGCCGAGTAGTCGCCGACGGTCGTTACATAGCTACCGTGCAAGCCGAGTCCCCGATCCATCGCGCCGCCGGCCTTATGATATTTGCCAACAATTTGCCAGTCCGCCAGCCCGGTAAAGACACCAGAAGATCCGTAGGTCTTTTGTACTCGTTCAAGCTCCTCATAGAACAGATCCAACGCCTGATCCCAGCTCACACGGACAAAGCGATTATCGCCGCGCTGGTTGCGATCTGACTTTTCACGCTTGCGCAGCCAGTCCAGCCGCACCATCGGGTAGCGCACGCGCGATGGGTTGTAGACCACCTCCCGAACGGCATTGAGCATATCGCAGGGGTATTTGTCATGTTTGAAGGGGCGGGTATCGACCCATTCACCGTTCACGACTTTGGCTTCAAAAGCGCCAAAGTGCGAGCCAGACTGGATCCATTGCTCCAGGTTTTCACCCGCTGCCCAGACCTTTGAGATCAGTGGATTTGGCCCTAAAGCGCTGACGGCACCGACTGCCAGCATTCCGCTTAAAAACCGTCGACGTGACGGATTAAAATCATGAATATCCATAAATTATCCTTTTGAATTGTTAGGTTGAGGTATATCGCTGGCGTGAGTCTGGAGATATTTCAACAACGTACGGTCTTCCACCGGATTAAGCCGGTAGTAGGTGGACATGGATTTCAGTCCGGCGATCCAGCCATTCGCGGAATAGCGGGTCGGCGGCGGCGTGCTGTGGCAAGCGCTACAGGTGGATTGCAACATCTGATCGGCGTATTGCCAGAGGGGGTCAATATTGTCGGTAAACCCCTCCGCCGAACTCCAGGCCATCACGCTTACCTGCTGCCACTCCTGATGTGACTCCGGATCAACCTGTGTTTGCTCAACCTTCACATTGCTCATCAGCGAGGCATCTAATACGGCAGCAAAAACGCGTTTACCCATATACTGGGTAATCACCCGTCCACGTCCTTTGCTTTCCCGCCAGCCGGTCAGCTCTATCTGAACGTTTTTCCCTTCTCTTTTCAGCACACGCACTTGCGTTGCCGGGTACAGCATGGCTTTACCTGCCGGGCTCTCTGCTGTCGCAGTCAGTGATTTTTCGCCTAACGAATACAGCGTCGTCGCCGTGGGTAACTGCTCTCCCTGACGCTGCAGCTGCTTGTAACGATCGCGAAAACCGCTGCTCATATCGGGTTTGTGATGGGCAATGCCTTTGTGACAATCGATACAGTTACTGTCTTTTGCCGCCGCCGCGGTCATTTGCGCCGCTGCATTTGCCGATTGCTTGCCGTGATCCATCGCCTCGTAGCTATGGCAGGATTTACACACCGCAGAATTATTCGCGCTCATGCGCGCCCATTCTCGCTGGGCCAACTCCGCCCGCTTTGCGGCAAATTTTTCCGGGGTATCGATCGAAGGAGAGATAAAGGTGTGGTAGAGGTCGTTTAAGGCTTGCGTTTTACGAACCAGCGTTGGGACGATGCCTGGCGGAATATGACAATCCTTACACTCCGCACGCACACCAGAAGCATTACGAAAATGCACGCTGGTTTTATACTCCTCGCCAGATGTGCGCATCGAGTGACACGATAAACAAAACTCGGTAGAACTGGTGTAATGAACGCCTTGCCACGTTCCCCAAATAGCCAGGGCCATTGCTACCGCCCCGGCGAATGCGCACCATAGTGCGTTTTTTCTTATCCACGACATGCTTGCCTCCATTTTTTTAATAGCGACACGCTAAGGGATAATAAAAATCAAAAATAGAGACAGCGAAGGCAGATTATAGGAACAGCATCCACTCTATGAGGTTCGTCAAATAGTAAAGAGCAGAAGTCCGTAATATAATTACCATCTATAAATAAGGAATTTATCATGCTCAAACTGACTCTCGATAGAGAAAGCCGGACTCCGCTGCAGTTGCAGATATTTCAATTTTATTTACAGGCCATTCAGCGGGGTGATTTGCTGTGTGGAGATAAACTCCCCTCTATTCGCGAGCAGGCTCAGGCATTGAACATTGCCAAAATAACGGTAGTGATGGCCTATGATAAGCTGATGGCGGCTGGATTAATTAAGAGCCGACACGGCATTGGCTATGAGGTGATATTCACCACGCCTGTACGTGTAACCCCAGCGCATGTGTCCGTCCCCCAGGGCTCTCCGCCAGTAACACCAAAAGCGGCCGGGGTCTCTACCGATGTTTACGCAGAGCCTGGGCGGGAGTGCTACTGCCGGATGGGCGTCCCCGATCCCAATGCTTTTCCCTGGGCAAGCTGGCGAAAATGGAATAACGCGCCAAGCGTACTTAAAGAGCAATTGTTTACCCGATATCATTCATCAAATGGATTATTTTCACTGCGTGAGCAACTAGCCAGGTACCTTAATTTATCTCGCGGCATTAATACCCGGGCGGAGAACATCATCATTACCAATGGGATTCAGGAAGGATTGTCGCTGCTCAGTCAAATATTTATTGTTCATCATGCCGTCAGTCAGCAAAAAAAGTGCCACGTTGTGACCGAATCCCCTTGTTATTCTGGCGCATGGCATCTGTTTAATTATTACGGTGCAGACATTACGTCAATTGCTGTAGATAACCACGGGCTGCAAACAGATAAATTACCCGAATATGAAACCCAGCTTTGCTATGTGACTCCGGCTCACCAGTATCCAATGGGAAGCGTCCTTTCGCTGGAGCGCCGTCAGTCATTATTGACGTGGGCGCAGCGCGTCGGCGCTTATATCCTTGAAGACGACTACGATGCTGTTTTTACCTATGGCGAGAACCCCCTTCCTGCACTGAAAGCTATGGATTATCACAACCGGGTTATCTACATGGGGACATTTTCCAAAACGCTGGGGCCGGGAACGCGTCTTGGCTATCTCATTTGTCCTGATGAACTGCTCCCGGCAGTAAAGAATATGAAAGCGCTCAACAACAACGGCAGTCAGTGGCTATTGCAGCAATTTTTAGCCGAATTAATGCAAAATCAGGTGTTTTATTCGCACATCAGCAAGCTGGCCTGCAACTATGCGGCGCGCCTCAATCTGTTACGCGATGGCCTTTCTGTTCTGTTTCCGTCAGGGAAAATCGCTGGCGCAACGGCGGGTCTGCACCTCTCGTTACGCGTTGACAGACACCCAGATATGATAGCCAGGCTGCAACAGCGCTGCCTGCTGGCAGGGATCCGCTTTGACACTCTGCCAGATATTGAAAATGGCTCAGGAGCCGCATGGCGTAGGGAGAACAGCGATGCTGTTATGTTTTTCGGGTTTGGCGGATTGCAGATACAGCAGATCAAAAAGGTGCTGTCGGTACTGGAGCAGGCGCTAGCGCAGCCTTGATGAATTTCAGGGATCGCGCCTGCGGCACAATCCCTGTTGTTAACCTTACAGCAGATCGCGGAACTGCGTTTGTTTTAACGCCAGTTCAACGCCGCGAACTTCCGCCAGTCCTTTCAGGCGACCAATCGCGGAGTAGCCTGGGTTGGTTTTCTTGTGCAAGTCGTCAAGCATCTGGTGTCCGTGATCCGGACGCATCGGAATAGGACGCAAATCGCCCGCCTTTTTACGGCGCTGTTCTTCGCTCAGGATGGCAGCAACCACCGATACCATATCCACATCGCCTTGCAGGTGCGCACCTTCGTGGAAGGTTTTCGGGTTATCTTCACGGCAGGTGGAGCGCAGATGCGTGAAGTGGATTCGATCGCCAAAGGTTTCGATCATTTTCACCAGATCGTTATCGGCGCGCACGCCGTAGGAACCGGTGCACATGGTGAAACCGTTATTGATGCTGTCGACGGTTTCTTTCAGCCACTGCATATCTTCGATAGTCGAAACAATGCGCGGCAGGCCGAGGATCGGACGCGGCGGATCGTCAGGGTGGACAGCCAGACGCACGCCGACTTCTTCCGCCACAGGCACAATCGCCCGCAGGAATACCGCCATATTATCGCGCAGATCGTCTTTGCTGATGCCGTCATATTCAGCGAGGCGCGCACGGAACTGATCCAGCGTATAGCCCTCTTCCGCACCGGGCAGGCCGGCAATGATATTGCGGGTCAGCTTTTCGATATCGGCATCGCTCATAGCATTGAAGTAATTCAGCGCCTGGCGTTGTTCTTCTGCGGTGTAATCCGCTGCGGCGCCTGGGCGCTGAAGAATATGCAGTTCGAAGGCTGCAAAAGCAATCTGGTCAAAACGTAGCGCTTTGGAGCCGTCCGGCAGCTGATATTCGAGATCGGTACGCGTCCAGTCGAGGATCGGCATGAAGTTATAGCACACGGTATCGATGCCGCAGGTCGCCAGATTACGGATACTCTGCTGATAATTGGCAATCCACGTTTGGTACTGGCCTGAACGCGTTTTGATATCTTCGTGGACAGGAATACTTTCCACCACCGACCAGGTCAGCCCTTTTTCAGCCAGAATAGCCTGACGCTGTTGAATCTCTTCTACCGGCCACACTTCACCGTTGGGAATGTGGTGCAAGGCGGTCACAACACCCGTTGCGCCAGCCTGACGCACATCATCAAGCGATACCGGATCGTTAGGTCCGTACCAACGCCAGGTTTGTTCCATTGTTTCACCCCACAAGTTGTTATACCAAATTAAACTACCTGAATGACGACTACCATACAGCCATCCCGTAGATGTTCAACAGATGGCCTATCATTGATTGATCCAGCTCACATTCCCCGGATAAATGAGGCACACCAATTCAATTTGCTGTCATATAACTTTATACTGCCATTGTTAATTAATGGTTAATCAGGTGTATTTAATGAAAACTATTGCCTCAGCGCCACTGGCGGAAAATGTCATGATGCCGCAGTACGACCGCCAACAATTAAAAACGCGGATTGTACATTTTGGTTTCGGTGCTTTTCACCGCGCCCATCAGGCGTTATTAACCGACAGGGTGCTGAATGCGCAGGGCGGAGACTGGGGAATTTGCGAGATCAGTCTGTTCAGTGGCGATCGGCTGATGCGTCAGCTTCGCGAACAGGATCATTTATTTACCGTGTTAGAAAAAGGAGCTAACGGCAACCAGCCTATTGTTATCGGTGCCGTTAACGAATGCCTGAACGCCACGCTGGATTCGCTGGCGGCCATTATTGAAAAATTCTGCGAGCCTCAGGTCGCGATTGTCTCGTTAACCATCACGGAAAAAGGCTACTGCATCGATCCGGCAACGGGTTCGTTAGATCTCTCTAATGCGCGTATTATTCACGATCTGCAGACACCGGCTGAACCGCACTCCGCCCCCGGTATAATCGTAGAAGCGCTGCACCGCCGACGTGAACGTGGACTGCAGCCGTTTACCGTCCTTTCCTGCGATAACATCCCGGACAATGGTCATGTGGTAAAAAATGCCGTACTGGGGATGGCGGAAAAACGCTTTCCTGAGCTGGCGCACTGGATCCAGGAACACGTCAGTTTCCCGGGTACTATGGTGGATCGGATTGTTCCCGCCGCCACCGAAGAGTCGCTGGCTGAAATCGCCCACGAGCTGGGCGTTGCCGATCCTTGCGCAATCAGCTGCGAGCCGTTTATTCAGTGGGTGATTGAAGACAACTTTGTCTGTGGTCGTCCGCAATGGGAAACGGCGGGTGTCCAGATGGTTGAAAACGTCTTGCCGTGGGAACAAATGAAACTGCGGATGCTGAACGGCAGCCATTCGTTTCTCGCTTATCTCGGCTATCTGGCCGGATTCCAGCACATCAGCGACTGTATGCAGGATAGCGCATTTCGTGAAGCCGCTTACCGGCTAATGCTCACCGAACAGGCCCCCACGCTGCAAATTACCGATGTTGATTTAAACCAGTATGCCTTAAGCCTGCTGGACCGCTTTGCCAACCCGGCGCTGAAACACAAAACCTGGCAAATCGCGATGGATGGTAGCCAGAAATTACCCCAGCGAATGCTGGAAGGGATCCGCGTGCATTTAGCACGTCAAAGCGAGTGGCCGCTGTTGGCGCTCGGCATCGCAGGCTGGATGCGCTACGTGAGCGGTGTGGATGATTCAGGCGCTACGATTGATATTCGTGACCCGCTCAGTGAGAAAATTGCCTCTCTGGTGGCACAGAGCACTGAATCAGAACGCGTCAGCGCCCTGCTTTCTCTGCATGAGATTTTCGCCGCCGATCTCGTACAGAATCCGCAGTTTGTCGCGGCCATTCAACAGGCCTGGCAACGTATTGCCCAATACGGTGCGCATCAGGCTGTCATTGAAACGTTAAAAAATTAACGATTTCTGCCATTAAACAGGACGAAGCACGTCTTCGTCCCCTCACCCCTTCTCTTTTTCCCCATTTTTCGCCAGGATTGTTAAATGCCATTACGGTAATTTATGATTCTGGAGTAATTGTGACTAAAACCAATCTCATCACTGGTTTTCTCGGCAGTGGCAAAACCACCTCTATTCTTCATCTATTGGCGAACAAGGATCCCGCAGAGAAGTGGGCCGTGCTGGTCAATGAGTTTGGTGAAGTAGGTATTGATGGCGCCCTGTTAGCCGACAGCGGCGCATTGCTAAAAGAGATCCCCGGCGGCTGTATGTGCTGCGTTAACGGTCTACCGATGCAGGTTGGCCTCAATACGCTGCTGCGTCAGGGAAAACCCGATCGATTGCTGATTGAACCCACTGGCCTCGGACACCCTAAACAAATTCTGGATTTACTCACCGCACCGGTTTACGAACCGTGGATCGATCTGCGCGCGACCCTCTGTATTCTTGACCCCCGGCTGTTACTGGATGAAAAAAGCGTCGCCAATGACAATTTCCGCGATCAGCTGGCCGCCGCAGATATCATTGTTGCCAATAAAGCCGACCGCGCCACAGCGGAAAGCGAAAACGCCTTGCAAACCTGGTGGCAACACTACGGCGGTAATCGCCAGTTGGTTCATGCCGACCATGGGCAAATTGACGGGCAGTTACTGGATTTACCCCGACTAAACCTGGCAGAGCTTCCTGCAAGCGCAGAGCACGCCCATAGCCATGCAGACAAAAAGGGACTGGCGGCATTGAGTCTGCCGTCACAGCAGCGCTGGCGGCGCAGCCTGAACAGCGGCCAGGGCCATCAGGCCTGCGGTTGGATTTTTGACGCCGATACGGTGTTCGATACCATCGGTCTGCTGGAATGGTCCCGTCTTGCCCCCGTGGGGCGCGTGAAAGGTGTCATGCGTATAAAGGAAGGGCTGGTGCGCATTAACCGCCAGGGAGACGACTGGCATATTGAGACGCAAAACGTCGCGCCACCGGATAGCCGTATTGAACTCATCGCCGATACTGAGACCGACTGGAATACGCTACAGAGTGCATTGTTGAGACTTCGTTTAGACGCTAACGCGTAAGGTTGCCTTCGTTTTTATAGCAATGGTAAACGATGATGAAAACCCGATACCCTCTTATTCTCCTACTCAATATTGCGGGGCTGGCGCTGTTTCTGTCCTGGTATCTTCCTGCCGGACATGGGATCTGGTCTTCATTGGATACGGGCGTTTTCCGCTTCTTTAACCAGAAACTGGTGGAAAGCCCGCAGTTCTTGTGGATTGTTGCTATTACCAATAACCGGGCATTTGATGGTTGCTCATTGCTGGCAATGGGCGCCTTGATGCTGCATTTTTGGCTGAAAGAGACGTCGGAAGGTCGCCGACGCATTGTCGCTATTGGCCTGGTTATGCTGCTCACCGCAGTGGTATTAAATCAGTTAGGCCAGGCGCTTATTCCCGTTAAACGCGCCAGCCCTACTCTGATGCTGGATAATATTTATCGCGTCAGCGAACTGCTGCATATTCCGACTAAAGATGCGTCCAGAGACAGTTTCCCCGGCGATCACGGTATGATGCTGCTTATTTTTTCCGCATTTATGCTGCGTTATTTCGGAAAAGTCGCCGGAATAATCGGCCTTATTATCGCTGTGGTTTTTGCCTTTCCACGCATAATGATTGGCGCTCACTGGCTCACGGATATCGTGATCGGTTCCATGACTGTCGTCTTGATTGGTCTGCCCTGGTGGCTAATGACACCGTTAAGCGACCGATTAGTCACTCTGTTTGCGAATTATCTGCCCGGTAAAAACAAACATTTTTTAAACAAATAACGCACAGTAATTAACATCATCAGGGAAAACTCTGATTCCCTGATGATGCTTGTCGATATTTCATCATTCTGGCTGTCATTCTCCCGTCATCTTATTCATCTTTAAAATGATTGGGTTGCGTCTTTTTTATCCCGATTGTTCTTAATTTAGGCAATGCCGGTTATTCACTTTCTGTATCAATTTTTCTTATAAGAAATCACGTAAATTCACTCGCAATGACCGGACCGATCGGGTAATCTCGAACTCGTTTTGCCTCGCGGGATAATTATTCTCTTCAGGAATAAATTTGTGCGTTCTGCCACAGATTTGACCTTAAAGAATTGTCTCATCGTGCGATGGTAATTAGTCTCGTCACGTTTGGCATTTTTTATAACGATATTTATCGTTAAGGACTTCAAGGGAAAACAAACAAAATGGTCAAATCTCAACCGATTTTGAGATATATCTTGCGGGGCATACCCGCGATAGCAGTTGCGGTTCTGCTTTCTGCATGTAGCACAACGAACACCGCCAGGAATATGCATTCTGAGACGCATGCTGTGGGCAATGGAGATAACTCTTCACTGCAAGCCTCTCAGGATGAATTTGAAAATATGGTCCGTAATATCGATGTTAAATCACGTATTATGGACCAGTATGCTGACTGGAAAGGCGTGCGTTACCGCCTTGGCGGCAGCACCAAAAAAGGTATTGATTGTTCAAGCTTCGTACAACGTACGTTCCGCGAGCAATTTGGTTTAGAGCTTCCTCGCTCAACCTACGAACAACAGGAAACGGGTAAATCCGTTTCGCGCACTAACCTGCGCACAGGCGATCTGGTTCTGTTCCGTGCTGGCTCCACTGGCCGTCACGTCGGTATTTATATCGGCAACAACCAGTTCGTACACGCCTCGACCAGCAGCGGCGTTATCATTTCCAGCATGAACGAACCTTACTGGAAAAAACGTTACAACGAAGCTCGCCGGGTCCTGAGCCGCAGTTAATTTCGTTTGGCAGCTATCCCTTGGCTATCCTGATGAGACATTTTGAAAAGCACTGCTTCGGCGGTGCTTTTTTTTTGCTTTGTCTTGTGACTAAGAAAAATCTCACAAGGTGAGTCATTTCAGGTTATATTCATACAGAATAAGCGGTTAACTCAGGTAAACATAAGGAACTATGTTTAAACGCTCCTCTTCATCCAATCAGAAAATCCTGCTTTCCTGTATGTTAACGGGGCTTATCGTCGCGCTCCTGGTGAGTACCCTGCAATTTTTCGTGACCTGGCATAAACGAGACATTAAGTACGACACGCTCCTTTCCGATATCCAGAATTATGTCAGCAGCTACTTCGCCGATCTCAAATCCACCACAGATGACCTTCAGCCACTGGTCGCCAACAGTTGCCAACAAGTCGCTGCTCAACTGACCTCCAGCGCAGCCTTTAGCCTCAACGTTCGCGCATTTTTACTGGTCAAAAACGGCATTGCTTTCTGCTCCTCCGCAACGGGCGCAATGTTCACCCCGATTTTAGATCTGGTCCCAAGTCTCGATATCAGCAGAAATATTGATGTGGAATTACTCCCCGGTACGCCCATGATGCCGAACAAGCCGGCGATAATGATTTGGCACCGGAACCCATCGTTCACTGATAGCGGCGTGTTTACCTCACTGAATATTAATCTGGCCCCTTATCTGCTTTATACCGCCCGACAGGATGATTTTAACGGCATTGCCATAGTCGTCGGTGATAACGCGATTTCAACATTTTCATCACGGATTATTGATGCCTCCGCTCTGCCCCACTCTCACTGGCGGC
The DNA here is from genome assembly GCF_050434985.1 of Citrobacter sp. 506. Taxonomy (NCBI): domain Bacteria; kingdom Pseudomonadati; phylum Pseudomonadota; class Gammaproteobacteria; order Enterobacterales; family Enterobacteriaceae; genus Citrobacter; species Citrobacter sp. 506. Next base: position 154,141 of record NZ_JBNDJN010000002.1, read on the forward strand.
AGGCGACCCTGGAAGGTATTCCGCTACAGATTCGTTTATATGCCGATGAGTGGACCTATACCGATGTCTGGTATTCGATTATGTTGGGATGCATGGCGGGGATTATTGCTGCGCTTCTTCTCTGGTACTACATCTACACCATCCGTTTACGTCCGGGCAAAGATATCCTCAACGCTATAAAACATAACCAGTTTTATGTGGTGTACCAGCCCGTGGTAGAGGTGCAGACACTGGAGGTGAAAGGTGTAGAGGTGTTATTACGCTGGAATCATCCGACAACGGGTGAGATCCCACCGGATGCTTTTATTCACTACGCCGAATCCCAGAAAATGATTGTCCCGCTGACCCAGCATCTCTTTAAGTTGATAGCCCAGGACGCACCGATGCTGCAAAAAGTGTTACCTGCTGGTGCAAAATTGGGGATCAATATCGCGCCAACGCATCTGCACGGCGAGACGTTTAAAGACGACATTCATCACCTGCAGGCCTCGCTTCCCGCAAACCATTTCCAGATGGTGCTGGAAATCACCGAACGGGATATGCTTAATCAACACGAAGCCACAAAGCTTTTTGAATGGCTTCATTCCGCAGGTTTTGAAATTGCCATTGATGATTTTGGCACCGGTCATAGCGCGCTGATTTATCTGGAACGCTTTACCGTTGACTACCTGAAAATCGATCGCGGCTTTATTAACGCCATTGGAACAGAGACCCTGACCTCTCCGGTTCTGGACGCCGTGTTGACACTCTCTAAGCGTCTTAATATGCTGACGGTGGCTGAAGGGGTTGAAACGCCTGAGCAAGCCCGTTGGCTGCGCGATCGTGGAGTGCATTTTTTCCAGGGATACTGGATTAGCCGACCATTAAAACTTGCTGATTTCGTGCGTTGGATGGCGCAGCCCAATAAGCCGACGTGGTGATCGCAGTATGCGAATCATATACTCTCACTCGCCGCCACATCCCTTATCTTTCAGGCATGATGCCCGTCGGGTTGTGGCAGGAAAAGGAAATCGCTTTTAATGATCCCTCGCGTATTGCTGCTGTTTATCGCCCTCATCGGGTTTAGCGCCGAGGCGCAGTCCATCAAAGAAAGCTATGCTTTTGCCGTACTGGGCGAACCGAAGTACGCGTTTAACTTTAATCACTTTGATTACGTCAACCCTGCGGCTCCCAAAGGCGGGCAAATCACCCTCTCCGCCATCGGCACATTCGATAACTTCAACCGCTATGCGATGCGCGGTAATCCCGGAGCACGTACCGAAACGCTTTACGATACGCTGTTTACTACCTCTGACGATGAACCTGGCAGCTATTATCCGCTCATCGCCGACAGCGCACGCTATGCTGATGACTATTCCTGGGTAGAAATCGCCATTAATCCGCGAGCGCGTTTTCACGATGGCTCCCCCATTACCGCCAGCGATGTCGCATTCACCTTCCACAAATTTATGACTGAAGGCGTGCCGCAATTTCGCCTGGTCTACAAGGGAACAACGGTAAAAGCGATCGCGCCATTAACTGTACGTATTGAATTAGCCAAACCGGGTAAAGAGGACATGCTCAGCCTGTTTTCATTACCCGTGATGCCAGAGAAGTACTGGAAAGATCATAAGCTCAGCGATCCCTTATCATCGCCTCCGCTCGCCAGCGGTCCTTATCGCATCACGAAATGGAAGATGGGTCAGTACATTGTCTATTCTCGCGTCAACGATTATTGGGCCGCTAATCTGCCCGTCAACCGTGGCCGCTGGAACTTTGATACCATCCGCTACGACTACTATCTGGATGACAACGTCGCCTTTGAAGCGTTTAAGGCCGGAGCGTTTGACCTGCGTCTTGAAAACGATGCCAAAAACTGGGCGACACGTTATACCGGTAAAAATTTCGCGAATCATTACATCATCAAAGATGAGCAAAAAAACGAATCCGCCCAGGATACGCGTTGGCTGGCGTTTAATATTCAGCGCCCGGTGTTCAGCGACCGACGGGTGCGAGAAGCCATCACCCTGGCCTTTGATTTTGAATGGATGAATAAAGCTCTGTTCTATAACGCCTGGAGTCGGACCAACAGCTATTTTCAGAATACCGAGTATGCCGCTAAAAATTACCCCGATGCGGATGAACTGGTGATACTTGCGCCCTTGAAAAAAGATCTCCCTCCTGAGGTCTTCAGCCAAATTTATCAGCCGCCGAAATCAAAAGGCGATGGCTACGATCGTGACAACCTGTTGAAAGCAGATGCCTTACTGGAGCAGGCCGGATGGGTACTTAAGGGACAACAGCGCGTAAACAGCGCCAACGGTAAACCCCTGAGCTTTGAACTGTTGCTCCCGGCGGGCAGTAACAGCCAGTGGGTTCTGCCGTTCCAGCACAACCTGCAGCGCTTAGGCATTACAATGAACATCCGCCAGGTTGATAATTCACAAATCACAAACCGGCTGCGCAGTCGTGACTATGACATGATGCCGAGATTGTATCGCGCAATGCCGTGGCCAAGTTCGGACCTGCAAATTCTCTGGGCCTCTGAATATATTGACTCCAGCTATAACGCCCCGGGCGTGCAAAGCCCGGTGATTGATAAACTGATCAACCAAATCATCGCGGCGCAAGGTGATAAAGCCAAACTAGTCCCACTCGGTCGGGCACTGGACAGGGTATTAACGTGGAACTACTACATGTTGCCGATGTGGTTTATGGCAGAGGATCGCATCGCCTGGTGGGATAAGTTTTCGCATCCAGCTATTCGCCCCATTTATACCATTGGTCTCGACAACTGGTGGTACGACGTTAACAAAGCGGCGAAACTGCCAGCAGCCAGACGGCAGGGAGAATAAATGGGCGCTTATCTAATTCGACGTCTGCTACTGGTGATCCCAACGCTTTGGGCCATCATCACCATCAACTTTTTTATCGTGCAGATTGCCCCCGGTGGTCCGGTTGAGCAGGCCGTCGCCGCTATTGAGTTCGGACAAAGCGGGGCATTACCCGGCGCGGGTAGTGAAGGCATTCGCGCCAGCCACGCGCAAACCGGCGTCGGCAATATCAGCGACAGTAATTACCGAGGTGGCCGTGGTCTTGACCCGGAAGTGATCGCCGAAATCACTCGCCGTTACGGGTTCGATAAGCCCATTCATGAGCGTTATTTCAAAATGCTCTGGGACTATATTCGTTTCGATTTCGGCGACAGTCTGTTTCGTAGCGCCTCAGTGCTGACGCTTATCAAAGATAGCCTGCCTGTTTCCGTCACACTGGGGCTATGGAGTACGCTCATTATCTATCTGGTGTCGATACCGCTTGGGATCCGCAAAGCCGTTCACAACGGCAGCCGATTTGATGTCTGGAGCAGCGCATTCATTATTATTGGCTATGCCATACCGGCCTTTTTGTTTGCGATTTTACTGATCGTCTTTTTTGCCGGGGGCAGCTATTACGACCTGTTCCCGCTTCGCGGACTGGTTTCCGCCAATTTTGATTCCCTGCCCTGGTATCAGAAAGTGACCGACTACCTTTGGCATATTACCCTGCCAGTGCTGGCGACGGTGGTTGGGGGTTTTGCCGCGCTAACCATGCTGACCAAAAACTCATTTCTGGATGAGGTACGCAAACAGTATGTCGTCACCGCGCGCGCCAAAGGGGTCAGCGAGAAAAACATTCTGTGGAAACATGTGTTTCGCAATGCCATGTTGCTGGTAATCGCTGGCTTCCCGGCAACGTTTATCAGCATGTTTTTTACCGGTTCGCTGCTGATTGAAGTGATGTTTTCGCTTAACGGTCTGGGACTACTGGGTTATGAATCCACCGTATCACGTGACTACCCGGTAATGTTTGGCACGCTCTATATCTTCACCCTGATCGGTCTGCTGCTGAATATCCTCAGCGACATCAGCTACACGCTGGTCGATCCCCGTATTGATTTTGAGGGACGCTAATGTCGCGATTAAGCCCCGTCAATCAGGCCCGCTGGGCGCGTTTTCGCCATAACCGTCGCGGCTATTGGTCGCTGTGGATTTTTCTACTGCTCTTCGGCCTTAGCCTGTGTTCAGAACTGATTGCCAATGATAAGCCGCTACTGGTGCGCTACGACAGTAGCTGGTATTTCCCCCTGTTCAAAAACTACAGTGAAAGCGACTTCGGCGGACCATTGGCGACCCAGGCTGATTATCAGGATCCGTGGTTACAGCAGCGCCTGGAAAACCGGGGCTGGATCCTGTGGGCGCCGATACGCTTTGGAGCCACCAGCATTAACTTTGCCACTGATAAGCCCTTCCCTTCCCCGCCTTCTGCACAAAACTGGCTGGGAACGGACGCCAACGGCGGTGATGTGCTGGCACGGATCCTCTATGGCACACGTATTTCTGTCCTGTTTGGATTAATGCTAACCCTGTGCTCCAGCGTGATGGGGATCATGGCTGGCGCAATCCAGGGCTATTATGGCGGCAAGGTGGATCTGTGGGGGCAACGATTCATTGAGGTTTGGTCAGGTATGCCAACGCTGTTTTTGATCATACTGCTGTCGAGCGTGGTCCAGCCAAACTTCTGGTGGCTACTGGGCATTACCGTGCTGTTTGGCTGGATGAGCCTGGTTGGCGTGGTACGCGCGGAATTTTTACGTACCCGAAACTTTGATTACATTCGTGCCGCTCAGGCGCTTGGCGTGAGCGATCGCAGTATTATTCTGCGCCATATGCTGCCCAATGCGATGGTCGCCGCCCTGACCTTTTTACCGTTTATATTATGCGCCTCGATCACCACTCTGACCTCGCTGGATTTTCTTGGCTTCGGCTTACCGCTTGGCTCGCCATCGCTGGGAGAACTCCTGTTACAGGGTAAAAACAACCTGCAGGCACCGTGGCTTGGCATCACCGCGTTCATCTCCGTTGCCCTGCTATTATCGCTACTGATATTTATTGGTGAAGCGGTACGCGACGCGTTCGATCCCAACAAGGCGATTTAAGATGACACAACCGCTGTTAGCTATTGAAAATTTATCGGTAGGTTTTCGCCAACAGGAGACCGTGCGCACCGTGGTCAATACCCTCTCACTGAGGGTTGAAGCCGGGCAAACTCTGGCGCTGGTGGGCGAGTCCGGTTCGGGTAAAAGCGTGACCGCACTTTCTATTCTACGGTTATTACCGACCCCTCCCGCAGTCTACCTTTCCGGCGACATCCGTTTTCATGGCGAATCATTGCTTCATGCCGATGAGCAGACGCTTCGCGGCGTTCGCGGGAATAAAATCGCCATGATTTTCCAGGAACCAATGGTGTCGCTAAACCCGCTTCACAACCTTGAAAAACAGCTGTATGAAGTGCTGTCGCTGCATCGGGGAATGCGTCGGGAGGCCGCGCGGGCAGAAATACTGACCTGTCTGGATCGGGTCGGCATCCGTCAGGCGGCCAAACGTCTCGCAGACTATCCGCACCAGCTGTCCGGCGGCGAACGCCAGCGCGTGATGATCGCCATGGCGCTGCTTACGCGACCGGAGCTGCTTATTGCCGATGAACCGACCACCGCGCTGGATGTATCCGTACAGGCGCAAATCCTACAGCTGCTGCGGGAGCTACAGCGCGAGCTGAACATGGGATTACTGTTTATCACCCACAACCTCAGCATTGTGAAAAAACTCGCCGATACCGTTGCGGTGATGCAAAACGGCCAGTGCGTTGAGCAAAATCGAGCAGCACAGCTGCTCACTGCGCCAACACATCCCTACACGCAGAAATTGTTAAACAGCGAACCTTCCGGCGATCCGGTGCCTGTACCTGCCGGGCAAGCGCCATTGCTGGAAGTGGAAAAACTCTGCGTCGCCTTCCCCATCCGTAAAGGTATCCTGAAGCGCGTGGTGGACCATAACGTTGTGGTTAACAACGTCAGTTTTTCCCTCCGGCCCGGTGAAACGCTGGGGCTGGTCGGGGAGTCAGGATCGGGGAAAAGCACTACCGGGCTGGCGCTACTGAGGTTAATCACCTCGCAGGGAAGCATTGTGTTCGATGGCCTGGCGCTGCATACCTTAAATCGCCGCCAGCTGTTACCGGTACGTCACCGCATTCAGGTTGTTTTTCAAGATCCCAACTCCTCGCTGAACCCGCGCCTGAGCGTGCTACAGATTATTGAGGAGGGACTGCGCGTTCATCAGCCAACCCTGTCAGCCGAACAGCGCGAAGCGCAGGTGAAAGCGGTAATGGTGGAAGTGGGACTGGATAGCGAAACGCGGCATCGTTACCCAGCGGAGTTTTCCGGCGGTCAACGTCAACGCATAGCCATTGCCAGAGCCTTGATTCTCAAGCCTTCCCTGATCATTCTGGATGAACCAACATCGTCGCTCGACAGAACCGTACAGGCGCAAATCCTGACGTTGTTAAAGTCTTTACAGGAAAAGCATCGCCTGGCTTATATCTTTATCAGCCATGATTTGCACGTAGTACGCGCGTTATGCCATCAGGTTATTGTGCTAAGGCAGGGAGAGGTCGTGGAGCAAGGACAATGCGAGCACGTATTTAACGCGCCACAGCAGGCATATACGCGTCAGTTGCTCGCGCTAAGCTGACGCTCAAAACGGATTGTTATTTGAAAACGGCTCTGCGATGGCCACGCCGAAATTTTTCAGTCTGCAGGTCGCGGCAAATTCATCCTGGCGATTCACAAACAGGCACGGCTCTCCTTCGCATTCCAACACGGAACAAGGTACCTCAATGTCGCTGAGGGCCTGGCTGAGTTTATGCATGACTGACCACGCACTGTCGCCATCAGGGCTAAGCAATTTGAGCGCCACCAGGCTGTTCTCATTGCTCTGACCGTTTTGCGGAATCGGTTCAACCTTTGAACCTGCGAAACCCACCGACCAACGATAGCACTGTGGCAGACGATGAACGATTGAGAGTTGTAATGTCATCACTTTCTTTCCCTGGAAGTACAATCACTTCACAATTATTTTACATCAATATTAACACATCATTGACAATACGTCTTTAAACAGTTCGTAAACGTTTACACCCTGACTTTATGCCACTTTCCGAACCAAATATTTAAATTTATTCAACGGTTCTGGCATATTTCCGCGCTATATGTACTCGTTTCTGCGATCTAACTCAACCTTTTTAACTACAATGATGTGACTTTTTACATAAATTGATTTTACATAAAATAAACATAAGCGGGGAAATTGATAGATTTTCGGTTGATGTACATCAACTCTGGAGGCCCTATCGCCCCCAGGTTGTGTAATAGATCACCGTTTTTTGGCGCGGCTGGCGTAGAGATAGAAGAGAATTGAGCAGGTAGCGCAAAATGCTATCGACCAGATCATCGGCCAGGCCGAGTTAAAAGTCGCCAGTGACAGCAGCGCCCCAACGATGGCGCCAATGCCAAAACGGAACGTCCCTGCCAGCGATGACGCCGTTCCCGCCATATGCGGAAATTCATCCAGAATGACCGCCATGGCGTTGGATGACACCATCGACACGCAGCCAACAAACGCCGCAACGCCCACTACCAGCGCCCAGAAACCAACCCCGAACAGCGCGCTAAAGACCATCCAGCCCGCCATCACGAACTGGATCCACAGGCCAGCACGGAACATATTCAATGCCCCAACCCGACGAACAAAGCGGCTGTTGATGATGGTCATCACGAACAGGAAAACAATGTTCAGCGCGAAGTAATAGCCGAAATGCTGCGGTGAAACGTGGTTGATCTCAATGTAAACAAAAGGTCCGGCGCTCAGGAACGAGAACATCCCGGCAAAACTAAACCCACTGGCCAGCATATAGCTCAGTACACGCTTGTGGCGAAACAGCGAGGCAAAGTTGCCGAGAGTAGTACGCAAGCGAAACGGCTGGCGGCGCTCAACCGGCAAGGTCTCTTTGATCAGCGTAAAGATCATCACCGACGCCAGAATAGCCGCCACGGCGAGGATCCAAAAGATGTAGTGCCAGCTCAGCCATACCAATACCCAGCCGCCCACGATGGGTGCCAGTAAGGGTGCAATTGTCGTGACCAGCATGACAAATGACATCATGCGCGAAAACTCTTCCTTCGGATAGATATCGCGCATCAGGGCGTTGATAACCACGCTCGCCGCTGCCGCAGCCAGACCATGGAAGAAACGCATCACGATCAGTTGATCGATAGTTTGTGCCAGCGCACAGGCAACTGCCGCCGCCGCAAACACCAGCGTCCCGCCCAGAATCACCGGCTTGCGCCCAATGCTGTCAGCCATTGGACCATAGAGTAACTGCCCCACCGCGAACCCAAGAATATAGGTACTGAGGGTCATCTGCGCGCTACCTGCAGGCACACCAAACTGTTCAGAGATAACAGGTAGTGCCGGAAGATACATATCAATCGACAACGGCATCAGCATGGCTAACAAGCCAAGGATAAAGACAATGGCAATTGACGAGTTCTGCCGGGTGGTCACATTTAGCTCCTGAAATTAACGCGGGGTTAAGTTAACGCTGGCGATTTCTTCTTCGGTCAATGGACGGTATTCACCCGGCTCCAGATCCTCATCAAGCTTGATGTCACCAATCCGTTCACGGTGCAGTTCCACAACGTGGTTACCGACGGCGGCAAACATACGTTTAACCTGATGATAGCGCCCTTCGCTGATGGTCAATCGCACCTGAGTTGGCGTAATGACGTCCAGCACGGCCGGTTTGGTCAGGTCTTTCTCATTATGCAGTTGTACGCCATGGGCAAACTGTTCGGCGGTGTCATCTGCCACCGGCGACTCCAGCGTCACCAGATAGGTTTTCTCACAATGGTGACGTGGCGAAGTGATGCGATGCGACCACTGTCCGTCATCGGTCATCAGCACCAGTCCGGTGGTGTCGATATCCAGGCGCCCTGCCGCATGCAGTTTGTAGGCAACCGGCTCATCAAGGAAATAGAGCACTGTCGGGTGATCCGGGTCATCCGTTGAGCAAACATAACCCTGAGGTTTATTCAGCATAAAATAGCGCGGGCCATTTTGTTGAATCAGGGAATTACCGTCATATTCTACGTCGTGTTCTGGCAGCAGCTTAAAGGCACTGTTTTTGACGATTTCACCGTCGACGGTAACGCGGTTAGCACGGATCTCACGCCCGGCAATAGCGCGGCTGACGCCGAGTTGCTGAGCGATAAATTTATCAAGTCGCATGAGTGTGATTTTTGCCTGTAAAAAACAAGAAGCGGGATTGCGCCCGAAAAGTGGGACGATTATCCGCCCAGTATAGCGGCGTTACACCATCCCTCAAGGGAAATGATTCATGGCATACTATACATTGTTGCTGCTTACCTTAATGAGCCCATGATTTTTACTCTTCGCCCGTACCAAAAAGAAGCCGTGGATGCCACGCTCAACCATTTCCGCCACCACCGCACGCCAGCGGTTATCGTCCTGCCAACCGGTGCGGGAAAAAGCCTGGTGATTGCTGAACTGGCCCGCGTGGCGCGTGGTCGCGTGCTGATACTGGCGCACGTTAAAGAACTGGTCGCGCAAAACCATGCCAAATATCGCGCGCTGGGGCTGGAAGCCGATATTTTTGCCGCAGGTCTGAAGCGTAAAGAGAGCCACGGGAAAGTGGTATTTGGCAGCGTACAGTCGGTGGCGCGTAATCTTGACGCCTTTCAGGGAGAGTTCTCGCTGCTTATCGTCGATGAATGTCACCGTATTGGTGATGATGACGAGAGTCAATATCAGCAAATCCTCACTCACCTGACCAAAGTAAATCCCCACTTACGCCTGCTCGGGCTTACTGCCACTCCTTTTCGTTTGGGCAAAGGCTGGATTTATCACTTTCATTATCACGGTATGGTGCGCGGCGATGAAAAAGCGCTGTTTCGTGACTGCATTTATGAATTACCGTTGCGTTACATGATTAAACACGGCTACCTGACGCCGCCAGAACGCCTCGACATGCCGGTAGTGCAGTATGACTTCAGCCGCCTGCAGGCGCAGAGTAACGGCCTGTTTAGCGAAACGGATCTCAATCAGGAACTGAAAAAGCAGCAGCGAATAACGCCGCATATCATCAGCCAGATTGTCGAGTTTGCCCAGACGCGCAAAGGGGTGATGATTTTCGCTGCTACAGTGGAGCACGCCAAAGAAATTCTGGGCCTGCTGCCTGCTGACGATGCCGCGCTAATCACCGGAGACACGCCAGGCGCAGAGCGTGATGTGCTGATTGAAGAGTTCAAAGCCCAGCGCTTTCGCTATCTGGTGAATGTGTCGGTCCTGACCACTGGCTTCGATGCCCCGCACGTCGACCTTATCGCCATTCTGCGCCCGACGGAGTCAGTTAGCCTTTACCAACAAATTGTCGGTCGCGGCCTGCGCCTGGCGCCGGGTAAAACCGACTGTCTGATCCTCGATTATGCCGGTAACCCGCACGATCTTTACGCGCCGGAAGTGGGGGCGCCGAAAGGGAAAAGCGATAACGTTCCGGTGCAGGTGTTCTGTCCCGCCTGCGGGTTTGCAAACACCTTCTGGGGCAAAACAACGGCAGACGGCACGCTGATTGAACACTTTGGCCGCCGCTGTCAGGGGTGGTTTGAAGATGATGACGGCCATCGCGAACAGTGCGATTTTCGTTTTCGTTTTAAAAACTGCCCACAATGCAACGCGGAAAATGATATCGCCGCCCGCCGTTGTCGGGAGTGCGACACGGTGCTGGTTGACCCGGATGACATGCTGAAAGCCGCGCTCAGGCTCAAAGATGCGCTGGTCCTGCGCTGTAGCGGCATGGTGTTACAAAACGGCCAGGATGAAAAAGGCGAATGGCTAAAAATCACCTATTACGATGAAGATGGTGCCGACGTTAGCGAACGCTTTCGCCTGCATACTCCCGCGCAGCGTACGGCTTTCGAGCAACTGTTTATTCGCCCGCACACCCGAACGCCCGGCATTCCCATACGCTGGATAACCGCCGCCGATATCCTCGCCCAGCAGGCGCTGTTACGTCATCCTGATTTCGTGGTGGCGCGCATGAAAGGTCAGTACTGGCAGGTCCGTGAAAAGGTCTTCGATTATGAAGGACGCTATCGTCGGGCACATGAATTACGCGGTTAATCGTACTTTTGATTGATGTACCAGCCGTTTAAGTATAGAATCTCGCCCGCTTTTGCATACGCAAAGCAGATCACTTACCTGTTGCTGGGTCGCCTGTAGCAGGAATTATTAAAGAGAGATTTAAATGTTTACTATCAACGCTGAAGTACGTAAAGAGCAGGGTAAGGGTGCGAGCCGCCGCCTGCGTGCCGCTAACAAGTTCCCGGCAATCATCTATGGTGGCGCAGAAGCCCCGGTTGCTATCGAACTGGATCACGATGCAGTTATGAACATGCAAGCTAAAGCTGAATTCTACAGCGAAGTTCTGACCATCGTTGTTGACGGTAAAGAAGTGAAAGTTAAAGCTCAGGCAGTACAGCGTCACCCGTTCAAGCCGAAGCTGGCACACATCGACTTCGTTCGCGCGTAATCGCTTACAAGTTGAAAGAAAAACCCCGCCTCGGCGGGGTTTTTTTATGGGATTTTGTTGGCGGTAAAGATGAATCACGCAGGCCGGATAAGGCGTTAACGCCCCCATCCGGCAAACGGCTTTATTTCCCGCCCGAAGTACGACGCTGTAGCTGATCGCGCAGGTTCGGCGGCGTACCTTTGATGGTCAAAGTATCTGTGGCTGGATCCCAGAAAATACGCTCACCCAGTAACATGGCGTCGAAGTTGATGGTTAACCCGCCGCCGCTTCCGGCAAATTTGGTTAACTGACGCAGCGTGCTGCGATCTGCCGGGAAGCTCTCTTCCAGTTCGTAGCCTTTATCAGCGGTAAATTCGCTGAAGCTGACTTCACTGACGCCGGAAAGCTCTTTGGACAGCGACTCCAACTCGATCTCTTCACCGGCCTGCAGTTGCTCGTTGCAGTAGCTGTACACCTGCTGACGCACGTTCTGGCGTTCAGCTTTATCGAGTTGCGCCTCGGCAGTAAAGTCATCGACCGCCTGCAACAGGCCGCGGTTTTGCGCTTTGGCGTTAAGCCCCTCGCTGGCACCCAGGAAGTCCATAAAGAAATCGGCGACTTTGCGCCCTACCCGCCCTTTCAGGAACGTCAGATAGCGCGTGGACTCCGGGTTGGTTTCCCACTCGGTTAAATCAATACGCGCCACGATATCCGCATGATTGATATCCAGATAGTGCGTCGGGTTGATATCCAGATTTTCATTGACGCGCATACTGCTTAAATTGTTCAGCACGGCGACCAGCAGATACTCTACCGCCAGATAGCGGTAATGGCAGAACAGGACAATGCCGCCATCGGCAAAAGGATATTTTGCCAGTTCGTCCCGCAAGCGCCCTGTCGCTGCACGACTAAAGGCCAGAAAATCCTCTTCGCCCTGACGCTGTAAACGCAGCGTTTGCGCCAGTTCACTCTCTGCGCTAAACAGGCCATAAGCTTTATTCTTGGCGCTGTATACCCGATGCAACTCAGCCATCATATCGACAACGGTCGCTGTCGGTTCCAGTAATGAATCGCGCAAGACCAGCTCAAGGTTCTGCTCGTCACGTTTGATAAGCTGGTGCAGGGCAATCTGGTTGATATCCAGACTCATGATAAACTCTCCTTTTAGACCGGGCGGTATTCAACCACCTGCCGGGCAGTGACGCAATAGAAGATAAAAAAGCAGAAAAAAAACTGTCTGTACGGTAATATGTTGCCCTTTCATGAACAGACTGATTTCGATTTATGCCACAAATTTCCCGCTATAGTGACGAACACGTTGAACAACTGCTGAATGAGATGCTCAACGTACTGGAAAAACATAAGGCGCCGACCGACCTTTCCCTGATGGTACTGGGAAATATGGTGACTAACCTTATCAATACAAGCATCGCACCGGCCCAGCGCCAGGCGATTGCCAACTCTTTTGCCCGCGCATTGCAGTCTTCGGTAAACGACGACCAAGCGCATTAAGAGCCTGCTCCGGGGAAACGAACAACAGTTTATGGTAACTCATCGTCAACGCTACCGTGAGAAAGTCTCCCAGATGGTTAGCTGGGGGCACTGGTTTGCCTTGTTCAACATTCTGTTGGCCATGGTGCTCGGTAGCCGTTACCTGTTTGTCGCCGACTGGCCGACAACCCTTGCAGGTCGTGTTTATTCCTACCTGAGCGTTGTCGGGCATTTTAGCTTTCTGGTGTTCGCCACCTATCTGCTGATCCTGTTTCCCCTGACGTTTATCGTCATGTCCCAGAGGCTGATGCGATTCTTATCAGCTATTCTGGCGACGGCTGGCATGACGCTGTTGCTAATCGACAGCGAAGTTTTCACCCGCTTCCACCTGCATCTCAATCCGATCGTCTGGGAACTGGTCATCAACCCAGACCAGAATGAAGCGGCGCGTGACTGGCAGCTGATGTTCATCAGCGTACCGGTTATTCTGTTAATTGAAATGCTGTTTGCGACCTGGAGCTGGCAAAAGCTGCGCAGCCTGACGCGTCGTCGCCATTTTGCCAAACCGTTAGCAGCATTCTTCTTCGTTTCCTTTATCGCCTCGCACGTGGTGTATATCTGGGCGGATGCCAATTTCTATCGCCCGATTACCATGCAGCGTGCGAATCTGCCGCTCTCCTACCCGATGACGGCACGTAAATTCCTGGAAAAACATGGCCTGCTGGATGCGCAAGAGTATCAGCGTCGCCTGATCGAACAGGGCAATCCAGAAGCGGTTTCCGTGCAGTACCCGCTCAGCGAACTGCGCTATCGCGATATGGGCACCGGTCAGAACGTGCTGCTGATTACCGTCGACGGTCTGAACTACTCACGCTTTGAAAAACAGATGCCTGCGCTGGCTGAATTCGCCGGGCAGAATATCTCGTTTACGCGTCACATGAGCTCAGGCAACACCACGGATAACGGGATCTTTGGCCTGTTCTATGGTGTCTCGCCAAGCTACATGGACGGCATTTTGTCGACCCGTACGCCTGCGGCGCTGATTACTGCACTGAACCAGCAGGGTTACCAGTTAGGGCTATTCTCCTCGGATGGCTTTACCAGCCCGCTGTATCGCCAGGCGCTGCTGTCAGACTTCTCCATGCCAAGCGTACAAACGCAATCTGACGAACAAACCGCAAGCCAGTGGATTAACTGGCTGGGGCGCTACGCGCAGGAAGATAACCGCTGGTTCTCGTGGGTCTCCTTTAACGGGACGAACCTTGATAACAGCAACCAGAAGAACTTTGCCAAACGCTATGCCAGCGCCGCTCAGGATGTGGATGCCAATATTAACCGTATTCTTAGTGCCCTGCGCGACTCCGGTAAACTGAACAACACGGTGGTGATTATTACCGCAGGTCGGGGCGTGCCGCTGACTCAGGAAGAGAACAATTTTGCCTGGTCGCGTGGTCATCTGCAGGTTCCTCTAGTTATTCACTGGCCGGGAACGCCTGCCCAACGCATCAATAGCCTGACCGATCATACAGACCTGATGACAACGCTCATGCAGCGCCTGCTGCACGTCAGCACGCCTGCTAACGAATACTCGCAGGGGCAGGATCTGTTCAATGCAAACCGCCGCCATTACTGGGTTACCGCCGCCGACGGCAGCACGATGGCCGTTACCACGCCAGAGATGACGCTGGTGCTGAACAACAACGGTAATTATCAGACCTATGATTTACGCGGCGAAAAAATAAAAGATCAGAAACCGCAGCTAAGCCTGCTGCTACAGGTTCTGACGGATGAGAAACGATTTATTGCTAACTGATTAATTATAAATCACTTAGCGATGCTTCCCCTTGCATTCGCAGCGGAAAGCAGTAGTATTAGCAGCCATAGCGTCGGCACGTAGCGCAGCCTGGTAGCGCACCGTCATGGGGTGTCGGGGGTCGGAGGTTCAAATCCTCTCGTGCCGACCAAAAATCCCAGAAAAACCAACCTTCATGGTTGGTTTTTTTATGCCCGCGATTCCACGTTCCTTATTATTACCCCGGCCTTTAGCACAGGTTTTACTACTTACCCATGCACAAATTGGGGTAAAATTTACCCTCTCATCAGCGCGATGAAACTAGACGAGTGATGCGCTGAAAACAATAATGATACTAATAAAAACTCAGGAGAATAGTATGCCTGAAGCAACGCCTTTTCGGGTGCTGATTGTCGACGACCACCCACTAATGCGGCGAGGAATTAGTCAATTATTGCAACTGGATCCCGCATTTAACGTAGTCGCGGAAGCAGGTGACGGTGCCAGCGCTATCGATCTGGCTAACCGTCTGGACCTGGATGTGATCCTGCTGGATCTCAATATGAAAGGCATGAGCGGACTGGACACCCTGAACGCGCTGCGCCGGGATGGCGTCACCGCGCAAATTATTATTCTTACCGTCTCGGATGCAGCCAGCGATGTGTACGCCTTAATTGATGCCGGCGCGGATGGTTATTTACTCAAAGACAGCGATCCTGAAGTCTTGCTGGAGGCCATTCGCAGCGGCGCCAAAGGCGGTAAAGCTTTTAGCACACGCGTCAGCGAATATCTGCGCGAACGCGATCTGTTCGGTGCACAAGAAGATCCCTTCAGCATTCTCACCGAACGTGAACTGGATGTATTGCATGAACTGGCTCAGGGGCTGTCGAACAAACAGATTGCGTCAGTGCTGAATATTTCCGAACAGACAGTGAAAGTGCATATTCGCAACCTGCTGCGCAAACTCAATGTGCGCTCTCGCGTTGCTGCCACCATCCTGTTTTTACAAACGCGCGGAATGCAGTAATCCCGGATAGCCCCGATATGCTAAGCGCTATCGGGGCTATTCTGGATACTTATTTCTCCTGCGGCGTTAGCTGCTCCATCGCCTGCTTAATGCTCCGTTCTATTACCGCCCGACGGGTATCGTTGGCAGGTAATAGTTTCAGCATCATCTCCCACGCCGCAACCGCCTCGCCGAAGCGCTGCTGTTCAAAGGCGTTGAAAGCGTACATGCTGAGAACCCGAACGTTGGCATGTTCGCCACGCACCAGTTGGCGTAGCAGCTCCCCTCCCCGACGGTTATCATCAGGATCGGAAGAACGGGTCAGCGCTTCCGCATAGCCCAGCGCCGCATCGCTGTTTTTAGGATCCAGTCGATAGGCATTGGCATAGGCTTCAGTGGCCGTACTGGCGTTACCGAGAACCATGCCAATGCGTCCAAGCATGATCCAGCCTTCAACATTTGCGGGATCGGCTTGTAAACGCGTGCGCAGCCCCAGCGCCAGACGCGCCATATCTTCTTCATTGAGCGGTTCCGCTTTCGGATCCAACGCCCGCTCCAGCAGCGCCGGAGCCTGAGCGGTGGCCTGCTGCCAGACCTGAACCTGCTTATAGCTGCCGATTTGGTAATAGCTTACTGCGCCAACCACCAGCGCCACCACGATACCAGGCACAAACAACCCGAATCCACCGCGCTTGCCATTCGGAATAACATCGTCAGGAAACGCTTCCTGTTTCACCCGAACGCGTCGGCGAGTACGGGCGAAAATAATCCAGCCCCCCAGACCAATCGCTACCACCGGCATCACCCACAGCAGCACGGTGAGCGGCGTTAACGGCGGATCGTAAGTGACGAAGTTGCCGTAGCGCGCCACCATGTAATCGACAATTTCTTTCTGGCTTTTTCCTTCCTGCATCAGTTCGTACACTTTCTGACGCAGGTCGGTGGCAATCATCGAGTTAGAATCGGCAATGCTGTTGTTCTGGCATTTAGGACAACGCAGTTGTTCAGTAAGCTGGCGGAACTGCTGCTCCTGCGCTTCGTCCTTAAACTGCATCACGTCGATAGTCGCAAGCGCGGATCCCGAGATAACCAGCATTAGCAGGCCCAGTAAAAATCTCATTGCGCAGCCTCCTTACTGTACTTGTCCCATAACGGTTTGATCTCGCTCTCCCACACCCGGGCGTTCAGATCGCCGGCATGGCGATAGCGAATAATGCCTTTGCCGTCGATCAGGAACGTCTCCGGAGCACCGTACACGCCAAGATCCAGACCGAGCATACCGTCGCCGTCAAACAGACTTAATGAGTAAGGATTACCCAGCTCTTTCAGCCAGACAATGGCTTTCTGACGATCATCTTTATAGTTCAGACCCACTACCCGCACGCCTTGCGCAGACAGCTGATTCAGATACTGATGCTCGGCGCGACAGGTCGGGCACCAGGTCGCCCAGACGTTCAGCAATACCGGTTTGCCCTGCGTCAGCACATCGGCCTGATAGTGCTGACCCGGATTTTCCAGTGACTCCAGGCGGAATGTCGGAACAGGTTTGCCGATCAGCGCCGATTCCAGATTAGTGGGATCGTCCCCCTGAGCGTTACGCGCGAGCTGCCACAACAGCGCCGCCGCAATGATGAGAAAAATAATAAACGGAATTAACAGTGCGTTGCGCTTCATACAGCCTCCGACGCATTTTTTTGCACCGCGGCGCGAGGACGCGTCCGCTGGCGATAGCGTGGATCAAACAGGCAGAACAACCCGCCCAGCGCCATCAGCAATCCTCCGGCCCAAATCCAGCGAATAAACGGTTTGTAGTACAGGCGTACAGCCCATGCGCCATTATCCAGTTCTTCACCCAGCGCAGCGTACAGATCGCGCGTGAATCCGCCGTCAATTGCCGCTTCAGTCATCATCGAACTGGTGCTGTTATAGAAGCGTTTTTCCGCATGCAGCGTGGCTTCCGGCTTACCGTCTCGGGTAACGCCAATAATGGCAACGCCGCCCCGGTAGTTTGGCCCGGTAATATCTTTCACTTCGCGGAAAGTGAACTGATAGTTATGGATACTAACGCTATCACCCGCTTTCATGCGCACATCGCGTTCAACGCTGTAGTTCTGGCTAAAGGCAATACCAACAATGGTAATTGCCAGCCCGACGTGACCCGATACCATGCCCCAATAGCTTGGCGTTAGCTTTGTCCCACGGGAAATACGCAGGAACGCTTCGGACATCGCCAGTACGAATATCCAGCACGCCATCGCCAGCCCCACCACTGTCATGGCGGCAATGCGATCCTCTAGCAGCCACGGCAGCAGCAGCGACAGAACAAGGGTGGTGACAAACGCGATAAGCAATAGCGTTTTCAGTTTACGCGGTCGGTCACGGCCCCAGCGCACTAATGGCCCAATCCCCAACAACAGTGCGAACGGCGCCATCAGCCAGGTGAACATGGTGTTGAAAAACGGCTCGCCAATCGAAATGCTGCCCAGCCCCAGCTGTTTGTGCACCAGCGGCAGCAGCGTGCCCAGTAGCACCACCAGCATGGCGGCAATCAGCAGGACGTTA
This sequence comes from Citrobacter sp. 506, assembly GCF_050434985.1. NCBI lineage: Bacteria > Pseudomonadati > Pseudomonadota > Gammaproteobacteria > Enterobacterales > Enterobacteriaceae > Citrobacter > Citrobacter sp. 506. Next base: position 172,431 of record NZ_JBNDJN010000002.1, read on the forward strand.
TTCCCCAGCAGCAGCGATTCACGCGACCACAGCGCGTTGTTTACCCGTGATCGAACCTTGTGACCGCGCACCGCAAACAGCAGCAGGGAGCCGCCAATTACCAGCACCATAAAGGCCAGAATAAACATTCCGCGCGACGGATCGGAGGCGAAAGCATGCACCGACACCAGTACGCCGGAGCGCACCAGGAAAGTACCTAACAGACAAAGTGAGAATGCGCAGATTGACAGCAACAGCGTCCAGGCTTTAAAGCTGGCGCGCTGTTCGGTTACCGACAACGAGTGCATCAGCGCCGTTCCCACCAGCCATGGCATAAACGAGGCGTTTTCAACCGGATCCCAGAACCACCAGCCGCCCCAGCCCAGCTCGTAATAGGCCCAGGCCGAACCGAGCACAATGCCCAGCGTCAGAAACACCCACGCCGCCAGCGTCCACGGACGCGAAAAACGGGCGAATGTGCTGTCCAGTCGACCGCTCATCAGCGCAGCAATCGCAAATGCAAAGGCGACCGAGAAGCCGACATACCCCATGTACAGCAGCGGCGGATGGAAAATCAGCCCCGGATCCTGCAACAGCGGGTTCAGGTCACGTCCTTCAATCGGGAAGTTCGGCAACGTGCGGGCAAACGGGTTGGAGGTAAACAGAATAAACAGCAGGAAACCGACGCTGACCATTCCCATGACCGCAAGCACGCGGGCGACGATATCCAGCGGCATGCGCTGGCTGAACGCTGCAACGGCGAACGTCCAGCCGCTCATCAGCAGCACCCACAGCAGCAGCGAGCCTTCATGCGCCCCCCACGTCGCCGCCACCCGATACCAGACCGGAAGCTGGGTATTGGAATTGCTGGCGACGTAGGTCACGGTAAAGTCATTAACCACGAAGGCGTTGACCAGAATCAGGAACGCCCCCATCACACAGATAAACAGTACCCAGGCAAAGGGACGCGCGGAGGCCATCATCCGCACGTCGCCGCGCGCTACGCCCCACAGCGGATAGACCGACAGCAGTAATGCAACGCCAAGCGCAAGGCACAACAGCGCATTGCCAATTTCAGGCATCATGACGTTTTATCCTTATAAACACTTTCCGGGCGACGGTGGTTTTCCTGCATCGCTTTTTCGACTTCCGGCGGGGTGTAATTTTCATCATGTTTAGCAAGCACTTCTTTGGCCTGCACATGATTTCCCCCGTCCAGTTCGCCCTGAACGACGACGCCCTGCCCTTCGCGGAACAGATCCGGCAGAATGCCTTCATAGGTGACATCCACCACACCTTCGGCGTCATAGATGCTGAAATTCACCTTCAGCGACTGCGGATCGCGCTTTACGCTGCCAGGCATAACCATACCGCCCACGCGCAGGCGCTGGCCGACTTCAGGCATTTGCTGCGTTTCGCGCTTCCCGTAGAGTATCTCTCCCGGCGTATAGAACAGATCGATATTGGAACGCAGCGCGTAGAGCACCAGCGAAATGGTCAAAGCCAGACCTGCCAGGACCGCGCAGGCTATCCATAACCGATTTTTACGTCGAATATTCACGCCGCCTCCCGTTGCACTTGCGCCGCGCGCATGCGCGCTTCTCTCGCCCGCTGCTGCGCAACACCGCGTAAGATTGCACGATGCTGTAACGCAGAATGCAGCACCAGCGCCACCAGCGGGATAACGCTCATCGCCACAGCCAGCCAGACATACAAGGCGTAACCGCCCATCGCGAAAAAATCACTCCATGATGCAAATGCAGGGGTCATTGGCGGCCTCTTTTTAAGATCAGTTCGCTCACCCACGGGCGGCGTTTTTCCATCATCAAAATCAGATTACGCATGCGCATCAGCGCCAGCGTGACAAACAGTAACAGGTAGCCGACGATCGCCAGACGCAGCGGCGCGCGCATTGCCGGATCGATACTCTGCTGCATACGGGTCGACCCCTGATGCAGCGTATTCCACCACTCGACCGAGTAGTGAATAATCGGCAAGTTGACCACGCCAATCAGCACCAGAATGCCGGCAGCGCGACCAGCCAGACGGCGGTCGTCAAAGGCATGCCACAGCGCTATGGCGCCAACGTAGAGAAACAGCAGCACCAATTCAGAGGTGAGTCGGGCATCCCAGACCCACCAGGTGCCCCACATCGGTTTGCCCCATGCAGAGCCAGTCACCAGCGCAATAAAGGTAAACACGGCACCAATGGGCGCCATCGCGGCCAGCGCCAGATTGGCCATTTTCATCTGCCAGACCAGGCCAATAAACGCGGCAACGGCCATCGATGCATAAATACCCATCGACCAGATTGCCGCCGGAACGTGCAGATAAATAATGCGATAGCTCTGCCCCTGCTGATAATCCGCAGGCGCGAAGCCAAAGCCCCAGATCAATCCGGTTATCAGTACCACCGCGCTGGCAATCGCCAGCCACGGGATAAACCAGCCACAGATCTGATAGAGCCGAGGAGGCATCGCCAATTGATGAAGTGTTTTCCACATAGTTCAGTCACCAGACTCCGTAAATTAATATCCATTGTGCCGGAGCGCCTTGCCCGGCCTGCATATCTCAACTGCGCTACTGCACGCTTATCCGTAACGCCGCAGCTGTGGCAAACGGGCTTAGCGTGGCGCTGCCGACCAGCAACGCGCCCAGAATCGCCATGTACCCTTCAACCGGTAAGTGCATGGAAGCCGCATCCATCGCCGCGGTCGCAAAAATCAGTAAGGGTATGGTGAGCGGGAGTACCAGCACGCTTAACAGCACGCCGCCGCGCTTTAAGCCCACCGTCAACCCCACGCCCGGCGCACCGAGGAAGCCCAGCGTCGGCGTCCCGAGTAACAAGGTCAGCGCCATAATTTTCCAGCCGTACATGTCCATGCCGAGCAGCAACGCCACCAGCGGCGAGAGGATCAGCAGCGGCAGGCCGGTCACGACCCAGTGCGCCATCACTTTCGCCAGCACCACTGCCGGCAGCGGCAGCGGCAACAGCATCAGTTGCTCAAGGCTGCCGTCCTGCAGATCATCACGAAACAGGCGCTCCAGCGCCAGCAACGACGCCAGCAGCGCCGCAACCCAGATGATGCCCGGTGCAATACGCGCCAGCAGTTGCGGCTCCGGCCCAATGCTCAGCGGGAACAGCGTAATAACAATCAGGAAGAACCATAAAGGATTGGCGATTTCCGCACTATGACGAAACGCAACTCGTAGTTCTAAACGGAAGATTCGCCACATCATTGCGTTGCCCTCTCGCTGGTCAGCGCAATACGTCGCACTTTATCGGTCTCGACATTGAGCGGTTGGTGGGTGGTGAGAATAACAATACCGCCCTGCTCCGTATGCTGCGCCATACGCTGAGTCAGTCGCTCAACGCCGTTCACATCAATGGCGGTAAAGGGTTCGTCGAGGATCCACAGCCGGGCGCGGGTCAGCCACAAACGGGCCAGCGCCACGCGCCGCTGTTGTCCGGCGGAGAGTTGATTCACCGGGATATCTTCATATCCGGCAAGCCCCGCCTGCGCCAGCGCAGCCAGACACTGTGCGACGTCGCCGTCATGGTGAAAGAAACGCAGGTTTTCCAACGCCGAAAGCCGGGTTTTTATCCCCGGCTGATGTCCGATCCACAGCAGTTGTTGATGGTAGCTGTCCCGCACGTGATGCAGCGGTTGCTCTTGCCAGCAAACCTCCCCTGCGTCGGGACGCGCCAGCCCGGTAAGTAACCGCAGCAAAGTGGTTTTCCCTGCGCCGTTGCTGCCGGTAATTTGTACCCATTCCCCTGCGTTGACGCGAAATGACAAATCGCTGAACAGTATTCTGTCATCCCGCTCGCAAAGTAATTCTCTGGCTTCAAGCATACCTGGTTATCTACATCCTGTTAAAATCCCGGTTTGACTTCGCGCATATCAGGCAGTTTGTGCGCTATCCCTTTATGACAGTCAATACAGGTTTGCCCGTCTTTCACGGCCTGGTCGTGCATTTTGGCCGCAACGCCTTTCTGGGCGGTTAAATCCATAAACTCGAAGTTGTGACAGTTTCGACACTCTTGCGAATTGTTATCTTTCATACGCCGCCACTCATTTTGCGCCATCGTTAAACGATGGTCTTCAAATTTCTGCGGTGTATCTATCAGCCCCAGTGCTTTCGCGTACAGCTCTTTACTGGCCTTGATCTTACGAATCATTTTCGGACCCCACTCATGTGGGACGTGGCAATCAGGGCAAGTCGCTCGCACACCACTACGGTTGTTGTAGTGTACGGTTTCCATGTATTCCTGGTACACCGTATTGCGCATTTCGTGACAGCTAATGCAGAACTCTTCTGTATTGGCCTTTTCCATACCGGTATTAAAGCCGCCCCAGAAAATAATGCCGCCCACAAAGCCGATTAACAACAGCGTGCCGAGCGCCAGACGGCTGGGGCGACGCCACCATTGCCAGACGCGCTTAATCCAGCCTGGTTTACGGTTAGAATTTTCCATAATGACCTCTTATTTCCCGTAACCTTTCGAGGGGGTGAAGGTATTTTCAACAATCGGCGCGGCGTCAGCCTGCGGAACGTGACATTGCAGGCAGAAATAACGACGCGGCGCGACTTCAGCCAATACCTTACCGTCGCTGTCCATAAAGTGCGTCGGACTGATGCGCGGCGCACCGGTGGTGCGATAGCTTTCCACACCGTGACATTGCAGGCAGCGGTTAGTGTTAGTCGTCACCTGATACCCTTCAACGCTGTGCGGAACCATCGGCGGCTGATTCACATAGTTCAGCGGCATACGCACTTGCTCTTTCGGCATGCGAATCGCCCCTTCTTGTGTCCCTGAGACTTCCGGTGACTGACTCAGATCCACTCCGTTTGCAGCCCAAACGGCCCCACTGACTACCAGGGCCAGCGCAGCCGTCCATTGACTCAGCGCTTTAATCAGGTCATGGCTTTTCATGATTTCGCTCCCGAACTCCATCGTGTTGTTATTGTAAAAACATCCTCAGAACAGACATCCACACAGCGACCGCAGGCCATGCAATCGCGGCTGGTTACCTGCACCGGACTTTGCTCATCCAGCACCGGCGCACGTAGCACATGCGGTTCCGGGCAAACATGAAAACAATCCATACAGCGGTTACATCTGTTACGTTCTTTTGCCGAAACGGTTAATGCACCTTTACTCCCCACCACGCTATACAGCGCACCCAGTGGGCAAAGATGCCCGCACCAGCCATGCTCAACGACCAGTAGATCAAATAAAAACAGCGCGAGGATCAGCAGCGCCCCGCTGCCAAATCCCATGACCAGGCTCCGTCCGAGCAGAGAGACTGGGTTTATCCACTCCCACAGCAGCGTACCGGTCACGGCGGAACCGACCAGGATAACCACCAGCAGGACGTACCGTATATGGCGCGGCAGGGTTGCAGACTGATTCAGGTCAAACCTTCTGCGCAACCAACTGGCTAAATCGGTGACAGGGTTCATGGGACAAACCCAACTGCAAAACAGTCGCTTACCCGCCAGGGCATACAGCACCGTGATGATGACCGCCCCCATTAACGCAACCGTCGCCGGCAGGTGTCCGCTGGCCAGGCTTTGCAGGGTAATCAGCGGATCGGTGAACGGGATGGAGTCCAGCAACAGGCTGCTACTGTAATTGCCATGCAGGATCCAGACGCCAAGCCACGGGCCGCTAAGGAACATCGCCAGTATCAGAAACTGGCTCAGACGACGCAGCACCAGCCAGCGATGACTCTTCCACCATCCTTTTTTTGCCTGCGCTTCACGCCCGGCGTCACGTTTACGATTTGCCATTGTTCCCCTCCAGCCAACCGAAGCGGTAATGGTGTCCTAACTCCCCTTTCGCCAGCGACAGGGGCAGCACTTTTATTGCTGGCTGCTCCAGGACGCAGACTTTTTCGCATTTCCCGCAGCCGGTGCAGGCATCGCTGTGTACGGTCGGAATAAACCGCGCATGCTTGCCGGTACGCATGTTGCGGTCCAGCTCCAGGGTGATAGCCTCATCGATTTTCGGGCATTCGCGATAGCAAACGTCGCAGCGTAATCCCTGATAGTTGAGGCAGTTTTCGTGATCCAGCAGTACCGCCAGCCCCATGCGTGAATCGTCAATAGATTCAATGTCCCTGTCCAACGCGCCGCTGGGGCAAACTTTGGCGCACGGAATGTCTTCACACATTTCGCAGGGAATATCACGCGCGACAAAATACGGCGTACCGGCAGCCAACCCTGAGGCCAGCGTCGCCAGCTTCAGCGTGTCATACGGGCAGGCCTGAACGCACTGACCACAGCGCACGCAGGCACTGGCGAATGCCTCCTCGCTCAGTGCGCCTGGCGGGCGCAGCCGCACGCCGGTTGCACGTGCGGTTTGCTGTTGCAACCCCAGCGCCACGCCAACGACGGCCAGTCCGCCCGCTGCGCGAACCATATCGCGCAGAAAGCGGCGGCGGCCATTTTGGGGTTTTGCTGACCGGGACATAACGCGTTACACCTTCGCCAGTTTCACAGCGCACTTCTTGAAATCCGTCTCTTTGGAGAGCGGATCCGTCGCATCCAGCGTCAGGTTGTTCACCAGCTGTGCGGCGTCGAAGAACGGCATGTAGACCAGCCCCTGCGGTGGACGGTTACGCCCGCGCGTTTCAACTATCGAGATAACTTCACCACGACGGGAAACCACCTTGACTTTGTCGCCACGGCGCAGATCGCGTGCTTTTGCATCCAGCGGATGGATAAACAGCACAGCTTCCGGGAAAGCACGGTGCAGCTCAGGTACGCGACGCGTCATGCTGCCGGTATGCCAGTGCTCCAGCACACGTCCGGTAGACAGCCACAGGTCGTACTCTTTATCCGGCGCTTCTGCGGCAGGTTCAAATGGCAGCGCGAAGATGACCGCTTTGCCGTCCGGCTTACCGTAGAACTTGTAGCTTTCACCCGCTTTCACGTAAGGGTCGTTGCCTTCGCTGTAGCGCCACTGGGTCTCTTTGCCCTCAACGACCGGCCAGCGTAAACCGCGCGCTTTGTGGTAATCGTCAAATGGCGCAAGGTCATGCCCGTGACCGCGACCAAACCAGGCGTACTCTTCGAACAGTCCTTTTTGCAGATAGAAGCCCAGCTCGCGGGATTCATCGTTCAACTGATCTTCAGCCAGTTCAGCCACCGGGAATTTCGTCACTGCAGGCGTGGCAAACAGTACGTCATACAGCGTTTTGCCGCGCAGTTCCGGTTTCTGTGCCAACAGCGCTTCCGGCCACACTTCTTCTGTTTTGAAGCGACGAGAGAACTGCACCAGTTGCCACAGATCCGATTTCGATTCACCCGGCGCTTTAATCTGCTGACGCCAGAACTGTGTACGACGTTCCGCGTTACCGTAAGCACCTTCTTTCTCTACCCACATCGCGGTCGGCAGGATCAGGTCGGCCGACAGAGCGCTGACCGTCGGGTACGGATCGGAGACGATGATGAAGTTGCGCGGATCGCGCCAGCCCGGCATACGCTCTTCGTTGATGTTCGGACCGGCCTGCATGTTGTTGGTACACATCGCCCAGTAGACATTGAGCTTGCCATCTTTCAGCGCACGGTCTTGCGCCACGGCATGCAGACCGATTTTTGCCGGAATGGTCCCCGCCGGAATATTCCAGTGCTTCTCACAGATATCGCGGTGTTTTTCGTTCGTAACCACCATGTCCGCAGGCAGACGGTGGGAGAACGTACCGACTTCACGCGCGGTACCGCAGGCGGAAGGCTGACCGGTCAAAGAGAACGGACCGCAGCCTGGCTGGGAGATTTTACCGGTCAACAGGTGCAGGTTATAGACCAGGTTGTTGGCCCACACGCCACGGGTATGCTGGTTGAAGCCCATCGTCCAGTAGGAGATGACTTTTTTCTTCGGATCGGCATACAGCTGCGCCAGTTGTTCCAGCTGATCTTTCGGTACGCCGGTCATTTCGGCGGTTTTATCCAGCGTGTACTCGGCAACAAAGGCTTTGTAATCCTCAAAGCTCATCGGCTCAGAGGCATCGGATCCCGGGTTTTTCGCCGCTTTTTCCAGCGGATGGGTTGGACGCAGACCGTAGCCAATGTCCGTCACGCCTTTACGCAGATTAACGTGCTTGCTAAAGAAATCCTGGTTGATCGCATTGTTTTGAATGATGTAGTTAGCGATGTAGTTGAGGATCACCAGATCGGTTTGCGGCGTGAAGACCATGCCGTTATCCGCCAGCTCAAAGCTGCGGTGCTGGAAGGTGGAGAGCACCGCGACATTAACATTGGGATCGGACAGACGACGGTTGGTGATGCGCGACCACAGGATCGGGTGCATCTCCGCCATATTCGCGCCCCACAGGACGAAAGCATCTGCATGCTCGATATCGTCATAGCAGCCCATCGGTTCATCCATACCGAAGGTACGCATAAAGCCGACTACCGCTGACGCCATGCAGTGACGCGCGTTCGGGTCGATGTTATTCGAACGAAAACCCGCTTTAAACAATTTGGCAGCGGCATAACCTTCCCAAATCGTCCACTGACCCGAGCCGAACATACCGATAGACTCCGGGCCTTTCTCTTTCAGGGACGTTTTGAATTTCTCTTCCATCACGTCAAAGGCCTGGTCCCAGCTAATCGGGGTGAACTCGCCTTCTTTGTGATACTTACCGTCCTTCATGCGCAGCATCGGCTGCGTTAAACGGTCTTTTCCGTACATGATTTTCGGCAGGAAGTAACCTTTGATGCAGTTAAGCCCACGGTTAACCGGCGCATCCGGATCGCCCTGGCATGCCACAACACGCCCTTGCTGCGTCCCGACCAATACGCCACAGCCCGTCCCGCAAAAACGGCACGGGGCTTTGTCCCATTTGATGGCTTCTTGCTGACCGACTACCGCACGGGCTACGCCCGGCACGCTTAACCCGGCAGCCGCCGCAGCGGCCGCAACGGCGTTAGCTTTCATAAAGCTACGACGACTGAGTTTCATGGTGTTTCCTCACCTTGCTCATCCTGCTGGTGATAAACCAGCGACACCGCCAGCACGCCCGCAACGTTGCGCACTGACTCAATAGTTTTCATTAACGTTTCGCTGTGCTCAGCTTCCACCACCACGATCAGTTGACCGCTTTCCACATCGCTGAGTGCAACTTCGCAACCTGGGAACGAACGCAACTGCGTGGCGATATCATTGATATGCTGACTTTTGGCCTGAACGACCAGGCTGCAGACCTGCCAGTTATTGTCCATGGTTGTACTCCGCGTTAATGGCTGATACCGGGCAGATAGCGACACATGCGCCACATCCGTTACAGTCCTGATTGTCGAGCTGCGGCTGATAAATGCCGGACAGCGTGGGACGAAAGGTTATGGCCATGGGTTCACAGCTATCCTGACAGCGATGACATTCAACGGACTGATATGCGAGACAGTTTTCCCCAATCGTAAAATTCAGATCCCATGCCCTGGTGTGGCGCGGAAGAAAAAGGGATTCAGAACAGGCCTCTGCGCAGGCATAGCAAAAGCTACACTCGCCGTGTTTGAAATTTACGCTCGGGTAACCGCCCTGGCCTCGCTGCAGGATGTCGGTTTCACACGCCTGGATGCAGGCGTCACAACGAAGGCAATGGGCCAGAAAGTGAGAGTCTTCCTTGCTCCAGGGCGGACGGATCCCTGAGTTGGCGTTTCGCCAACTGCCTGTCAACATGCCTCGACGGGATAAATCAACCATGACATTGTCCTTCCATAATGACGCCCTCCGCTGGTGGGTTGAACGCCATAAAAAACTGCACTATTTATGAGTAGTTATTTTTAGTCGTAAGATATTTCAGGATGTGTTAGAGGTGCATACCCCAATCGGGGTAAATGCTGTTGCCGGATCAAAGGAGTGTTGAGTTGGCGGGAAAAAATGCGCTTTTGCTCACATTTCAATGAGTTATATAAAACTGTATATAACGAACAACTCAAAAAGAGAATGATTTTATAATTTAGATTATTCTTAGAATATATCGCTAACACGGAAGGAGAACCATACCAAATACACTTAAAATATAAGTAAATCCAGATTAATCGATTATGTAAATATGTTAACCTGCCCCAGACTCGTTCATAAGACAGAAGAAAGGAAACACTGTGAACAATAAGATGAAAACAATTGTCCCTGCCGTACTTTTCGCCGCCTTTGCCAGCGCCTCTGCATGGGCTGCCAGTAACGATGCCGGCGCTCAGCCGCTGGAAAAAGTCGCCCCTTATCCTAAGGCGGAAAAGGGTATGAAGCGCCAGGTTATCCAGCTTACTCCTGAGAAAGATGAATCTACTCTGAAAGTAGAACTGCTGATCGGACAAACGCTGGAAGTTGACTGCAACCAACACCGCCTGGGCGGAGAACTGGACAGCAAAACGCTGGAAGGTTGGGGATATGACTACTATGTCTTCGACAAAGTGACGTCTCCGGTTTCAACCATGATGGCCTGCCCGGACGGTAAGAAAGAGAAGAAATTTATTACCGCGTATCTGGGTGATGACGGCATGCTGCGCTACAACAGCAAGTTACCGATTGTGGTCTATACGCCGGAGAACGTGGAAGTGAAATACCGTATCTGGAAAGCGGAAGAGAAGATTCAGGACGCAGTCGCGCGATAAGTAAGAATGTGCCGGAGGGCGGCGTACCGCCTTATCCGGCATTTTATTTACAGTGCGATATCCGCTACAGCTTTCTGCTCAGGCTGCGGTTGCGCCTGAGGTTTCAGCTGAGGTTTCGGCGCTTCATCAGCAGCCTGCGGCTTGTCATATTTCAGCCCCAGAACATCACTGGTGTATTGCAGCTCTTGTTCCGTAGCTTCAACGTTACCGTTCAGCTTGGTACCATAAGACGGAATAATGGTTTTCAGTTTCGCCTGCCACTCAGGGCTGGCCACTTTATCTTTAAACACTTTTTCCATCAGATGCAGCATAATCGGCGCCGCGGTTGATGCACCCGGAGAAGCGCCCAGCAGCGCGGCAATGGTGCCCTCTTTATCGCTGACGACTTCGGTACCCAGACGCAGTACACCGCCTTTCTCCGCATCACTTTTAATGATCTGCACACGCTGGCCCGCTTGCCATAAACGCCAGTCTTCTTTTTTCGCCTGCGGATAGTACTCTTGCAGCGCGGCAAAACGGTCGTCATCGCTGAGCATCACCTGGCTTACCAGATATTTCACCAGATCGAAGTTATCCAGACCCACGTTGACCATCGGCATAAAGTTCGAGGTGGTGGTCGAGCTGAGCAGATCCCACAATGAACCGTTTTTCAGGAACTTGGTGGAGAATGTCGCGAATGGCCCAAACAGCACGACGCGCTTGCCATCAAGGATACGGGTATCGATGTGCGGCACGGACATCGGCGGCGCGCCAACGGAGGCCTGACCGTACACTTTCGCCAGGTGGCGATTCACCACGTCCGGATTATCCGCAACCAGGAACTGCCCGCCAACCGGGAATCCGGCATAACCTTTCGCTTCCGGAATGTCGGTTTCCTGCAACAGCTTCAGCGCAGCGCCACCGGCACCGATAAAGACAAACTTCGCCTTAATATCATGTTCCGCTTCGTTATTTTTCAGATCGGCGACCGTGACGGTCCAGCTATTGTCGGCATTGCGTTTAAAGCCACGCACTTCGGTACTCAGCTGCAGCGCAAAGTTGGGCTTTTTCTGCAACGAGGCAATCAGCTGGCGCGTGATTTCGCCGTAGTTTACGTCAGTACCAATCTCGGTACGCGTTGCCGCGACTTTCTGCTTCGGATCGCGGCCTTCCATGACCAGCGGCGCCCACTCTTTAATCTGCGCGTGATCTTCGGAATAACGCATGCCACGGAATAACGTGCTCTGCTGCAGTGCGGTGTAACGGGCACGCAGGAAGTTCACGTTCTCGTCACCCCAGACAAAACTCATGTGCGGAACGGTGGTGATAAATGAGCGTGGTTCATGCATTACGCCATTATTGACCTGATAGGCCCAAAACTGGCGGGAGATCTGGAAGGCTTCGTTGATTTCGACTGCCTTTTCAATGCTGATGCTACCGTCGGCCTTTTTAGGCGTGTAGTTCAGCTCCATCAGTGCGGAGTGGCCTGTTCCGGCGTTATTCCAGCCGTTTGAGCTTTCCTGCGCTACACCATCCAGTCGCTCAACCATGGTCATTGACCATTGCGGTTCCAGCTCCTGTAAATAGGTTCCCAGCGTGGCGCTCATGATGCCGCCGCCAATCAACAGTACATCCGTTTCCTGCTCTTCCGCCGCTTTCGCTTTTGCCGCCATCGAGACAACATTCAGCCCAACGGCCATGGTGAAGAGCATGGCAGTCACTTTTTTCATAATGTTAATGCCTTACTTTTAGTATCGCTTTTTTGCTTTTAATGCAGGTGAAAATCGAGCGGCATCAACGGTAACACTTAAGTAAAAATATTTAAATATTGTTTATAAATTATATTTAATTTTTAAAAATGTTATTAATACGTTGATAGTTTATACGGTTATTGACAATCATTTCTGGAAACCGGTCCGTCAGACAGGTACTATGCTGCGCTTTGCTATTCACCGCACGGATGCCTGTCGGTCTGCTTTACCGGGCCATTTTTGACCTAAGAGTAACGATGTCTGCAACTCAACCCTCCTCTGTCGCAGTAGCGGAGCACGCGACGCGCGCAGTGCTGCGCCAACCCCGTTTACTGGTTCGCGAAACGCTGGCCGGTGTGGTAACCGCCCTGGCGCTGATCCCGGAAGTGATCTCTTTTTCCGTTATCGCCGGCGTCGATCCTAAAGTCAGCCTGATAGCTTCAGTCGTACTGTGCCTGGCAATGTCATTTTTAGGTGGCCGTCCGGCAATGGTTACCGCAGCGGCAGGATCGGTCGCGCTGGTGATTGGCCCGATGGTGCATCAACACGGCGTCCAGTACATCCTGCCTGCGGTGGTGCTGGCCGGGATTATTCAGATCCTGTTTGGCGTATTGGGGATGGCGCGTCTGATGCGATTCATTCCTACAGCCGTCATGACCGGTTTTGTGAACGCGCTGGGTATTTTGATTTTCTTTGCCCAGGTCCCGCATTTCTGGGGTAAAAGCCCGCTAATCTGGGGGCTGTTTGTCCTGACCCTGCTGATTGTGCTGTGGGTTCCGCGGTTTATTAAAGCGATCCCCGCGCCGCTTATCGCCATCGTGCTGCTGACGGTGTTCACTGTCACCAGCGGACAACTATTACCGACCGTCGGTGACGAAGGTTCAATGCGCGGCGGCCTGCCGGGATTCACGCAGTTATTGGTACCGCTCAACCTGCAAACGCTGGCGATTATCTGGCCCTGCGCGCTGAGCATCGCTTTTGTCGGATTAATGGAGTCGCTGTTAACCGCCCGTCTGGTGGATGACCTGACGGTTACGCCATCGAATAAGAATCGCGAGAGCGCCGGGCTGGGGATAGCCAATATTCTGGCCGGTTTTTATGGCGGCATCGCCGGGTGTGCGATGATTGGTCAAACCATCGTTAACGTCGAGATGGGCAAAGGACGCAGCCGCGTCTCGACGGTCGCCGCCGGGCTGGTGCTGTTGTTGCTGGTCACCGCGTTAAGCGAAGTAATGGCGAAAATCCCCATGTCAGTGCTGGCGGGAATTATGGTGATTGTGGCGGTGAAAACCTTCAGTTGGCACAGCATCCAGCCCGCTACGCTGCGGCAACTCCCCGTTACTGAAACGCTGGTGATGCTGATGACCGTCGCGGCAACGGTGTCAACCGGCAACCTGGCGCTTGGCGTGGTTGCCGGGGTGATGACGATGCTCATTTTGCCGCGTATCGTCAGAGGCAAACGTGCGGCTACATCAGAAACAGCGTTGCCAGACCGAGAAAAATAAAGAAACCACCGGTATCGGTGATTGCCGTAATCATGACGCTCGAGCCGACCGCCGGGTCGCGCCCGAGCTTCACCATCGTCATCGGAATAATAACGCCCATCAACGCCGCCATCAGCAAATTGAGCATCATCGCCAGGGTCATCACGCCGCCGAGCGCCATGTCATCGTACAGCCACCAGGTAATGCCGCCCATAATTCCGCCCCACACGAGGCCATTAATCAACGCCACGCCCATTTCGCGCAGGATCAAAAACGTCAGGTTTCCCGGCTGAATATTTTGTAGCGCCAGCGCGCGAACAATCATGGTGATGGTTTGATTCCCAGTGTTGCCGCCGATCCCCGCCACAATCGGCATCAGCGAGGCCAGCGCGACCAGTTGCGAAATTGTATGTTCAAAGCCGTCGATCACTCGCGAAGCGATAAAGGCGGTACAAAGGTTAACGGCCAACCACGCCCAGCGGGTTTTAACCGCTTTCGTGACGGGGGCAAACACATCCTCTCCGGCACTTAAGCCGCCCATTCGACGCAGATCGGTATCGGTTTCTTCATAGACCACATCGACGATCTCATCGATGGTTAAACGGCCCATCAGTTTACCTGAAGAGTCAACGACCGCGGCACTGACCAGGTCGTCACGTTCAAAGGTTCGCGCGGCGTGTTCGGCGATATCTTCCGGAGAAAAGGTGAGCGGATCATCTTCCATCACCTCGCTGACTTTTCGCTGCACGTCATTGAGCAGAATACAGGTGAGCGTCAGTTCCCCGACCAGCACTTTATTGCGGTCGGTCACGAAGAGTTTATCGGTGTTCTCCGGCATTTTACCCAGCCGCCGCAGGTAGCGTTGTACCACTTCCAGCGTCACGTCCGGACGCACGGTGATAACTTCGAACTCCATAATCGCACCGACGCGATTCTTCTCGTAGTGCAGCACCTGGCGGACGCGCGCCCGCTCCTCGGCCGGTAACGTCGCCAGCAGTCGACCCGTGAGGTTACGAGGGAGGTGCTGAACCAGATAAATCTGTTCGTCGATATCAAGGTATTGCAACGCATCCAGCAGCTCACGGTCGCTCATCTCATCGATCAGGTCGTCCCAGACGTTTTCTGACGCCTCAAGCAGGACGTTACCGCGCTTTTCACTTTCGACCAGTCGCCACAGGGCGTGACGCTCTTCAGAAGGTAATGCTTCGAGGGTATCCGCCAGATCGGGCGGCGGCAGGTGGGCGACCAGCGCCCCTACCTCAGCAATATCGTCGGCTAACGTGCCGACGTCATATTGCTCAGCCAGGGTAAGCTTGCCCAATAGCGTTGAAACAACGGCTTTATCAGTGGTCAGCAGCCAGATAAGACGCGCACGCTCTTCATCACGCAGTCTGGCGCTGTTTTTGTTTGTTACAGGCATTAATCATAAATCCATGATATGAAATATCATTAATCATGATGCCGATTTATGTAAATAACAATAAACAGTGCCGCCGGGTGGATAAAAAACCGGCGGCATGTGGGATCACGCAGTGCGGGCCACCGCGTCACGCGAGGCGGCATCACGCTCATCGCCCAGCAGTTCACTCAACTGTCCGTTACGCATTTCCAGCAGACGATCGGCGTGAATAAAATAGTGATCGTCATGGCTAATGGCGAAGATAGTTTTACCCATTTCTTGCATCAGCGGTAACAGGACCTGATAGAACTCACGACGGAAATGGGGATCCTGATCGGCAGCCCATTCATCCAGCAGAATGATGTCGCGCTCCTCCGCCAGAGCCAGCAGCAGCGCCACGCGTTTCTTCTGCCCTTTCGACAGCTTCAGATTGAGGATGCGGCCATCGTTCATCTCCAGCTTGTGACCCATCTTCAGATGTTCCAGCCACTTCGCTACCAGCTGCGGATTGGCTTCTTTACCTTCCGGCCCCAGCAGTTTGTCGAATAGCCAGACGTCGGTAAACACGGCGGAGAACAGCTTGCGATAATCTTCCGGCTTTTCAACGGCCACGGCCTTACCATCAAGCAAAATTTCACCTGACTGCGGCTGGTATAGCCCGGTCAGTAACATCGCCAGCGTAGATTTCCCGCTGCCGTTGCCGCCAATCAGGAAGATCAGTTCACCGCGATGAATCGTCAGATTGAACGGCCCTACGGAAAAGGCATTATCCTGATAGTGGAAAACCACGTTACGCAGTTCCAGCGTTTGCCAGTTTGGAAAAGCGGTTGGGCGCGGGAATTCGGCCTTAAAAGGTGCCAGTGCGAATTTATTCAGCTTGTTGAAAGCCACCTGCGCAGTGAGCAGGGTCGGTAGCGCGCCAACGGCAGAGAGCAGCGGCGTACGCAGGAATAACAGCGTCAGTGAGTAAGTCGCCGCCACGGCGGTATCCGCCCAGCCCAGACTATTCGCCATCCAGAACACCAGGCCAATGGCGCCCAGCATCATAATGTTTGACCAGTTGACCGCGCTCAGGTGGAAGGTATCGGCGCGAATAATATGGTGACGGTACTCTTTGGCATCCGGGACGTACATCTGATTAAAGATATGCTCGGCGCGCTCGCGGTTGAGCGTCAGCTCTTTGCGCCCTTCCAGCACCGTCTGATAATCGTTGTACAACTTGTCTTCGGTTTCGCGCAGGGTAGCCATGTGCTTATACACCCGCGCCACCAGCACAAATCCCCCCCAGATGGTGATTGCCATCCAGATAGCCGTCACCAGCAGCATTTTGGTCGACAGCATCGCCAGATACGCCGCCGATCCGATGGTCAGGATAATCCCCTGCACCAGCTCAGGCAGACGAACAAAGGCGATGGTGATATTGCGAATATCGCTGGTTAAACCGGCCAGCAACGAGGCGCTGCCAAGCTGTTCAATACGCTCGACGTGGGTATCCAGAATACGTTTGATAAATTCGCTACGCAGGCGGTAGACAAAGTGGTGGCCGAGCGTGGTCAACGCCAGCTGAGAGCCGAGAGTGACAACCATCAATAGCAGCAACAGGCCAAGAAACTCCGGCAGCACCATCAGCGTGGTGTCGACCGTTTCAATCAGACGCTGGTTGATAAACGCAATCAGCCCAATCCCCAACGCAGCGCTGGCGAGGCTGAGCGCCATGACGCTGATAAATGGCCAGCGATACTGCCGCCAGACAAGAAGTAAAAGTTCCATGCGAACAACCCGGACAAGTAATAACAGCCCGCAGTTTAAACATCTCTTCGCTGACAGCAATAATAATTCTTATTTTTATTCTTTTTTACCCGCCTGACGAAACGTCAGATTGTAGCGACAGTCTCCGGTCAACGGATGATACCCCGTCTTAAGCGGCTGGATCCCATGATAAAACAGCCGCGAAGTACCGCCCCACACCACCACATCGCCATGTTCCAGCAGCAAACGCTTTAAGGGGTCATTACGGCGCAAGCCGCCAAATTGAAAGATGGCCGGCAATCCTAGCGACACCGAGACAATCGGCGCCCGCAGGTCGGGCTCGTCTTTATCCTGATGTAAGGACAGTTTTGCCCCTGGCGTGTAGCGGTTAATCAGACAGGCATCGGGTTGAAAATCAGCATAGCCCGCCGCCGTCGCTGCCTGTTGGCACAGGTCAGCGAATGCATCCGGCAGCGGAGGCCAGTGCGCGCCGGTTAGCGGATCAAAAGGAGAATAAAGGTAACCATGCTGATCGGTCGTCCAGCCCAGACGACCGCAGTTGGTCATTGCCACCGACATCGTGTAGCCGCCGGGCGTCACCATCTGGCGAAACGGCGACTGTCTGGCGATAGCCGCTATCGCCTGCAGCAGAGACGGTGCGCAGTCAAAAGCGAAGCGTCGCAGAATAACCGCGCCTGACGCCAGCGGCTCCTGCCAGGGTTTCGCATCCGCAAAGAGATCGAGCATTATGTTTCCTCGCCAGTCGTTTCACGTTGCAGTAACTGTGCTTTGCGCGCAATGCCCCACCGGTAGCCCGAAAGTGCGCCATCGCCGCGGATCACCCGGTGACACGGGATGACGATTGCCAGTTTATTCGCCCCACAGGCGCTGGCCACCGCACGCACCGCCTTCGGTTTGCCGATGGCGCTGGCCAGTTGCTGGTAGCTCATCGTTTCGCCGCACGGAATTGCGCGCAACGCCTGCCACACCTGCTGCTGAAATGCGGTTCCGCGGATATCCAGCGGCAGCGATAACGGCGCGTCACGCGCATTGATTGCGGCGATCACTTCGCGCACGCGCTGCTGAAAATCGGCATCTGCTGGCACATCCTGAGCGGCGGGAAACAGCTCATGCAGATCCGCAACCAACGTAGCGTCATCATCACCTAGTAAGATCGCGCAGATACCACGTTCGCTTTCCGCCACCAGACAGCGACCCAGAGAGCAATCTGCCAGGGTATAGCGTACAGAAACGTTGTCGCCACCTTTACGAAATTGCTTTGCGGTCATGCCTAACGTCTGATCCGCTTTTCGGTAGTAGCTGCTGCTGTCGGGAAATCCGGCGTTGAGAATTGCCTGCGTTACCGGAACGCCTTTCGCCAGCGCATCGCGCAGACGGCGAGCGCGCCAGGACTGCTGCCACGCTTTGGGGGTCATGCCCGTTGTGGCTTTGAACAGGCGATGTAAGTGATACGGGCTCATCGCCACCTGCTGCGCCAGCTCGTCCAGCGTGAGGGGAGATTCCTGCTCCAGCAACTGGCAGGCGTGGGCTATTTTCTCCAGCCGATGCTGGTGGGCGCTGTCTTTATCCGGCTGACAACGTTTACAGGGACGAAAACCGGCGGCCAGCGCCTGCCGGGCATCGGCAAAGAAACTGACATTTTTGCGCAGCGCATGTTTCGCCCGACAGGACGGACGGCAGAAAATGCCGGTGGTCTGGACGGCGAAAACAAACTGACCGTCAGCGTCGGCGTCACGATCCACAACGGACTGCCAGCGGTCATCATCAGTTATGTGTAAACGATTTTTCATTATGGACTCCTTTGTTAAGCATAGCGCTTAGCCTCAGTGTGTCCCCATAGCCGGATACAAAAACCCGCAATCTTGCTTTTTAATTTTTTTCGCTGAGCAGGAAGCTTTTAAACTGCGGCGACATCCAGGTTTTAAACCCCTCGCCCTCTTTTATAATCATATAGACCGCGAGTCCTTCACGACGCACCACCTCTTTGGCCTTTTCCGGGCCGAGAACCATCAATCCGGTATCCCAACCGTCAGCCTCCAGCGCCGTTGGTGCGATTACCGTTACAGACACCAGGTTGTGTTCAATCGGACGACCGGTTTGCGGATCAATAACATGGGAAAGGCGCTTACCGTCCAGCTCATAATAGTTACGGTAGCTGCCGGAGGTGCTAATGCCATGCCCGTTAATGTCGACAATCGCCTGCACCGCGTTTTCGCGATCGGTCGGTTTCTGAATCGCGACTCGCCACGAAAGCCCGTCTGCATTCATACCGCGGCTGTTCAATGCTCCACCAACGGATACCAGATAACGGGCGATCCCTTCCTGCTCCATTAATCGTGCCAGATGATCGGCGGCATAACCTTCGCCAACGGTCGAGAGATCCACGTACAGCTCGGGCAAATCTTTTTGCAGGTAGTTCCGATGCGCCTCATTAACAACCTTCAGATGTGAAAGCCCGGTTTGCGCTTTTGCGACGTCAATTTGCGCCTGCGTAGGAATATGCACCGGTTGCTGATCCGGGCCAAAGCCCCACAGATTGACCAACGGACCCACGGTAATATCCATGGCCCCACCGGTTTTTGCGCCAATGCGTAGCGCCGAAGTCACGATATCGGCCATAGCATCATTAACCGGCCATGGCGACAAGCTTTTCGACAGGTTAAAGCGCATTAACGCAGAATCATTTTTATAGGTAGAGAGAAGCTGATCGTCGGCATCCAGCTGAGCCTGGATCTTCGCCTGCAGTTCCCCGGCGCGTTTGGCATCTACGCCCACCGCACTAACCCGCCAGAAAGTGCCCATGGTTTTACCTTCCAGAACGGTGGCAGGTTGTGTGGTCTGGGCAGGTTTCGGGGCTTCATCGCACCCGACAAAAAAGATCGTCACAGCCAGTAGTGCTGCGCGATAGAAATTCACTTCCATACGTAATTATCCTCATGCGAACGGGCGCAAGAGTACACCAAAAATCGTTGTTTGTACGACGAAAAAACGGCATTAAAAAAGGCCCCGCAGGGCCTTTTAACGACATGAGCGCAGATTAGAACTGGTAAACCAGACCCAGCGCTACGATATCATCGGTAGAGATGCGAGCATCACGGGTGAACTGGTTGTCATCCAGCAGGTTGATTTTGTAATCAACATAGGTAGACATGTTTTTGTTGAAGTAGTAGGTCGCGCCAACATCAACATATTTCAGGATATCCTGGTCGCCGTAACCATTGTTCAGGTCTTTACCTTTGGACTGCAGGTAAGCCACGGACGGACGCAGACCGAAGTCGAACTGGTACTGCGCAACAGCTTCAAAGTTCTGTGCTTTGTTAGCCCAGCCCAGGTTGCCCGCACGCGTTGCGTTGTAGGTCTGGGTGTACTGTGCTGCCAGGTAAACGTTATTCGCGTCGTATTTCAGACCGCCAGTGTAGGTTTCAGCACGGTCACCGGTACCGAAGTTCAGACGGTTCTGCTCGTCAGTACGTTTGGAGCTGGTGACTGCAGTACCCAGCGCGAAGCCTTCACCGATATCATAAGTGATAGATCCGCCAACGCCGTCGCCATTCTGACTCAGCGCATCACGACCGTTGCCGGTCACACCAGTCATACCTTCGCCTTCCGGGCTACCGTTTTTACCCTGGTACTGCAGGGCAAAGTTCAGGCCATCAACCAGACCGAAGAAGTCGGTGTTACGATAGGTCGCGAAGCCGTTACCACGCTGCTGCATGAAGTTGTCAGAACCGTAGGTGTCGCCGCCGAATTCCGGCAGAACGTCGGTCCAGGACGTTACGTCGTAAACTACGCCATAGTTACGACCGTAGTCGAAAGATCCTACGTCAGCGAATTTCAGACCAGCAAACGCCACACGGGTCCAGGAGTTGTTTTCGTTTTCAGAGGAGTTACCCTGAATCTGGTATTCCCACTGGCCGTAACCGGTCAGTTGGTCGTTAACCTGGGTTTCGCCTTTGAAGCCGATACGCATATAGGTCTGATCGCCATCTTTAGTGGAGTCATCAGAGAAATAGTGCAGACCGTCTACTTTACCGTACAGGTCTAATTTGTTGCCGTCTTTGTTATAAATTTCAGCCGCATTTGCTGCGCCTGCTACCAGCAGTGCTGGTACCAGGAGGGACAGTACTTTAACTTTCATGTTATTAACCCTCTGTTATATGCCTTTATTGCTTTTTTATGCCACTGCATACTGATTAAGCTCATTAACCAGTCGGCAACTTCATTCTCCGCAAAAACACAGAATAATCCAACACGAATATGATACTAAAACTTTTAAGGTGTTTCATTTATCTGCATAGATGTTTCAAAATATTAATACGAGGGAACTTTTTTAAAATCAAAAAACAGGCAAAATAAGCACAAATAATCAAGAACTATTTTAATTAAATTTAAAATCAATAGGTTACATCGAAAATAGTTATAGCACTGAATGACAAAACAAAATCTTCACTCGCAACTAAAATAGACCCGCTATCATCATTAACTTTATTTATTACCGTCATTCATTCATGAATGTCTGTTTACCCCTATTTCAACCGAATGCTTCGCGTTCGGTTTTTTTTTACCCTTCTTTACACAAAACTTACCGTTCTGTGCTACCGATGCAAAACTATAACAACTATTAACTATCTCATTGCGTCGTATTCAGATATAAATCTGATTAATAATTTCTTGTTATTTAATGCTAAATGTATACATTCCGTACAAATATTTGTACCCGCCTTTATCCACTGTACACCTTTGCATTGTGATGGCTGCAACAGAATGGAGCGTAAAAAATGCGGGCCATCCGGCGTGGTGTAAATGTGGCAATTCATATATTACCCTTTATACTGCCCCATCATCTTTCGCGTCGTTTAACAGGTCATAAACACGAATGAGTCAGTCTGACACAACGGCTTCTACCCGATTCTCCCTGCTACCGGGAAGTATTACCCGTTTCTTCTTATTACTGATCGTTGTGCTGTTGGTGATGATGGGCGTTATGGTCCAGAGCGCCGTCAACACCTGGTTAAAGGATAAGAGCTATCAGATTGTCGATATCACCCATGCCATTCATAAAAGGGTCGATACCTGGCGATACGTGACCTGGCAAATCTATGACAATATTGCCGCCACGGCCAGTTCACCTGGTGCAGAAGGACTGCAGGAAACGCGTCTGAAACAAGACGTCTATTATCTTGAGAAACCGCGCAGAAAGACCGAGGCGTTGATTTTCGGTTCCCATGACAGTTCTACGCTGGAGATGACCCAACGCATCTCAACCTATCTTGATACGCTGTGGGGCGCGGAAAATGTTCCGTGGTCTATGTATTACCTGAATGGTCAGGACAATAGCCTGATCCTTATCTCAACGTTGCCGCTAAAAGATCTGACTTCCGGTTTTAAAGAGTCGACGATTGGTAATATTGTCGATTCACGGCGCGCGGAAATGTTACAACAGGCCAATGCACTGGATGAACGTGAAAGCTTCTCTTCACTGCGCCGTCTGGCATGGCAGAACGGGCATTACTTCACGCTACGCACGACCTTTAATCAGCCTGGACATCTGGCAACGGTTGTCGCCTTTGACCTGCCGATTAATGACTTGATCCCACCCGGCATGCCGCTGGACAGCTTCCATCTGGTTCCAGATGCCACGTCAACAACCGAGCATCTGAATGAAAAAGAGTCGCCTGACAGCGTCAGCATTAATTTCAACAACAGTAAAATTGAGATCTCTTCGGCGCTAAACTCAACGGATATGCGGCTGGTGTGGCAGGTTCCGTTTGGCTCATTGCTGCTCGACACCTTACAAAGCATTCTGCTGCCGCTGTTACTCAACATTGCTTTGTTGGCCCTGGCGCTGTTTGGCTATACCACCTTTCGCCACCTCCCTGCCCGTTCCACCGAAGTGGCACCAAACCTTGCGGCAAATAATGAACTGCGTGTTCTGCGCGCCATCAATGAAGAGATTGTTTCTTTGCTGCCTCTGGGCTTGCTGGTGCACGATCAAGAAGCAAACCGCACGGTTATCAGCAATAAAATTGCCGACCACCTGCTACCGCATTTAAATTTGCAAAACATTACCAGTATGGCGGAGCAGCATCAGGGGGTGATTCAGGCCACCATCAATAATGAGCTGTATGAGATCCGGCTGTTCCGTAGCCAGATCTCATCGAGAACGCAGATCTTTATTATTCGTGACCAGGACCGCGAAGTGCTGGTTAATAAGAAGCTGAAGCAAGCGCAGCGACTGTATGAGAAAAACCAGCAGGCCCGGGCGGCCTTTATGCAGAATATCGGCAGCGCACTGAAAGACCCGGCGAAAACACTTGCCGCTAATGCTGCCGCACTGAATAGCCCGGACAGCCAGAAACTGGCCAATCAGGCAGACGTTCTGGTGCGTATGGTAGATGAAATCCAGTTGGCCAACCTGCTGGAAAGCGACGCCTGGAAAAGTGAATCGACGCTGTTTTCCGTGCAGTCGTTAATTGATGACGTGGTTCCGGAGGTTCTGCCAGCCATTAAACGTAAAGGGCTGCAGCTACTGATTAAAAATCACCTTAGCGCCCATGATGAACGCCGCGGCGACCGCGATGCCCTGCGCCGTATTTTGCTGTTGCTGATCCAATATGCGGTAACCACCACGCAAATTGGCAAAATCACGCTGGAAGTCGACCAGGATGAGTCGGAGACTGAACGCCTGACCTTCCGCATCCTGGATACCGGGCAAGGTGTCACGTTGAATGAAGTTGATAACCTGCACTTCCCGTTCATCAATGACACCCAGGGCGATCGGTATAGCAAGGCCAACCCGCTGACGTTCTGGTTATGCGATCAGCTCGCCCGCAAGCTAGGTGGACACCTGAACATTAAAGCGCGGGAAGAACTTGGAACACGTTATATAGTCCATGTTAAAATGCCGCTGCACGATCAACATGCTGAAAGTGAAGAGCGTTTGTTAGATGACGTCTGCATAATGGTTGATGTCACCTCTAATGACGTACGCAGCATCGTATTACGCCAACTGGAGAACTGGGGAGCAACCTGCATCACGCCTGATGAGCGGTTGAATAGTCAAGAATATGATCTCTTTTTAACAGATAATCCGTCTAATCTTACTGCCTCAGGCCTTCTTTTAAGCGATGATGAGTCTGGCGTGCGGAAAATTGGCCCTGGTCAGCTGCGCGTCAACTTTAATATGAGCAATGCTATGCAGGAAGCTGTCCTCGAGCTGATAGAAGAGCAGCTGGCACAAGAAGAGATCCAGGAACTCCCCCTCGGCGGAGATGAAAACGCCGAACTTCATGCCAGTGGTTACTATGCACTCTTTGTAGACACAGTACCGGATGATGTTAAGAGGTTGTATACTGAGGCAGCAACCAGCGATTTCGCTGCGTTAGCCCAAACGGCCCATCGCCTGAAAGGCGTGTTTGCCATGCTTAATCTGGTACCCGGCAAGCAGTTATGTGAAGCGCTGGAACATCTTATTCAAGAGAAAGATGCTCCAGGTATAGAAAAATACATCAGCGACATTGACGATTACGTCAAGAGCTTGCTGTAGCAAGGTAGCCCAATACATGAACACTATGAACGTAATTATTGCCGATGACCACCCGATTGTACTGTTCGGTATTCGTAAATCACTTGAGCAAATCGAGTGGGTAAACGTTGTCGGCGAATTTGAAGACTCCACTGCACTGATCAACAATTTGCCTAAGTTAGATGCTCATGTGTTGATTACCGACCTCTCCATGCCGGGAGATAAATACGGTGACGGGATCACGTTAATTAAGTATATCAAGCGCCATTTCCCGAGCCTGTCGATTATTGTTCTCACCATGAACAACAACCCGGCAATCCTGAGCGCGGTGCTGGATCTCGATATTGAAGGAATTGTCCTGAAGCAAGGCGCGCCAACAGATCTGCCGAAAGCGCTTGCCGCGCTGCAGAAGGGTAAGAAATTCACCCCAGAAAGCGTTTCTCGTCTGCTGGAAAAAATCAGCGCCAGCGGTTACGGCGACAAACGTCTGTCACCGAAAGAGAGCGAAGTTCTACGCCTGTTTGCCGAAGGTTTCCTGGTTACTGAAATCGCGAAAAAACTCAACCGCAGTATAAAAACCATCAGCAGCCAGAAAAAGTCGGCAATGATGAAACTCGGTGTGGAAAACGATATCGCCCTGTTGAATTACCTTTCTTCCGTCACGCTGAGTCCATCAGACAAAGAGTAATTCTTTTAACATCGACGTGCCTGATGGCACGGCGTTTATCAGGCCTACGAATGACACGATATTGTGCGTGTTACGTAGGCCGGATAAGGCTAACGCCCCATCCGACCTCTTTTATTCCCGCGCCTTTCTCACTCTTTCCGCATAGACCGTCAGCGTTTGCTTCAATACATCTAACGTCACCGGCTTAGACAGACAGCTATCCATACCTGACTCCAGACAACGCTGCTTCTCTTCAGCCAGCGCGTTGGCCGTCACGCCGACAACCGGCAGGGTTAATCCTAACTGGCGAATACGCTGGGTCAGGCGATAACCATCCATGTTCGGCATGTTAACGTCGCTCAGCACGATGTCGATATGGTTTTTACTCAGTACATTGAGTGCGTCCACGCCGTCATTCGCGGTTTTACACTGATACCCCAACGATCCCAACTGATCGGCCAGTAAACGCCTGTTGATAGGATGATCGTCGACCACCAGAATCATCATGTCATCGTTAGTTGCAGCAACTTTATCCGGGGCTGGCAACGCAGTTGAAAGCTCTTCACTGCTCAGCTCAAGGCTGTAGATATGCGCCAACAGCGCGGGCAATTCGTGAGGCGATGCCACGCTGTGCACCCACTCCCCAGGCCCCCTTTCCAGCGGAATACCGATATGACGACGGCAGAAAATCACCGCGGCACGTCCTTGCCACGCCTGGTCCAGCACATCGTCGGCAATCAGCAGGTCATCCGCATCCGGTTGCTGTCCCTCATAGCACTGCACCGTCATCCCGTTACGCGCCAGACTGGATTCAATAAACTGGTACAGCGACGCGTTACGCACCGCCAGCCAGCAACGTTTGCCGACAAGCCCTTCGATACCTTTTTTCAGCGGGTACTGCGCGCCATAAAGCGGAATACGCAGCATAAACTGGCTACCCATTCCCGGTTCAGAATCGACGGAAATATCCCCATCCATCATGCTGATCAGTTTTTCACAGATAGCCAAACCAAGCCCGGTTCCCTGGAAATTACGCTGTACGCCGGTTCCCACCTGGAAGAAAGGATCGAACAAGCGGACGACCTCTTTAGCTGGGATCCCAACCCCGGTATCACGCACGCGAATACTGAGATAGTCTTCGTTACACTGCACGTGCAGCACAATGCAGCCGGTATCGGTAAACTTGATAGCATTACTCAGCAGATTGGAAATCACCTGCTGCAAACGCATCGGATCACCATTGAGCGCCACCGGTACATTCGGGTCGATAAAGCAGTACAACCCCAGCTGTTTGCGAACCACCAGCGGCAAATAGTTAGCCGTAATATGATTCATTACTTCTCGCGGTGAAAACTCGCGCGGTTCAATCTTCAGCTGTTCAGATTCAATTTTCGAGAAATCGAGAATATCGCTGATAATCTTCAACAGCAGGCTTGAAGAGTTGTTCATCGCCGTCACCAGGCGATCCACTCCGTTGGGTAACTCTTTGGTTTGCAACAAATCAAGGTTACCGATAATGCCATACAGCGGCGTACGCAGCTCGTGGCTTACCGTCGCAAGGAACATCGATTTGGACTGGCTCGCCTGCTCCGCCGCCTGCGCCATCTCCTGCAACGACTCTTCCATTTTAACGCGCGCGCTGATGTCAACCAGCACACAAATTGCCACGTTTTCATTACGATAGCGCGAGTGCACAAAGCTGATTTGCAGATTGGTATTGTTGCTGGTCAGCACATCAACAAAATTGACCTGCTGGCCGCAGATAATTTGCGTTAACCGTTGCCGGTCTTCATGCGTTAGCATGTTGAGATAGGTGTGCGCCAGCTCATTACTCAGGATGTTAATGCCATCTATCGTACGCAGAATACAAATCCCAACCGGCGCGGAAGCCACGATTTTACGGTTAAACTGCTCGTGCTCTTCCAGACGCTGGGCATCGCTTTCCGCAGGAATAAAAATGCGCCGCTCATACATGCGCGTGAGCATAAATAACGCCGCGCCAACCAGCACATTCAGCAGAATAGCGTTCAGGATCATCATGCGGATCCGCTCCAGTACCAGGTCAACCGGTACGGAGTACACAATGCTTAGCGATGACGGTGGCAGGTTTTTCTTCAGCACCAGTTCGTGAAAACCCGACGTATAGCCAAACCAGGAGCGCTCCTGCATCCAGCGAGGTTCAGCCTTAATATTACCCTCGGGGCCGGTGAGCGAAATCAGCGCATGACCATTTTCATCAAGGATGGTCACTCCCATCGGCAAACTGCCCGGCGTGAAAAAGTTCTCCATGCGGATAGGCTGTTCCACACCCAACAGCGCCTGCAGGCGATTAGCGAGATAAACCGGCGTCAGCGCATAGAAATAGCCTATCCCCGGCCGCGGCCCCTGGCTAATCCAGAACAGGTTATTACCGTTTTCGTCCTGCGGTGCATTGCGATACTTAATAATGCGCTCATGCAGCGCCTTCAACGCCCCGTCACGTTCGACAGGCATATCACGCAGACCGAAATTGGCCATGCAAAGGTTGTCGCTGCCGATCAGGAACACACGATTCAAATCATAGGCCGCGGAAAAGTTATCCCGCCAGTAGCGCATAAACCACGCCAGCGATTCCAGAGAACCTCGCCAGGCGTTGCCCATCACCGAGCAGTCGGAGTCGGCAAACAGCGGCTCAAAGTTTGGCACGGCCGTTTTATCATCCCGCGCGCGCAACGACATCACGCCGTTTTC
This sequence comes from Citrobacter sp. 506, assembly GCF_050434985.1. Classification (NCBI taxonomy): domain Bacteria; kingdom Pseudomonadati; phylum Pseudomonadota; class Gammaproteobacteria; order Enterobacterales; family Enterobacteriaceae; genus Citrobacter; species Citrobacter sp. 506. Next base: position 200,341 of record NZ_JBNDJN010000002.1, read on the forward strand.
CGCCGTTAAGCGATTCTCCGCGATATATTTCAGCTCTTTAATCACATCAGAGGTGCGCTGAATGTAACGTTGGGCCTGATCGGAACTGAGGTTAAGCTCCTGGTGAATCTCGGACTCTCTCTGGTGCAGCGCATTCACGATGTAGAAAACGGAGGCAAATGCGATTAGCCCCCAGATCAGGAGCGCCAACGCCCTGAACAGATAGCGTGAGACTTTTAGCGTTGAATGAACGGAAGCAAGGTATTTCAAAGGGGCGAAGCTCCGCCTCAGGGCATTAATAGAGTGTGGTTAAGGTAGCGGTAAATGTCCGGCGTCGCAATGCCCTCTCTTTACGGGAATATGATACACCGCTCTGAAACCATTGTCTTAACCCGTGATAATCGTCGTTTGCCTGAAAAACACTGCACGGATGTCAGAATGCGCGACCTGAGATGGCTGGCTCGTCGGTTATACCCACGACGATTACGCAACCAAATGATCATGATGGCCATCCTGATGGTCATCATTCCGACGATATCTATAGGTTATATCGTAGAAACTGAAGGCCGTTCAGCAGTCTTATCTGAAAAAGAGAAAAAACTGTCATCGGTGATAACCCTGCTAAACGATGCGCTGGGCGACCGCTTTAGTCACTACCCAAATTTGCCGCGTGAAGCACGCATTCGCGCGCTTAATCAAGAGTTGGCCCCCATCACCGAGCGCATTACGCAAGCGTTTCCCGGCATTGGCGCCGGGTATTATCACAAAGCGCTGGATGCCATTATCACCTACGCCCCCTCCGCGCTTTACCAAGGCAACGTAGGTATCACCATCACCGAGGATCATCCCGGACGCGAAGTGATGAGTAGCAACGCGCCTGTGGTCTATTCCGGCCGACAGGTTCGCGGCGACATACTCAACTCGATGATCCCAATAGCGCGCCAGGGAGAGGTTATTGGGTATATCTGGGCCAATGAGCTCACCGAAGATATCCGCCAGCAGGCCTGGAGAATGGATGTCAGGATTATTGCCGTACTGGTTGCCGGGCTCATCTGTAGCCTGCTGCTCATCGTGCACTTCTCACGTCGACTCAGTGCGAATATCGACATCATCACCGATGGGCTTTCCACGCTGGCACAAAAAACCCCTACCCGATTGCCTGAACTCCCCGGCGAGTTAGGACAAATCAGCCGTAGCGTCAATGCGCTGGCACAAACGCTACGGGAAACCAAAACCCTTAACGATCTGATCATTGAAAATGCCGCAGATGGCGTGATCGCCATCGACAGGCAAGGCGACGTTACCACCATGAACCCGGCGGCAGAACAGATAACAGGCTACACGCTGCATGAGCTGGTCGGACAGCCCTATGCGACGCTCTTTGCCAATACGCAGTTTTATAGCCCGGTACTGGACACCCTTGAGCACGGTACTGAACATGTGGCCCAGGAGATTAGCTTTCCAGGACGTGAACGCACCATTGAGATCAGTGTAACCACCAGTCGGATCCATAACGCACACGGCGAGCTGATTGGTGCGCTGGTTATTTTCTCCGATTTAACCGCCCGTAAAGAGACCCAGCGTCGGCTGGCGCAAACCGAAAGGCTTGCCACCCTGGGTGAGCTGATGGCCGGCGTCGCGCATGAAGTGCGAAACCCGCTGACCGCAATTCGTGGCTACGTCCAGATCATCCGCCAGCAAACCTCGCTGCCGGAACATCAGGAATATTTATCTGTTGTGCTGAATGAAATTGATTCCATCAATAAAGTTATTCAACAACTGTTAGATTTCTCACGACCACGACAAAGCCAGTGGCAACAGATTCGGCTCAATGCGCTCATTGAAGAGACGCTAATCCTGGTGCAAACCGCTGGCCTGCAGGCACGGATCGCCTTTACAACGGAATTAGATCCCAGCCTGCCGCCGATCATCGCCGATCGCGAGCTTCTCAAACAGGTGATCCTCAATATTTTAATCAATGCGGTGCAGGCGATCGCTGCGCGAGGCGAAATTCGCATCCGTACCTGGCAATACTCGGCCTCGCAACAGGCCGTGATGATTGAAGATAATGGCAACGGTATCGATCTCGCCATACAGAAGAAAATATTCGATCCCTTTTTTACGACAAAAGCATCAGGTACCGGTCTTGGACTGGCGCTGAGCCAGCGCATCATCAACGCGCATCAGGGGGATATCCACGTAACCAGCCAGCCTGGCTGCGGGGCGATATTCACTCTGATTTTACCTCTTAACCCGCAGGGAAATCCGTCAGAATGAAAACGACCTATCGTATTCTCATCGTTGATGATGAAGAAAATGTTCGCCGTATGCTTGCCACCGCATTTTCCCTGCAAGGGCATGAGACACATTGCGCCAGCGACGGGAAAGCCGCGCTGAGCCTGTTTAGCGAAACGCAGCCAGACGTGGTGCTGATGGACATTCGCATGCCGGAGATGGACGGTATCGACGCGCTGAAAGTTATGCGCACGCAGCAACCACGGATCCCCGTCATTCTGATGACCGCTTACGCTGAAGTAGAAACCGCAGTAGAAGCTTTACGTAGCGGCGCATTCGACTACGTGATTAAGCCCTTTGATCTCGACGAGCTAAGCATGGTGATTCAACGCGCATTGCAACTGCAGGAGATGAAACAGGAAATCCGCAATCTGCATAAAGCGTTGACCACCAGCTGGCAGTGGGGACATATTCTGACCACCAGCCCGCGTATGATGGATATCTGTAAAGACACGGCGAAAATCGCCCTCTCCCAGGCAAACGTGTTGATTAGCGGTGAAAGCGGCACAGGAAAAGAGCTGATCGCCCGCGCCATTCACTACAACAGCAAACGCGCCAATGGCCCCTTTATCAAAATTAACTGCGCGGCCCTGCCGGAGTCGTTGTTGGAAAGCGAGCTATTTGGTCACGAAAAAGGCGCGTTTACCGGGGCACAGACATTACGCCAGGGATTGTTCGAACGCGCTCATCAGGGAACTTTATTGCTTGATGAAATTGGCGAGATGCCGCTGGTGCTGCAGGCCAAGCTGCTGCGCATTTTGCAGGAGAGGGAGTTTGAACGCATCGGCGGGCACCAGACCATTCGCGTTGACATTCGAATCGTCGCCGCCACCAACCGCTGTCTGCAAACGATGGTGAAGGAAGGAACGTTTCGCGAAGACCTGTTTTACCGGCTCAACGTTATCCATCTGACTTTGCCGCCCTTACGCGAGCGTCGTGAAGATATTGCCTTATTAGCAAACCACTTTTTACAAAAATTCAGCTCTGAAAATCAGCGGGATATTATCGAAATCGACCCGACGGCGATGTCGATCCTCACCGCCTGGCCCTGGCCCGGTAACATTCGCGAACTGTCAAACGTCATCGAACGTGCAGTCGTTATGAATACCGGTGCGGTGATCTTTGCCGACGATCTCCCCGACCCGTTGCGCAACCCGGTTAGCGCCACAACAGAAACAAAACCGACTTACTCCGGGGAACGCAATCTGAAAGAAGAGATTAAACGTGAGGAAAAACGAATTATCCTCGAAGTCCTCGACAATCAGGACGGCAATCGCACCCGCACGGCGCTGATGCTGGGAATTAGCCGTCGCGCTTTAATGTATAAATTACAAGAGTACGGCATCGACCCATCGGGTTCCTGATACGCAAGTTTGCTATGCAGAATTTTGCACACTGCGCAAAATTCTGCATAACCCCTCGTTGTCTCCTTTCACCAAAACCACAAAAATAAACCAATAAATTCAATCAACTAAACATTAATACGTTTCTTTAGTCATTCTGGCACCCTGCTTGCAATTCCCTGAGCGTACCCAAAATGGAGTATGCAAAAAGGGAAACATAATGAAAACAAAACTGATTACCTTACAAGACGCTGCGGGCTTCTTTCGTGACGGCATGACCATCATGGTCGGTGGTTTTATGGGCGTTGGCACACCACCTCGTCTGGTTGAAGCCCTGCTGGAATCCGGCGTCAGAGATCTGACACTGATTGCTAACGATACCGCCTTTGTCGATACCGGTATCGGCCCCCTGATCGTCAATGGGCGGGTGAGCAAAGTGATTGCCTCGCACATTGGTACAAACCCGGAAACCGGTCGTCGCATGATTGCCGGCGAGATGGATGTACAGCTGGTTCCGCAAGGTACCCTGATCGAGCAGATTCGTTGCGGCGGCGCGGGTCTTGGCGGCTTTCTGACCCCCACTGGCGTTGGCACCATCGTGGAAGAAGGCAAGCAAACCATGACGCTTGAGGGTAAAACCTGGCTGCTTGAACGCCCATTACGCGCCGATTTAGCGCTTATTCGCGCCCACCGCTCTGACATGCTTGGCAACCTCACCTACCAGCTCAGCGCCCGTAACTTTAACCCTCTGATTGCCCTCGCCGCTGATATCACGCTGGTCGAACCGGACGAAATGGTTGAAACAGGGGAGCTGCAGCCTGACCAGATTGTGACCCCCGCCGCCGTTATCGACCATATCGTCATTCCACAGGAGAGCTAATCATGGATGCTAAACAACGTATTGCGCGCCGGGTGGCGCAAGAACTTCGCGATGGCGATATCGTCAACTTAGGTATCGGCCTGCCAACGATGGTAGCCAACTACTTACCTGCTGATATTCACATTACGCTGCAATCTGAGAACGGTTTTCTGGGACTGGGCCCAGTCACCACCGCCCATCCTGACCTGGTGAACGCGGGTGGCCAACCGTGCGGTATTTTGCCGGGCGCGGCGATGTTTGATAGCGCCATGTCGTTCGCGTTGATTCGCGGCGGTCATGTTGATGCCTGTGTGCTTGGCGGGTTGCAGGTCGATGAGCAGGCAAACCTCGCCAACTGGGTGGTTCCCGGCAAGATGGTACCCGGCATGGGTGGCGCAATGGATCTGGTGACCGGTGCGCGTAAAGTCATTATCGCCATGGAGCATTGCGCAAAAGACGGCTCCGCAAAAATCCTGCGTCAATGCACCATGCCGCTCACTGCACAGCATGCTGTGCATATGCTGGTCACCGAGCTGGCTGTATTCCGCTTTATAGATGGCAAGATGTGGCTGACTGAAATCATCGAAGGATGCGACATCGCCACGCTATGTGAAAAAACCGAAGCACAGTTTGAAATTGCCGACGATCTGCGCATCCTGCGAGGTGACGCATGATTGGCCGCATCGCTCGCTTTATGACACGGGTAGTCAGCCGCTGGCTGCCCGACCCACTGATTTTCGCCATGTTATTAACGTTGCTGACCTTTGGCATCGCGCTGTGGTTAACGCCGCAGACCCCCATCAGCATGGTGAAATTCTGGGGTGACGGTTTCTGGAACCTGCTGGCGTTTGGTATGCAGATGGCGCTGATCATCGTAACCGGCCATGCGTTAGCCAGTTCCGGGCCGGTGAAAAGCCTGCTGCGTACGGCGGCATCCGCCGCCAAAACCCCCGCTCAGGGCGTCATGCTGGTGACTTTTTTTGGTTCAGTTGCCTGCGTTATTAACTGGGGATTTGGTCTGGTGGTCGGGGCGATGTTCGCCCGCGAAGTTGCTCGTCGGGTACCGGGTTCCGATTATCCGTTACTGATTGCCTGCGCCTACATCGGGTTCCTGACCTGGGGCGGCGGCTTCTCCGGCTCAATGCCTTTGCTGGCGGCAACGCCTGGCAACCCGGTCGAGCACGTAGCGGGCCTCATTCCTGTCGCGGATACCCTGTTCACCGGCTTCAATATTTTCATCACGCTCGGCCTGATTGTGGTGATGCCGTTTATCACCCGGATGATGACGCCAAAACCTTCAGATGTGGTGAGCATCGATCCGAAACTGTTACTGGAAGAAGCTGATTTTCAGAAGAAACTACCGCCAGATGCGCCGCCATCTGAAAAACTGGAAGAGAGCCGCATTCTGGCGCTGATCATCGGTGCATTAGGGATTGCCTATCTGGGTATCTACTTTGCCGAGAAAGGTTTCAACATCACCATCAATACCGTCAACCTGATGTTTATGATTGCCGGTCTGCTGCTGCACAAAACGCCGATGGCCTATATGCGTGCCGTCAGTGCTGCGGCACGCAGCACCGCCGGGATTCTGGTGCAATTCCCCTTCTATGCCGGCATTCAGTTGATGATGGAGCACTCCGGCCTCGGTGGGCTCATTACTGAATTTTTCATCAACGTTGCCAACAAAGATACCTTCCCACTGATGACTTTCTTCAGTTCAGCCCTGATTAACTTTGCCGTGCCATCCGGCGGTGGCCATTGGGTTATTCAGGGACCGTTCGTCATGCCTGCCGCTCAGGCGCTGGGTGCCGATCTTGGCAAATCAGTCATGGCCATCGCCTACGGTGAGCAGTGGATGAACATGGCACAACCGTTCTGGGCGCTACCCGCGCTGGCCATCGCCGGTCTCGGAGTACGCGACATTATGGGGTACTGCATCACCGCCCTGCTCTTCTCCGGCGTCATTTTTGTTATTGGATTGACCTTGTTCTGACGGCAACAACTTAATTAAAGGAACTGAAAAATGAAAAACTGTGTCATCGTCAGCGCGGCACGTACCGCAATCGGCAGTTTTAACGGCGCACTGGCAACTACGGGTGCCGTCGAGCTTGGATCAACCGTCATTAGAGCCGCTCTTGAACGCGCGCACCTTGACCCACAGCGCGTGGACGAGGTGATCATGGGCAACGTGCTGCAGTCAGGACTCGGGCAAAACCCAGCGCGTCAGGCATTATTAAAAAGCGGCCTGTCCGACACCGTTTGCGGCTTTACCGTCAACAAAGTGTGCGGCTCTGGCCTGAAAAGCGTGGCGCTTGCCGCCCTCGCTATCAAGGCCGGACAAGCCCAGGCGATCGTCGCGGGAGGGATGGAAAACATGAGCCTGGCCCCCTACCTGTTAGACGCAAAAGCCCGCTGGGGCTATCGCCTCGGTGACGGGCAATTGTCCGACGTTATTCTGCGCGACGGCCTGATCTGCGCCGAGCATGGTTACCACATGGGGATCACTGCAGAAAATGTTGCCAAAGAGTATGGCATCAGCCGCGAAATGCAGGATGAACTGGCTCTGCAGTCACAGCGTAAAGCCGTTGCCGCAATCGAGTCTGGCGCATTTGAGGCTGAAATCGTGCCCGTCAGCGTGTCATCACGGAAGAAAACCATCATCGTTGAGCGTGACGAATTCCCCAAAGCTGACTCGACGGCAGAAGGCCTCGCCGCATTGCGTCCAGCCTTCGATAAAGCAGGAACCGTCACCGCAGGTAACGCCTCGGGGATCAACGACGGTGCAGCGGCATTAGTGATAATGGAAGAGTCCGCAGCACTGGAGGCTGGGCTGAAGCCATTGGCGCGAATCAAAGCCTGGGCCAGTGGCGGCGTAGCACCGGCTATGATGGGGATGGGGCCGGTTCCCGCCACGCTGAAGGCACTGCAACTGAGCGGCTTACAGCTTTCTGATATCGATCTGATCGAAGCCAACGAGGCATTTGCTGCTCAGTTTCTTGCCGTTGGTAAAACGCTGGGATTTGATCTGCAAAAGGTTAACGTCAACGGTGGGGCAATTGCGCTGGGACACCCTATCGGCGCCAGCGGCGCACGAATACTGGTGACGCTGCTGCATGCGCTACAGGCACGGGATCAAACGCTTGGACTGGCCACACTGTGCATCGGCGGCGGTCAGGGCATTGCGATGATAGTGGAGCGAATGAATTAAAAAAAAGGGCCGGATATTTCCGGCCCTTTTTATCACGTCTTAATTACTCTTCAGCGTCGTCCGCTGCATCGTCATCGCTTTCCGCTTCAGGCGCGATATCCTCGTCCCCTTCAGCAGCGCTACCGTCGATGGAGTCGAGCTCTTCATCATCAACCGGTTCAGCAACGCGTTGCAGACCCACAACGTTTTCATCTTCCGCGGTACGGATGAGGATCACGCCCTGGGTGTTACGTCCTACCACGCTGATTTCCGACACGCGAGTACGCACCAGCGTACCTGCATCGGTGATCATCATGATCTGGTCGGTATCTTCAACCTGCACTGCGCCGACAACGGAACCGTTGCGCTCGGTGACTTTGATGGAGATAACGCCCTGGGTCGCACGAGACTTGGTCGGATACTCTTCCGCCGCCGTACGCTTACCGTAGCCGTTCTGGGTAACGGTCAGGATAGCACCTTCACCGCGCGGAACGATCAGCGATACCACGCTGTCGCTTTCCGCCAGTTTGATACCGCGTACGCCGGTCGCGGTACGTCCCATCGGACGAACAGCCCCCTCTTTGAAGCGCACCACTTTACCGGCAGCAGAGAACAGCATAACTTCGTCACTACCAGACGTCAGGTCAACGCCAATCAGCTCATCGCCTTCGTTCAGGTTAACCGCAATGATACCGGCTGAACGCGGACGGCTGAACTCGGTCAGCGCTGTTTTCTTCACGGTACCGCTGGCGGTTGCCATGAAGACGTTGACGCCTTCTTCGTACTCACGTACTGGCAGAATTGCGGTGATACGTTCGTTAGCTTCCAGTGGCAGCAGGTTGACGATAGGACGTCCACGCGCACCACGGCTTGCTTCCGGCAACTGATAAACCTTCATCCAGTACAAACGACCGCGGCTGGAGAAGCAGAGGATCGTGTCATGGGTGTTAGCCACCAGCAGGCGGTCGATAAAGTCTTCTTCTTTAATTCGTGCTGCAGATTTGCCTTTACCGCCACGACGCTGCGCTTCGTAATCGGTTAACGGCTGATATTTCACGTAGCCCTGATGAGACAAGGTCACGACAACATCTTCCTGGCTAATCAGATCTTCGATGTTGATGTCAGCGCTGTTCGCAGTGATTTCGGTCCGACGTGCGTCGCCGAACTGTTCACGAATCAGCTCCATCTCTTCACGGATGACTTCCATCAGACGATCGGCGCTACCCAGAATGTGCAGCAGTTCAGCGATCTGCTCCAGCAGCTCTTTGTATTCGTCGAGCAGTTTTTCGTGCTCAAGGCCGGTCAGTTTCTGCAAACGCAGATCCAGAATGGCCTGGGCCTGCTGTTCAGTCAGGTAGTACTGACCGTCACGCACGCCAAATTCCGGTTCCAGCCATTCAGGACGCGCGGCATCATCGCCGGCACGTTCCAGCATGGCAGAAACGTTACCCAGCTCCCACGAACGCGCGACCAGCCCTGCTTTCGCTTCTGCCGGGGTCGGCGCACGGCGGATCAGTTCGATGATCGGATCGATGTTCGCCAGCGCAATCGCCAGTGCTTCAAGGATGTGCGCACGGTCGCGGGCTTTACGCAGTTCAAAGATAGTACGGCGGGTTACGACTTCACGGCGGTGACGTACAAACGCAGCAATAATATCTTTCAGGTTCATGATTTTCGGCTGTCCATGGTGCAACGCAACCATGTTGATACCGAAAGAAACCTGCAGTTGGGTCTGGGAGTAGAGGTTATTCAGAACCACTTCCCCGACTGCGTCGCGTTTCACTTCAATCACGATGCGCATACCGTCTTTGTCAGACTCGTCACGCAGCGCGCTGATACCTTCAACGCGTTTGTCTTTTACCAGCTCGGCGATTTTCTCGATCAGGCGCGCTTTGTTCACCTGATACGGAATTTCATGGACGATGATGGTTTCACGGCCAGTTTTGGCATCCGCTTCGACTTCCGCGCGCGCGCGAATGTACACCTTGCCACGGCCGGTACGGTAGGCTTCTTCAATACCACGACGACCGTTGATGATCGCGGCGGTCGGGAAGTCCGGACCAGGAATATGTTCCATCAGCCCTTCAATGCTGATGTCTTCATCGTCAATGTATGCCAGGCAGCCGTTGATCACTTCCGTCAGGTTGTGCGGCGGAATGTTGGTTGCCATACCTACCGCGATACCGGACGAGCCGTTCACCAGCAGGTTAGGAATTTTGGTTGGCATGACGTCAGGAATTTGTTCGGTGCCGTCGTAGTTATCGACGAAATCCACCGTTTCTTTTTCCAGGTCAGCCATCAGCTCATGGGCGATTTTCGACATACGGATTTCCGTATAACGCATCGCCGCTGCGGAGTCGCCATCGACAGAACCAAAGTTACCCTGACCATCTACCAGCATGTAACGCAAGGAGAATGGCTGCGCCATACGAACAATGGTGTCGTAAACGGCGGTATCACCATGAGGGTGGTATTTACCGATTACGTCACCAACGACACGGGCAGATTTTTTATAGGCTTTATTCCAGTCGTTGCCCAATACGTTCATGGCGTAAAGTACGCGACGGTGAACCGGCTTCAGGCCATCTCGGACGTCCGGCAGCGCACGGCCAACAATGACCGACATCGCATAATCCAGATAGGAGCTCTTCAGCTCTTCCTCAATGTTGACCGGTGTAATTTCTCTCGCAAGGTCGCTCATCTAACCGCTATCCCTCTACTGTATCCCGGATTCAAAGGTCGCAAATTATAACACATCCGTGCAGATTCAGGTAAATGGATTCCCCCTGACAGAGGCTTTATTCATCCCGTCAGGCTGATATACTCATTTGCATCGCAAATTTAGGAGTAGAAGCCCCAATGAATGCCGAAAAACCTCCGGTAACTCACAACGTTGATCAGGAAGAAATTGCCAAGTTTGAAGCAGTCGCGTCACGCTGGTGGGATCTTGAGGGTGAATTTAAGCCACTGCACCGTATTAACCCGCTGCGCCTGGGCTATATCACGGAGCGCTCAGGCGGCCTGTTTGGTAAAAAGGTACTCGACGTCGGCTGCGGCGGCGGCATTCTGGCGGAAAGCATGGCGCGCGAGGGCGCAACCGTCACCGGGCTGGACATGGGCTTTGAACCGTTACAGGTAGCAAAACTGCATGCGCTGGAGAGTGGCATCCAGGTGGAATACGTTCAAGAAACGGTTGAAGAACATGCGGAAAAACATGCGCATCAGTATGACGTTGTGACCTGCATGGAAATGCTGGAGCACGTACCGGACCCGCAGTCGGTGGTCAGGGCCTGCGCCAGACTGGTCAAACCGGGCGGCGAAGTGTTTTTCTCCACGCTTAATCGCAACGGCAAATCCTGGCTAATGGCGGTGGTCGGCGCGGAATATATTTTGCGTATGGTGCCGAAAGGCACGCATGATGTGAAAAAATTCATTAAGCCGGCTGAACTGTTAGAGTGGGTTGACCAGACCGTGCTGAAAGAGCGTCATATGACCGGCCTGCACTACAACCCGATCACCAACAGTTTTAAACTCGGCCCCGGCGTTGATGTGAACTATATGGTACACACTACCGCGCAAGCAGATTAACCTCCTCCACCCGGCCGGATAAGGCGTGCAACGCCGCAATCCGGCACCGTGCCCGATAGTGCGCAGCTTTCGGGCCTGCGCATCGCCTACCAATCCTGAGTAGGATCGTCAGGGCAATTTTTGCGCCAGGTCATAAGAACTTACCTTGCCTTAGATGAAGAAATCAGCACTCGATCAAATTTTCTATTTTTTTTCTCAATTATTGACATCCTCGCCAGGCCTTATAAGACGCGCACTTAGCGATTATTACCCTTTTGCAACCTCAATTTAACCTCAAAATCAACTCTTGTACTGAAAAGAATCCCTACTAGAATACTCACCATATAGCGTCTACTTTATCAAACAACCCCTACATATAGTATTTATCCACAGACTTAGTCACAACATGACTTTGTGGATAATATGGGGGATATTTTTTCTTTCACGGACAGGTAAAAAACCACATGAATCAGAGTCTGCTGGTGACAAAGCGTGATGGTAGTACAGAGCGCATCAATCTCGACAAAATCCACCGAGTTCTGGATTGGGCGGCAGAAGGACTGAATAACGTATCGATTTCTCAGGTCGAGTTGCGCTCCCACATTCAGTTTTATGACGGTATCAAGACATCCGATATCCATGAAACAATCATCAAAGCTGCCGCCGACCTGATCTCCCGCGAGGCACCGGATTATCAGTACCTGGCTGCTCGCCTGGCGATTTTCCATCTGCGCAAAAAAGCCTACGGCGAGTTTGAACCGCCGAAACTGTTCGACCATGTCGTAAAAATGGTTGAAATGGGCAAATACGACAATCATCTGCTGGAAGACTACACGGAAGAAGAGTTCAAGCAGATGGACTCGTTCATCGTACACGACCGCGATATGACCTTCTCCTACGCTGCGGTGAAGCAGTTAGAAGGTAAATACCTGGTACAAAACCGTGTTACCGGTGAGATTTATGAAAGCGCGCAGTTCCTCTACATTCTGGTAGCGGCCTGCCTGTTCTCTAACTATCCGCGTGAAACGCGTCTGCAATACGTAAAACGTTTCTACGACGCCGTTTCTACGTTTAAAATTTCGCTGCCGACGCCGATTATGTCCGGCGTGCGCACCCCTACCCGTCAGTTCAGCTCCTGCGTACTGATCGAGTGCGGCGACAGCCTGGACTCCATCAACGCCACCTCCAGCGCGATTGTGAAATACGTTTCCCAGCGCGCCGGCATCGGTATCAACGCCGGTCGCATCCGTGCGCTGGGTAGCCCGATCCGCGGCGGAGAAGCGTTCCACACCGGTTGTATTCCGTTCTACAAGCACTTCCAGACCGCGGTAAAATCCTGCTCCCAGGGCGGCGTACGCGGCGGTGCTGCAACGCTGTTCTACCCAATGTGGCACCTGGAAGTTGAAAGCCTGCTGGTCCTGAAAAACAACCGTGGCGTCGAAGGCAACCGCGTGCGTCACATGGACTACGGCGTACAGATCAACAAACTGATGTACACCCGTCTGCTGAAGGGCGGCGACATCACGCTGTTCAGCCCGTCCGACGTCCCGGGCCTGTATGATGCATTCTTCGCCGACCAGGACGAATTCGAACGTCTGTACACCAAATATGAAAACGACGACAGTATCCGCAAGCAACGCGTGAAAGCCGTTGAGCTGTTCTCACTGATGATGCAGGAACGTGCCTCTACCGGGCGTATCTATATTCAGAACGTTGACCACTGCAACACCCATAGCCCGTTTGATCCCATTGTCGCTCCGGTGCGCCAGTCTAACCTGTGCCTGGAAATCGCCCTGCCGACCAAACCGCTGACCGACGTTAACGACGAAAACGGCGAAATTGCGCTGTGTACGCTGTCCGCATTTAACCTCGGTGCTATCAACAGCCTGGACGAGCTGGAAGAGCTGGCCGAATTGGCGGTGCGCGCGCTGGATGCGCTGCTCGATTATCAGGATTATCCGATTCCTGCCGCCAAACGCGGCGCGATGGGTCGCCGTACGCTGGGTATTGGCGTGATCAACTACGCCTACTGGCTGGCGAAAAACGGTAAGCGTTATTCTGACGGCAGCGCGAACAACCTGACTCACAAAACCTTTGAAGCCATTCAGTATTACCTGATGAAAGCCTCTAACGAGCTGGCGAAAGAGCAAGGCGCGTGCCCGTGGTTTAACGAAACGACTTACTCCAAAGGTATTCTGCCGATCGATACCTATAAAAAAGATCTCGATGCTATTGTCAACGAGCCGCTGCATCTGGACTGGGAACAACTGCGCGAATCCATCAAAACGCACGGTCTGCGTAACTCCACGCTGTCAGCCCTGATGCCATCGGAGACCTCTTCGCAGATCTCTAACGCCACCAACGGTATTGAACCACCGCGCGGCTATGTGAGCATCAAAGCGTCGAAAGACGGTATTCTGCGCCAGGTCGTGCCGGACTACGAACACCTGCACGACGCGTACGAACTGCTGTGGGAAATGCCGAACAACGATGGCTATTTGCAGCTGGTTGGTATCATGCAGAAATTTATCGATCAGTCGATTTCCGCCAACACCAACTATGATCCGTCGCGCTTCCCATCCGGAAAAGTACCGATGCAGCAGTTGCTGAAAGACCTGCTCACCGCCTACAAATTTGGTGTCAAAACGCTGTATTATCAAAACACCCGTGACGGTGCGGAAGATTCTCAGGACGATCTGGTGCCGTCCATTCAGGACGATGGCTGCGAAAGCGGCGCATGTAAGATCTGATGAACGATGCCGGGTGGCACCAGGCTCACCCGGCCTACAGTAGCTTGGTTTGTAGGCCGGAAAGGGTGCTTGTAACGCCATCCGGCACTCATCCCACAAAGGATTCACATCAATGGCATACACCACTTTTTCACAGACGAAAAATAACCAACTTCTGGAACCGATGTTCTTCGGCCAGCCGGTGAACGTCGCCCGCTACGATCAGCAAAAATATGACATCTTCGAAAAACTGATCGAAAAGCAGCTCTCTTTCTTCTGGCGTCCGGAAGAAGTTGATGTTTCTCGCGATCGCATCGACTTCCAGGCGCTGCCGGAACATGAAAAGCATATCTTCATCAGCAACCTGAAGTATCAAACGCTGCTGGACTCCATTCAGGGACGTAGCCCGAACGTGGCGCTGCTGCCGTTAATCTCGATCCCTGAGCTGGAAACCTGGGTGGAAACATGGGCGTTTTCAGAAACGATCCACTCCCGTTCCTACACCCACATCATTCGTAACATCGTGAACGATCCGGCGGTGGTGTTTGATGACATCGTCACCAACGAGCAGATCCAGAAACGCGCGGAAGGCATTTCCAGCTATTACGACGAATTGATTGAGATGACCAGCTACTGGCATTTGCTGGGCGAAGGCACGCATACCGTTAACGGTAAAACGGTTGTCGTAAGCCTGCGTGAACTGAAGAAGAAGCTGTATCTGTGCCTGATGAGCGTGAACGCGCTGGAAGCGATCCGCTTCTACGTCAGCTTCGCCTGCTCCTTCGCCTTCGCCGAACGCGAACTGATGGAAGGCAACGCGAAAATTATTCGCCTGATCGCCCGCGATGAAGCCCTGCATTTGACCGGGACCCAGCATATGCTGAATCTACTGCGCAGCGGTGTGGACGATCCGGAAATGGCGGAAATCGCCGAAGAGTGTAAACAAGAATGTTACGACCTGTTCGTACAGGCCGCGCTGCAGGAAAAAGAGTGGGCGGATTATCTGTTCCGTGACGGCTCAATGATTGGCCTGAATAAAGACATTCTGTGCCAGTACGTTGAGTACATCACCAACATCCGTATGCAGGCTGTCGGACTCGACTTGCCGTTCCAGACCCGCTCTAACCCAATCCCATGGATCAACACCTGGCTGGTGTCTGATAACGTGCAGGTTGCGCCGCAGGAAGTGGAAGTCAGCTCTTACCTGGTCGGCCAGATCGATTCGGAAGTCGATACCGACGACCTGAGTAACTTCCAGCTCTGATGGGCCGCGTTACTCTGCGCATCTCTGGCACACAACTGCTGTGCCAGGATGAACACCCTTCCCTGCTTGCCGCGCTCGAATCGCACAATGTTGAAGTTGAATACCAGTGCCGCGCAGGTTATTGCGGCTCCTGCCGTACCCGTCTGGTAGCGGGACAGGTCGACTGGATTGCCGAACCTCTGGCCTTCATTCAGCCAGGTGAAATTTTGCCCTGCTGCTGTCGGGCAAAAGGCGATATTGAAATAGAGCTGTAACGCGTGGCGGGATAAAAATTAGGACTAAAAAAGAGCCGCCGATGGACGGCAGCTCTTTATTTCTCCTGGAGGCAGGTATGGCCACGTTGACGGCAGACGGCCTTATCTAGCCGTTAATAACGTTTGATCCAACCAGGCCTGTGACCGGAGGTGCATCACAGACCTTGTGCCATTACTCTTTATTCAGGAATGTCACTGCTTTGTCGGGGAAGTCGGTGAACAGCCCGTCAACGCCCGCCTTGTTATACAGAATGTCATACAGCTGATTTACGTCAGTGGTGTAATCCGGCAGCTGATCGGCACGAACGGTATAAGGATGCACCACCATCTTATTCTGATGCGCGTCCTGTACCATACCCGTTAACGAGATATTGCCTTTCTTCGACTTCTCATCAATCAGCATGTGATAGTCCGGCCCAATGCCGTCCGCATACTGCGCAACCTGCTTCATGGCACCCGGTTTAAACATCCAGTCGTAGTTGTAATTAACCCAACTACCGTCCGGCTTTTTCTCCTGAGTTTCATTCCAGTCAGTGTACGCAATCAACTGTACCAGATTGAGATCCATCCCCATCTTCGGTTCCAGTTCATTCTTAATGCGCTTTAACTCTGCGACATCAAAACACTGTAGATAAACCTTGTCGTTCTTGTCGGTGTACCCGTACTTTTTCAGCACTTCCAGCGTCTTAGCCGCAATGTCCTTCCCTTCCTGATGATGGAACCACGGCGCTTTCATTTCCGGGTAAATGCCAATGTTTTTACCGGTTGAATGATTTAATCCCTGAACGAACTCAATCTCTTCTTCGAAAGTGTGCACACGGAAATCAGATTTACCCATCGGGAAACGCCCCGCCCAGGTCTGGACCTTTTTGCCATTTTCGATATCAAAGCCTTCGGTAAATTTCAGCGATTTAATCTCATCCAGCGTAAAGTCGATAGCGTAGTAGCGCCCATCTTTACGCGCACGATCCGGGAAACGCTCGGCAACATCGGTGACGCGGTCAAGGTAGTGGTCATGCAGGACAACCAGATGGTCGTCCTTGGTCATCACCAAATCCTGTTCCAGGTAATCAGCCCCCTGAGCATAAGCCATCGCTTTTGCTGGCAGCGTATGCTCCGGTAGATAACCGCTGGCACCACGGTGCGCAATCACGATTTTTTCTGCGGCAACCGCCGCGCTGCTCACCACAATACCTGTCAGCATTAGCGCCACGCTGAGACTTTTCAATGTGGTTTTCATCTATTAGCCCCCGTTACGCTTCAGTGCGATCTCTTCGTGATGGCGTTTTTCGCCAATCATGACGACCACCAGCAGAATAACCGCCAGCACGCTACCGCCAATCATCACCATAAAGCCGCCGTCCCAACCGAAGAAGTCAACGGTATAGCCAACAATGGCGCTCGCCGCTACGGAACCGCCGAGATAACCAAACAGACCGGTAAAGCCAGCCGCCGTACCCGCCGCTTTTTTCGGTGCCAGTTCCAGCGCATGCAGACCAATCAACATTACCGGACCGTAGATCAGGAAGCCGATGATAATCATACAAGCCATATCCACGTTCGGGTTGCCTGCCGGGTTCATCCAGTAGACGATAGTCGCGATAGTCACCAGCGTCATAAAGAACACGCCGGTCGCACCACGGTTGCCACGGAAGACTTTATCCGACATCCAGCCGCACAGCAGCGTGCCCGGAATACCCGCATATTCATACAGGAAGTAGGCCCAGGATGATTTATCCAGCGCGAAATGTTTCACTTCTTTCAGATAGGTCGGGGACCAGTCCAGGATGCCGTAACGCAGCAGATAAACAAACACGTTGGCGATAGCGATGTACCACAACAGTTTGTTCGGCAGTACGTATTGCATGAAGATCTGCTTCGCAGTCAGCTCTTCTTCCGCTTTCTCGTTGTAATCGTCCGGGTAGTCGTTCTTGTACTCTTCGATAGGCGGCAGGCCACAAGACTGCGGCGTATCACGCATCAGAGCAAAAGCAAACAGCGCGACGACGATCGCACCGAAAGCAGGCATGTACAGCGCCGCTTTCCAGTCATTGAACCAGGCCATACCCAGCAGGAACAACAGAGGAGGCAGACCACCGCCCACGTTGTGCGCACAGTTCCAGACGGAAACAATGCCCCCACGCTCTTTCTGCGACCACCAGTGCACCATGGTACGACCACACGGCGGCCAACCCATTCCCTGGAACCATCCGCAGAGGAACAGCAGCACAAACATAACCGCAATGCTCGAAGTCGCCCACGGCACAAAGCCCATGAACAACATGACAGCGGCGGCCAGAATCAGACCCGCTGGCAGGAAAACGCGCGGATTCGAGCGATCCGAAACGGACCCCATGATGAATTTCGAAAATCCGTAAGCAATGGAGATACCGGATAACGCAAAACCCAGATCGCCACGCGAGAAACCTTGCTCAACCAGATACGGCATCGCAAGGGCAAAGTTCTTACGTACCAGATAGTACGCGGCATAGCCAAAGAAAATCCCCAGAAAGATCTGCCAACGTAATCGACGATATGTCGGGTCGATCTCCGCTGCAGGCAAACGCGCCGTGTGTGACGCTGGTTTAAAAATGCTCAACATAGTGTAGCCTCCGTGGCCGTCTTTCATTCGAAGTAAACACTGCAGTTCGTCATTACTACCCTACCGCTCCCAGTGTGGCCGCGATGTTAAGGAAAGATACATAACAAAAATGTGAAACGCTGCACATATTGTTACAGATTTATGACAAATGTTCATAAAGGCGCACGAAATCACGTTTCATTTTCGAATAATGAGCGATTATGCGCGAAATCAAACAATCCATGTTTTTTATGTGGCTAAATGATAAAAAACGAACTGTGAGGAAAAACAATGAAAATTCGCGACTCGCAAACAAGTGACGTGATTATCATTGGTGGAGGAGCAACAGGTGCAGGGATCGCACGCGATTGTGCGCTGCGCGGGTTGCGCGTCATCTTAGTGGAACGCCACGATATCGCCACAGGGGCGACCGGACGTAACCACGGTCTGCTGCACAGCGGTGCACGCTACGCCGTCACCGACGCTGAATCTGCCCGGGAGTGCATCAGCGAAAACCAAATTCTCAAACGTATCGCCCGTCATTGCGTTGAGCCGACGGACGGTCTGTTTATTACCCTGCCGGAAGATGAACTCTCCTTCCAGGCAACCTTTATTCGCGCCTGTGAAGAGGCCGGTATTCGCGCAGAAGCAATTGACCCTAAGCAGGCGCGCATTATCGAACCTTCCGTCAACCCACAGCTGATTGGCGCGGTAAAAGTGCCGGACGGCACGGTTGATCCTTTCCGCTTAACCGCCGCCAACATGCTGGATGCGCGTGAGCATGGCGCAGTAATTTTAACGGCGCATGAAGTGACGGGACTGATTCGTGAAGGGGCAACGGTTTGCGGCGTGAACGTACGCAATCATCTGACGGGTGAGATACAGTCTCTGCATGCACCGGTAGTCGTCAACGCCGCCGGGATCTGGGGCCAGCGCATTGCGGAATATGCCGATCTGAGCATCCGTATGTTCCCGGCCAAAGGTTCGCTGCTGATTATGGATCACCGCATTAACCAGCATGTCATCAACCGCTGTCGTAAGCCGTCTGACGCCGATATCCTGGTGCCCGGTGATACCATTTCGCTGATTGGCACCACCTCACAGCACATTGATTACGATGATATCGACAGCAACCGCGTCACCGCAGAAGAGGTCGATATACTGCTGCGTGAAGGCGAAAAACTGGCGCCGATTATGGCGAAAACGCGCATTTTACGCGCCTACTCCGGCGTGCGTCCTCTGGTAGCCAGCGACGACGATCCAAGTGGCCGTAACGTCAGCCGTGGGATTGTACTGTTCGATCATGCCCAGCGTGACGGACTGGACGGGTTTATCACCATTACCGGCGGCAAATTGATGACCTACCGCCTGATGGCAGAGTGGGCCACCGATGCCGTTTGCCGTAAGCTGGGCAATACCCAACCTTGCACAACGGCAGACACGGCGCTGCCTGGCTCACAAGAATCGACCGAGCATACGCTCAAACGCGTGATCTCGTTGCCCGCGCCACTGCGCGGCTCAGCGGTCTACCGTCACGGCGATCGCACCCCTGCGTGGCTTAGCGAAGGTCGTCAGCACCGCAGCCTGGTCTGTGAATGCGAAGCGGTCACTGCAGGTGAAGTGCAGTACGCCGTCGAGAATTTGACCGTCAACAGCCTGCTGGATTTGCGTCGCCGTACCCGTGTTGGAATGGGGACCTGCCAGGGCGAATTGTGTGCCTGCCGCGCCGCAGGTTTGCTGCAACGTTTTAATGTCACCACCGCCGCGCAATCTATCACCCAGCTTTCCGATTTCCTCAATGAACGCTGGAAAGGCGTGCAGCCTATCGCCTGGGGAGATGCGCTGCGCGAAAGCGAATTCACACGCTGGGTTTATCAGGGATTGTGCGGTCTGGAAAAGGAGCACCAGGATGAAATTTGATACCGTCATTATCGGCGGCGGTCTGGCCGGACTACTGTGCGGCCTGCAACTGCAAAAAAGCGGTTTACGCTGCACGATTGTCACTCGCGGCCAAAGCGCCCTGCATTTCTCCTCCGGCTCACTGGATTTGCTCAGCAACTTACCCGATGGCCAACCGGTGACGGATATAGAAGCAGGCCTGAATGCGCTGCGCACTCAGGCACCCGCGCACCCGTACAGCACCATCGGAACGCACAACGTCCTGGAGCTGGCCCAGCAGGCGCAAAATCTGCTGGAAGAATGCGGAACGCATTTGCAAGGCAAGGTACATCAGTCACATCAACGCATCACCCCGCTGGGAACGCTGCGCTCAACCTGGTTAAGTTCCCCGGAAGTTCCGGTCTGGCCGCTGTCCGCGCAGCGTATCTGCGTTGTAGGTATTAGCGGTTTACTGGATTTTCAGGCACATCTCGCCGCGGCGTCGCTGCGTCAACGCAATCTCAGCGTCGAGACGGCAGAAATCGATCTGCCTGAGCTGGATGTCCTGCGTGATAACCCGACCGAGTTTCGCGCCGTCAATATTGCGCGCCTGCTGGATAACGAAGATAAATGGTCGCTGCTCTATGACGCTTTACTGCCAGTAGCAAAAACCTGCGACATGATAATTATGCCGGCCTGCTTCGGTCTGGCGGATGAACAGCTCTGGCAATGGCTTAACGAGCGCCTCCCCTGCTCGCTGACGCTGTTACCGACCCTACCGCCTTCGGTACTGGGTATGCGTTTGCATAACAAATTGCAGCGCCAGTTTGTGCGCCAGGGCGGCGTCTGGATGCCGGGTGATGAAGTGAAGAAAATCACCTGTCAGGATGGCGTAGTCAGCAAAATCTGGACCCGTAATCATGCCGATATTCCTTTGCGGCCACGTTTCGCCGTGCTCGCCAGCGGCAGCTTCTTCAGCAGCGGGCTGGTCGCCACGCGTGAGGCCATCTACGAACCTATCCTGGGGCTGGATGTACAGCAAACCGCCACCCGCGCCGAGTGGTATGAGCGTGACGTCTTCGACCCACAACCGTGGCAGCAGTTTGGCGTTACGACCGATGCAGGGCTGCGCCCGTCGCTGGCGGGACAAACGATAGAGAACATGTATGCCATCGGTTCCGTTCTCGGCGGATTCGACCCTATCGCCCAGGGTTGCGGAGGCGGCGTGTGCGCTGTTAGCGCCTTACACGCCGCACATCATATTGCGAAACGTGCAGGAGGCCAGCAATGAGCGACACACGTTTTGAAAGTTGTATCAAATGCACGGTGTGCACCACGGCCTGCCCGGTAAGTCGCGTCAATCCGAACTACCCTGGTCCTAAACAGGCCGGACCGGACGGTGAGCGTCTGCGCCTGAAAGATGGCGCGTTATATGACGATGCGCTGAAATACTGCATCAACTGTAAGCGCTGCGAAGTGGCCTGTCCGTCAGATGTGAAGATTGGCGATATCATCCAACGCGCGCGCGCCAAATACGACACAACGCGTCCGTCGCTGCGTAACTTTGTCTTAAGCCATACCGATTTGATGGGTAGCGTGTCCACACCGTTCGCCCCGATAGTGAATACCGCCACCTCACTCAAACCGGTGCGTCAGCTGCTGGATTACGCGCTAAAAATCGACCATCGCCGTACGTTGCCGAAGTACTCTTTCGGCACCTTCCGCCGCTGGTATCGCAGCGTTGCCGCTCAGCAAGCGCAATATCAGGATCAGGTTGCCTTTTTCCACGGCTGTTTTGTGAATTACAACCATCCGCAGCTCGGCAAAGATCTGATCAAAGTGTTGAATGCGATGGGAACCGGGGTGCAACTGCTGAGCAAAGAGAAATGCTGCGGCGTACCGCTGATTGCCAACGGCTTTACCGATAAAGCGCGTAAGCAGGCGGTGAGCAACGTGGCCTCGCTCAGAGAAGCAATTGACGGCAAAGGCATTCCGGTGATCGCCACCTCATCAACCTGCACCTTTGCGCTGCGTGATGAATATCCGGAAGTGCTGGACGTCGACAACTCAGGTCTACGCGAACACATTGAACTGGCAACCCGCTGGCTGTGGCGCAAGCTGGATGAAGGCAAAACGCTGCCGCTGAAAACGCTGCCACTGAAAGTGGTCTACCACACGCCATGCCACATGGAGAAAATGGGCTGGACGCTCTACACGCTGGAACTGCTACGACAAATTCCAGGGCTGGAGCTAACGGTGCTGGACTCGCAATGTTGCGGGATTGCCGGGACATACGGCTTTAAAAAGGAAAACTACCCGACATCGCAATCCATTGGCGCACCGCTGTTCCGCCAGATTGAAGACAGCGGCGCTGATATCGTCGTCACCGACTGCGAAACCTGTAAATGGCAGATTGAGATGTCTACCAGTAAGCGCTGCGAACACCCCATCACCCTGCTTGCCAAAGCGTTAGGTTAATTCTGTTGCCCGGTGGCGTTGGCTACCGGGCATTTTGCGAATGCCGTTGCACATAACTGAATACGTTGCAACCGGACGTATTTATCTCTGACTCCTCCACGCAAAGAATCAATTCCACGAATGCAGCCCGCGTCATCCGTGGGTACCGTCACGCCATCTTCTTCCTCTGGTGACGGACTACCATGGCTAAATCAGCAACATCAACACCGTACGATGCGGTTTTTAAAAGATGGTTTCTTATCCTGAGAATAATTATGTGAAGCACACAAAACCAATACTGACAGGCTGTAACCAGATTGCTGCGGCAATCGTCAAATAAATTAGCCTTCAGGTTAATTTTAAATGGTTATGAATTAGCCTATGAGCTAACATTTATTTGGAGTGGGCGCCCATATGTTTAGCGTTGTTTATCACCCTGAGGCCAGGGCAGAAGCAACTGCATTACCCGTAAAAATTCGGGTTAAGTTTGACCGGCTCATTGGTAAGCTGGAACATAACGCCCAGTTGTTACGGGAGCCGGATACGAAACCCCTTGGCGATGGACTTTTTGAGATCCGCACGATGGGTACTGATATAGCCAGAGGTATCTGGCTATACCATAAAGGCAACACTATCATCATGCTCCGCGTTTTCATCAAGAAATCACAGAAAACGTCAGCAAAAGAAATCGAACTCGCCAAAAATCGGTTAGCGGAGGTGCTTAATGAAACTGGTAAGCCATAAAGAACTGCATAACGAATGGATGCAGAATGATGAGTTTCGTGCTGCATGGCGGGAAGAAGAACGCAAAGAGATGCTTAGAGAACTGCTTGCAGAATGGCGGAGGCATAACAACCTGACAAAAGCTCAGGTTGCCGAACGTATGGGGGTGACGCCTCCGGTTATTTCCCGCCTTGAAAATAACATTACCAAAGCCAGTATTGAGACATTGACTCGCTACGCCTACGCCTGCGGCATCAAAAAACCAGTCATCGCCCTGTATTGATTAACCCGCTACTCCGGAGCCGGTCTGTTGGAGAAAATCATCTCTGTGCATATTTCGTGGTAAGAATATTATGTGAGTTAATCAAAATCAGACGGCGCACGGGAACTCAAGCTTCATCTGTCAACTTCATATCAGTTTCCGCTGGTGGATATCACGATGGTATCTGACGACGTGACAGAGCATCACCATTAGGAGCTATTTCAGGCCCGATGGCGCTACACCACCGGGCCCGATATTAATAACTACTTTTCAACGTTTGCTTACTCTGGTCTGGCTTAAACATTGCCAGCCTGCGATCCAGCGCTTCGGTATAAAGCATGGTATCCACGCCTACCGCGACAAAATTTGCTCCCCATTGCAGACATTTCTGCGCCATTGCTGGGTCAACAGCGAGGAAACCGGCTGCTTTTCCGGCTGCGCGAATACGGCGAATGCTTTGCTCAATGATCCGCTGCACCTCCGGGTGTCCGGCATTATCCGGATAGCCCAACGACGCAGAAAGATCCGCCGGGCCAATAAAGACACCGTCAATACCGTCAACGTCCAGAATGGCATCCAGATTATCCAGTGCCGCTTTGCTTTCGACCTGTACCAGCAGGCAGAGTGATTCATTAGCCTGGGCCATATAATTGTCGATACGTCCCCAGCGCGCCGCCCGTGCCACGCTGGCGCCGACACCACGCTCGCCGAGCGGTGGATAACGAGTCGCGGAAACCACCTGAAGCGCCTGCTCTGCGCTGTCGACCATCGGGACAAGCAGCGTCTGCGCGCCGATATCCAGCACCTGCTTGATCAACGCTTTACTGCCTTCCACCGGTCGAACCACAGGCTGGCTGGCATAAGGCGCAATCGCCTGCAACTGATGGTAAAGATCCTGCACCGTGTTCGGCGCGTGTTCTCCATCAATCAGCAGCCAGTCATAGCCCGACGTCGCGGCAATCTCCGCCATGTAAGAGGTGGTCGAACTGAGCCACAGGCCGACCTGGACTTCCCCTTTGCGTAATCCTTCTTTGAAGGGATTTGATAACAATGCGTTCATAACGATCCTTACAACGTAGATAAGATTAATGATGCGCAGCGCCTGCTTGTGAAACTGAACGGTTCACACTCAGCGTAAAGATGATTAGCGAGCCAATAATCGCGACGCCCGCGAGGACCAGCAGACCCGCCGCATCGCTGGCAAACACCGTTTCGGCTTTGACGCGCAGAATGGGAGCAATAAAGCCGCCAACGGCACCAAACAGGTTGACGAAGCCGATCCCCGCCGCCAGAGCTGTCCCGGAAAGAAGTTGCGTTGGCATCGTCCAGAACACCGGCTGTACCGCAATGAAACCGACCGCCGCGACGCAGAGCGCCACAATCGCCAGTACCGGTGAAACCAGCCCGGAAAGGCCAATGCCGATTCCTGCCGCCAGCAGCGTCAGCGCGGCAACATTACGCCGGTCGCCGGTGCGATCGGAGTAGCGAGGAATAAGCCATGTACCAAACAGCGCCGCCACCCACGGTATTGCCGCCACGACCGAAGCCGTAAAGCCCACTTTTGTCCCTAACAACGCAGCAACCTGAGTTGGCAGGAAGAAGATCAGGCCATACACCGCCACCTGGATCGTCAGATAGATAATCGCCAGTTGCCAGACACGGCCATTACGCAGCGCATCCGACAGGCGTGAAGTGACCTTTTTTTCCTCTTCACTTGTCAACTGGCTAATGAGCATCGCCTTTTCCTCCGCGCTCAGGAAACGCGCCTGCTGCGGGGTATCATCCAGCCAGAAGAAGGTGAAAACACCCGCGCCTACCGCCAGTAAACCTTCGATAACGAACATCCAGAACCATCCCGGATGCCCCATAAACCCGTGCATCTCCAACAGCGCACCGGAAAGCGGCGATCCCAGGGTTAACGCCAGCGGCGCCCCCATGTAGAACAGCCCCATGATGCTGGCGCGGTTACGCTGGGGGAACCACTGGGACGTCAGGTAGATCATACCGGGGAAGAAGCCCGCCTCTGCCGCCCCCAGCAGAGTACGGATAATCAGGAATTTCGATTCAGTATCCGCCCATGCCATCGCCGCAGAGAGGAATCCCCACAGCAACGTGGTGGTACCAATCCAGGTTCTGGCACCAAATTTACGCATCAACAGGTTGGCAGGAACCCCCAGAAAGGCGTAAACCACAAAGAAAATCCCCGCGCCCAACGCATAAGCTTCGTTGCTCAGACCGGTATCAATCTGATAGGTCTCTTTGGCAAAACCGATGTTCGAGCGGTCAAGAAACGCCAGCACATACAGCGCCAGCATAAAGGGAATCAAACGGGCGCGGTTTTTCTTCACCACACCATCAAGTAACGTGGTACTCATAGCAAGATCCTCAAAGAAATGAGGGCGTTGCCGTGGCATTGGCAACGCACTGGTCATTAGTGGCTATAAGGGCGCTTCAGATTGCAGTCGCGGTTAAGCTCGACGCCAAATCCTGGTTTGTCGAGCACCGACTTATGAATGCGGCCATTGACGGGTACCGGTTCGTCCAGAAGGATCGGATCAAACTGTGGACGCATCGTTGAACAATCCGGGCTGGTCATCAAAAACTCGCTGAACGGGGTATTGGTGAACGTGATTACCGCGTGGTGCGAGTAAACCGAGGAACCATGTGGCACCACCAGCTGTCCGCGCGATTTAGCAATAGCGGCAATTTCCACTAGCGTGGTTAACCCACCGCACCAGCCCACATCCGGCTGCATGATATCGATACCGGTTTCTGAGAGTGTGCGGAAGGACTGCAGCGTCCCGTGGTGTTCACCGCTGGTAACCATCATCCCCGCCGGAGCGTTACGTTTCAGCTCGCGATAACCTTCGTACTGCTGTGGCGGCAGACACTCTTCGATCCACTTCAGATTGGACGGTGCGCAGGCATGGGCCAGTTTGGTGGCATAGTTCACGTCCTGACTCATCCAGCAATCGAGCATCAACCAGAAATCCGGACCGCATTTCTCACGCATGTCGGCTACCATTGCCGCATCTTTGCGGATCCCTGCATCCCCGTCGTGCGGCCCCCAGTGGGTCGGCATTTTGCCGCCAATAAAGCCCATTTCTTTCGCCAGATCAGGGCGCGCACCGGTCGCGTAGAATTGAATTTCGTCGCGTACCGCGCCACCCAACAGTTTGTAGACCGGTAAACCCACCACCTTGCCAAACAGATCCCACAGCGCCAGATCCACGCACGAGATGGTGTTCATCACCAGACCGCCGGAGCCGGAGTAGTACATCGTTGCGCCCAGCATCTGGTCGTGAATGAGTTTGATATCGCTGACGCATTTCCCTTCAATAAAACGATTGAGATGCTTTTCCACAATAAAGCACCCCATCTCCCCTGCCGTGGAAACAGCAAAACCGGTCTGTCCGTTTTCAGCTTCCACTTCAACAATCAGTGTCCCTAATACGTTGATGCCAAAGGACTGGCGCGATTGCTCATATTCACGATATTTGCTCATTGGCGTGGCGATATGATCGTCAATCCAGTGGTTAGCGCCCTGATCGTGATAATCGCCGCCGCCAGCGCCTTTATCCGCCGTAGCACCACCGGTAAACCAGGCACGAACGTGTTTAATTTTAGGTAGGGTCATGGTGTTCTCCTTTTTATGAAGCGAGTGAGTCGAAGGGACTTTTCCATCCCAACAGGCGTGAAATATCCCTGGCGCAGGCAATCGCTTTACCGGCCAGATAATCACGGTTCTCTTCGTTAATTTGCAGACGAGTGCCGACCACTGAAATCGCGGCGGTCAGTTCATTGTTAGCGTTAAAAACAGGCGCTGCGACGCAGCGAACATCGGGATAATCTTCGCCATTATCAAAGCTCCATCCACGCTGTCGAATACGCTCCAGCTCGTCATTCAACTGCTGTGGCCTGGTGATAGTGGTCGGCGTTGCCTGTTCCCATATCAGCTGTTCAATAATGGCTTTTCGTGCGGCTGCCGGTTGCCAGGCCAGCAGGCATTTGCCGATACCCGAGCGATAGAGCGAAAGACTTTTCCCTTCGTGGGAGCGCACGCTGATAGTGGATGACGATTCCACTTTCAGAATGTAATACGCGCTTTCGTGGTCGATGATCCCGAGATGGCAAAGTAACCCTGTCTCATCCATCAGTTGTGTCAGCCGCGGACGCGCCAGTTCACGTAAATCCATCTTGCTCAGCGCATGCCCGGACAACTCAACCAGCTTGGTCCACAGGCAGTAATTTTCCTGATGATCCATGCTGATAAAGCGCTGACGCTTCAGTTCGTTAAGTAACAGGTACGCGGTGCTTTTTGGAATACCCAGCGTCTCTATGATGGTGGCGGCGCTACATGGGCCGATACGCGCAATGAGATTGAGTATTTCGATCGCCCTGGTGAGCGCGGGAACTTTGCTTGATTCCAACATACTGGACTCCAGTCTGAGATACTGGAATCAGTGTGGTAGGTTAAGGGGGTTAAAATTGTGAAGCGCATCAAATCCTCTCGTTCTTCCAGCTGGCTGGAGAAAAAACGAGCACAATTGTGAACTAACGCACGGATTTTTTTACAGAGAGTACAACAGGTTGGACTGATAACGGGAAGGCCAGAATGCCTTCCCATAACAAGCGCGTGAGACAGTGCAAGTCAGGAAGGCAGCGTCAGGGATTCAACCACTTCTATCCAACCGTGTTCGGTGGCAATATCCTGCCCGTTGAGCCAACGGCGCAGCATATTGAGCGCCATCATTGCGCACACTTCCTGACGCACCGACAAACTATAACGATTAGCGTTCAGCCGTACGCGTAAGGCATGCGTTCCATCAGGCGTTGCCAGCGCAAAGTTAATATGTTCGTTTTCGAAAGCCGATACCGCCAGCGCCAGCCCGGCATAATGGTTGCCGCGTCGTTCGGTTATCCAGTGTGCCGTTTGCGCCAGCGTTTCTTCCTGGGGCGGAACCACTTCGCTCGCCAACAGCGGAGCATTCGCGCGCGAAAGCTGCAGCGCCACCAGACCACCGGTGAATTGTTCGCTTAGCGTCAGGCTGTATTGCCGTTCCTGCAACGTACGGGCGATTTGCGCGGGTAAACCTTCCGTACCTTCGAAAATCATATTCTGCCCGGCAACCCGCTTAACTTCTGGCCACAGCGCCAGCATCGCTTCCCGTTGGGAATCCGGCCCGGTCAGCTTTAGTTCGATAATCGGCATTGACGAGCGGTAGCCCATTGTCACTCCCGGAGGCAATTGCAGCGGATCCAGGCTCTGCGCCAGCTCGCTTTCAGAACGACCAAAGGTGGTTAATCGCAGGCATAGCGGGGGTTGAGACAGCGAAAAACGCTCACGCAAACGCGGCAGGATCTCATGCTCAACCATGACTTTAAATTCTGATGGCACTCCTGGGGTAAAGAACATCAGGCAGCGGTTAAGCTTCAGGGCAAACCCACACGCGGTTCCTACGGGATTATTGATGAATTCCGCGCTGGCAGGTAGCTCAGCCTGTTTGCGGTTACTCGGTGCCATCACGCGTCCACGATCGCGGAAATAACGCGTCATCTCGGCGAGCCATGCTTCATGCAGCACCAGCCCTTCACCTTTTGCCGTTGCCGCCGCCAGCGCGCTCAAATCATCGCTGGTTGGTCCCAGACCGCCGTTAACGATCAGTACATCGGCATGTTCGCTACGCTCACGCAAAACGGCGACCAAATCATCAAGATTGTCACCTACCGTGTTGCGACGGGTTAGTGGTAACCCCTGATTAAAGAAAAAATCGGCCAGCCAGGCGGCATTCGTGTCGACGATTTGTCCGTGCAACACTTCATCCCCGGTGGATAGCATCTCCACGTTTAACATCGTGTTCTCCTGCTTTTATGATGAAAACACTATAACGCATGGAGGGGGGAAGGCGCGACTGAACGCCGCGCCGGAAAAATCAGAAACTCGCGTTAACCCCAACGTATGGGCCGTCAGCAATCGCGTTATCGCGGTTACCGTCTTTGCCTGCCAGGTTCAGGTAGCGATAACCGGCTTCAATGCTCAGCGGACGCATAATGGTCAGACGCGCACCTGCATTCGCTTCTTCATAGCTGTCGATACCGCTGGAAAGAGAATCGGGAGAGTAATAATACTCGCCAAACAGGCGGAGGCTGTCGCCAATCGGCCACTGCAAACCGCCACCGACCGCCGCCGCGTAACCCTCGTCACCATCATTCGGGTTAGTATAAATGCCTTTCCCACCGACCGTTGCCAGCAGCGGACCGAGAGGAATATTCAGACCCAGTCCCAGACCGGCCGCATCGCCGTCGTCATCGTTATGCATCCAGTTACCGCTGACGGCCAAACCGGTGGTCTCAGTACCCATACCGAAACCCAGGTTGGTGTAGTCTTCGCCAGCCTGGCCGCTGATGCTAATCGCGCTCGCCGACGCGGAAACAAACAGCATTCCGGCAAAACCCAACATTAAACTTTTTTTCATTTTCTATCCTTTCCAGCAAGAATCAAAACATAGCCCCAAAACCGGTGAATTGTACTGTTAGATCACGAGGAATCAATGCACTAAAAAAGCGATGCAATAACATATTGTAAGCAAATACTACTCACAAGATTTAGATAAGGTTAAATTCTTGTAGCAATTACGCTACTGAGGGCAGCAGAACGCCATTTTCAACAAACATCCTGTTTTCCCTGGCAAAGCGGCGTTATTCGTCGATGAAGCGTTTTTTCTACCGTCAGCAAAAGGTAAGATGCGTGCACGATGGAATTTTCTATACCTCCCCCTACAAGGATTCGACTTATGCGCCAAAGAACAATTGTTTGCCCATTAATTCAAAACGATGGCTGTTATTTACTGTGCAAAATGGCTGACGACCGCGGTGTGTTCCCCGGTCAGTGGGCGCTTTCTGGCGGCGGCGTTGAACCGGGTGAACGTATTGAAGAAGCTTTGCGCCGTGAAGTAAGAGAAGAGCTGGGCGAACAACTGGTGTTATCAGATATTACGCCATGGACCTTCAGTGACGATGTTCGCACCAAAACGTACGCCGATGGCAGTCAGGAAGAGATTTATATGATTTATCTCATCTTCGATTGTGTGGCGGCTAATCGTGAAGTGAAGATTAACGAAGAATTCCAGGCATTCGCCTGGGTTAAAGCGGAAGATCTCGGCTCCTACGATTTAAATATCGCCACGCGTAAAACGTTAACCTTGAAAGGGTTACTGTAAATCATCATTTTAATAACGGCATATAATTAGCATTCTTAATAGCGACATTGCGCTCATCCGTCTGCAGATAACAGCAATGTCGCCCAAACTACTCAAGAAACTACATGATCTTTTTTCATTAAGATAAATAAAAAATACGCTATTCCTCTCTCTTTCCCAAACCTTAAACTCTTAAGGATAAATTAACCTTCCGTCATTACCCTTTGAAGCCTGATGAAATAATTAACGACGCCCCTGTTTATCACTAAAAATAAAATGTCGGTGGCGTTAAATGGCTTGAAGGAATAATGATGTCTGACTTTTTGCCTTTCTCTCGCCCGGCAATGGGGGCTGAAGAACTTGCTGCTGTGAAGACGGTTCTGGACTCTGGATGGATAACCACCGGCCCGAAAAATCAACAGCTGGAAGAAGCCTTCTGCCAGCTCACGGGAAATCAACACGCCGTCGCCGTCTGCTCCGCTACGGCAGGAATGCACATCACGCTGATGGCGCTGGACATCGGTGCAGGCGATGAGATCATTACACCGTCAATGACGTGGGTTTCTACCCTCAACATGATTGTCCTGTTGGGTGCGACGCCAGTCATGATCGACGTCGACCGCGATACGCTCATGGTCACACCGGAGCAAATTGAGGCCGCCATCACCCCGCGAACCAAAGCCATTATTCCGGTACATTACGCAGGCGCCCCCGCCGACCTGGACGCGATTTATGCCATTGGCGAACGCTATGGCATTCCGATTATAGAAGATGCGGCCCACGCCGTAGGGACGTTGTATAAAGGTCGTCATGTCGGCGCGCGCGGCACGGCAATATTCTCGTTTCACGCCATCAAAAATATTACCTGCGCCGAAGGCGGGTTGATCGTTACCGACGACAGCCAGCTTGCCCAACGGCTTCGCAGCCTGAAGTTTCACGGTCTGGGCGTTGATGCCTTTGATCGACAAACCTATGGCCGGGCGCCGCAGGCCGAAGTGCTTGCGCCAGGGTACAAGTACAACCTCACGGATATCAACGCCGCCATTGCGTTGGTACAGCTAAATAAACTGGAACACCTGAACTCACGCCGGGCACAAATTGCCCGCGAGTATCAACAGGCGCTGGCCGATACGCCATTTCAACCACTGAGTCTGCCCCAGTGGGCGCACGTTCACGCCTGGCACCTGTTCATCATTCGCGTTGACGAAGCCCGCTGCGGTCTGAACAGAGATGCCTTAATGGAAGCGTTAAAGGCCAAAAATATCGGCACCGGTCTGCATTTTCGTGCGGCCCATACGCAAAAATATTACCGCGAACGCTTCACTACCCTTTCGCTCCCCAATACAGAATGGAATAGCGCGCGCATTTGCTCACTGCCGTTATTCCCCGATATGACCGCCGATGACACCCAGCGGGTAATTACGGCACTTCGCGAGATTGCAGGACAATAACCATGTTTGAAGCAGCACCGATCAAAAAAGTCTCGGTGGTCATTCCCGTTTTTAATGAACAGGAAAGTTTGCCGGAGTTAATCAGACGCACCAGCGCTGCCTGCGAAAAATTGGGCAAAGACTATGAAATTCTGCTAATTGATGACGGCAGCAGCGACCATTCCGCACAGCTGATGATGGACGCTTCCCAGGCACCGAACAGCCACATTGTTTCTATTTTATTGAATCGCAATTACGGGCAACACTCGGCGATTATGGCCGGTTTCAGTCATGTCACCGGCGACGTGATCATCACACTGGATGCCGATTTGCAAAACCCGCCAGAGGAGATCCCACGGCTGGTCGCCACCGCAGATGAAGGCTTCGATGTGGTCGGCACGGTACGTCAGAACCGTCAGGACAGCGTATTTCGTAAGACCGCATCGCGAATGATTAACCATCTGATTCAGCGCACTACCGGTAAAGCGATGGGCGACTACGGTTGCATGTTACGCGCTTATCGCCGCCACATCGTCGATGCCATGCTGCATTGCCAGGAGCGCAGTACCTTTATCCCGATTCTGGCCAACATTTTTGCCCGGCGCGCTACGGAAATCCCGGTACACCATGCAGAGCGAGAATTTGGTGACTCCAAATACAGCTTTATGCGTCTGATCAACCTGATGTATGACCTGGTGACCTGTCTGACCACAACGCCACTTCGTATGTTGAGCCTGTTGGGCAGCGTAATCGCCGCCACTGGCTTTACCTTGTCTATCCTGCTTGTGGTTCTGCGTCTGACGCTCGGTCCACAGTGGGCCGCGGAAGGGGTATTCATGCTGTTTGCCGTCCTGTTTACCTTTATCGGCGCACAATTTATTGGCATGGGTTTACTCGGCGAATATATCGGTCGCATCTATAACGATGTCCGCGCCCGCCCCCGCTATTTTGTTCAACACGTTATCCGCCCACAAACCACGCAGCCAACCGAGGAAAACCGCGCATGAAAGCCATCGTATTTGCCTATCACGATATGGGATGTCAGGGTGTCCAGGCTTTGTTGGATGCCGGTTATGAAATCGCTGCCATTTTTACGCACACTGATAATCCGGGCGAAAAAGCATTTTTTGGATCGGTTTCCCGCCTTGCCGCCAGCGCCGGAATTCCGGTTTACGCCCCGGACGAGGTCAATCATCCCTTGTGGATTGAACGCATTAGCCAACTGGCGCCGGATGTTATCTTCTCGTTCTACTATCGTCATTTACTGAGCGATGAGATCCTCAGTCTTGCGCCTGCGGGGGCTTTTAATCTGCACGGTTCGTTGCTGCCGAAATACCGTGGTCGCGCGCCGCTGAACTGGGTATTGATCAATGGCGAAACCGAAACCGGCGTCACGCTTCACCGCATGGTCAAACGCGCGGATGCTGGCGCCATTATTGCCCAGCAGCGCGTCGCTATTTCGCCGGATGACGTGGCGTTAACGCTGCACCATAAATTGTGCCAGGCTGCGCGTCACCTGCTGGAACAGGCACTGCCCGCGATTAAAACCGGGGATTATGCAGAACGCCCCCAACAGGAAGCAGATGCTACCAGTTTTGGTCGCCGTACACCGGAAGATAGCTTCCTCGACTGGAACACACCTGCCGCGGAGTTGCATAACCAGGTCCGCGCCGTTAGCGATCCGTGGCCGGGCGCATATAGCTATGTCGGCACACAAAAGTTCACCGTCTGGTCATCGCGCGTTTGCGTAAATAACTCAGCGGCCCAACCGGGTACCGTCATCTCCGTTTCTCCTTTGCTGATCGCCTGTGGCGATGGCACCCTGGAAATTATTACCGGACAAGCTGGCGATGGTATTGCAATGCAAGGGTCACAACTGGCGCAGGTTTTGGGCCTGGTACCAGGTTCTCGCCTGAACAGCCAGTCGGTTGCCACCAGCAAATGCCGTACCCGTGTGCTGATCCTCGGCGTTAATGGCTTCATTGGTAACCATCTGACCGAACGCCTGCTGCAAGAAGATCATTACGAAGTGTATGGGCTCGATATTGGCAGTGACGCCATTGGACGTTTTCTGCAGCATCCGCGATTCCACTTCGTCGAAGGCGACATCAGCATTCACTCCGAATGGATTGAATACCATGTTAAAAAATGCGACGTAGTGCTGCCGCTGGTGGCGATCGCAACGCCAATCGAATATACCCGCAACCCGCTGCGCGTATTTGAGCTCGATTTTGAAGAGAACCTGAAAATCATTCGCTACTGCGTGAAATACCGTAAGCGCATCATTTTCCCGTCAACGTCCGAAGTCTACGGCATGTGTACCGACAAAGTCTTCGATGAGGACAGCTCGAATCTGATCGTCGGTCCGGTGAATAAACCACGCTGGATCTACTCCGTTTCCAAGCAGTTGTTGGACCGCGTAATCTGGGCGTACGGCGAAAAAGAGGGATTGCGCTTCACCCTGTTCCGCCCGTTTAACTGGATGGGGCCGCGTCTGGACAGCCTTAACGCCGCGCGTATCGGCAGCTCACGCGCCATTACCCAACTGATCCTCAATCTGGTGGAAGGTTCACCGATTAAGCTGATTGAAGGCGGCAAGCAAAAACGCTGCTTTACCGACATTCGGGATGGTATCGAAGCCCTGTACCGCATCATTGAAAACGAAGGCGGACGCTGCGACGGTGAGATTATCAACATCGGTAATCCGCAGAACGAAGCGAGTATTCAGGAACTGGCAGAAATGCTGCTTACCTGCTTTGAAAAACATCCATTGCGTAACCACTTCCCGCCGTTTGCTGGTTTCCGTGACGTCGAAAGCAGCAGCTACTATGGTAAAGGTTATCAAGACGTTGAACATCGTAAGCCCAACATCCGCAATGCGAAACGCTGCCTGAACTGGGAGCCCACCATTGAGATGCAGGAAACGGTAGAAGAGACGCTGGACTTCTTCTTACGCAGTGTGAATATCACGGAACACACATCATGACCCAAGTCGGCTTGCGCATAGATGTCGATACTTTCAGGGGGACGCGCGAAGGCGTCCCCCGCCTGCTGGAGACATTGAACCGACATAACGTGCGGGCAAGTTTTTTCTTTAGCGTTGGACCGGACAACATGGGACGCCACCTCTGGCGTCTTGTGAAACCACAATTTCTGTGGAAGATGCTGCGCTCAAACGCCGCATCACTTTACGGATGGGATATATTGCTGGCGGGAACCGCCTGGCCGGGAAAAGAGATCGGCCAGGCCAACGCGGCGATCATTGCGCAAACCGCCCTGCTTCATGAAACCGGTCTGCATGCCTGGGATCACCATGCCTGGCAGGCGCGAAGCGGAAACTGGAATGACAAACAGCTGATTGATGATATTTCACGAGGCATCACGGCCCTTGAAACTCTTATCGGACAACCCGTCACTTGTTCTGCCGTTGCCGGATGGCGTGCCGACGATCGCGTCGTCCACGCCAAAGAAACGTTCCATCTGCGTTATAACAGCGACTGTCGGGGAACGTCGTTATTCCGTCCGGTGCTGACGTCCGGGAAAACAGGTACGCCGCAAATTCCCGTCACGCTACCCACCTGGGATGAAGTGGTTGGTCAGGAAGTCCAGGCGGTGGACTTCAACGCTTACATTCTCTCCCACATCCAGATGAGCAGAGGAACACCGGTGTATACCATTCATGCGGAAGTTGAAGGCATCGCCTTTCAGCAGAATTTTGACGAGCTGCTTACTCGCGCCGAAGACATGGGGATAACATTTTGCCCGCTCGGCGACCTGTTACCGGACGATGTCAGTTCGCTGCCAACAGGGCAGATCGTGCGTGGCAAAATACCCGGCAGAGAGGGATGGGTCGGCCGCCAACAACCGGTGAGTATGGCAAGATGAAATCTACTGTCCGCTACACCCTGGCATTTATCGCTTTTATTGCGCTGTATTTTATTCTCCCCATCAACAGTCGCCTGCTGTGGCAGCCTGATGAAACGCGCTATGCCGAAATCAGTCGGGAAATGCTGACCTCTGGCGACGGGATCGTTCCGCACTTTTTAGGGCTGCGATATTTTGAAAAACCGATTGCCGGATACTGGTTAAACAGCATCGGGCAATGGCTGTTTGGCACCAATAATTTCGGCGTCAGAGCAGGAGCCATCTTTGCCACTTTGCTGACGGCGCTAATGGTAGCCTGGCTAGCCATGCGGTTGTGGCGGGATAAGCGCACCGCCGTACTCTCTTCGGTTATCTTTTTAACGTTTTTTTCGGTTTACAGCATCGGCACCTACGCGGTACTTGATCCCATCATTGCGCTCTGGCTAATGGCGGGCATGTGCTGCTTTTGGGAGGGGATGCAAGCCACCAGCAGAACGCGCAAAATTACCGCCTTTCTGCTGTTAGGGTTAACCTGCGGCATGGGCGTGATGACCAAGGGTTTCCTGGCACTCGCCGTTCCTGTGCTCAGCGTACTGCCGTGGGTTTTCGTACAAAAGCGCTGGAAAGATCTCATTATCTACGGTCTGCTGGCAGTAGTCGGTTGCATCGTGACTGTGCTGCCTTGGGGAATAGCGATTGCCCGGCGTGAGCCGGATTTCTGGCATTACTTCTTCTGGGTCGAGCATATTCAACGCTTCGCGCAGGAGGATGCCCAACATAAGGCCCCCGTCTGGTACTACATTCCGGTATTGGTGGCTGGCGCATTACCGTGGCTCGGGCTGCTCCCCGGCGCGCTGCGTACGGGCTGGCGTGAACGGGATGTTCCGCGCAGCGCACTGTACCTGTTAAGCTGGATTATCATGCCAATCCTGTTTTTCAGCATCGCGAAAGGAAAACTGCCGACCTATATTCTTTCCTGCTTCGCGCCGCTGGCAATATTGACGGCGCGTTTCGGCCTGCAGGCCGCGCAAAAAGGCGCAACCGCGCTGCGCGTGAATGGCTGGATCAACGTTCTGTTCGGTGTAACCGGCATTGTCGCCACGTTTATTGTTTCTACACTGGGTCCATTAAAGACGCCGGTCTGGTCGCATATCGAAACGTATAAAGTGTTTTGTGCGTGGGGCATTTTTATCATCTGGACGCTCTTTGGCTGGTATACGCTAAATAACCGCGAGAAGAACTGGACGTTCGCAGCGCTGTGTCCATTAGGACTGGCACTGTTGTTTGGCTTCTCCATTCCTGACCGGGTGATGGAATCTAAACAGCCACAATTTTTTGTCGAGATGACCAAAGAGTCGCTGGAGTCGAGCCGTTATATTCTCACCGACAGCGTTGGCGTCGCCGCGGGGCTGGCCTGGAGCCTGAAGCGTGACGACATCATAATGTACGGACAAACGGGCGAGTTAAAATATGGCCTTAACTACCCGGATGCCCAGGGGCGTTTTGTCGGTCGGGGGAACTTTGCCGAGTGGTTAGCGCAACATCGTCAGCAAGGAAACATTACGCTCGTGCTCACAATTGATAAGGATGAAGATATTAATCGACTTGCTATCCCTCCCGCTGACTATATCGATAATCAGGGGCGTCTGGTCCTGATTCAGTATCGGCCGAAATGATCTGGATAGCCTTAGTTCTCGCCAGCCTGCTCAGCGTCTGCGGTCAGTTATGTCAGAAGCAGGCGTCGCGACCCGTTCCCGTTCGAGCGCGAAAACGCCACATTACGCTATGGATTGGGCTTGCTCTGGCAAGTCTCGGTCTGGCCATGCTGCTATGGCTGGCGGTGCTGCAGAACATTCCGGTCGGCATCGCCTACCCCATGCTGAGTCTTAATTTTGTATGGGTGACTCTGGCTGCCTGGAAAATCTGGCGCGAACCCGTCACCCCGCGCCACTGGCTGGGAGTGGGGTTAATCATCACCGGCATCTTTATTCTTGGGAGCGCGGTGTAATGGGCATCTTTTGGGGATTATGCAGCGTTATTATCACTTCAGCCGCCCAGTTGAGTCTTGGCTTTGCGATGGATAATCTGCCGCCAATGCTGCAGCCGCAGCAATTCATTTCCGCAGTATTCTCTCTTAGCGTCGGCGCATTTGCTTTGTATGCCGGACTGGCAGGGTATTTACTGTCGGTGATTTGCTGGCATAAAGCGCTGCACCAGCTCGCACTGAGCAAAGCGTATGCCCTGCTCAGCCTGAGCTATGTACTGGTGTGGGTTGCATCAATGATCCTGCCCGGCTGGCAGGGAATATTTTCAGCGAAAGCGCTCGCCGGAGTGCTGTGCATCATGGCAGGGCTACTGACGATTTTTTTACATTCACACCAGCGCCAACCCTGAGATTATTTATCTTCAGACAGTCGTAACAGGCGTTCCCATTCCTCGCACGTGTACTGTCTGGCATCAATTATTTTGATTAACCGTGAGGTATCGCGATTAATGCAATACAGTGCATCTTTCAGCGGTGAAAGGAGGTCTCCTGGCTTAACCCACTCGGAAGAGTGCGCCTCAGCCAGCATTTTTAGCGAACCGCCGCCATCACAAAGTACGATATAGAGCCTGCCTGCTTTTTTGTGACAGCAAGACTTCTTCACATGCCATTCCATAGCGCACCTTTTGTTAAAAAATTTCACAACAGGTTACACATTAGCAGATAAACAAAATGACAATAGCGACTCAATAGCGAAAGTGAGAAATGTAATTACTGTTTGCTTAATTTTAAGAATGAAGCACTTACCCAATCTGACAGCGCACGACGAGAGATTTTAATCCCTCCGGATTTTAGTTCGGGTGGCAATGTCAGCCAGCATACCGGTTGCTGAAAGCGGGCCAGCTTATCTTTCACCCACTCTGCCAGATTGGTGTCACCCGCATTGGTGTCATACTCAACGACCGCCACCGGGCGATGACCAAACTCTTTGTCTTCTATCGGCACAATGAAGGCTTGCAGAACATGCGGATGCGCAGCAATCACGCGTTCCACCTCTTCCGGCTGTATGCCTTCCCCGCCGCTAAAGAACAGATTGTCCATCCGACCGACAATGGTTAACTTGCCGTCCTTCAACACCCCGCGATCGCGGGTGGCAAACCAGCCTTCCGCGTTTACTAAAGGAATCAGCTGCCCGTTACGCCAGTAACCTTGCGCCATGCTGGCGGCACGCAGCCAGACTTCACCATCAACGATTCTGACTTCTCTGCCTGCCAGGGGCGACCCCACATCCGCCAGGCCATCCGCTTCTTTCGCACAGACCGTAGAAGCAAACTCCGTTAAACCGTAACCGCACCAGCAGCGAATCCTTTGCTCGCGCGCCTGTTCCGTCAATTCAACAGGAATTGCCGCGCCACCCAGGAGCACTGCTTTGAGCGTTACCGCCGTTTTGTTGACCAGCAGGCGCCACAACTGCGTGGGCACCAGCGAAGCATGAGTGCATCCAGCCAGCATTTGTTCCAATGGTTGCTTGTCGCGCACGGTCATTCGTGCCCCGGCAAACAACCAACGCCACAAAATACCCTGGCCGGAAACATGAAACAGCGGCAGCGAGAGCAGCCAATCATCTTCAGCGTCAAACGGCATTAATGACAGCACGCCCTGCGCGCTTGCCAGATGAGCCTGACAGGTATGCACCGCCGCCTTTGGCAATCCGGTAGAACCTGAGGTTAACGTCATCGTGCTCAAACGCTGGGGTAACCACGCGGCGGCATGCTTGCCTGGTACTGCCTGCATCTGCAACGGATGGAGTCCCGCGAGAACATTAGCTGCCTCAAGATCCAGCGCAAAACGCAGCGTTAAGCCCGGGACCAGCGCGTCAAGCAGCGATTGAGGCAGCTGTGGGTTCACAGGTAAAACCCGCGCCCCACATTGCAGCAATGCCAGCCAGGCCAGCAAAGCACGTGGATGATTCCAGGCGCGAAGCAGGACGCCATCGCCCTCTTCCACGCCCTGAGCGGCAAAACCGCTGGCCAGATGGTCAACGCGCGTGCAGAGCTCGCTCCAGCTTAATACTTCATCGTTGAGGCGTAGAGCAGGCACCTCTGCACGAACCTGTCGCCAGTGACGCCACGGCCAGTCATCGGGTTGTACCAGGCCCGATATGCTTACGCTATCGGGCATTTCCCGCTGGGTCATAGCAGGCGTTCCAGCGCATCAACATCGATACACGGCAATGCGCTACCCGGCCAGGTGCGTACCTGCTGGCACTGCATCAGGCTCAGGGTATCCAGCCCCGGAATGGTCTGCGGCGTCAGCCAGGCGGCAATTCGCGCCAGTTGGGTTAAGCCCAGGCTCGACTCGATCGACGAACTAATAACAGCGGTGAGACCAAGCGCATGCGCCCCTGCCACCTGTTCGCGCACTTTATCGAGACTGCCCGTCAGCGTAGGTTTGATAACCACTGCCTTGACGCCCTCTTCGGCTTCGAAGAGGAAATCCGCTTCACGCAGGCTTTCATCCCAGGCAATGGCAATGCCGGTTTCACGCGCAAAAGCACGAGAGTCATCGCGGGTTTTGCATGGCTCTTCGAGAAAAGCAATGCGCCCGCGGTACTCTGGATTAACGTACTTCGCGAACTGCTGGGCTTTCAACGGCGTCCAGGCTCGGTTGGCGTCAAGTCGCAAATGCAGCTCCGGGATAGCCTCAAGCAGCAGGTTGGCGACCATACCGTCGCGAACCGCTTCATACAGTCCGACCTTGATCTTCGCTACTTTTTCACCCGGCATGTCCGCCAGTTGCAGTACCAGATCATCAGGATCGCCCGTACACAGCGGTGCTGCACGGTAGTCTGCGTCTTCTGGCAATACGCCAGCCAGTTCGGCCAGTGCACAGCTTGCGCCAAAGGCGACCGAAGGCAGCTGCGGTAAGGAAGAATCTCCCTGTAACCAGCCATTGACCCATGCCAGCAGCTCGGTTTGCGCCTCTTCCCAGCTCTCCTGACTGAAGCCCGGCAGTGGGGAGATCTCTCCCCACCCTTCGCGCTCGCCGTCACAAAGGCGAACGTACAGCCCGTCACGCGTTTTTAACCGCCTGTCGCGCAGAATCACCCCCGCGTCCATGGGGATCTGCCAGCGGTATACCTGCGCGCTACGCATTACGGATTCCGTTTAAATTTGCTGAAATCCGGCTGACGTTTCTGGTTAAAGGCGTTACGGCCTTCCTGACCTTCTTCCGTCATGTAGAACAGCATGGTGGCGTTACCCGCCAGCTCTTGCAGACCAGCCTGACCATCGCAGTCGGCGTTCAGTGCAGCTTTCAGGCAGCGCAACGCCATCGGGCTGTTTTGCAGCATTTCACGACACCAGCGTACGGTCTCTTTTTCCAGATCGGCCAGCGGAACCACGGTGTTTACCAGGCCCATATCCAGCGCTTGCTTCGCATCGTACTGACGGCACAGGAACCAGATTTCACGCGCTTTTTTCTGACCGACAATACGCGCCATGTAAGAGGCACCCCAGCCGCCATCGAAGGAACCAACTTTCGGACCGGTCTGGCCGAAGATGGCGTTTTCAGCCGCAATGGTCAGGTCACACATCATGTGCAGCACATGGCCGCCACCGATGGAAAAGCCTGCAACCATCGCCACTACCGGCTTCGGACAGGTACGAATCTGGCGCTGGAAGTCCAGTACGTTCAGGTGATGCACACCGGAATCATCCTGGTATCCGCCGTAGTCACCGCGCACTTTCTGATCGCCACCTGCGCAGAACGCTTTGTCGCCAGCACCGGTCAGAATAATCACGCCAATGTTGTCATCATAGCGAGCATCCGCCAGCGCCTGGATCATCTCTTTCACGGTGACCGGACGGAAGGCATTGCGTACCTGCGGACGATTAATGGTGATTTTTGCGATACCGTCGGTGGATTTCTCGTAGAGAATGTCGGTGTAGCCTTCAGAGCAATCGTGCCATTCTACCGGTGCGTAAAGCATTGTTTCATCAGGATAGATCATAAAATGTCCTATAGTCAGCGATGCAGAATCTGAGCCAGACAGTCCACCACGCCAGCGGGATTGTCCCGATGCGCGTTGTGTCCGGCATTACGAATCACATGGCTTGGTACGGATATTTCCGCCGCCAGAGCGCGGAATTTATCGTCACGTTCACCACATAAATAATAAAACGGAAATGTGCGCGTAGTGAGTTGCGCACGTAAATCAGGTTGTACGGCTAGCGAGGTGGCCTCCAGCATCGCTGCCAGCGTATGCCCGTTATTCTGGCTACGCAGTGCGACCAGCGCTTCTCTTTGCGCCGCATTCAGCGAGGAAAAAACCGGCTGTTGATACCAGTCAATAAACACCTCGCACAACGGCTCAGCGCGAAAACGCGCAGCCCAGCGACCATCAGAGAGGCGACGCTGAACGCGCGCCTCCTCACTTTGCAAGCCTGGATGTCCACCTTCAACCACCAGACCGCACAGTCCTGGCATCTCCTGACAAGCCGCCATCATCGCGACTCTGCCGCCAAGAGAGTAACCTACCAACCAGTATTTAAGTATGTTGTAACTAAGCAGCGTGTTACGCAGCAAAGCGCTTACGTCGTCGAATCCGCTCACGCTGATGTCAGCGGAGCCACCGTGTCCCGGCAGGTCGATATACAGCCGCGAATAATTCTTAAACGCTTCGCCAACCGTCTGCCATCCCCGACAATCACCGGAAAAACCGTGCAGGAAAACCAGCCAGGGAAATCCCGTCTGGCCCACTTTCGCCTGCGCGTGCAGGATCATAGATGGCTTACCTGCGCCAGCAGTTGCTGCAGGGTTTGCGCCCCATCAGTTTCGTTTACTACCAGCTCAATCACCGTTGCCGCCGGAGTACGCCAGGCGTTAGTCAGCGCGCTCTCCAGTTGCTCCCAATTTTCCGGGCGCTGGTATTTAAGGTTAAACATGGCGGCAGCATGCTCAAAATGCACGTTCTGCGGCATCAGGTAGAACCGTTCGCGTTCGCTTGCTGGCGTCGGCAACAGGGAAAAAATTTGCCCGCCGTTATTATTGACCACTATCAGGACAAACGGCGCGGAAACCTGGCGCAATAACGCCAGCGCATTGAGGTCATACAGCGCAGATAAATCGCCGACGATAGCCAGCGTCGATTTCGCGCTGGCGCGCTGTACGCCAGCTGCCGTTGACAGCAGGCCGTCAATGCCGCTCGCGCCACGGTTGCTATAGACCGGGTAACCCGCCGGAAGCTGCGACAGCGCATCAATCAGGCGCACCACCAGACTGTTGCCCACGAACAGTTGCCCCTGCTCCGGCAAGTATTCGCGGATACGGTGGGCTAATTGCGCTTCACCAAACGCGTCGCGACGGGCTTCTACCGCCTGCCAGGCCAGTTGCGCCAGGCGTGGGATCTCTACGCACCAGGGCTGACGTTTCTCCGCCGGATGCAGCTCCAACCAGTCGCCAACCGTCGCTACCAGTCTGCGCCCACGATGGTGAGCCGGATCGAGGCGGCCTTCGATATTATCGACAATCCAG
This sequence comes from Citrobacter sp. 506, assembly GCF_050434985.1. Classification (NCBI taxonomy): domain Bacteria; kingdom Pseudomonadati; phylum Pseudomonadota; class Gammaproteobacteria; order Enterobacterales; family Enterobacteriaceae; genus Citrobacter; species Citrobacter sp. 506. Next base: position 243,731 of record NZ_JBNDJN010000002.1, read on the forward strand.
TATTCCTGCGGATCACAGCTGGCCTGCCATTGCAGGAGCCGTTTTCCGGTCAGGCTACTGCCAAGCTGCACCACAATCTGCGCCTGCTGTAATTCAGTGACCGCTTTCGCATTCCCCAGCCACAGGTCGGCGCACGGCAAAGGTTGTCCGGTTTGTGACAGAACATCGCCAATCAGCGGCCAGCCTAGCATCTGCGCCCACTGCGCAACCTTTTTGCCCTCTTCCGCGCTCATGCGGCCTGCAACAACAACGCCGCGTTTTTGTCGCCAGAAAAACCAGTCACGCTGTTTGTCGCTTTCCAGCCGACGCGACTCACGCAGCCAGGGTTTATCATCCTGCCACCAGTCGCCAAGGCGCTGCTGCCAGTCAATCCCCGTTTCGTCCATGTCGCCATACAGCGGTTCTGCAAATGGGCAATTGATATGAACCGCCCCGCTATGCAGCGCAGCTAAGGCGTTATCAATGGTGGATACCAGCCAACTAGCCGGAATGTTCTGAGTCGGGCGCGGTAAAGAGAGCGTTTGCGATGGATGCGAGGCAAACATTCCGGCCTGACGAATCGCCTGGTTAGCGCCGCAGTCGATAAGCTCTGGAGGTCTGTCAGCCGTGAGTAGAATCAGCTTTTCACCGGTCAGGCCCGCTTCAATCAACGCGGGATACAAATTTGCCACCGCCGTACCGGACGTCACAATCACAGCGACAGGCTGCCGGCTGACTTTTGCCAGACCTAAGGCCAGATGCCCAAGGCCACGCTCATCAAAATGAGTATGGTGAATAAAAGCGGGGTTTTCCGCAGCCGCCAGAGTCAACGGTGTAGAACGAGAGCCAGGGGCAATGCAGACATGCCTGACGCCGTGGCGAGTGAGTGCTTCCAGAATGACCGCCGCCCAGCGTCGGTTAAATGCGCTTACTGACATGAGATTGTCCGGTATCAATATTGCGACACAGTATAAAGAATCGAATAAATGGATTTTTGATATGAGTCGGTAATATACAACTCATTACCCTTCCATCTGTAATAAAGTGCGCAGTCCTGCCGCTTTATTGTCTATTTCTTGCCATTCCTGTTCAGGATCTGAACCACGCACGATCCCTGCCCCGGCATACAGGCGTACCACATTTTCACTAATTTTCGCCGACCGTAATGACACGCAAAACTCGCTTTGGCGCAGAGCAAGGTAACCCGCAGAACCGGCATACCACTCGCGTTCAAACGGTTCATTATGTTGGATAAATTCACGCGCCAGCTCACGCGGAATACCTGCGACTGCCGCCGTGGGCTGGAGCTGCATCAGACAAAGCGTATCATCAGCCTGATTCAGTTCCGTCCAGATACAGCGGCGCAGGTGCTGCACTTTGCGCAGTCTGAGCACCTGCGGCGGCAGCACATCAAGAGTTTGCGTACAGCCTTGCAGACGCTGGCAAATATCTTCGACCACCAGCATATTCTCGCGCTGGTTTTTATCATCTTTCATTAGCCATTCCCCCAACTGCCAGGCCCGATGATCCTCAGGGTGGTTGGCAACGGTTCCCGCCAGCGCCTCGGTGCGCAGCGCCGTGTCACGCCGCCGATACAAACGTTCAGGGGAAGAACCAAGAAACGCACACTTTGCGGAGAACGCCATAAAGAAATGGTAGCAGTTCAGGTTTAGACGACGACTGGAAGCCATCACGGCCGCGGCGTTAACCGACTGAGAAAACTGTAAATCGGTCGCCCGCGCCAGCACGACCTTATCGAGCTGTTCCCCATTGATCGTTTGCGTGGCGAGCTTTATCAGGTCTATCCAGCCAGTTTTATCCGGCCAGTTCTGTTCTCCCGTCAAACGCAGACGCAATGCGGGCAGCGGCTTTACGTTAGCGAGCGATGAGATAAACGCCACCGCCTGCGCGGCGTCTTCACGCAGCGACACGTCGCTAAAGAGATGTAAGCGTAAGCTCGCCACCCCGGCGCAACGTCGCCACTCCAGCCGTGGCAATAACAAATGGCCGCGCTGAGGCTCAAAGGCATTCAGGCCCCAGATACGCAGGTCAGGATTATCATCATGCTGGTGTAAAAAATGCTGGGCTAATTCGAGCGAGGAAAATGTGGCAACAGCGCCCAGTACGGCGGCTTCTTCATCGCCATTACGCTGTTGCCAGTAAAACTGGGGCCAGACAGGTTGACTGGCCAGCCATCCTAAAGCGTCAAACGCATCATTCAGTGGGAAAGGGATATCGTAAATACGAATTCCAGGTGCTGCTGGTATCTCTTGCGACAAATGACGCATCAGACTTTCCAGCGCAGTAGTGATTGAATGCACGCGGACCTCTCCCTGTTAAAAACCTCACATTATACGGGGTACTGAGCAGAAAAAGCAGTACCCCCAGTTAGGGAGTACGTACAAATGCGCTGACGGAATGGAATTTATCGCCGTGCTAACAATAATCCCATCACTAAACCGACCGTGGCACCAACGCCGATTCCGCGCCAGGGTTTTTCATGCACATAATCATCCGCCCGGCAAACGGCTTTCTTCGCGCGGTAATAGTAGCTGTCAGAGGCGTGGCTGACGCGATTTCTCACCTCTTCTAACGCCCGCTCTGCCCGCGCTTTTAACTCAAGGTATTTTTGATCGGCTGGATCGCCGGAAGAACGCAGCACCTCCTCCAGCGTTTCACTCAATAATTCCAGATCGTCATCGATACGTGATTCATAAGAATGAAAAGACATTTTATTCTCCCTTTCTATTGACGTACCCGCTAACTATAGACAATCAGGCGTGTTTGCGCCTGTTTACGCCTGATGTGCTTCCCGCGCCATTCCGACGTGTGGAATACCGTCTTCGTCATAGATATCCGTGACCGGCACAAAGCCAAAGCGCGCATAGAATGATTGCAAATGTGCCTGCGCCCCCAGATACAGCGCCTTGTGCGGCCAATGCTGCGTACAGGAGGCCAGCGTCTGAGTCATTAGCTGTTGCCCCAATTTTTCACCCCGCAGCGCTTCGCTTACGATCACCCGCCCTATGACGACCGGCTCAAGCTCATCATCGCTTTTCAGAATCCTCGCATACGCCACCAGTTCATCGTTATGCCAACCCAGAATGTGCCGGTTTTCACCACTGAGGTCATCACCATCCACATCCTGATACGGACACCGTTGCTCAACAACAAATACCGCACAGCGAAGCTCAAGAATGGCGTACAGCTGCTGTGTATTGAGCTTTGCATGGTGGAGATCTTGCCAGTGAATCATAGTCTGCCCCTTTGTTGTGATAACCTGAACACCCTGCCTTATTGATGGCGAAAAGTGTAACGCGAAGATGGAATTACTATTTTTAGGCACGTCTGCGGGAGTCCCCACGCGCTCACGCAATGTAACGGCAATTTTACTGAATCTGCAACACCCGACTCAGGCGGGGCTGTGGCTTTTCGATTGTGGTGAAGGAACGCAGCATCAGATGCTGACCACACCATTTAACCCTGGAAAACTCGAGCGTATTTTTATCAGCCATCTACACGGCGATCACCTGTTTGGTTTACCGGGGCTGCTGTGCAGTCGCTCAATGGCCGGGAACGTCCAGCCACTGACGCTTTACGGACCAAAGGGATTGCGAGAGTTTACCGAAACGGCTTTGCGTTTGAGCGGCTCCTGGACCGATTATCCGCTGGATATTGTCGAAATCACCGCGGGTGAAATTGTCGATGACGGCCTGCGTAAAGTAACGGCGTACCCGCTGGAGCATCCGCTGGAGTGCTACGGTTTTCGTGTTGAAGAGCACGACAAACCGGGGGCACTTGACGCCAGCGCCTTGAAGGCGGCTGGTGTTAAAGCGGGCCCGTGGTTCCAGGATTTGAAAGCCGGGAAAACCATCGTGCTGGAGGATGGTCGAGCGATTAACGGCGCCGATTTTCTCGGCCCTGCCACCAGAGGAAAATCTGTGGCTATTTTCGGCGACACAGGACCTTGCGCGTCCGCCATTGAACTGGCACGCGGTGTGGATGTGATGGTACATGAAACCACACTGGACTCCTCAATGGAGGAAAAAGCCAACAGCCGCGGTCACAGCTCGACCCGACAAGCCGCCCAGCTGGCGCTTGAGGCCGGAGTGGGACGCCTGATCATGACCCACGTTAGCTCACGCTACGATGAAAAAGGTTGTCAGCGGTTACTCGAAGAGTGCAAAGCGATATTTCCAGACACTGAACTGGCTCACGATTTCGCCATTTTCACCGTTTAATGCTCCATTTTTCCGCCTCAGTGCCGATAACAGTGGAAAGGCTGGCTTTCACACTGAGGACAGGATGAACAATTTCCAGAAAGATATTGATGACAGGACAAACCTAACCCTGTCTAACCGTTTTGAACTGCTGCTGTTTCGCCTTGGCAAATCCGTCGAGGAGCAGAAATCAGAACTGTTTGGCATCAACGTATTCAAACTGCGTGAAATCGTACCGATGCCGACCTTTACGCGTCCCGCAGGTATGAAAGCCCCGTTGCTGGGTATGGTTAACATTCGCGATCAGGTGATCCCGGTGATTGATCTGCCTGCCGTCGCGGGCTGTAAGCCAGAGACCGGACTCAACATCCTGTTGATCACGGAATATGCCCGCAGCGTTCAGGCGTTTGCGGTGGAGTCGGTAGAAAACATTATGCGTCTGGACTGGCAACAGGTGCATACCGCCGAAAAAGCCGTCAATGGTCGCTACATTACCAGTATCGCCTGTCTGGACGACAACAAAGAGACTAACAATCTGGCGCTGGTGCTCGATGTCGAACAGATCCTGTACGACATCGTACCGTCGAACCACGACCTGCGCGCAACAGAGCTGAAAACCAATAAGTTCAACATTACGCCGGGTGCGGTGGCGATTGTGGCTGATGATTCCAAAGTGGCTCGCGCGATGCTGGAAAAAGGGCTTAACGCCATGGAGATCCCACACTTGATGCATGTGACGGGCCAGGATGCGTGGGAAAAGATACAACAGCTATCTGAAGAAGCAGAAGCGGAAGGTAAACCAATCAGCGAGAAGATTGCGCTGGTGCTCACCGATCTGGAAATGCCGGAGATGGACGGTTTTACGCTTACCCGTAAGATAAAAACCGACGAACGCCTGAAGAAGATCCCGGTCGTTATCCACTCCTCACTTTCCGGTAGCGCTAATGAAGATCACGTACGCCGAGTGAAAGCAGATGGTTACGTGGCCAAATTCGAAGTCAATGAGCTGTCTTCAGTAATTCAGGAAGTGATGGATCGCACAGCGAAAGGCATCAGCGGCCCGCTGGTGAGCCGTCAACTTTCGGCCTGACACCCCAGCAACTTGAAGTATGACGAGTATAGACAGGTAAAAAAAAGAGTCTGGACATTGTCCAGACTCTTTTTCGATCACAGCATGATGAATTACATCAGCGGAGCCGCTAACTGCACGATGCTGATCAACGGTTGCGGGTAGATACCCAGCACCAGTACCAGCAGGGCAGAAATCAGCACCACAATACCGCCCGCGCTGTACTGCCAGTTGGACGGCGCATCACGATTTAGCTGCTGCGGTGCGCTCAGGTACAGGCTCACGGCAACGCGCAGGTAGTAGTACAAACCAATCGCGGAACCCACCACCACGGCGGCAACCAGCCACCACAGATTAGCCTGCACACCCACCGCCAGTACGTAGAACTTACCGATAAAGCCCAGCGTCATCGGAATACCCGCCAGAGACAGCATCATCACCGTCATCACCGCCGCGAGGATTGGACGATGCCAGAACAGACCACGGTAGGAGAACAGAGAGTCTGCATCCGGGCCGCGGTACGGGCTGGACATCAGACTGACCACACCGAACGCACCGAGGCTGCTGAACAGATAACCGGCCAGGTAAACGCCAACCGCTTCCATCGACATCTCGCCGCTCTGCAGGGCAATCAGCGCCACCAGCAGGTAACCGAGGTGAGAGATAGAAGAGTAACCAAGCAGACGTTTGATGTTGGTCTGGCTCAGCGCCATCAGGTTACCGAAGATAATAGAAGCAAAGGCAATCACACCCAGCACGATCCGTACCGCTTCGCTATCACCTACCGGTGCGTACAGGAACAGACGCATCACCACGCCGAAGATAGCGATTTTGCTCGCCGTCGCCAGGAAGGTGGAAACCGGAGCCGGAGCGCCCTGGTATACGTCTGGCGTCCACAGGTGGAATGGAACCAGTGAGAGTTTAAAGCCGAGGCCAACAATCATCAGACCGAAGCCCGCCAGCAGCAGCGGTTCTTGCAGCATACCGTCGCCGAGGCTCTTACCGAGCGCGACAAACGACAGGTTGCCAGACTGCGCGTACACCAGCGCCATACCAAACAGCAGGAAGGAAGACGCTGCGGCAGACAGAATGGTGTATTTGATACTGGCTTCCAGCGAACGTTTCTGACGGAACGCATAGCCAACCAGACCAAACAGCGGCAGAGAGATAAGCTCAATACCAAGGAACAGCGCCGCCAGATGGTTAGCGTTAGCCAGCAGAATACCGCCGAGCGCGGCAATCAGCACCAGCAGATAGAACTCTTCCCGGTTGTCGTCGTAGCCTTCCAGCCACGGGTAAGCGAAGGTACAGGTGGCAAGACTCGCCAGCAGCACCAGCCCTGTGTAGAGCATGGCGAAACCGTCAACCCGCATCAGCGGGGTGACGTCCATAGCGCCCGCCTGGCCAACAAACCAGAGCGAAACCAGTGCGGCGTTAAGCCCAATGACCGACAGCGTGGCATTGAGGAAGTGATTGCGTCGCCACGCAATGGAGAGCATCACAACCACCACCGTCAAGCCGACGATCAGCAGCGGTAGCAGCGCAATCAGGTGTTGTGGAGTTATTGTCATGGCGATTTACGGCCTTGTAGTAGTAACGGAATTAACAAACCACTGCTGGATGTTGCTCATCGCAGAATGCGAGGTATCCAGAATCGGCTGCGGATAGAAGCCAAGCAGTACCAGAAGCACGACCAGCAACAGGATGATAAACAGCTCACGCAGCGACATCCCTGGCAGTTCAACACTGGCAATCTGGCTCTTCGCCTTACCAAAGTAAGCGCGATGCAGCATCGCCAGCGAGTAAACAGAAGCAAACACCAGACCAAATGTCGAGATCACGGTAATAACCGGAACCACCTGGTAGCTGCCGAACAGAATCATAAATTCGCCAACGAAGTTACCTGTACCCGGCATACCCAGCGTACACACTGCAAAGAACATTGACAGCGCAGGCAACCATTTCATTTTGCCCCACAGGCCGCCCATCATACGCATATCACGCGTGTGCAGACGTTCGTACAGCTGACCACACAGGATGAACAGACCGGCTGCGGACAGGCCGTGCGCGATCATCTGAATCACCGCACCCTGGTATGCCAACTGGCTGCCGGTGTAGATAGCAATCAGTACGAAGCCCATGTGGGATACGGAGGTGTAAGCAATCAGACGTTTGATGTCGTACTGATTAAAGGCCATCCACGCGCCGTAGAAGATGCCGATGACGCCAAGCCACATTGCGATAGGTGCAAACTCCGCTGACGCATTCGGGAACAGCGGCAGGGAGAAGCGCAGCAGACCGTAGGCTGCGGTTTTCAGCAAGATACCTGCCAGGTCAACGGAACCTGCGGTCGGTGCCTGGGAGTGAGCATCCGGCAACCAGCCGTGCAGCGGAACCACCGGCATTTTCACCGCGAAAGCGATGAAGAAGCCCAGCATCAGCAGGTATTCCACGCCGTGGGACATCGGAGTATTCAGCAATTCTTCATAGTTGAAAGTCCACACGCCGGTCGCTTTGTAGTGCACAAACACCAGCGCCAGGATGGCAATCAACATCACCAGACCACTCGCCTGGGTATAAATGAAGAACTTGGTTGCTGCCGTGATACGCGTTTTACCGTCAGAGGCTTTATGCCCCCAAAGCGCGATCAGGAAGTACATCGGCACCAGCATCATTTCCCAGAAGAAGAAGAACAGGAACATGTCGATGGCAAGGAACACGCCGATTACGCCGCCTAAGATCCACATCAGGTTCAGGTGGAAAAAGCCCTGGTATTTTTCGATTTCATTCCAGGAGCAAAGTACCGCCAGAACACCGAGCAGGCCGGTCAGCACCACCATCAGCAGCGACAGACCGTCGATAGCAAGATGAATCGAGATGCCAAAGCGTGGGATCCACGGCAGGACAAACTCAGACTGCCACTGCGGAATGCCAGTGGATTGCGTCAGTGAATAGCCGCCCTGCAACCAAAGTTGCAGGCCAAGCGCCAGCGTCAGTCCCATGGTAATCAGCGCGATCCAACGCGGCACCTTCACGCCAAAGCGTTCGGTCTGCCAGCACAGGAAGCCACCGATAAAGGGAATCAATATTAGCCAGGGTAGTAACATGGCGATTTTTATTCCTTTTTAAGGCCCCTAATAGAGGCCTGATTTTCAACGAATTTGGATAAAATTCACTTTACGATCAACGCAGTACCATCAACAGAGCCAGCACAACGACGGCACCGATGCTCATTGATGCTACATACCAACGCAGATAGCCGTTCTCGCTTAACAACAGGCCTTTACCTGCAAAGCGGGAAAGGATCGCCGGAATGTTCATCATTGCGTTCAGCGGATCGCGTTTCAGCAGCCATGCAACGCCCAGGAACGGCTTGACGAACACTTTGTCGTACAGCCAGTCGAAGCCCCAGGCGTTATACCACCAGGTACCCAGCAGACGGCCTGGCGCACTGTTGGCAATCGACGTCACCAGAGTACGTTTACCCAGCCACAGCCATGCAGCGATCAGAATGCCTGCAATCGCGACGATACCGGAGGTAATTTCCAGGGTCATCACGCGACCATGCTCAAGCTCGGTCGTCGCAGGCAGTACACCCTGCAGCGGTGGCACAATCAGTGCCCCAACGAAGGTGGACAGGATCATCAGCACAATCAGCGGCAGATGATGTGTAATCCCCTTCCCTGCGTGAGCGTGAATTTGCTCTTTACCGTGGAACACGATGAAAATCATACGGAAGGTGTACAGAGAGGTCATGAACGCACCGACCAGACCTGCAACCATCAGATTAATATGACCGTTCGCCATCGCACCGGCCAGAATCTCATCCTTACTGAAGAAGCCTGCGGTAATCAGCGGCAGAGCCGACAGCGCCGCGCCACCGATCAGGAAGCAGAGATACACCAGCGGAATGGACTTACGCAGGCCGCCCATCTTGAAGATGTTCTGTTCGTGGTGACAGGCCAGGATAACCGAGCCGGATGCCAGGAACAGCAGCGCTTTAAAGAACGCGTGCGTCATCAGGTGGAAAATCGCCGCGTCCCACGCCTGAACCCCGAGAGCCAGGAACATATAACCAATCTGGCTCATGGTGGAGTATGCGAGAACGCGTTTAATGTCGGTCTGTACCAGCGCGGCAAAACCAGCCAGTACCAGAGTGATAGCCCCGATAATCCCCACCAGATGCAGGATTTCCGGCGTCATCAGGAACAGGCCGTGGGTACGTGCAATCAGATAGACACCGGCGGTAACCATCGTCGCGGCGTGGATCAACGCGGAGACAGGCGTCGGACCTGCCATCGCGTCAGCAAGCCATGTCTGCAACGGCAGCTGCGCGGATTTACCCACCGCACCGCCCAGCAGCATCAGGGTTGCCCACATCAGCATGTTGTTACCATCTGCAAAGTGAGCAGGTGCCAGTTCCACCATTTCGCGGAAGTTCAGCGTGCCCAGCTCGTTGTAGAGGATAAACAATGCGAAGGCGAGGAACACGTCACCCACACGGGTCACGACGAAGGCTTTCATTGCCGCAGCGCCATTCTTCGGATCGGTGTAATAGAAACCGATCAGCAGATAGGAGCACAGGCCCACGCCTTCCCAGCCGAGGTACATCAGCAGCAGGTTATCCGCCAGTACCAGAACCACCATGCTGGCGATAAACAGGTTGGTGTAGGCGAAGAAACGGGAGTATCCCTCTTCACCGCGCATATACCAGGAGGCGAACATGTGGATCAGGAAACCCACACCGGTCACCACACTGAGCATGGTCAGCGACAGGCCGTCCAGCACCAGGTTAAAACCGATATTGAAGTCACCGACAGACATCCACGTCCACAGCGGCTGGCTGTAGGCCTGTTGACCATTAGCAAAGAAGTCAACGCCAACAAACGCGGTCACCAGCGCCGCCAGGCCAATCGACCCGACGCCCACGGTCGCGGACAGATTTTCTGACCAACGACCGCGAGAGAACGCCAGTAATACAAAGCCAATAAATGGCAGAATAATGGTTAAGGCAAGCATGTTCATCCACGCATCTCACTTACTGAATCGATGTTCAGGTTCTGGCGACGGCGATGAAGTTGCAGCAACAGCGCAAGTCCAATGCTCGCTTCCGCAGCCGCAAGGCTGATGGCGAGAATATACATCACCTGACCATCGGTCTGGCCCCAGTAGCTTCCGGCGACCACGAAGGCCAGCGCGGAGGCGTTAATCATGATTTCCAGCCCGATCAGCATAAACAGCAGATTGCGGCGGATAACCAGACCGGTTAAGCCCAGTACGAATAAGACAGCCGCGAGGATCAGTCCATGTTGTAAGGGGATCATGCGTGCTCCTCCGTTTTTCTTTTCGCGCGGTCATCGGTGCGATTGCTCAGCACTTCACCAGAACGCTCTTCGCGCCCTACGTGGAAGGCCACAACCAGACCTGCCAGCAGCAGCATCGAAGCCAGCTCGACCGCCAGTACATACGGTCCGAACAGGGAAATACCGACAGCTTTCGCGCTAATTGGCGTCCCGTCGATGCCCTGATCGTTAACACCCAGAATGGCATAAACAATAACCGCCAGCATGATGGCCGACAGAATCGCCGGTCCAATCCACACCTGCGGTTTCAGCCACTGGCGTTCCTGTTCAATTTCAGAACCACCGAGGTTGAGCATCATGACCACGAACACGAACAACACCATGATGGCGCCCGCGTAGACGATTATTTCCAGCGCCCCCGCGAAGTAAGCACCTAACGAGAAGAACACCCCGGAAATCGCCAGCAGCGAAATAATCAGGTACAGCAGTGCGTGTACCGGATTGGTGTGGGTGATCACCCGCAAGGTTGCGAGAATGGCTATCAGGCCACAGATATAAAAAGCGAACTCCATTGCCCCTCTCCTTACGGTAACAGGCTCTTGACGTCGATAGGCTTGGCTTCGTTCTCTGCTTCGCCCTTATCTTTGCCGTCGATTGCCATACCTGCCATCCGGTAGAAGTTATATTCCGGGTATTTACCCGGACCGGAGATCAGCAGATCCTCTTTCTCGTAAACCAGGTCCTGGCGCTTGTACTCACCCAGCTCGAAATCTGGAGTCAGCTGAATAGCCGTTGTCGGACAGGCTTCTTCGCACAGGCCGCAGAAAATGCAGCGTGAGAAGTTAATGCGGAAAAACTCTGGATACCAGCGGCCGTCTTTGGTCTCTGCTTTTTGCAAAGAGATACAGCCTACCGGACACGCTACCGCACACAGGTTACAGGCAACGCAGCGCTCTTCGCCGTCCGGGTCACGGGTCAGAACGATACGACCACGAAAACGGGGCGGTAGATAGACCGGCTCTTCCGGGTACATCTGCGTTTCGCGTTTCGCGAACGCATGCAGGCCGATCATCCAGATACTGCGTACCTGGGTGCCGAAACCTACTAACAATTCTTTTAAGGTCATGGTCTTTGTGTCCCTTATTGCGCCTGCCAGAGAATGACAGCCGCCGTTACCAGCAAGTTGACGAGCGTCAGCGGCAGACAGACTTTCCAGCCGAAGGACATTACCTGGTCATAACGAGGACGCGGTAACGACGCACGAATCAAAATGAACATCATCATGAAGAACGCGGTTTTCAGCGCGAACCAGACGAATGGCGGTAAGAACGGACCATGCCAGCCACCGAAGAACAGGGTAACCATCAGTGCAGAAATGGTGACGATGCCGATGTACTCACCCACGAAGAACAGACCGAATTTCATACCGGAGTATTCAATGTGGTAACCGTCGGCCAGTTCCTGCTCGGCTTCTGGCTGGTCAAACGGGTGACGGTGACACACCGCCACGCCCGCGATGGCAAAGGTGACAAAACCAAAGAACTGCGGAATAACGTTCCAGATATCAGCCTGGTTGTTGACGATGTCGGTCATGTTAAATGAACCGGCCTGCGCCACCACGCCCATCAGGGAAAGTCCGAGGAATACTTCGTAGCTCAGCGTCTGCGCAGACGCGCGCATCGCACCGAGCAGCGAGTATTTGTTGTTACTGGACCAGCCTGCGAACAACACCGCGTATACCGCGAGGCCTGCCATCATCAGGAAGAACAGGATCCCGATGTTCAGGTCAGCAACCACCCAGTTCGGGCTCACCGGCACGATGGCGAAAGCCAGCAGCAGCGAGGTGAAGGCGATCATCGGTGCCAGGGTAAAGATGACGCGATCCGAGAATTTCGGGATCCAGTCTTCTTTAAAGAACATCTTGATCATGTCCGCAACCAGCTGGAGCGAACCGCCCCAGCCAACACGGTTCGGTCCGTAACGGTTCTGGAACAGACCGAGCAGACGACGTTCGCCAAAGCTCATGAATGCCCCGCAGGTGACCACCACCAGCAGAATCACGACCGCTTTGAGAACGCTCAGCAGGATCTCAATCAGATCGGGTGTAATCCAACTCATTGTTGTGCCTCCTGCAGATCCTCAAGACGTGCACCAGCCAGAACCGGCGCGATGCCAGGCATACCCATTGGCAAACCAACCTGCCCTGCCGTTAATCCTTCAGCGATTTCAACCGGCAGCGTAACCGTGTTGCCATCGTAGCTGAAAGAAACGCGCGTACCGGCATTCACACCCAACTTCGCGGCATCAGCCGGGTTGAGTTTGATGTACGGCTGCGGCATACGGGTCTGGAAGACAGGCGCACGCTGGGACATTTCGTCACTACCAAACAGATGATAGTAAGGCGCGACACGCCACTGACCATCCTGAGCCTGGAAGCTCGCCGGAACGGTTGTGAAGTAATCCAGACCATCTGCCGAAGCTTCGATCAGACGCACGCCCGGATCGCCATGACGCAGTTTACCGCCCACTTCATCCTGGAACTTGTTCCACGCCTGTGGGGAGTTCCAGCCCGGAGCCCAGGCAAACGGAATTTGCGAACGCGGCGCAGACGGTTGGTTGTTCCCTTCCATAGAGAAAGCGAACATGGTGTCTTTGTCCTGCGGCTGGCGTGGTTCGTGAACGCTGATGTTGGCGCGCATTGCGGTACGACCACTGTAGCGGTGCGGTTCACGTGCCAGTTTCTGTCCACGGATACGGAAGCTTGCATCCGGCGCGGCATCTTTAATACCCGCCAACTGCGGTAACTTCTCAACGACCGCGTCGATAACATGGTCGAGCTGCGTCCAGTCCACTTCACGACTCTGCACGGTACTGTGCAGCGAGTGCAGCCAGCGCCAGCTTTCCAGCATTACGGTGTTGCTGTCGTAGTAGGATGGGTCATAGACCTGGAAGAAACGCTGGGCGCGACCTTCGTTGTTAATTACCGTACCATCGCTTTCGGCGAAGCTAGCGGCGGAAAGCACCAGATGGGCGTTTTCCATAATAGCCGTGCGCTGATGGTCAACAACCAGTACCAGCGGCGCTTTCGCCAGCGCGGCGTTCACACGCGTTGCTGAAGCATGGCGATGCAGGTCATTTTCCAACACCACAACGGCGTCAGCACGACCGGTTTCCAGCTCGGTCAGCGCGTCGTCGAGGGAACCACCGCCAATCATACCCAGCCCCATGCTGTTAACAGAGCGAGCAATCATGGTGATTCCGACGTCTGCGCCACGGCCTTTCAGCGCCTTCGCCACGTTGGCAGCAGCCTGAATCACGTCGGCGCTACCGGCGTTGGTACCGGAAATAATCAGTGGTTTCTTCGCCCCGGCCAGAGCCTGAACGATGACGTCAATTTTGTTCTGCAGGTCACGGTCGATACCGTCAACCGCCGGTGCGTTGTTATCCAGCGCATGGGCGATCGCGAAACCTAAACGCGCCTGATCTTCAACCGGCGCACGGTAGGTCCATGCCGCGATATCATCCAGACGGGTGTTATCGACGTTGGTAACGAACAGCGGGTGCTTGGCGCGCTGGCCAATATTGAGGATTGCCGCAATCTGCCAGTCGGCCACTTTCTGCGCCGCCGCCATTTCACGCGCTTTACCTTTCACCGCCTGACGCACTGCCAGCGCAACGCGCGCGCCGGTTTGGGTGACATCTTCGCCCAGGACCAGAACCGCATCGTATGACTCGATTTCGCGCAGTGCCGGGGTATGAATACCGCCGTCACGCAGCACGCTCAGAGCCAGTTGCAGACGTTCCTGCTCGCCCTGGGCAATACCGGTATAGAAGTTATCCGCACCGACCAGTTCACGCAGCGCGAAGTTACTTTCAACGCTGGCACGCGGGGAGCCGATACCAATCACTTTCTTCGACTGACGCAGAATATCTGCCGCGCCCTGCATCGCCTGTTCGGCGTTCAGCGTGATCAGGTCATCGCCACGACGCTGTACCGGCTGGCGTGGACGGTCTTTCAGGTTCACGTAACCATAGCCAAAACGACCACGGTCGCAGAGGAAGTAGTGGTTAACGGTACCGTTGTAGCGGTTTTCGATACGACGCAGTTCACCGTAGCGCTCGCCCGGGCTGATGTTACAACCGATAGAACACTGCTGGCAGATGCTCGGCGCAAACTGCATGTCCCATTTACGGTTATAACGCTCGGAGTGCGTTTTATCGGTGAAGACGCCGGTCGGGCAAATTTCCACCAGGTTACCGGAGAATTCGCTTTCGAGCGTACCGTCTTCCGGACGACCAAAGTAGACGTTGTCATGTGCGCCATAGACGCCCAGATCCGCACCATCGGCGTAATCTTTGTAGTAACGTACGCAGCGATAGCAGGCGATGCAGCGGTTCATTTCGTGAGAGATGAACGGCCCCAGGTCCTGGTTGCGGTGAGTACGCTTCGTGAAGCGGTAGCGACGGAAGCTATGACCGGTCATGACGGTCATATCCTGAAGGTGGCAGTTACCGCCCTCTTCACAGACCGGACAGTCGTGCGGGTGGTTAGTCATCAACCACTCCACTACGCTTTCGCGAAACTGCTTCGCTTCTTCGTCATCAATTGAAATAAAGGTGCCTTCGGTGGCCGGTGTCATACAAGACATCACCAGGCGACCACGCGTGTCTTCCGCGTTTTGATATTGCTTCACCGCACACTGGCGGCAAGCACCGACGCTTCCCAGCGCCGGGTGCCAGCAAAAGTACGGAATATCAAGGCCGAGAGACAGACAAGCGTCCAGCAGGTTGTCCGCTCCGTTGACCTCATATTCTTTGCCGTCTACATGAATCGTAGCCATAGTCAGCATGCTTCCAGTTGGCTCGGTCTAAAACCGAGCGTTAATCGAATTTCTGATCGCGATTCAGGGTTACCCTGCTATTACCAGCGCTCTTTCAGCAGGTTCGGCTGAATACCACCAATCTGATGGGTATTGCTGAAGGACTGCTTGATGCCAGCTTCGAATTCTTCGCGGAAATATTTAATGGCGCTCTGCAGCGGCTCCACCGCACCCGGGGCGTGTGCACAGAAGGTTTTACCCGGGCCGAGGAAACGACACAGTTGCTCAAGCGTCTCGATATCCCCAGGCTGGCCTTCGCCACGCTCCAGCGCGCGCAGAATTTTCACACTCCACGGCAGACCGTCACGGCACGGCGTACACCAGCCGCAGGACTCGCGGGCAAAGAACTCTTCCAGGTTACGCACCAGAGGAACCATGCCAATCTCGTGATCGACGGCCATTGCCAGCGCGGTGCCCAAACGGCTACCGGCTTTACCAATGCTCTCGAATTCCATCGGCAGATCGAGGTGCGCTTCAGTCAGGAAGTCAGTACCCGCGCCGCCCGGCTGCCAGGCTTTGAATTTCAGGCCATCACGCATGCCGCCCGCGTAATCTTCGAGGATCTCGCGCGCGGTAGTACCGAAAGGCAGTTCCCACAGGCCAGGGTTCTTCACGCGACCGGAGAAGCCCATCAGCTTGGTGCCCGCGTCTTTGCTCTGCGAAATGTTCTGGTACCACTCCACGCCGTTCGCGAGGATAGCTGGTACGTTACACAGGGTTTCGACGTTGTTAACGCAGGTCGGCTTACCCCAAGCGCCAGAGCTTGCCGGGAACGGCGGCTTAGAGCGTGGGTTAGCACGACGACCTTCAAGGGAGTTAATCAGCGCCGTCTCTTCACCGCAGATATAGCGCCCTGCCCCGGTGTGGACAAACAGTTCGAAGTCGAAACCGGTGCCCATGATGTTTTTGCCAAGCAAGCCGGCTTCGGTTGCTTCGGCAATCGCGCGACGCAGATGCACAGCCGCTTCGATATATTCACCACGCAGGAAGATGTAACCACGGTACGCTTTCAGCGCAAACGCGGAGATCAGCATGCCTTCCACCAGCAGGTGCGGCAGTTGTTCCATCAGCAGACGGTCTTTATAGGTACCCGGCTCCATTTCATCGGCGTTACACAGCAGGTAACGGATGTTCATGGATTCGTCTTTCGGCATCAGGCTCCACTTCAGACCGGTGGAAAAGCCCGCACCGCCGCGCCCTTTCAGGCCAGCGTCTTTTACCTGATTAACGATTTCGTCCGGTGACAGCCCGGTCAGGGCCTTACGCGCACCTTCGTAGCCGTTCTTGCTACGGTATTCGTCCAGCCAGACCGGCTGTTTGTCATCACGCAGACGCCAGGTCAGCGGATGCGTTTCGGGAGTACGGATAATGTCTTTCATTTATACCGCTCCAGCAGTTCGGGAATGCCTTCCGGGGTCAGGTGAGCATGAGTATCCTCATCGATCATCATGTTCGGCCCTTTATCGCAGTTCCCCAGGCAACAGGTCGGGAGCAGCGTAAAACGACCGTCAAAGGTCGTCTGCCCCGGCTTGATGTTGAGTTTTTTCTCAAGCGCAGCCTGGATCCCCTGATAGCCGTTGATATGGCACACCACGCTGTCGCAATAGCGGATCACGTGGCGACCTACCGGCTGGCGGAAGATCTGGCTATAGAACGTGGCAACACCTTCTACGTCGCTTGCCGGGATCCCCAGCACATCAGCGATCGCATAGATCGCCCCATCCGGCACCCAGCCACGCTGTTTCTGAACGATTTTCAGCGCTTCAATGGACGCCGCACGCGGGTCTTCGTAGTGGTGCTTCTCGTGCTCAATCGCTTCACGCTCAGCCGCACTCAGCTCAAAAGCCTCGGTTTGTGGTTGTTGATTCTCGTGCATAATTAGCGGTCCACATCTGACATAACAAAATCGATACTACCCAGGTGGACGATAAGGTCGGACACCAGGCTGCCACGTACCGCTACCGGGATCTGCTGCAGGTGCGCATAGCTCGGGGTACGGATACGGGTACGGTAACTCATGGTGCTGCCATCGCTGGTCAGGTAGTAACTGTTAATACCCTTGGTCGCTTCCACCATCTGGAAGGACTCGTTTGCCGGCATAACCGGTCCCCACGAAACCTGCAGGAAGTGGGTGATCAGGGTTTCGATATGTTGCAACGTGCGCTCTTTCGGCGGCGGCGTAGTCAGCGGGTGATCCGCTTTGAACGGGCCTTCCGGCATGTTGTTGAGGCACTGCTCAAGGATGCGCAGACTCTGGCGCAGCTCTTCAACTTTCAGCATCACGCGGGTATAGCAGTCGGACACGCCGCCGCCAACCGGGACTTCAAAGTCAAAGTTTTCGTAGCCAGAGTATGGACGCGCTTTACGCACGTCAAAATCAATACCGGTCGCACGCAGCGCAGCACCGGTACAACCCCAGTCCAGCGCTTCTTTCTTACCGTAAGCGGCAACGCCTTGCGAACGGCCTTTCAGGATGGTGTTACGCAGTGCGGCTTTCTCGTAGGAATCCAGACGTTTTGGCATCCAGTCGAGGAAGTCACGCAGCAGTTTGTCCCAACCGCGCGGCAGATCGTGTGCCACACCGCCGATACGGAACCAGGCCGGGTGCATACGGAAACCGGTGATCGCTTCCACTACGTCATAGATTTTCTGACGGTCGGTAAAGGCGAAGAAGACCGGCGTCATCGCGCCGACGTCCTGGATGAACGTGGAGATGTACAGCAGGTGGCTGTTGATACGGAACAGTTCAGACAACATAACGCGAATCACGTTGACGCGATCCGGCGTGGTGATGCCAGCCAGTTTCTCAACGGCCAGTACGTAAGGCATTTCGTTAACGCAGCCGCCGAGGTACTCGATACGGTCGGTGTACGGAATGTAGCTATGCCAGGACTGACGTTCACCCATCTTTTCAGCGCCACGGTGGTGGTAGCCGATGTCAGGCACGCAGTCGACGATTTCTTCGCCATCAAGCTGCAGCACAATACGGAACGCACCGTGAGAAGACGGGTGGTTAGGACCGAGGTTGAGGAACATGAAGTCCTCGTTTTCGGAACTACGCTTCATGCCCCATTCTTCTGGTTTGAAGGTCAGTGATTCCATTTCCAGATCCTGTTTGGCTTTGGTCAGCTCAAACGGATCGAATTCGGTCGCACGCGCCGGGTAGTCTTTACGCAGCGGATGACCTTCCCAGGTATGCGGCATCAGCAGACGCGTCAGGTGCGGGTGACCTTCGATGTCGATGCCAAACATTTCCCAGGTTTCACGCTCATACCAGTTGGCGTTCGGGAACAGTTTGGTGAACGTCGGTACACGCAGGTCGTTTTCAGACAATGCCACCTTGAGCATGATATCGCGATTGCGTTCAATGGAGATCAGGTGATAGAAAACGGAAAAATCCGCGGCAGGTAACCCTTCGCGGTGCGTACGCAGACGTTC
The DNA here is from genome assembly GCF_050434985.1 of Citrobacter sp. 506. NCBI lineage: Bacteria > Pseudomonadati > Pseudomonadota > Gammaproteobacteria > Enterobacterales > Enterobacteriaceae > Citrobacter > Citrobacter sp. 506. The sequence continues at coordinate 262,620 of NZ_JBNDJN010000002.1, forward strand.
GTCCATGCCGTGTAAGTCAAACAGCATGACGTAAGGTTTCGGCAGTCTCTTTAAGAAATCGCCAACTTCCAGTAATTGTTCACGCTTGACCCAAACAACAGGTACCCCGGTGCGAGTCGCCTGAACGGTAAAGGCATCCGGCCCAAAACGGTTGCGCAGTTCGCCAATGACCGGGTCATCAAGGTGATCCCGTGTTTGCCATACAGCGTCTTGCGCGGTTAAGTCGGTCATATTGTTCACCATTGCAAATGGTCCGTGGTGGTCGGCAGTGCTTCGCGCTATTTATGTAGTGATAAGCGAAGGAAGTGCTGCTGCCGACAGGCGCAAATTAAATCTCGTCTGGTGTACGAAGATTCGTTACAGCAATACGTTCGCCGCGTTTACGCTCGCGTTCTGACTGCATATTGGCGCGATAAACGCCCTGATCGCCAACCACCCAGGAGAGCGGACGGCGTTCTTTGCCAATGGAATCTTGCAGCAGCATCAGAGCCTGCATATACGCTTCCGGACGCGGCGGGCATCCCGGAATGTACACATCGACCGGAATAAATTTATCAACGCCCTGCACCACAGAATAGATGTCGTACATACCGCCGGAGTTGGCGCATGCGCCCATGGAAATAACCCATTTCGGTTCCAGCATCTGATCGTAGAGGCGCTGAATAACCGGCGCCATTTTAGTAAAGCAGGTTCCGGCGACGACCATCAGGTCAGCCTGACGCGGCGATGCACGCAGTACTTCCGCACCAAAACGGGCCACATCGTGCACGGCGGTAAACGAGGTCACCATCTCAACGTAGCAGCAGGAAAGGCCAAAGTTATATGGCCAAATTGAGTTTTTACGGCCCCAGTTAACCATGTCATGCAGCTTGCCCATGAACACGTTTTTGTTAACTTCTTGCTCCAGGGGGTCGGTTACGATCTCCTGTTTTTGCAGGGGGTAACGGTCGTTCTCACCGTTAGGATCTATGCGGGTGAGCGTATAATCCATCTTAATGCCTCGCGGTTAGCGTTGACGATTAGCGATACTGTTCGTTTCCGGGTTCATACGCTCGCGGCGTGAACGCGCGGGCGTCCAGTCCAGCGCGCCAATACGCACCAGATAAACCAGACCTGCCAGTAACACAAAAATAAAAATTGCAGCTTCCACAAAGCCAATCCAGCCGCTTTCACGGATAGAAGTTGACCATGCGAACAGATACAGCGCTTCAACGTCGAAGATAACGAAGAACATGGCTACCAGATAAAACTTGGCAGACAGGCGCAAGCGGGCGGTGCCGACCGAGTCGATACCTGATTCAAACGGCACGTTTTTAGATCTCGCGCGCGCGCGACCACCTAAAAACCAGCCGCCGACGAGCATCAGGCAGCACAGGCCAATGGCAACAATAAGAAAGATAGCGAATGCCCAGTGATGAGCGATGATTTCAGTGGATGTTGACATACTCATTGCTTACTCATCAAAAGTAGCGCCAAATTCTCTGCTCTTTTCGGCAGATGAACGCCACATCGATTCATGGGGAGGAATAAAAAAAACCTTACAATCACTGTGAAAAACCATTTTATACAGCTAATTGATGGGGTTTTTTACTCCTTTCTATAACCTTTTGTCAACTTTAACAAAAGTTTCCTCACATTATTTTACACCGCTCCAACTTCATTAACATAAAGTGCTATTTAGACCAATTTCGATCGCATCATCGGTCATTTTTAATGTTGTTGAATCGTGTCCGTAGTGAAGTAAAAAAGATAATACTCACCTATTTTGACAGGAATTCACCCAGATGCCTCCCCCTAAATGGGAGTATTTTCTTGATCTGTGACACGCTTTTGTTAATTCACCATAAAAAACAGCAACAATTTCTCTAGTTTTTTAACATGGAAACAATTAGTAACGCTGCTGCTTATTTTTCAGCCAGGTGTCAGGCCGTTTTTTTACCTTCTGATTTTGTTAAGTTTTAGTATAGCAAATGACATAAAGCGGCAATATTTGCATAAAAAAAGAGCCACTGGATGTTTTTTCATCACCAGTGGCTCTTTTTTACACTAACATTTTAAAACGATTTTTTGTGACGGATTACTCAAAGTCGCCTTCAACAATCAGCGAGTCATCTCCCCCTTCCGGGGTAAACTGATTGTATTGCCAAGGATTTTGATACGTTTGCATCGACTTAAAGATAACTTCTGCCAACTCATTTTGCGTGGACGGATCGCAGCACAACAGATACTCAGTATCAGGCAATGGCGGTAATCCGTCGGCGGCGCCCAATACGCGTAAATCTGGACTCATCATTTCAACAGGCCGCGCAGTAACGCCGAGCCCTGCTTTTACCGCCGCGCGAACCGCAGGTAATGTTGAAGCAACATAAGCCAGACGCCACGGGATCTGAGCAGCATTTAATGTCGCCAGCACGATATCGCGAAACGGGCTCGGATCGTCCAGCAGAACCAACGGTACTGGCTCACCTTTTTGCAGAATATATTCGGCAGCACAGTACCAATGCGTTGGCGAGGTACGCAGATTCAGACATTCAAAATCGCCAGGACGGTTGGTAGTCACAACCAAGTCCACTTCTTGCGACTTCAGCATATCCACCATGTAGGCGTTACGCTTGACCCTCACATCCAGCGCAAGCTTCGGATAAACCGAACTTATTCGGTTGAGCAGGAAAGGCAGTATGGTATCGGCTGATTCATCAGAAGCACCGATAGTTAACACTCCCTGAAGATTATTAAACATTAATGATGAGCATGCCTCATCATTAAAGCGCAGTATTTTTCTGGCGTAACCCAACAGTTGTATACCATGTTCGGTCAGTAGTTTGTTGCGTCCATGGCGCGCGAACAACTCTTTCCCCACGAGTTGCTCAAGACGCTGCATTTGCTGACTCACCGCAGACTGAGTTCGACATACCGCAGCTGCCGCAGCCGCAAAGGTATTCAGGTCGGCAACAGCAACGAAGGTTCTCAGCAGATCGAGGTCGAGGTTAATTATCGGACGATTTGCATTTATCATAGTTTTTCACTTACTCGCGGGTCATACCGGGTTAATGCTGTGCATTTGGAATCAAACAACTCCATTTGTAATGTGCCTCCCTCGCAGTTTCGCTTAGTGTAACCAAGTGAAAATAAGGATGTATTTGGTTTAACAAACGAAACAATTCTCTTTCCTGGCTATTTTAATTCCCGTGATATTCATCGGAATATAGCAACGAGAAAGAGCCGAATTTTTAGCTGCTGGATGATTCTGACTTAGGGAAAACATGTAAATTTTGTAAATTTAAAAAAAAAGTTAACGAACAATAATTTACACATTAAAAACTAACTTTTCAGTGTGTTAGGAACAACCAACAAACATTTGAATTATCTTAAAATTCAGACTACTTACCATTTCATGAGACTTATCTTAACCTAAAACCACTATATTTATAAGTGTTATCGTGAATAATTCCAGGCTACCAGGTGTTATGTCAGAGCAGCGGTTTTGCTATTATTGGCCCATTCAATTTAATGTCGTTTAAATATTAAATAATAATTAATTAAGAATTCTTCAATTCATTAATTCTGCTTAACAATGAATTCACACCGTATCACGTACGGATCAGGCCGATAACAGGTCCCGCAGTTAAAACCTCAGTATTTTCGAATTACCTCATCCAGCTTAGACACCCGTGACATTTCGCTTTACAGGCTTAACTTTTTTTGACCAAACAAATCACCACAACCAAACCAATAAAACAAAACATACTACCAACAAAATACATCCAGATAGATTATTATCTCATAATATTTACATTATTTAGTTGTTAACAGTTAATTATCACTTCATAGCTTTTCAAAATCTTCTACTAAAGACCCTTCAAAACTCACCGCCGTGGGAGTACATTGTGCTGGGCTGACTTCCATGGCAGGGAGTGGCATTCACAGCTAAAAAGGTCAACGTTCATGTCCCCCATTGAAAAATCCAGCAAATTAGAAAACGTCTGTTATGACATTCGCGGCCCGGTTCTGAAGGAAGCAAAGCGCCTGGAAGAAGAAGGCAATAAGGTTCTGAAACTGAACATCGGCAACCCGGCGCCATTCGGGTTTGAAGCGCCAGATGAAATACTGGTGGATGTGATCCGCAATTTGCCAACAGCGCAAGGATATTGCGACTCCAAAGGCCTTTATTCCGCCCGTAAAGCGATTATGCAGCATTACCAGGCCCGTGGTATGCGCGACGTAACCGTGGAAGATATTTATATCGGCAACGGCGTTTCTGAATTAATTGTGCAGGCTATGCAGGCATTGCTGAACAGTGGGGACGAAATGCTGGTTCCTGCTCCTGATTATCCGCTGTGGACGGCGGCGGTATCGCTCTCCGGCGGTAATGCCGTGCACTACCTGTGTGACGAATCATCAGACTGGTTCCCGGACCTGGATGATATCCGCGCCAAAATCACGCCGCGTACGCGTGGGATCGTCATCATCAACCCAAACAACCCAACCGGCGCTGTTTACTCTAAAGAGCTGCTGATGGAGATTGTTGAGATTGCTCGCCAGAACAACCTCATCATCTTTGCGGATGAGATTTACGACAAAATTCTCTACGACGATGCTGAACACCACTCCATCGCTGCAATGGCGCCGGATCTGCTGACCATCACCTTCAATGGCCTGTCAAAAACCTATCGCGTTGCCGGTTTCCGTCAGGGCTGGATGGTGCTGAACGGGCCGAAGAAACATGCTAAAGGATATATTGAAGGTCTTGAGATGCTGGCCTCTATGCGCCTGTGTGCCAACGTTCCGGCGCAGCATGCCATTCAGACCGCGCTGGGCGGATACCAGAGCATCAGCGAATTTATCATGCCTGGTGGGCGTCTGTATGAACAACGCAACCGCGCCTGGGAACTGCTCAATGACATTCCTGGTGTCTCCTGCGTAAAACCGCGCGGCGCGCTGTATATGTTCCCGAAAATTGATGCTAAACGCTTCAACATTCATGACGACCAGAAGATGGTGCTCGACTTCCTGCTGCAGGAAAAAGTACTGCTGGTTCAGGGAACAGCATTCAACTGGCCGTGGCCGGATCATTTCCGCATCGTCACGCTGCCGCGTATTGACGATATTGAAATGTCGCTGAGTAAATTTGAGCGTTTCCTGTCAGGGTATCACCAGCTGTAATTAAACAAAGGCTGTCGGATGGATGACGAGTATTTGCATCTGACAGCCTTCTCTGCGCAAAATGACTCTTAGGTTGCCATCATATAAGGGTCGTTATGAAGCAGAGCCATTTTTTTGCCCACCTCTCCCGTCTGAAGCTCATTAATCGCTGGCCGCTGATGCGCAACGTGCGCACCGAAAACGTGTCTGAACACAGTCTGCAGGTTGCCATGGTTGCCCATGCGCTGGCCGCGATCAAAAACCGCAAATTTGGTGGTCAGGTTAATGCTGAGCGTATTGCTCTGTTGGCGATGTATCACGATGCGTCAGAAGTGCTGACCGGTGATCTCCCTACCCCGGTGAAATATTTCAACTCGCAGATTGCGCAGGAATATAAAGCGATAGAGAAAATTGCCCAGCAAAAACTGGTCGATATGGTACCTGATGAACTGCGCGATATTTTTGCGCCGCTCATTGATGAACATGCCTTAAGTGAAGAAGAGAGATCGATTGTTAAACAGGCCGATGCCCTGTGCGCGTATCTGAAGTGTCTGGAGGAACTCTCTGCCGGTAACAACGAATTTCTGCTTGCCAAGACGCGTCTGGAAAAAACGCTCGAGTCGCGACGCAGCGAAGAGATGGACTACTTTATGGACGTGTTTGTCCCGAGTTTTCACCTCTCATTAGATGAAATCAGCCAGGATTCTCCGCTATAAACGCATGACCCGGTGGCGGCGAAGATATCCCCGTCGCCATCCGCCAACAACATCAAAACGGAAACAGCATCGGGATCATCACCACGCACACCGCCATCACAATGATGGTAAACGGTACGCCAATCTTCACGAAATCGCTAAAGCTGTAGTTGCCAGGTCCGAGCACCAGAGTGTTTACCGGCGAAGAGACCGGTGTCATAAAGGCTGCGGATGCCGCCATCGCAATCCCCATCGCAAAAGGATACGGTGAAACGCCCATCGACTTTGCAGCCGCCAGCGCGATTGGCGCCATCAGCACCGCCGTCGCGGTGTTGGAGATAAATAACCCGATAGTCGCACACAGCACGAACAGGCAGCCCAACATCATATACGGGCCATACCCGCCGCCGACATCCATCAGCCCTTTCACCACCAAATCGACACCGCCGGTTTTTTGTAAAGCCAGCGCGAAGGGCATCATCCCGACAATCAAAATAATGCTTGGCCAGTGAATCGCTTTATAGGCACTTTCGGCATCAATACAGCGAAATTTCCCCATCAGCAGACAGGCGATGATCGCAGCCACCGTATTGGGAATTTCATCAGTGAGCATCAGAGCAACCATCAGCACCAGACAGAAAATCGCATGCGGTGCCTGGCTGTGCGCCGGAGAAGCTTCACTGACTTCCTCGGGCATATTCAGCACGACAAAATCACGCCCTTTTTGTCCCAACAGTGTGATGAGCTTCCAGTTGCCCACCACTAATATGATATCGCCCATCAGCAATGGCTCATCCACCACCGCTCCAGCCAGAGCCGCACCATCGCGCTTCAGCCCAACGACATTCAGCCCGTAGCGGGTACGAAAAGCGATTTCCCGTACCGTTTTGCCGATCAATTCCGATTCAGGGATCAGAGAGATCTCAGCCATCCCCACATCAAGCGCCTGCTCGGAGAAGTATTCGCCGCGCAGTACCATTGGTTCCAGAAACTGTTCACTGCAAAATTCACGCAGGTCGACATCGGCCGCGGACATATCAATCAGCAATACGTCACGGGCGCGAAACTCAGAAACCCCGTTAACGTCGACTATTACGCGACGAAAGCGACGCCAGCGTTCCACGCCAATCACGTTTGCCCCGTAGCGCTCACGCAGCTTCAGATCATCCAGACGCTGGCCAATCATAGGAGAACCGGGACGAATCGCCAGGCGACGCGCGCGCCCGGTCAGACGATATTCTTTAATCAGATCGCGAAAGGTCCGGCGTTTCCAGCCGTCTCCCGGCTGCCTGGAATCTTCCCCCTTGAGCATAAAGCGCATCAGCAGCATATAAATTATGCCGAGAACCAGAACCACCAGCCCCAGCGGGGTAACGCTAAAAAAGCTGAACCCGTTGAGTCCTTCACGTAACAGTTCACTGTTGACGACCAGGTTAGGCGGCGTCGCCACCAGCGTCATCATGCCGCTTATCAAGCCGGCAAAGCTCAGCGGCATCATCAGGCGTGAAGGGGAAATTTCCATGCGCATGGAAACGCTTAAGACCACCGGGATAAAGATGGCGACCACGCCGGTCGAACTCATAAACGCCCCGAGTCCGGCAACGGTAATCATCAGCAACACCAGCATTTTGACTTCACTGCTGCCAGCCACCTTCACCAGCCAGGCACCCATTACTGTCGCCACCCCGGTACGCACCAGGCCGTCGCCGATAATGAATAATGCCGCTATCAAAATAACGTTAGGATCGCTGAATCCGGAAAAGGCTTCTGTGATGCTCAATGTTCCGCTCAGAACAAAGGCAATGATGACCAGCAAAGCGACCGCGTCCATACGCACTCTGCCAGTGACAAACAAGACGACGGCAATCGCCAGCAATGAGAGAACCCATGTCAATTCACCGTTCACAACATATCCTTGTTAAATGAGAGGGATGGATCGATTCTGCCATAAAAAAGCCCCAACAATCTGGGGCTAAATCATGTTCAGGTATTTCTTACCACGACCACATTTCCGTTAGGCTGTTTGGTCACAGAAATATGTTCCAGACTGGTCAGCGAAAAATCGACCTCATCCAGACGCGGCGTGTCCACAGGCGCGTTGACCGCTATCACATGACACCCTGCAGCCAGTCCTGAAAGCACCCCAGCGGGCGCATCTTCCACCACCGCGCATTCCTGTGGCGCAAGACCCAGAAGCTGGGCGCCTAACAGATAGGCGTCTGGCTCGGGTTTGCCTCTTTTTACCCGCTCGGCGGTGACAAACACTTCAGGAGAAGGCAGCCCCGCGACACGATGACGCGCTCGTGCGACCGGCATGGATCCGGAGGTCACAATCGCCCATGGAATACCCGCTTTATTGAGGTGGTTGAGTAAATCAACCGCTCCCGGCAGCGCAGTGATCCCCGCGGTTTCCGTCGCTTCGATCTGCTCCAGGCGGGTGAATTCCGCGGCGATCTCAGCCTCAGATTTGCCCACCATAAAGTGTCGCAGGGAGGTAATGGCCTGCTTGCCATGAATAAAGCCGAGCACCTCGGCGTGATCGAGGCCAAAACGATCGGCCCAGTTGCACCACGCGCGTTCTACTGCGGGTAAGGAATCGACCAGCGTTCCATCCAGATCAAACAGAAAACCTTTGCACTGCACGCTCGCCCCCTCAGGCATTAATGATTTGGTTAATTTCATTCGCACTCAGGTGATACTGGCGCGGGCAAGAGTGCCAAACATTCAGCATACGCTGATATTTTTCCCACATCGGGGTCTGGGCGTTGAAGCCATGCGTACCCGCATCAAAGTGGGTATAACGACCTTCTACATTAACCATAAAACGTACGTACCCGAGGTAACGGGCTTCCGTTGCGGCGTCAAAGCCAAGGAAGGTCACGCGGCGCTCATCAATAGCCTGCGCGTCCTTAAGATTAGTCCAGGACACATGTAATGCGTGATACATCTCCATAATATCGATAATCGTACGACAGGTTTCTTCCGTCAGCTCACCAAACTCACGATCCAGCTCGCGCATCTGCAAGCCGTAACCGCGTTCAATAATCGTCTGCAAACGACGATAACGCTCGGCGTTAGTGGGATCGAGCATAGTCATCATTTTGTACTGATTAGACAAAATCAGACGTTGAGCGTTGGTCATTTCCATTTGGGACTCCTGTATCACTACTACTGCGATGAAAAAAAAGAAGGCATCTTGTGCCTTCTTTTATATGCGTAATCAGGGGTCAATTACAAATCATCAAGGAAAGTTTTATCCAGTTGTTTGAAGGCGCGCTTAAGCGTGTCAGCCAGCGCCTGATAATCAGGCTTTCCTTCTACCGGAGTGAGCGCCTGCCCGGCTTCTTGCAATTTACCCCGAACTTCGTAGAACCAGTTGAGTATTGAAGGCGGCAGCGGCGTTACAGAACGTTTACCCAGCCACCACATGCCCTGCATCGGCAGGCTGAGCGCAAACAGCGCAGTCGCCACGGCCGGTCCCAACTGCCCCCCTAACGCAATTTGCCAGCATAAGGTGAAGACGGCGATAGGCGGCATAAAACGGATCGCGTAACGCGTCATGCGGATCACGCGGTTCTCTACAAACACAGGCGCGAGGCGCTTTTCCATTGGCCACGTCTTCGCATAGTGCTGCCCCCGGCGAAACAAGCTAAAAAAATTGACGGAACGATTATCCGGTGTCGACATGGCGGTTACCTCAACTTCACATATAAAAATTAAAAAATTTGTGCAAAACAACAACTACAAGGGACATCGTTCAAAACATTTTGTCTTTGATACCCACATTCAGGTATCCTGTGCCGGCCTGTAAGGCCTTTAGTCCAAAATCATTGAGTCGTCAAATTGACACATAGTATGCCATTGGCTGAAAAATACGCAAAATGACATAGACTCAAAGGTATTTATTCCATCGTGCCCAAAAAGACTATGGCGCATGATGTTAATCATAAACGTCGGTGTCATCATGCGCTACGCTCTATGACTTCCTGACGTTTTTTTAGCCACGTATCATAAATAGGTACTTCCATGTCGAGTAAGTTAGTACTGGTTCTGAACTGCGGTAGCTCCTCACTGAAATTTGCCATCATCGATGCAGTAAACGGTGAAGAATACCTCTCTGGTTTAGCCGAATGTTTCCATCTCCCAGAAGCACGTATCAAGTGGAAAATGGACGGCGGTAAACAAGAAGCGGCTTTAGGTGCAGGCGCCGCTCACAGTGAAGCGCTGAATTTTATCGTTAATACTATTCTGGCACAAAAACCAGAACTGTCTGCTCAGCTGACTGCGATTGGTCACCGTGTTGTTCACGGCGGCGAGAAATACACCGGCTCTGTGGTTATCGACGATTCTGTTATTCAGGGTATCAAAGACGCAGCCTCTTTTGCACCGCTGCATAACCCTGCACACCTGATCGGTATCGCAGAAGCGCTGAAATCCTTCCCGAATCTGAAAGACAAAAACGTGGCTGTGTTCGACACCGCGTTCCATCAGACCATGCCGGAAGAGTCTTACCTCTATGCTCTGCCATACAGCCTGTACAAAGAACACGGTGTTCGTCGTTACGGCGCGCACGGTACCAGCCACTTCTTCGTGACTCAGGAAGCGGCAAAAATTCTGAACAAACCGGTTGATGAGTTGAACATCATCACTTGCCACTTGGGCAACGGCGGTTCTGTTTCTGCTATCCGTAACGGTAAATGTGTTGATACCTCCATGGGCCTGACCCCGCTGGAAGGTCTGGTGATGGGTACGCGTTCCGGTGACATCGACCCGGCGATCATCTTCCACCTGCACGACACCCTGGGCATGAGCGTTGACCAGATCAACAAAATGCTGACCAAAGAGTCCGGCCTGCTGGGTCTGACCGAAGTCACCAGCGACTGCCGTTATGTTGAAGATAACTACGCGACTAAAGAAGACGCTAAACGTGCAATGGACGTTTACTGTCACCGTCTGGCGAAATACATCGGTTCTTACGCTGCGCTGATGGATGGTCGTCTGGATGCAGTTGTCTTCACCGGTGGTATCGGTGAAAACGCAGCGATGGTTCGTGAACTGTCTCTGGGCAAACTGGGCGTTCTGGGCTTTGAAGTTGACCACGAACGTAACCTGGCCGCACGTTTCGGCAAATCTGGTTTCATCAACAAAGAAGGTACCCGTCCTGCGGTGGTTATCCCAACCAACGAAGAACTGGTTATCGCGCAAGACGCGAGCCGTCTGACTGCCTGATTTCACACCGCCAGCCTAGCTGGCGGTGCTGTTTTGTAACCCGTCTACATCGACGGTAACGAAAGAGGATAAACCGTGTCCCGTATTATTATGCTGATCCCTACCGGAACCAGCGTCGGTCTGACCAGCGTCAGCCTTGGCGTGATCCGCGCAATGGAACGCAAAGGCGTTCGTCTGAGCGTCTTCAAGCCGATCTCTCAACCGCGTGCCGGTGGCGATGCGCCAGACCAGACTACCAGCATCGTCCGTGCTAACTCTTCTCTGCCAGCCGCTGAGCCGCTGAAGATGAGCCACGTTGAATCTCTGTTGTCCAGCAATCAGAAAGATGTGCTGATGGAAGAGATCATCGCGAACTACCACGCGAACACTAAAGACGCTGAAGTTGTACTGGTTGAAGGCCTGGTCCCAACCCGCAAACATCAGTTCGCGCAGTCTCTGAACTACGAAATCGCGAAAACGCTGAACGCAGAAATCGTCTTCGTAATGTCTCAGGGTACCGATACCCCGGAACAGCTGAACGAGCGTATTGAACTGACTCGCAGCAGCTTCGGCGGCGCGAAAAACACCAACATCACCGGCGTAATCGTTAACAAACTGAACGCACCGGTTGATGAGCAGGGCCGTACTCGCCCGGATCTGTCCGAGATTTTCGACGACTCTTCCAAAGCAAAAGTGATCAAAGTTGATCCGGCTAAACTGCAAGAATCCAGCCCGCTGCCGGTTCTGGGCGCGGTGCCATGGAGCTTCGATCTGATCGCAACGCGTGCAATCGATATGGCGCGTCATCTGAACGCCACTATCGTTAACGAAGGTGATATCAATACCCGTCGCGTGAAGTCTGTGACTTTCTGCGCACGCAGCATTCCGCACATGCTGGAGCACTTCCGTGCCGGTTCTCTGCTGGTGACTTCCGCCGATCGTCCTGACGTGCTGGTTGCAGCATGCCTGGCAGCCATGAACGGCGTGGAAATCGGTGCCCTGCTGCTGACTGGCGGCTACGAAATGGACGCGCGTATCACTAAACTGTGCGAACGTGCATTTGAAACCGGCCTGCCGGTATTCATGGTGAACACCAACACCTGGCAGACCTCTCTGAGCCTGCAGAGCTTCAACCTGGAAGTTCCGGTTGACGATCACGAACGTATTGAGAAAGTTCAGGAATACGTTGCTAACTACATCAACGCTGACTGGATTGAATCCCTGACCGCGACCTCTGAGCGCAGCCGTCGTCTGTCTCCGCCAGCGTTCCGTTATCAGCTGACCGAGCTGGCACGTAAAGCCGGCAAGCGCGTTGTTCTGCCGGAAGGTGACGAGCCGCGTACCGTTAAAGCGGCGGCTATCTGTGCTGAACGCGGTATCGCAACCTGCGTACTGCTGGGCAACCCGGATGAGATCACCCGCGTTGCGGCCTCTCAGGGCGTTGAGCTGGGTGCTGGCGTAGAAATCGTTGATCCAGATGTGGTTCGCGAAAGCTACGTTGCTCGCCTGGTCGAACTGCGTAAAAACAAAGGTATGACCGAAACCGTTGCCCGCGAACAGCTGGAAGACAACGTGGTTCTCGGTACCCTGATGCTGGAACAGGACGACGTTGACGGTCTGGTTTCTGGTGCAGTTCATACCACCGCGAACACCATCCGTCCGCCGCTGCAGCTGATTAAAACTGCACCGGGTAGTTCCCTGGTGTCTTCCGTGTTCTTCATGCTGCTGCCGGATCAGGTTTACGTATACGGCGACTGCGCGATCAACCCGGATCCGACTGCAGAGCAACTGGCAGAAATCGCGATTCAGTCCGCTGAATCCGCCATTGCCTTCGGTATCGAACCGCGCGTAGCAATGCTCTCCTACTCCACCGGTACTTCTGGTGCAGGTAGCGACGTAGAAAAAGTTCGTGAAGCCACGCGTCTGGCGCAGGAAAAACGTCCTGACCTGATGATCGACGGTCCGCTGCAGTATGACGCCGCCGTTATGGCTGACGTAGCAAAATCCAAAGCGCCGAACTCTCCGGTTGCAGGTCGCGCTACCGTGTTCATCTTCCCGGATCTGAACACCGGTAACACCACCTACAAAGCGGTACAGCGTTCTGCCGACCTGATCTCCATCGGGCCAATGCTGCAGGGTATGCGCAAGCCTGTGAACGACCTGTCTCGTGGCGCGCTGGTTGACGACATCGTCTACACCATCGCTCTGACCGCGATCCAGTCTTCCCAACAGCAGCAGTAATCTGTCGAGTGTGCCGGATGTCTTATCCGGCAACACTTCTGCTTATTAAACCGGAAATAGCTTATATTTCCGGTTTTTTTATACCTGTTTTTCCCGTTGGCATATTCTGAAACATTTGCCAGGATGCGCTGCATCAATGAATAACTATTCTCCTGTTTGCATACTTATCCTCTTTTGCATTGCAACAGGGATAGTCTTTCATGTCAGCAGTAACAGAAACACAGCCAGCTAAAAAATGGGCGATGCCCGATACGTTGGTGATTATTTTTTTCGTTGCCATTTTAACCAGTCTGGCGACATGGGTTGTTCCCGTCGGGATGTTCGACAGTCAGGAAGTGCAGTATCAGGTTGATGGACAAACCAAAACCCGTAAGGTGGTCGACCCCCACTCTTTTCGAATTCTGACCAACGACGCGGGCGAAGAGCAGTATCACCGGGTGCAGTTTTTCACCACCGGTGATGAGCGCCCTGGCCTGATGAATTTTCCGTTTGAAGGGTTAACCTCCGGCTCTAAATTCGGCACTGCCGTCGGCATTATTATGTTTATGCTGGTGATTGGCGGTGCATTCGGCATCGTTATGCGTACCGGAACCATCGATAACGGCATCCTGGCGCTCATCCGCCATACGCGAGGAAACGAAGTCCTGTTTATCCCGGTGCTGTTTGTTCTCTTCTCATTAGGCGGCGCGGTGTTTGGCATGGGAGAAGAGGCGGTCGCCTTTGCCATTATTATCGCACCGTTAATGGTACGGTTAGGCTACGACAGTATCACCACCGTTCTGGTCACCTATATTGCGACTCAAATTGGATTCGCCAGCTCATGGATGAACCCGTTTTGCGTGGTCGTCGCACAGGGGATTGCGGGCGTGCCGGTGCTCTCTGGTTCCGGTCTGCGTATCATTGTGTGGGTGGTTGCGACCCTGATAGGGCTGACCTTCACGCTGGCCTATGCGGCGCGCATCAAAAAGAATCCGCTTTTGTCCCGGGTACATGAATCCGACCGTTTCTTTCGCGAACAGCAGGACGACGTTGTGGAACGACGCTTCACGCTGGGCGACTGGCTGGTGCTGCTGGTGCTGACTGCGGTAATGATTTGGGTTGTCTGGGGCGTGATCGTCAACGCGTGGTTTATTCCTGAGATCGCCAGTCAGTTCTTCACCATGGGCCTGGTAATTGGCATCATCGGCGTGGTCTTTCGTCTCAACGGCATGACGGTCAACATCATGGCCTCCTCATTCACCGAGGGCGCACGAATGATGATTGCCCCTGCCCTGCTGGTCGGTTTTGCCAAGGGCATATTACTGCTGGTCGGTAATGGAGAAGCGGGGGAAGCCAGCGTGTTGAACACGCTGCTGCACAGCATTGCCAACGGCATCAGCGGGCTGGATAACGCCATCGCGGCGTGGTTTATGCTGCTGTTCCAGGCGGTGTTTAATTTCTTCGTGACTTCCGGCTCTGGTCAGGCTGCATTGACCATGCCGTTATTAGCACCCTTAGGCGATCTGGTTGGCGTAAACCGTCAGGTCACCGTACTGGCCTTCCAGTTTGGCGACGGATTCAGTCATATTATCTATCCTACATCGGCATCGCTGATGGCAACGTTAGGCGTGTGTCGGGTGGATTTTCGTAACTGGCTGAAGGTAGGCGCCACGCTGTTGGGACTGCTGTTTATTATGTCCAGCGTGGTGGTAATTGGCGCGCAGATAATGGGTTACCATTAAAAAACGATTGCCCGGCCTACACGATTTCTCGACGCTGTAGGCCGGATGAGCAGATTTTACTCAGCTTCTTCCTGCTTTTCGGCTTTCGCCCCTTCATTCTTAGCGTTGCGGGTCATCCACAGCGCCAGGGCTTTCAGTGAGTCCGGCGTAAATTCGTCGCAGCGCGCGGTAATTTCTTCCGGCGTCAGCCAGCAAACTTCACTAACCTCTTCTTCCTGAAGCGCAAACGGTCCGTGGGAAACACAGCTAAACAGCCCGCCCCATACGCGACAGTTCTGGTCTTCAAAATAAAACTGCCCATGCTCGGCAAACGGCACGCCCGCAATCCCCAGTTCCTCTTCCGCTTCACGGCGCGCTGAATCCAGTAGTTGCTCGTCAGCCTGCACAACACCGCCAGCGGTGGCATCCAGCATGCCGGGCAAAAAATCTTTTGTCTCAGTACGACGCTGAACCAGAATTTTGCCCATACCATCATGCACGACGATATACGTTGCACGATGGCGTAAGCGTTGCGCCCGCATTTGTTCCCGGCTGGATTGTGCAATGACTTCGTTGTCTTCATTCACAATATCCACCCATTCCGTACTTGCCAAACGACGCTGTTCCACCATCAGGAAACCTTCTTTTTTCTTGCGCTCTTACGGCGCGTTTATGTTTGTGGGGTAAATTACGGATTAATCTCGACCTGTGCAATAACACTTTGATCATTGAGTGCCATTACGCTGAGAACATTATCATCCAGAATCCCGTAACTTGCCGCAAAGCCCCCTTTCGGGATGCTTACCGAGCCGGGATTGAAGTGGTAAACATCCCCTTGACGCTCAGCGACGGGCAAATGTGTATGCCCATAAACCAGTACATCTCCCACGTTGAGTGCCGGCATATTTTGCGGGCCAAAAAGATGCCCGTGCGTCAAAAAGAGTCGCTGGTTTTCTGTCAGAATTTGCTGCCACGGCGCGGTCATCGGAAAATGCAGAAGCATCTGATCCACTTCGCTGTCACAATTGCCACGCACCGCGATAATCCGCGCTGCCAGCGCATTCAACCGCTCAGCAACCTGCGCAGGCGCATAGCCTTCCGGGAGCGCATTACGCGGTCCGTGGTTTAAAACATCACCCAATATCACCAGCCATTGCGCACCGCTTGCGGCAAACCGTTCAAGTACGCGTTCCGTGGCTGGCAACGAACCATGAATGTCCGATGCGAACATCAGTTTCATCACTCACTCCTCGTTGAAAAGTACCCTGTAATGATACTGGATTACGCCCCGTTTTTCAGCAGGAACGCTTCGCTGAAAGCGCGATAAAACGCTGGACTGAAGCGCGCTGCCACTGGAAGGCGGCATATTCTGCAAGCGCTTCGGGAACCTCATCGCCGTTAAGGACCAGACGATTCAGCATTAGCGCTAAATCGCAGTCGGCAATACACCATTCGCCAAATAAATTCTGCTTCCCGTGGCTCAATAAATGGCTCGCAGTGGCGAACAATTTCTCCGCACTGACTTTTCCCGCTTCGCTTAACGGACCTTTCTTCACGCCAGCAAAAACTACGTCCGTTGAGCGTTCTTCACGGATAGGCATCAGATCGCTGCGGATCCACGCCTGAACCTGGCGCGCCCGCGCGCGCTTTTGCACATCGTGTGGGTAGATTCGCTCCCACTGCGGCGGCGCAAAACTCTCTTCCAGGAACTCAGTAATCGCTGATGATTCGCTCAGCTCGAAACCGTCGATTTCAAGCACCGGCACGCGCCGCGTTAACGCATACCCTTGCCATGAAGGTTGCAAGTGTTCGCCGCTGTTGAGATCAACGGTTTTCAGCGTAAAAGGCAGTCCTTTCTCTTGCAGAGCGACATAAACAGACAGCACGTAAGGGGAGAAAAAATTGGCATCTGACCACAGCGTAATTGCAGATTTGCTCATAATGTCCTCTGAAATGTATTGGCTTGCCTTCAAAATATAGAGTCTTTCTCTCACTGTCACTTGATGAAAACTCACGCACGCCAACAGGCTCTATACTTGTTATGACCCGGTTCATGACAAAACGGACGCTGAAAATGATCGATCTCTATTACACTCCATCGCCAAACGGTCACAAAATAACGCTGTTTCTTGAAGAGGCGCAGCTGCAATACCGTCTGATTCATGTCGATATCAGCAAAGGTAGCCAGTTTCACCCTGATTTTCTGCAAATCTCACCAAACAATAAAATCCCGGCCATTATCGACAGTGCCCCGGTAGACGGCGGAAAGCCCATCAGCCTGTTTGAGTCCGGAGAAATTTTACTCTATCTGGCAGAAAAGAGCGGTAAGCTGCTGAGCGGTGAGTTACGTGAACGCCACACTACACTGCAGTGGTTGTTCTGGCAGGTCAGCGGCCTCGGCCCCATGCTGGGTCAGAATCATCATTTTAGCCACTACGCCCCACAAACGATTCCCTACGCCATTGAAAGATACCAGGTTGAAACCCAGCGCCTGTACAACGTGATGAATAAACGTCTGGAAACGTCCCCCTGGCTGGGAGGCGATCACTACAGCATTGCCGACATTGCCTGCTGGCCGTGGATCCACGCCCATCAGCGTCAGCGCATCGACCTCGACAACTACCCGGCGGTCAATAACTGGCATGAACGCATCCGTACGCGTCCCGCAACGGAACGCGCCATGCAACAAGCACAAAGTGAGAAGCGGTGACGCGATTCGGTTCTCGTGTATCATGCAAAGGTTCATACATGGAGGAAACCTGCAATGTCACAACCTGACGCAATTATTCGTATAAAAAACCTTCGTCTGCGCACTTTTATCGGCATCAAAGAAGAGGAGATCCTTAACCGCCAGGATATCGTCATCAACATTGCCATTCACTATCCGGCAGACAAAGCCCGTACCAGCGAAGATATCAACGACGCGCTGAATTATCGCACTATCACCAAGAGCATCATTGCCCACGTGGAGGGTAACCGCTTCTCATTGTTAGAAAAATTAACTCAAGATGTGCTCGATATCGCACGCGAACATCACTGGGTCACTTATGCTCAAGTAGAGATAGATAAACTTCACGCATTACGTTACGCCGACTCAGTCTCTATGACGCTGAGCTGGCAGCGCTAAACATAACCCGGGAGGCGACATGCAGATTCTGATTACCGGCGGTACTGGCCTGATTGGACGTCATCTGATCCCCCGCTTGCTGGAACTGGGGCATCAGATAACCGTAGTGACCCGTTCTCCTGATAAGGCGCGTCAGATTCTCGACTCCCGGGTTACGCTGTCCAAAGGGCTGGAAGAGCGGCAAAATCTCAATGACATTGATGCCGTCATTAACCTTGCCGGAGAGCCGATTGCGGACAAGCGCTGGAGTGCCCAGCAAAAGGAACGCCTGTGTCAGAGCCGCTGGGTCATCACGCAGAAGCTGGTCGATTTAATCAATGCCAGCGAGACACCGCCCGCAGTGCTAATTTCCGGTTCCGCTACCGGTTACTACGGCGATTTAGGCGAAGTGGTGGTCACAGAAGAAGAGCCGCCGCATAACGAATTTACCCATAAGCTGTGCGCCCGCTGGGAGCAGATTGCCAGCACCGCGCAAAGCGACAAAACCCGCGTGTGTATGCTGCGCACCGGCGTGGTACTGTCCTCTGCTGGCGGCATTCTGGCGAAAATGGTCCCGCCGTTTCGTCTTGGCTTAGGCGGACCAATTGGCAACGGACGCCAGTATATGGCCTGGATCCATATTGATGATATGGTCAACGGAATTCTCTGGCTGCTGGATAACGATCTGCGCGGTCCCTTCAATATGGTTTCACCGTACCCGGTGCACAATGAGCAGTTTGCCCACGCGCTGGGCCACGCCCTGAACCGTCCTGCCATTCTGCGCGTTCCCGCCACCGCAATGCGGTTGCTGATGGGCGAATCTTCAGTGCTGGTTCTCGGCGGGCAGCGAGCGTTGCCAAAACGCCTGGAAGCCTCCGGTTTCGCGTTTCGCTGGTACGATTTAGAAGAAGCGCTGGCGGATGTCATCCGATAACCCCTAAGCGCTATTCACGGTCGCCGTTGTGGTGGTAAGGTTATAGGCCAGATTTCTGCAATGGCGACGTTATGGCGATAATTTCGACTCCCCGACTTACCCTCTCTTTGTTTCAGTTTTCTGACTGGTCATTTTTCCAGAAACTACGTGAATGTCCTGAAGTCATGCGCTATATGGGCAACATCGCCCCGGCGAAAGATACGCGTCTGTTATTCGCCAGACGCCTTGCCGCACAGCACACTTTTGTCATCCGCGAGCACAACAACCCGACGCCGCTCGGCGATATTGGTCTGCAAATCAGCCATCTCTACCCGCACGAAGCCGACATCGGCTACGCCATCATGCCACAGGCGCAGGGGAAAGGTATTGCCAGCGAAGCCGTACGCGCGGTGTGCCAGTACGCCTTCGAGCACGCGGCGGTCACGGCGATAAATGCTTACGCACTGGCGGATAATAAGGGCTCAATACGGATTCTGGAAAAAACGGGGTTCGTGCGTACGCAGGTGCTGGAAAAGGCGTATGAGATTGATGGTATCGCCTACGACGACTGGGTTTATCGTCTGGAGTGCGACGCGCTAAAATCCCAGGCCCGGAAAGCGTAGCGCCTCCGGGCAGGTGACTTACTTCAACGAACCTTTGAGGAACTGCTGCAAACGCGGACTTTGCGGATTACCAAATACCTGCTCCGGATCGCCCTCTTCTTCAATCTTCCCTTGATGCAGGAAAATCACGTGCGTGGAGACATGACGGGCAAACCCCATTTCGTGGGTCACGACCACCATGGTTTTTCCCTCTTCGGCCAGTTGTTGCATAATGCGCAGCACTTCGCCCACCAGCTCCGGGTCAAGTGCCGACGTGGGTTCATCAAACAGCAACACTTCCGGTTCCATCGCCAGCGCACGAGCAATGGAGACACGCTGCTGCTGACCACCGGACAGATGCACCGGATATTTGCCCTGAGCGCGCTCATCAATACCCACTTTCGCCAGATACTTCACCGCACGTTCGCGAGCTTCCTGCTTGCTCAGCCCCAACACCTGGATCGGCGCTTCCATCACGTTTTCCAGCACCGTCATGTGGCTCCACAGATTAAAGTGCTGAAAGACCATCGTCAGTCGCGTGCGCAGCAAGCGCAGCTGATTTTTGTCTGCAACCTTAAGCTGGCCGTCTTTGTCGCGTACCAGACCAATGTTCTGACCACTCACCACAATCGACCCGGCGCTCGGTTTCTCGAGAAAGTTAATGCAGCGCAGGAAGGTACTTTTACCGGAACCTGACGAGCCAATAATACTGATAACATCACCCGCATTGGCCTGCAGCGATACCCCTTTCAGCACTTCATGTTCGCCGTAGTGCTTATGTAAATCGATAACGTTTAATTTATTTTCAGACATCGTGTTACTCGAATCATTTAGAGGATACATGCTGCAACCAGCGTTTTTCCGCTTTGCGGAACAGACTGATCAGGACATACGAAATAATCAAATACAGAACAGCGGCAATACCGAAGGCGGTAAACGGCTGATACGTTGCCGAGTTGATATCGCGGGCGATTTTCAACAAATCAGGCACCGTTGCGGTAAACGCCAGCGCCGTGGAGTGCAGCATTAAAATAACTTCATTGCTGTAAGCCGGCAGCGCAATACGCAGCGCGGAAGGCAAAATAATGCAGCGATACAGTTTAAATGACGAGAAACCGTAAGCGCGCGCGGCTTCAATCTCACCATGGGGTACGGAACGAATAGCCCCGGCGAAAATCTCCGTGGTATAGGCGCAGGTATTCAGCGTCAGCGCCAGCACGGTGCAATTTAGCCCACTGCGGAAAAACGCGTTGAGGAAGTCCGTGCCTTTGACTATCTCCAGCGTATACATCCCGGAATAAAACACCAGCAACTGGACGTACAGCGGCGTCCCACGAAAAATATAGGTGAACAGCCAGATGGGAAACTGGATAAATTTATTACTGGAAACACGACCAATTGCCAAAAACAGCGCCAGTATCCCACCCATCACCACCGACGAAATCAGAAGCCACAGGGTGATAGCCACGCCGGTGTAGCGATACCCGTCGGTCCACAGCAGGGACTTCCAGTATTCCTGAATAATCTCAATCACAGGTCAGCCCTCTTCACACCCACGGAATAGCGGCGCTCAAGGTACAGCAGCACACCATTAGAAACAGTGGTAAACACCAGATAGATGACCCCGCACACTACGGCAAAATAGAACGGCTCCCAGGTACTTTTTCCGGCAAGCTGAGTGGCTTTCACTACGTCTTCCAGGCCGAGCAACGATACCAACGCTGTGGCCTTAAGAATGACCTGCCAGTTGTTGCCAATTCCCGGTAAGGCATAGCGCATCATCGCCGGGAACATAATACGGCGAAATATTTGTGAACTGGTAAAACCGAATGCCGTCGCGGCTTCAATATGTCCTTTTGGCACGGCCATAAATGCGCCACGAAATGTTTCGGTAAAATAGGCTCCGTAGATAAACCCGAGCGTAATAATACCCGCGACCATCGGATCGATATCAATCTGGCTGATACCAATTGCATCGGTAAGGGTATTCAGCGCGATTTGTAATCCGTAAAAGATGAGCAGCATTAAGACCAGATCGGGCACGCCGCGGATAAGCGTTGTGTACCCTTCGAAAATAAGCGCCAGCGCCCGGCTTTGCGACAGCTTTGCTGCCGCGCCGACAAGGCCTATCAGAACCGCCAGTACCACCGAGCTAAGTGCCAGCTCCAGCGTAACAATTGCGCCCTGTAAAATAACACCTGAAAAGCCATACAACATGCTGCCTGTCCTGTCGTGTGTGGTGGAGTAATAAGCCTCTTTTGATTTCAGACAAATCGTTTAATGCCGGATGGCGGCTTTGCCTTATCCGGCCTACAAAATCGCTGTAGACCGGATACGCGCAGCGCCATCAGGCATAAATTCAACTCGTCCAAAATCTACGGGCTTTATCAGCACCTGCGGTGATTAACCGCCGTAAACATCAAAATCGAAGTACTTTTTCGCCAGCTTCTCGTAAGTACCGTCAGCTCGCATCTCGGCAAAGGCTTTGTTCAGTGCTTCGCGCAGTTCGTTATCATCTTTGCGAAGCCCCATACCGGTACCCACGCCGAATAACTTCTCGTCTTTTACAGATGGGCCGCCGAATTTGTAATCTTTACCGACCGGCTGTTTCAGGAAGCCTTCGCTGGCTGCGACTTCATCCTGGAAAGCAGCATCAATACGCCCGGCAGTCAGGTCAGAATAGATATTGTCTTGCCCCTGATAAGAGACAATTTCAATGCCTTTTGGCGCCCAGTGCTCGTTGCCGAAGGTTTCCTGAGTCGTGCCCTGCAGCACGCCAACACGTTTACCTTTCAGCGACTCAATGGTCGGCTGAATAGCAGAATCTTTAGCGACAACCAGACGCGAGTCGGCTGCATAAAGCTTGTCGGTAAAGGCGATTTCCTGCTGACGTTTTTCAGTGATGGAAAGCGAGGACATAATCGCATCGATTTTCTTCGCTTTTAACGAAGGGATAAGCGCGTCCAGCGGGTTTTCCACGAAGGTACATTGTGTATTGATACGTTTGCACAGCTCTTTAGCCAGATCGATATCAAAACCGACTAATTCACCCTGTGCATTTTTCGATTCGAACGGCGCATAAGTAGGATCGGTACCGATACGAATTTTTTGCGGAATGGCTGCAAATGCTGCGGTAGCACTGGAGAAAGCCAGGACCAGAGAAAGAGACAACACCAGTTTTTTCATAACTATCCTCAACAGACTGTCTTTTATAGGGGATCTTTACAGGACCAGGTGCAGTTATCGTGCCATTAATCGGGCCGACAAGGCAAAGCATTCTACCCTGTCGGCGGTATTTATTTGCATGAAAAGCGCTTAAGTATGCACTCATGCTTATTAAGACAGCGACAAAAGCACCAAAACAGTGCACTGAATTTATTATGCACCGTAATGGTTACCCGCAATGGTGCAGTCCATTCCCCGCTGCGGCGTATTAATCGCCGTAGACATTGAAGTTAAAATACTTGCTCGCCATTTTGTCGTAGGTGCCGTCTTTGCGCAGTTCGCCCAGCGCTTTATCGAAAGCAGCTTTCAGCTCTGCATCATCTTTGCGCAAGCCAATCCCGGTGCCGTCACCAAAGTATTTTTTATCTTTCACCGACGGACCAGCAAAAGCGTAGTCCTTACCGGCAGGCTGCTTCAGGAAGCCTTCGCTGGCCGCGACTTCATCCTGCAACGCCGCGTCCAGACGACCCGCTGTCAGGTCAGAATAGATAAGGTCCTGGTTCGCATAGGCCACCACATCTACGCCTTTGCTGCGCCAGTTGTCATTAGCATAGGCTTCCTGAGTCGAGCCTTGCAGTACGCCAACATGTTTACCTTTGAGGGAATCAAGAGTTGGTTGAATTGGGGAACCTTTCGCGGCGATCAGACGTGAGTCTGCTGCGTAAAGCTTGTCTGAGAACGCAATCTCTTGCTGACGCTTCTCAGTGATTGAAAGCGAGGAGATGATGGCATCAATTTTTTTCGCTTTCAGCGACGGGATCAGCGCGTCAAAGTCGCTGGCTACCCAGGTACATTTAATCTGCATGCGCTTACACATCTCATTTCCCAGATCGATATCAAAGCCGACAAAGTCGCCTTTGGCATCTTTAGAGGAAAAAGGTGCGTACGTTGTATCTGTACCAATACGAACCGTCTGCGGAAGTGCTGCGTAGCTGGCCGCGGTGGCGGAGAGTCCTACCAGCAAAGACAAAGCAAGAACCGTCTTCTTCATACATAACCCTCAAGTGGCGTAATTTTATTATGTTTTACGTTGTGTTGTGTGTTTGCAGACTTTTTCATGCAGGTCTTATGCCATTTTCGCGTCGATGAGGATATTCGACGTTAAATATGTTAATAAAACGTTGCAATAATGTCCTGATTTTGAAGATAGCAGGTCTGACGGTTGAACCGCAGCGTTTCGTTGAGTTTTAACGAATTAAATGTTGAGGATATGATCGCGGTTACAAAATTGCCCTGAAACAGGGCAATGGATGTTTCTTTGCACGCTGATGGAACGGTTTTACGCCCCTTGCCAGCGGGTGAACAGATCCTGTGGAAGGGAGATATCAAACTGGTCGAGTACGCGGTTAACCGTTTGATTAATCACATCATCTAGCGTTTGCGGGCGATGATAGAATGCCGGGACTGGCGGCATAATCACCGCGCCAATTTCTGCCGCCTGCGTCATCAGCCGCAGATGCCCCAGATGCAGCGGCGTTTCACGCACGCACAGCACCAGCGGGCGGCGTTCTTTCAACACCACGTCTGCCGCACGGGTAAGCAGCCCATCGGTGTAACTGTGGACGATGCCTGAAAGCGTTTTGATTGAACAAGGTAATATTACCATTCCGGCGGTCTGAAAAGAGCCGGAAGAGATACTGGCGGCGATATCGCGCGTATCGTGATTTACATTCGCCAGTGCCTGCACGTCGCGTACAGAGAGGTCAGTTTCCAGCGCCAGCGTCTGTCGGGCAGCAGCACTCATCACCAGATGGGTTTCCACATCAGTAACGTCACGCAAAACCTGCAGCAGGCGCACGCCATAAATCGCGCCACTGGCACCGCTAATCCCTACAATGAGTCGTTTCATTTTTTCGCCCTTACTTGCTTCAGGGCTGACTTTGCAGGTTTTTATGCGCAGTTGCAAGTCAGTCCACTCTATGTGTCCTGACCTGCAACAGAACATTACCCTTCGTTATGCATCTCGAGGTTTTCCGCTTCGTTCTGACGCAAAATTGCTTTGGCATCGTCATTACGCAGGGAGTCAAGGAAATCGAGATATTGCTGGTCGACGTCTTTGGTGACGTACACGCCGTTAAACACTGAACATTCAAACTGCTGAATATCCGGGTTCTCAGCGCGGACCGCTTCAATCAGATCGTTCAGATCCTGGAAGATAAGACCGTCTGCACCGATTATCTGGCGAATCTCGTCCACTTCGCGACCATGAGCAATCAGCTCCGTCGCCGTAGGCATATCGATACCATAAACATTCGGGAAGCGAATTTCCGGGGCCGCAGAGGCCAGATACACTTTCTTCGCTCCGGCTTCACGCGCCATCTCGATAATCTGTTCCGAGGTGGTACCGCGCACGATGGAGTCATCCACCAGCAGCACGTTTTTATCACGGAATTCCGCACGGTTGGCGTTCAGCTTACGGCGCACGGATTTACGGCGCAGCTGCTGACCGGGCATGATAAAGGTACGGCCCACGTAGCGGTTTTTCACAAAACCCTGACGGTACGGCTTACCGAGAATACGGGCAATTTCCAGCGCAATATCGCAGGAGGTTTCCGGAATCGGGATCACCACGTCAATATCCAGATCTTCCCACTCGCGAGCAATTTTTTCGCCAAGCTTGGTACCCATATTTACACGGGCGCTGTAAACGGAAATCTTGTCGATAAAGGAGTCAGGACGCGCGAAGTAAACGTATTCAAACAGGCACGGATTGCTGACCGGGTTATCGGCACACTGGCGAGTAAACAGCTGACCTTTTTCGGTGATATACACCGCTTCGCCAGGTGCCACATCGCGCAGGAATTCAAAGCCCAGCGTATCCAGCGCCACGCTCTCGGAGGCCACCATATACTCGGTACGACCATCCCCGATATCGCGTTTACCCAGTACCAGCGGACGGATACCGTTAGGATCGCGGAAGGCAACCATACCGTGGCCAATAATCATCGCCACGCAGGCATAGGCGCCGCGGATCTGGCGGTTGGTTGCCGCAATAGCAGCAAAAATATTATCGGCTTCCAGCGGATAATGGCGGAAGTTATCCAGCTCGCTGGCGAATATATTCAGCAAAATTTCAGAGTCTGAAGTGGTATTGATGTGGCGGCGCTTTTCTTCAAACAGCTTTTTACGCAGCTCATGCGCATTGGTCAGGTTGCCATTATGGGCAAGCGTGATGCCATACGGTGAGTTGACGTAAAAAGGTTGAGCTTCGGAGGCGCTGGAGCTGCCAGCCGTTGGGTAACGCACATGACCGATGCCCATATTGCCCTGCAAACGCTGCATATGGCGCGCTTCAAAAATATCGCTCACCATTCCGTTTGCTTTACGCAAGCGGAAGCAGTTGTTGGCATCAATGGTGATGATGCCTGCGGCATCCTGACCACGATGCTGGAGCACCGTTAACGCGTCATAAATCGACTGGTTTACCGGCATAACACCGGCGATACCGACAATACCGCACATACGTCTTTTCCTCGTTCAGCAACAACCCAAAGTTTATACTTTGGGCAAGAAACTTGACGAGCTTTGCAGATAGTCAAAGAACCATCTGATGATGAAACTGAACTGCGGGATCAGCTGCGACTTGCTCCAGTCTTCACTTTTCGACAGACCGGTAAAGGTATCGAGAAAGAACAGTATGGCGGCGACGATCAGCGCTCCTCGCAGAGCACCAAAGCAGATCCCCAACACCCTGTCGGTACCCGACAGGCCTGTTTTCTCTACCAGTTGGCCTATCACAAAGTTAACGATAGCGCCGACGATAAGTGTCGCGATAAACAGTATCGCGATAGCAATCCCATTTCGAACGAGTTCGTCTTCAAAGCCCGTAAACCAGACAGACAGGTAAGTGTAGTAATGGCTGGCGACAAAGAAAGCACAACCCCAAGTCACCAACGATAATGCTTCACGAACAAAGCCACGGATCAGGCTAACCAGACAGGAAAAACCAATCACCGCGATAATGGCGTAATCAATCCAGACCATAAGTGTCCCACGATTTAACGCCCTGTCGTCCTGTTCGGGGCGCATTCTAACAGAAAAAGAAAACGTTTGCGTAGGGATTTCCTTTCCACGCGTAAATAAAAATGGCGCTGAAAAAATCTTCAACGCCATACCGTTTTATGCCTCTTCGGGCACTGCCGGATAGCGGTAAAAACGCCCTATCCGGCCTGAATTAAGAGCAGCGCCGTGAACAGCGCAATCCCTTAATTAGGGGTGTACCCCATCACTACGCCGCTCAGACCGGAGATCTTCTGCAGCTCGCCCAGCGAGTTCTTCAGCTTATCTTTGGAGGCGTCAGGTCCTACGAGAATACGGGTTATTTTACCCTGCACCGGCGTTGACGGGGAAGTATATACCCGGAAGCCCGCGCCACGAAGTTTACCCACGATCTCATTGACCTTATCCGCATTTTTCAGCGCACCGAGCTGTACAACGTACGCTTTGCCGGTTGGCGCTGGCGGTTCCACCGCGGCCGGTTTCGGCGCTGGAGCCGGTGCTGGCGTCGGAGCGACGGCAACCGGCTGCGGCTTCGGTTTGGGTTTCGGCTGTTCTACAGGCGCGGGGACAGGATCTAACTCCGCGCTGTTTGCCGTCGTCAAACGTGACGGATCCAACGATGGCGCGGCAGCATCACCCGCGCGCACCTCTTCAGCCGCCCCTTCCGGCGGCTGCGTCGGCAGCGCCTGCGTGGCTGCAGGCATCATGTCTGGTTCATCGCGATCGCCGGGTTTCGGCACCAGCGGGATCGCCGCAAACTCATCCTGATAATGCTTTTTCTGCCCGTCAAGCAGCCCGGGGAGCACAATCACCCCCAGCGCGACCAGCACAATTGTGCCGACTAATCGATTCTGAAACTTACTCGCCACCGCTTCTCCCCACGTCTATCACTTCCATGACATGTGCGACAGTGTGAAACGATCCACACACCAACACGGTATCTTCTGGCTTCGCCTCAGCTAGCGCCGCAGACCATGCCTGCGCCACGCTGTCATAGGCGTAGCCTTTGCCCAGATGCTCCAGCAGTTGTTCTGCAGTAGCACCACGCGGCCCTTCCAGGGGCGCACAGTACCAGGCGTCAACCACGCTTTTTAACCAGGCTAACGTACCGGCAATATCTTTATCATGTAGCATACCGATAACCGCAAGTACACGCCCGCTTTTCACTAACTTTTTCAGACGGCCGGTCAGATACTCCGCCGCATGCGGGTTATGGGCAACATCAAAAATCACCCGCGGCGACTCGCTCACAATCTGGAAGCGCCCCGGTAAAATCGCCTGTTCAATACCGTCACGAATGGCCTGCTCGCTGACGTTAAGCCCGCTTGCGCGCAGTGCTGCCAGTGCGGTCGCGGCGTTAGGTTGCGGGACCAGCGGCAACGGCAGGTGCGCCAACGTGCCGTGATCGTCCGTAAAGGACCAGTCGTTCTCCGTGACCGCATAGCGCCAGTCCACGCCGCAGCGTTGCAAAATCGCCCCGCTCTCTTGTGCAACATCGGCGATGGTGTAAGGCATTTCCGGCTCGCCGACGATAGCCGGTTTCTCTGCACGGAAAATTCCCGCCTTCTCACGACCAATGCTTTCGCGATCCGGGCCCAGCCAGTCAGTATGGTCAAGCGCAATGCTGGTGACCACCGCAACATCGGCATCCACGATATTGGTCGCGTCAAGGCGACCGCCTAACCCAACTTCCAGGATGACGACATCCAGTTGGGCCTGTTTAAACAGCCAGAGCGCCGATAACGTGCCGTATTCAAAGTAAGTCAGGGAAATGTCGCCACGCGCGTCTTCAATCTCAGCAAACGAGGCGGTATGCGCTGATTCCGGCAGTTCACGCCCCTGCACGCGTACGCGTTCCGTGTAGCGCACCAGATGCGGCGAACTGTAAACGCCAACTTTATAACCTGCTGCGGTCAGCACAGATTCCAGCGTACGGCAGGTTGTGCCTTTCCCGTTGGTTCCCGCCACCGTAAAAACAAATGGCGCGGGTTTCAACACACCCAGTTTGCGCGCCACCTGACTTACGCGTTCCAGGCCGAGATCGATGGTTTTACTGTGCAGGTTTTCCAGATAAGAAAGCCACGATGCCAGGGGCGACGCGGCTTGAGGAATACGTTTATTGTCCATGATGGCTGTAGATTCTTTACGTTGAGAAAAGCAAAAGGGCAGCACCAACCGGCCTGCCCTTTTTTACACGTTGTTTTTCACGTTGCAGATGCGTTGGCTGTGCTCGCTCACCCGAATCACTTACCTGTGTAAGCTCATCGGGATCAACTCTCTTATCGCCTGCCTGCAACCCGAAACCCATAGAGTAAACTATCAGGCCTCTGATTCCTGATCGGGAACCGGAGGTACCACCTCGCCTTCACGCGGCTCATCCGGATTCGGCGTAGGAAGATTCATCAGCTTCGCCAGAATGCTTGCCAGTTTCAGGCGCATTTCAGGACGGCGGACGATCATATCGATAGCGCCTTTTTCAATCAGGAACTCGCTACGCTGGAATCCCGGCGGCAGTTTCTCACGTACGGTTTGCTCGATAACACGCGGACCAGCAAAGCCGATCAGTGCTTTCGGTTCTGCAATGTTGAGATCGCCCAGCATCGCGAAGCTAGCAGAAACACCGCCCATTGTTGGGTCGGTCAGTACAGAAATATACGGTAAACCGCGTTCCTGCATTTTCGCCAGCGCAGCAGAGGTTTTCGCCATCTGCATCAGAGACATCAGCGCTTCCTGCATACGCGCCCCGCCAGAAGCGGAGAAGCAGATCAGCGGACAGTTATCTTCCAGCGCCTGCTCAACGGCACGGACAAAACGCGCGCCGACCACAGAGCCCATGGAGCCGCCCATAAACGCGAACTCGAATGCAGCAGCAACGACCGGCATACCGTGCAGCGTGCCTTTCATTACCACCAGCGCATCTTTCTCGCCGGTTTCTTTCTGCGCAGAAGCCAGTCTGTCTTTGTACTTTTTGGAGTCACGAAACTTCAGCACATCTTTCGGCTCAAGCTCGCTACCCAGTTCCACAAGAGAACCTTCATCTAACAGGCTATGCAGGCGATTGCGCGCCGACATGCGCATATGATGGTCACACTTCGGACAGACCTCAAGATTACGTTCCAGCTCAGCACGGTATAAAACCTGACCGCAGCTATCACACTTGGTCCACACCCCTTCAGGAATGCTTGCCTTGCGGGTGGGAGTAATGTTGCTTTTAATTCGTTCAATCCAGCTCATTGGTGACCTTTCTGCCTGAACCCTAGTCAGCTTTGTTATAAGGGGCGCATAATGCCATTTTTGCCCCTAACAGACCATGAATGTTGCACATTAAAACATAACAGCCCGAAACTTTGGATAAAAAAGTGGTCGAACCGCTGAGTTACTTTCTATTTTGCAGCCCGTGACGCAGCGCGTTTATGGCGAATCACTTCAATTATGCCCGGCAATACGGAAAGGACGATGATCGCCACAATCAGTAATTTCAGGTTTTCCTGAACGATCGGTAGATCGCCGAACAGATAGCCTGCATAGGTGAACAGCAATACCCACAGCAGCGCGCCTGCGACGTTATACATCGCAAAATGACGGTAGGACATGTGTCCCATACCGGCAACAAACGGTGCAAATGTACGCACAATAGGTACGAAACGCGCGAGGATAATCGTTTTGCCGCCATGACGCTCGTAGAACGCATGGGTTTTATCCAGGTAACTGCGACGGAAAATTTTAGAGTTCGGGTTACTGAAGAGTTTTTCACCGAACAAACGGCCAATCGTGTAGTTCACCGCATCGCCGATAATCGCCGCCACAATCATCAACATCACCATCAGATGAACATTGAGATCGTTAGTTGGCAGCGCAGAAAGCGCGCCAGCGACAAACAGCAGCGAGTCTCCCGGCAGGAACGGCGTCACCACCAGCCCGGTTTCGCAGAACAGGATCAGAAACAGAATCGCGTATACCCAGATACCGTATTCCGCAACCAGCTCCGCCAGATGCACATCAATGTGCAGGATAAAATCGATAAGAAAGTAAATCAGGTCCATAGTTTTGCCTTTATACGACTCAAATTAGTCCGCCAGAAATAGCGGGCCCATAGGCGGTTTTGGCAGGTCGAACCGTTCCGGGTAATCTACTGCAACCAGATACAGCCCTTCCGCTTTCGCCGTTGCCGCTGCCAGCGTTCTGTCCTTCGCCGCTAGCAGTTCTGCTATCCAGCTCTCCGGCTGGTTGTTGGCGCCTACTTCCATCAGGCTGCCGACAATATTCCTGACCATATGATGTACAAAGGCATTCGCTTTAATATCCACCACCACATATGCACCAAAACGTTCAACGTTAATGTGCATCACGTTACGCCACGGTGTGCGCGACTGACACTGCACCGCCCGAAACGAGGTAAAATCATTTTCGCCAATCAAACACTGGGCCGCACGATGCATACGCTCAGCGTCCAGCGGTTCATAGTAATGGGTTACCCCTTTACCTAAAACCGCAGGGCGCAACCGATGATTGTAGATGATGTAGCGATAACGGCGAGCCGTAGCGCTAAATCGGGCATGGAAATCATCGGGTACAGCTTTCACCCAGCGCACAGCAATGTCACCAGGTAAATTCGCATTTACCCCCAGTGTCCAGGCTGCATCTTTACGCTGGGCAGTCGTTTCAAAGTGCACGACCTGCCCTGTGCCATGAACGCCCGCATCCGTGCGTCCCGCACAAAAGACAGTGATGCGTTCATTCGCCACCTGAGAGAGCGCTTTTTCCAGTTTTTCCTGAACGCTACGCACTTCGTTCTGGCGCTGCCAGCCATAATATTTGCTGCCGTCATACTCTATGCCCAGCGCAATTTTATGGGTTGACGGCTGTTGCAGGTCAGACATTAGTACAGGTACTCCTGCACCAGTTTTTCCGCAATTTTCACCGCCATCAACGCACCGCCAAAGCGTACGTTGTCTGCCACAGACCAGAACTGAACCTGTTCCGGCATCCCATAATCGTTATGCACACAGCCAACTGAAAGGTGCGGAGTACCTGACGCATCGCCAACCTGCGTTGGGATATAGGTCTCTTCTGACAACACTACGTCCTCACCGCGTGAAAACGCATCGCGTGCTTCTTCCGCCGCCAACGGACGCAGAGCTTCAAAATTCACCATCTGTGCGTGGCCATAAAATACCGGCGACTGCACGATGCTGGCGGAGATAAGCAGCCCGTCGTCCTGCATAATTTTGCGCACTTCATCGACGATACGGCGCTCTTCGCGCACGCTACCTTCGCGATCCGGCAGCATCGGCAGCATGTTGAACGCCAGCTGACGGCCAAAGAAATCGTCATCGTCAATCGGGATGCCGTTCAGTAGTTTCGCGCTCTGTCCGGCAAGCGCATCTACGGCTTTTTTACCGTGAGCGGAAGCAGAAATAATATTGGTCACCGTAATACGTGACAGCCCGCCGTCATCAATTAGCGGCTTCAGCGCAGACAGCAGTTGGCTGGTCAGGCTGGAAGGGACCGCAATCACATTGCGGTTGCGGTAATCGGCCAGTACGAACGGGTTAACGTCCGGAACCACCAGCGGAACGTCCGGCTCAAGCGCGAACAGGCCACTGCTGTCGATAACCAGGCAACCGGCATTGGTCGCTTCTTCCACCCATGCGGCGGTGGCTTCAGCGCCCGCAACAAAAAATGCCAGTTGCGCCTGCGTCCAGTCAAAGTCTACAACGTCCTGAACAAGGACCGATTTACCGTTAAAACGCAGATGCTCACCCGCGCTTTCATTACGCGCCAGCGCATAAATTTCACCGACCGGGAACTGGCGTTCAGCCAGCGTATCGAGCAGGGCTTCGCCTACGGCGCCCGTTGCGCCCAGAATGGCAATATTCCAGCCTTCAGACATGGTGATTTACTCCAGAAATACGTAAGCGTCCCTGTCGCATTATTCGACAGGGAGCATTAAGAAGACATTAATGTGCCGGGTGATAAACAGCGTTAAAACCCAGCTTACACAGCAAGGCAGCAGCCGTTGCGTCGTCACACATCACGTATAAAGACGACCATTCACGGCGCTCAAGATAATTTTTACGCAGCTTATCAAACTCACCCGGAATTCCAGCGACTTTACGCAGCGGCGCATCATCGCGGCGCACATCATACACTAAATGCACCAGCCTTTTCAGCGTTGGCTGATCTAACGGGCCATGCAGAGTGATACGACCAAATTCCGGCGCAGGTAACAGGGTATTGAGCGCAACGTGTTGTTCGCGACCAATAAACTTGCTAAAAGCCTCAAAGACCTGCGTGGTGCCGCGCGCTTTTCCTTCCAGGGTATACCCGGCAATGTGCGCCGTGCCGATATCGGCTTTCTCCAGCAATGCCACATTGAGATCCGGCTCCCCTTCCCAGACATCCAGCACGACGCTCAGCGACTGCCCGGCATTCAATCGGTTCAGCAATGCCGTATTGTCGATGACTGGCCCGCGGCAGGCGTTGATCACAATGGTGCCCGGCTTCAGCCGGCTAATCAGCGCATCATCTGCCAGGTGCAGCGTTTTGTACGGTCCGTCTTTAAACAGCGGCGTATGGAAAGTCAACACATCGGCTTGCTCTACCAGTTCGTCCAGCGAGCGGAAATCTCCCTCATCACCGCGATCGGCTCGCGGCGGATCGCACAGCAGCGTGCGGATCCCCAGTGCTTCCAGACGTGCCTGCAAACGTCCGCCCACATTGCCCACGCCTACGATGCCTACAGTACGATCGCGTAACGCAAACCCGTCGCGCTCCGCCAGCATCAGCAACGCTGAAAAAACATATTCTACGACCGCAATCGCGTTACAGCCGGGCGCTGCGGAAAAGCCGATCTTCGACTGCGCAAGCCAAGCTTCATCCACATGGTCCGTGCCTGCGGTTGCCGTGCCGACAAATTGAACCGGTTTTCCGCTAAGCAGTGATTCATTTACTTTCGTCACCGAGCGCACCATTAAGGCATCCGCATCATCCAGTTCGGCAACGGGAATCGGGCGACCGGGAACCGCTTTGACCTCCCCCAAACGACTGAACAGTTCGCGGGCATAGGGCATATTTTCATCAACGAGGATTTTCACGTCTTTCGCACCTGTTTGAGAACGAGAGTTAACCGGGCAAGTGTGCCATAATCTCGCCGCCAGGCATACTGCGAGACCTGGTCAGCACAGATTTAAGGAACAGAGATGATGCAGCCCATTTCAGGTACACCCGCACGCCCTCCCGGCGAAGGCCAAAATGCCCCTTCTGCTGCGGGCGAACAACCGTTATCCACACAACAACGTACCGTGCTGGAACGACTGATTACCCGTCTGATTTCACTCACCCAACAGCAAAGCGCCGAGGTGTGGGCCGGAATGAAGCACGATCTGGGCGTCAAAAGTGATACGCCGCTGCAATCACGTCACTTTCCTGCCGCGGAGCAAAACCTGAATCAGCGGCTGGGTGTTGCTCAGCAAAATCATGCTAATCGTCAGGTTCTCTCACAGCTCACTGAATTACTGAGTCAGGGAAATAACCGCCAGGCGGTAAGCGATTTTATCCGTCAGCAGTATGGGCAAACGGCGCTCAGCCAGCTCACGCCTGAGCAGTTGAAGAACGTGCTCACGCTGCTGCAACAAGGGCAGCTTTCTATACCGCAACCGCAACAGCGCCCGGCCACCGATCGTCCGTTGTTACCCGCAGAGCACAATACGCTGAACCAGTTGGTTACCAAACTGGCGGCGGCCACGGGAGAGTCAGGTAAGATGATCTGGCAGTCAATGTTAGAGCTGTCTGGCGTAAAAAGCGGTGAGCTGATCCCCGCCAAACAGTTTACTCATCTGGTCACCTGGCTGCAGGCGCGCCAGACGCTCAGCCTGCAAAGCGCCCCGACGCTACAAACGCTCCAGGCGGCCCTGAAGCTGCCATTAGAGCCGAATGAGCTGACGGCAATAAAAGAGTACGCGCAGCAGACGTATCAGATCCAACCACAAACGATTCTGACCACGGTACAGGTGCAGGACTTGCTGAATCAAATCTTCCTGCGCCGCGTAGAACGGGAACGCGAGCTAAACGATCCGCGCCATCTTCAGCCTATTTACAGCCCGTTCGCGCCGATGATTGAAACGGTAAAATCTCTGTCGGCACGACCGGGACTGCTGTTTGTCGCGTTAATGATCGCATTAGCCATTTTCTGGCTGGTCGCTTAACCTTTGCGCAGCGTAAGCAGCGTCACGACAATCCCCACCACGGCGGATATCGCTCCGGCAAGGAATACCGAGGGATAACCGTACGCGGTGGCCAGCACCCCGGCGACCGGGCCGCTTATGCCGTAGGAGATATCCTGAAACGCGGCGTAACCGCCCAGCGCCGTACCGCGAACCTGCGCGGGCACTCGCTTCACAACCTCTACGCCCAATGCCGGGAAGATAAGCGAACACCCTGCCCCGGTTAGTGCCGCCCCGAGCAGCGCAATCCATGCTGATGGGGCCTGCCACAGCAGAATCAGCCCCGCGGTTTCAACCAGTAAGGAGACAACGGCTACCTTCACGCCTCCGAACCGATCCGGCATCCAGCCAAACAGAATGCGCATCAGCACAAACGCCCCGCCAAACGCGGTCAGGGTGAACCCCGCCATCGTCCAGCCGTTGCTGACAAAATAGAGTGAAATAAACGTACCGATCACCGCAAAGCCAACGCCCTGCAGCGCCAGGCCCAGGCCCGGTTTCCAGATAAGCCCTACCACGCTCCATAACGAAGGGCGCTCTCCTGCATGAGCGGGCACTTTGCGAACGGTGCCGTTGAATGCCCATGCCAGCAGCGGTAATACCATTGTCGTTCCCGCCAGCGCCGCGAAGCCAAAGTGGCTATGGATTAGCAAGCCCAGCGGCGCACCGGCGGCCAGCGCACCGTAAATAGCCATCCCGTTCCACGACATCACCTTACCCGAGCGTGTTGGACCGACCAGCCCAAGCCCCCAGGTCAGCGTTCCGGTGAGCAGTTGGCTTTCGCCAAAACCGAGGATCAAACGCCCGACGATTAACAATGCAAATTTTACAGGGACAGAGACAGGCAATAGCGCGGCTAACAACCACGCCGCGCCCGCCAACCCACAGGCAAACATCCCCTGTAGCGCCGAACGTTTGGCGCCATATTGATCGGCTAAGCGCCCGGCGTAGCCGCGCGTTAATACCGTTGCCAGAAACTGTACGCCTACGGCGATACCAACCATGGTGTTGCCATAGCCCAGCTCCTGATGCACAAACAGAGGAATAACGGGCAAAGGTAGACCGACCGTCATATAGGTCAGGAAAACTGCAAAAGCGATACGAAACAGCGAAAAGTTCGCCGAAGGTGTTTTTTCTTGTTGGGTTACAGCTGTCATGCGTTACTCCAAAATGCAGAGTAAGGCGAGGAATGTCCACGCCCCCTCTACCTGACTTTCAGGATTAAGGTGCGTTGGATAACGTTAAACGCTTACGCATTATCAGATAGATAATGTTGAGTGCGAAGTCTGCCTGTGAGCCACTAAATTTGTCAACTCTGAAATCTCACCAGGTTGGTTCACGGTAAAGACGACTTTTCGTCGAATAAAAAAGGAAATACCGCATCAATTCCTTTTGTGCCAAACAGTCCGGTCACCTGCTTGCGCTGCCCCGGCGTCAGCAGTCTGAACATCATATCCCAGATCTCTTTCGGTTCCGCTTCCTGTACGGAACGGCTCTCTAAGGCCAGCACCTTTTCAGTTTCTTTCAGGTAAGGACGGAGATACAAAGGGAAAATGGAGATATGAAACTCCTCAGCCTTTGATTTAACACGTTTGCGCTTCACGCCCTCTTTGCCTTCACTGTACATGTTTAAACGGGAACGAACCGCAGGCGCGCTTCCTGGAAACCCCGGCAATTCAAGACATTCCTTTACCGTGAACCACTCTTTTGCCATTAGTTTCTTTCCTTTCTGCCTGTGGAATAAAAAATATTTTTTCTTTTGCGCGAAATTTCAGTTTTATTCTGGCAATATTCCAGTGACCAAAAAGAAAGTTACATTCTTTTGTTTCTCTGGTTTATACCCTGAAAAATATCGGCGCCGATAACACATTTCCTTAGGATTACAGAATGGAACACAAAAGCCAAGACTGGCATCGTGCAGATATTAAAAGTGCACTGGAAAAAAAAGGAATCACGCTCAGAGATCTTTCTCGTGCGGCTGGATTATCACCCGATTCACTGCGCAATGTATTTACCCGAAGCTGGCCCAGAGCGGAACAGATCATTGCGCAGGCGCTCGAAACCTCGCCAGACGTGATTTGGCCGTCACGCTATCCACGCCAGCAGCCAGAGGATAAAACAAGTAATACTTAATATTAAATAGATCACTCGTAATTTATCGAGCATATAAATTAATAAATATCCCAGCTTAATATATTGAGAATATTAATAGCACTATTTGCCATTTCCAATTGCGTAAATACTGTTAAAGCATCACGTAATTGCTATTACGTATGTTATTAACAGGAGTCGTTATGAGTTGGGATAAAAAGGTGGCGGTCAATTACGCCAAATCGCACGCGAGTTCACATTCACAAGGGCGCTGTGCGGAATATACCCGCAAAGCTGTTCAGGCAGGCGGCGTTACTCTTGGGCGCACTTACCATGCCAAAGATTATGGTCCGATGCTGAAAAACGCCGGTTTCAGCGCCATTGGCGCGCTTGAAGAGCC
Source organism: Citrobacter sp. 506 (assembly GCF_050434985.1). NCBI lineage: Bacteria > Pseudomonadati > Pseudomonadota > Gammaproteobacteria > Enterobacterales > Enterobacteriaceae > Citrobacter > Citrobacter sp. 506. The sequence goes on from NZ_JBNDJN010000002.1 coordinate 300,167, forward strand.
GCGCGAAGGGGATGTCATCATCATTCAACCTTATGCTAATGGAAACCCGAGCGGTCACATGGCGATATATGACGGTCATGACTGGTATTCCGACTTCAAACAGCGAGACATGTGGGCCGGTCCAGGTTATCGGACCGCAAAGCCGTCATACACCATTTACAGGAAGAAGTAATGAAAGCCTTTCTACTGATTGTTCTCATCCTGCTGATTTGTGGCTGTACCCCTTCTCACCGTGACAGCACGCAGGATGTGAAACAGTTCTATCTTTCGTGGATGAAGAACTACACTCAGGATCCGGATGCGCCCCGCGAAACATCAGCATTACTGCAACGCTATGTCGCCAAAGAGGTTATCGAGCGTCTGGCGCTAATTGATACGCTTTATGAGCAGGAGATCGTGCAAGCGGACTACTTTATGTATGTGCAGGATTACGCACCGGCATGGATCCCGCTGTTGCGGGTTGGACAGGCGCAGCCATTCCTCGGCGGTGAAAAACTGAACCTGCAGTTAGGCACTGAGTCAGCCCCTATTCAACTGGAGGTTTATACCCGTTGGGAGGAAGGACGGTGGAAAATTTATCGTGTCCGGGACATGGGTCGTCATTACGAGCAGCCCATTTACAATGCCGGAGAGATTACGCGAGCCAGAGCATGGTCGGCTGAGATCGCGCCGGAATACGAAAAAATGCCGAAGTAAACACGGTAAAAAGGGAGCCTGTTGGCTCCCTTTTTTAGTATTCAATCTTAGACTTACGCCTTCAGCTTACGCATAACCAGCGTAGCGTTGGTGCCGCCAAAGCCGAAGCTGTTGGACATCACGGTGGTCAGCGCCTGCTCGGTCGGTTTGGTCACGATGTTCAGACCTGCCGCCTGCTCATCCAGCTCTTCAATGTTGATGCTTGGCGCGATAAAGCCATGTTCCAGCATCAGCAGAGAGTAGATAGCTTCCTGCACGCCAGCCGCGCCCAGTGAATGACCTGTCATCGCTTTGGTTGCGGAGATTGCCGGGCTGTTGTTGCCAAACACTTCGCGGATTGCGCCCAGTTCTTTCACGTCGCCTACCGGAGTTGAGGTACCGTGAGAGTTCAGGTAGTCGATCGGCGTGTCTACACCGTGCATCGCCATCTGCATGCAACGTACTGCGCCTTCGCCAGACGGAGCAACCATGTCTGCGCCATCGGACGTTGCGCCGTAACCGACGATTTCCGCATAGATGTGCGCGCCACGTGCCAGAGCGTGCTCCATTTCTTCAACCACGACCATACCGCCGCCGCCAGCAATAACGAAACCGTCGCGGTTTGCGTCATAGGTACGGGAAGCTTTTGACGGATCGTCGTTGTATTTGGTAGACAGCGCGCCCATTGCATCGAATTCACACGCCATTTCCCAGCACAGCTCTTCGCCGCCGCCAGCAAAAACGATATCCTGTTTGCCCAACTGAATTTGTTCTACCGCGTTGCCGATGCAGTGCGCAGATGTCGCACAGGCAGAACTGATGGAGTAGTTTACGCCGTGGATTTTGAACGGCGTTGCGAGGCAGGCAGAAACGCCGGACGCCATCGCTTTGGTGACCACATACGGGCCAACCGCTTTCAGACCACGTGGGCTACGCATTGCGTCAGCGCCGAACACCTGAAAACGTGGGGAGCCGCCGCCAGAACCTGCAATCAGGCCAACGCGCGGGTTGTTCTGGTAATCTTCTGCAGCCAGGCCGGCATCAGCCACTGCCTGCTCCATTGATAGGAATGCATAGATGGATGCGTCGCTCATGAAGCGCACTACTTTGCGGTCAATGAGGCCAGTGGTATCCAGTTTTACGTTGCCCCAAACGTGGCTACGCATGCCGGAGTCCTTCAGCTCCTGAGAGAAAGTGATCCCTGAACGTCCTTCACGCAGAGATGCCAGGACTTCCTGCTGGTTATTACCGATGCTGGAAACGATGCCCAAGCCAGTAATCACTGCACGTTTCATTCAATACCTCTGTAAGTCGCACTATTTTAAAGTTTCGAGTGGCACAATAGCGTACACTTGTACGCCGAACAAGTCCGATCAGCCATTTTATGTGGAAATTTGCGCAGCCAGGCACTCATCGCTAAGATCGGGGCACAGCCTGTCAGACGAGTAACTTACGTGAAACAATACGCTATACAACCTGCCAACCTTGAATTCAACGCTGAGGGTACACCTGTTTCCCGAGATTTTGACGATGTCTATTTTTCTAATGATAACGGGCTGGAAGAGACACGTTACGTCTTTCTCGGCGGTAACCATCTCGCCCAACGATTCCCTGCGCATTCACGTCCTCTCTTCGTGGTGGCAGAAAGCGGGTTTGGCACCGGACTTAACTTCCTCACGCTCTGGCAGGCATTTGCCGATTTTCGCGATACCCACCCTGAAGCTACCCTGGAAAGATTACATTTCATCAGCTTTGAAAAATATCCGCTGACGCGTGAAGATCTCACCTTAGCCCACCAGCACTGGCCAGAACTTGCCCCGTGGGCCACGGCACTGCAAGAACAATGGCCGCTGCCGCTGGCGGGATGTCATCGCCTGCTGCTTGATGATGGGCGCGTCACGCTGGATCTGTGGTTTGGCGATATAAACGAACTGACCAGTACGCTGGATGACTCTCTGAATCAAAAGGTGGACGCCTGGTTCCTGGACGGTTTCGCACCGGCAAAAAACCCGGATATGTGGACGCCAACGCTGTTTAACGCGATGGCCCGACTGGCTCGTCCCGGCGGGACGCTGGCAACCTTTACATCGGCAGGCTTTGTACGTCGGGGGTTGCAGGAAGCCGGGTTTACAATGCAAAAATGTAAAGGCTTTGGGCGCAAACGCGAAATGCTCTGTGGCGTGATGGAACAGACTCAGGCGCTCACGTCCTCGGCGCCATGGTTTGCGCGTACGGGAACAGATAAGCGCGAAGCCGCCATTATTGGTGGAGGAATTGCCAGCGCATTGCTGTCACTGGCGTTATTGCGCCGCGGCTGGCAGGTCACACTATATTGCGCCGACGATAAACCTGCCGGGGGCGCATCCGGTAATCGCCAGGGGGCGCTCTACCCCCTACTTAGCAAACATGACGCGGCCATTAATCTCTTTTTCCCCACTGCGTTTACCTTTGCACGTCGACTGTATGACACCCTCCCCGTTGAGTTCGCGCATGACTGGTGCGGCGTGACGCAACTCGCGTGGGATGAGAAAAGCCAGCAAAAAATCACCCAGATGCTGTCCCCTGAACTGCCCGCTGCGCTCGCCGTCGGGGTTGACGCGCAGCAGGTTTTACAAACAACAGGGGTGGAAACCGGATGCGGCGGGATTCAGTATCCGGCCGGAGGATGGCTGTACCCGGCGCAGTTAACCGCCGCGGTACTGGACTATGCAACAACCCTGGGATTACGCACCCGCTACCACCATACGCTGACCTCACTGACTCGCCAGACAGCAAGCTGGCAATTGCAGTTTTCCAGTGGAGAAACCGCCTCTCACGCAGCAGTCGTTCTGGCTAACGGTCATCGCATTAGCGGTTTTGAGCAAACGCAGCCGCTACCGGTGTACTCCGTGGGCGGTCAGGTGAGTCATATTCCCACCACACCTGCACTTTCAGCGTTACGTCAGGTGCTGTGCTATGACGGCTACCTCACGCCGCACAACCCGCAAAATCAGCAGCACTGCATTGGCGCCAGCTATCATCGTGGGAGTGAAGAGACAGCGTATCGCGAGGACGATCAGCAACAAAACCGTCAACGCTTAATCGACTGCTTCCCGAACGCTATGTGGGCAAAAGAGGTAGACGTTAGTGACAATGCCGCCCGCTGCGGGGTGCGCTGCGCCACGCGCGATCACATGCCAATGGTCGGCAACGTCGCGGACTATGACGCCACGCTCAGCCAGTACACCACACTTGCTGCAGACAAAGAGCACGCCGTAAGCGCGCCGGTTTATTCCGATTTATTTATGCTGGGCGCGCTGGGATCGCGCGGGCTGTGTACTGCCCCGCTGTGTGCAGAAATTCTGGCTTCGCAAATGAGCAATGAACCGATTCCCATGGATGCCAGCACGCTGGCGGCGCTAAATCCAAATCGTCTGTGGGTCAGGAAGTTATTGAAGGGTAAAGCGGTGAAATAAAAGGATGGCCTGATGACGCTACGCTTATCAGGCCTACAAACACCCCAACAAGGTAGGCCGGATAAGACACCAGAGCGTCGCCATCCGGCACAATTTACCGCAATTATTGTGCAGTAGCCTTCTGGAACAGAGTGTCCCACATTTCTTTCACTAACGCCTGGTCACGCGGCGATAGTTCGCCTGCGCTGATGGCTTTTTCCAGGCTGCTGGTCACATTGGCGTACAATGCCTCAGCGGAATGGTCCTCGCCAGCGTCCAGTTCGGCCACGGCCAGCGTCAGGTGTCCACGCAAATAGCCACTGGCAAACAACTCATCATCGCTGGCGTGCTCTACCATATCGTCGATTAATGCCAGAATGCGTGATTCAAACTCCGCGATCATCTTCTTTCCTCATTGTAAACGTGGCAGCGACTTCAGTTGAGCGCCTCGGGCCACGGGAATTGTTCCGCCTTAAGTTCAGGCGTGTGATAATAATTCTGTAACGCGTTAATGAAGCGCGCCGGACGTTCAGGGATCCCCTTTTCCAGGTACTCCATCACCTGAGCATGGACACGGCGCTGGAATACCACGCGATCCGGTTCAAAGTCCCCTTCAAGGTTGTCGCAACTGACGTTAAACGGGTAACCCGCCGCCATGCAAAACAGCCAGTCAAACGCCTGCGGCTTCACTTCCACGTCTTCAAACTGGCATTGCGTCTTCGCGTCGCGTCCGTCCGGACAGTACCAGTAACCGAAGTCGACCAGTTCACGCCGCGCCTTACCGGCGATGCACCAGTGTGAAATTTCGTGTAACGCGCTGGCGTAATAGCCATGCGCAAAAACAATACGGTGATACGGTAATTCCGCATCCGCAGGAAGATAGATCGGTTCGTCATCGCCTTTAATCAGACGGGTATTAAATTCATCGGCAAAGCAGCCGTTAAAAATCTCAATTAACTGTTCGTAGTGATGGGTATTATTCATTAGTTCATCCCCAGCCAGTGGAGAATCTCCTGTCCATGATTATCATAAAGTAGCTTGGCACTCATCACGGCGGAGACAATGACGATCATTGGCCGAATGAGTTTTTGTCCTTTACTGAGCACCAGCCGTGAACCCATCCGTGCGCCAATAAACTGGCCAATGAGCATCACAAATCCGGTCGCCCAAATCACTTTGCCGCCGAGGGCAAACAGCAACAGCCCGCCGATATTCGATGTGGCATTTAATACTTTGGCGTGGGCCGTCGATTTCGCCAGGTTGTAGCCGCACAGCATGACAAAGGCCAGCGCGTAGAACGACCCCGCAGCCGGACCAAAAAAGCCATCGTAAAAGCCGACGCAGCCCCCGGCCACCAGCGCGAAAGGCAACCCATGCAACCGACGCTGGCGGTCCTCCTCCCCCACTTTCGGCATCAACAGAAAGTAAAGGCCAATACAGATAACCAGAACCGGCAGGATCTGGCGCAGAATATCTGACTGCACGTGCTGAACCAACAGCGCGCCGCTCATTGAGCCGATAAAAGTCATGAAGATATTGAGCTTCTGATCCGCCAGATTAACCACGCCCCGGCGAATAAAATAGAGGGAGGAAGAGATAGATCCTCCACAGGCCTGTAGCTTATTGGTGGCCAGCGCTTGCGCGGGTGGCATCCCGGCCGCCATCAATGCCGGGATAGTGAGTAAACCACCGCCTCCGGCCAGAGAATCAATAAAACCTGCCAGCATCGCCACGAAAAAAAGCACACCTAACAGCAGTGGCGACACCATAAACAGAGAGGCAAAATGATCCATTAGAGTACATGCTCGTCCAGTAGCGCCTGGCAGGAAGGCGGCAACGGCGGCGGTGTCTTCTTCTCAGGCTTGGTGGTTCCAGGTTTCGGAGGTTCGAACCAGCTTTGCAGCTCCGCGCCGCAGCCGTCACCCGGTGGTGGTAACGGTTGATCTTCGCACTCAAGACTGTCGGCAGGACAACGTAACCGTACGTGCATATGCGCACGATGCTGGAACCATGGCCGCACTTTACGCAACCAGTCCCTGTCGGTCCCTGCATCCAGACAAAGTTGCTGCTTAATCGCCGGATTCACGAAAATACGCGTGACTTCATTATCTTTTGCCGCCAGCCTGATCAGGCTGAAAATCTCCGGCTTCCAGAGTGACGGCACGACACGTTTGCCATCCTGTGAGACCAGATCTAACGCCTGCGGCCGCAGCAGTTGCGACTGAGTCCAGCGGGTTTTCGGCAATTGCAGGAAAATATCTACATCCAGTCCCGTCTGGTGGCTGGCGTGACCGCCATTGAATCGCCCACCGGCCGGCATGCCCATATCGCCGATTAACACCGTACCCAGCCCCAGATTGTTGGCCTGATTACTCAGACGCTGGATAAACATCACCAGATCCGGATGGCCAAAGTAACGGCGCTGATCGGTGCGCATCACCTGATAGTGTTCTGACTGTACAGGCAGCGTATCTGCGCCAACAATACAGCCATTGGAGAACGCGCCGATAGACTGCGCGCTGCCTGCAACCGGATGGGTAATTTTCTGCCAGGGCGTCGCCGCCAGACAGGCGGTGCTGGCAAACAGAGCCAGCGCCGCAAGTGCCGTTTTTTTCATCTCTTACCAGCGTGGAATATCGGTCTTCACGTCCGCATTTTGCGCCCGCTGACGCAGCAGGTGATCCATCAACACGATCGCCAGCATCGCTTCGGCGATTGGCACGGCGCGGATCCCAACACACGGATCGTGACGACCTTTGGTGATCATTTCGACTTCTTCACCAAAGCGATTAATAGTGCGCCCTGGAACGGTAATACTGGAGGTCGGTTTCAGCGCCATATGAGCAATGATTTGTTGCCCACTGCTGATCCCACCAAGAATGCCGCCCGCATGATTACTCTGGAAACCTTCTTTGGTGATTTCATCACGGTTCTGGCTGCCGCGCAGTGCAACAACGTCAAAACCGTCGCCAATCTCAACACCTTTAACGGCGTTAATGCTCATCAGCGCGTGAGCGATATCAGCATCCAGGCGGTCAAATACAGGTTCGCCGAGACCCGCTGGTACGCCGCTTGCAACCACGGTCACCTTCGCTCCGATGGAGTCGCCCTCTTTCTTCAGCCCACGCATCAGTTCGTCCAGCGCCTCGAGTTTATCCGGATCTGGACAAAAGAACGGGTTAAGTTCCACCTGGGACCAGTCTTTGATCTCCAGCGGAATATCACCCATCTGCGTCAGACAGCCGCGAATTTCAACGCCGAACTTTTCCGCCAGATATTTTTTGGCAATCGCTCCGGCCGCAACGCGCATCGCCGTTTCACGTGCGGATGAGCGTCCGCCGCCACGGTAGTCACGCAGGCCATATTTCTGCTCATAGGTATAGTCGGCGTGTCCTGGACGAAAAACGTCCTTAATCGCGCCGTAATCCTGTGAACGCTGATCGGTATTTTCGATCAACAGGCCAATGCTGGTGCCGGTGGTAACGCCCTCGAACACACCGGAGAGGATTTTCACCTGATCCGGCTCACGACGCTGCGTAGTGTAGCGCGATGTGCCCGGACGGCGTCTGTCGAGATCGTGCTGCAGGTCAGCTTCTGTCAGAGAAATGCCCGGCGGAACACCATCGACAATACAACCGAGCGCCAGCCCGTGTGATTCACCGAAAGTGGTTACGCGAAAGAGTTGCCCAATTGTGTTTCCTGCCATCACGGCTCCGTTATGAGTGTTGTGTATGTGCGCGTGTATTTAGTCTTTATAAATGCTGAAGTGCTCACGAGCAGCAACTAACTGCTCTTTGGTCAGCATGAATACACCGTCACCGCCGTTGTCGAACTCCAGCCAGGTGAACGGTACATCCGGGTATTGCTCTATCAGATGTACCATGCTGTTTCCGACTTCACAAATCAGAATACCGTTATCTGACAGGTAGTCCGGAGCGTTACCCAGAATGCGACGGGTAAGTTTTAGTCCATCGCTGCCGGACGCCAGACCCAGCTCAGGTTCATGACGATATTCGTTTGGCAGATCGGACATATCTTCCGCATCGACATACGGCGGATTGGTCACAATCAGGTCATACTGGACTTTCAGCAGATCGCGGAACAGATCGGAACGGATCGGCGTAACATGATGGATCAGGCCGTGCTCTTCAATATTGTGTTCGGTCACCGCCAGCGCGTCGGTGGAAATATCCACCGCATCCACTTCGGCCTCCGGGAAAGCATAGGCGCAGGCAATGGCAATACAGCCGCTGCCGGTACACATATCCAGGATATGCTGCGGCTGCTCATTAATAAGGCCCGCAAAGCGGTTATTAATAAGCTCGCCAATCGGCGAACGTGGTACCAGCACGCGTTCATCAACATAAAACTCATGCCCGCAGAACCAGGCTTTGTTGGTCAAATAAGCGACCGGAATGCGCTCGTTGACGCGGCGAATCACGCGTTCAACAATGCGATGGCGCTCACTGGAAGTCAGACGCGCGGTACGCATATCTTCTGGAATATCCAGCGGCAGATAAAGTGACGGCAGCACCAGCTGTACGGCCTCGTCCCATGGGTTATCCGTGCCATGGCCATACCAGATGTTCGCCGCGCTAAAACGGCTGACCGCCCAACGCAACATGTCCTGAATGGTATGCAGTTCACTCACTGCTTCATCGACGAAAATTTTATCCACGTATTCCTCCAGGGCATGCTCGTATTAATTTCGGCGGCTAGTTTGCCACGAAGACGGCGATAAATCAGCATTCACACAGGGCCTGAGCGCGAAAATTGCGTTTTAAGCGATCGGATGCCCGCCGAGTCGGGTTAAACTAACGAAAAATAAAAGATGAGACTCTCGAATGAAAAAGAAAACATCGCTCAGCGAGGAGGATCAGACGCTGTTTCGCCAGCTGATGACCGGCACGCGTAAAATGAAACAGGACACCATTGTTCACCGACCGCTACGTAAAAAAATTACCGAGGTTCCGGTTAAAAGGCTGCTGCAGGAACAAGCTGATGCCAGTCACTATTTCTCGGACGAGTTTCAGCCGCTGCTGAATACGGACGGCCCGGTAAGATATCTGCGTGCCGACGTCAGCCATTTCGAACTGAAGAAAATGCGCCGTGGCGATTACTCCCCGGAGCTGTTTCTCGATCTGCACGGGCTGACCCAGCAGCAGGCCAAACAGGAGTTAGGCGCGCTGATTGCCGCCTGTCGTCGTGAGCATGTGTTTTGCGCCTGCGTGATGCATGGCCACGGAAAACATATTCTTAAGCAGCAAACACCGCTCTGGCTGGCGCAGCATCCGCACGTGATGGCCTTTCATCAAGCGCCAAAAGAGTACGGTGGCGACGCCGCGCTGCTGCTGCTGATTGAAGTGGAAGAGTGGCAACCACCCGAACTTCCCTGATGCAGAAAAACAGAAAGAGCCGCATTTGCGGCTCTTTCTGTTTTTCCGGATGACGGCTGTGCCTTATCCGATTCCAGGCTTTTTAAATCGCTTTTGCCATTTTCAGGTTACACGGGCTCATCTGCCAGTTAAAAGTACCCTTCCCGCTCTCATCAAGCGTTACGCTGGCAATCGCTGATGTGGTAAACATCGGCGGTGTTTCGCCTGGGCAAAGTTCAGACACCAGATACCCCACTAAAGGTAAGTGAGAGATGACCAGCGCCGTGGCGATACCTTCATTGGCCAGAGCCTGTAAATAGGCGCTGACCAGACCGACATCGCCGCAGGGAGTCAGCTCCGGCAAAACATCCACACCGGTTGGCAGGTTCATACACTCCCCCACCACATCCAGCGTTTGTTCGGCTCGTAGGAACGGGCTCACCAGAACACGTTCGATATCCACTTTTTGACCTTTCAGCCAGTTCGCCATCAGGCGAGATTCGTCACAACCACAGGAGGTTAAGGGACGAACCGAATCACTGGCGGCATCGAGGGCTGCGTCGCCGTGACGCATGATAAAAACTTGCATATTGCACCGCTTTTGTTAACCAGAATCACCGACACCTTTATCCACAGCCCCTATTGACCGTGGTAACGATGTGGTGGCCGGCATTGTGCCTTATCCATTCACCGAATGAAACGCTGTTTTTTACCTCAACGGCGTAAGTATAGTCAATCTCTGTTTACATTTTGAGCGCGACCCATACATTCAGTGCGGATTCATCCTACCTTTGACCTCATGAATTCAGGTCAGTTTCCCCATTACTCCAGAATCTTTCACCGCGTTCCGCCATCTGCAATAACTGCTCACACGGCGTAAACTGCGAGCCGTATTGCGTGGTCAGTCGTTGCAGAGCAGCAACCACTTCACCCGCGCCGAGCGAATCCAAATACCGGAATGGGCCGCCGAGGAAGGGCGGAAAACCAATACCAAATACAGCGCCGATATCGCCATCACGCGCGCTGCGGATAATCTTCTCATCAAAACAGCGTGCTGCTTCATTGAGCATTAACATGACGCACCGCTCGGCGATCTGCGCGGCGGTGAGTCGGCCCTGACCCTGGACGCCAATAAGCGTATAAATTGCAGGGTCGACCTGTTTTTTGCTTTTACGCCCTTTCGCTCCATAAAGATAGAAACCCCGACCATTTTTTCTACCTTTGCGATCGTCATTCAAAATTGAAGCAACAACATTTGCAGGCGCGCTAAAACGTTCTCCATATGCAGCCTCAAGCACTGGTATAATTTTAGTGCCCGTATCAATTCCGACCTCATCCAAAAGTTGGATTGGCCCGACCGGAAAACCAAACTTAACCAGCGCGGCGTCAATGGCTTCAACCCGCTCGCCTTCGGTCAGCATACGAATAGCTTCGTTAATGTATGGCGCTAAAATGCGGTTAACATAAAATCCGGCCTTATCTCTGACCACTATCGGCGTTTTGCCCTGCTTTTTCGCCAGTTTAACGGTTGTGGCAATTGTCTGCTCAGAGGTCGTGGCATGCGGGATAACCTCGACCAGCGGCATTTTTTCCACCGGGCTAAAGAAGTGCAAACCAATTACTTGTTGAGGCCTGGCAGCATTCGCCGCAATATCGCCAATCGGCAAAGATGAGGTGTTAGAGGCAAAAATGGTATGAGATGCGCAATTTTGCTCAACTTCTGCCACCATCTGTTGTTTTAACGCCAGATCTTCAAATACGGCTTCAATAACCAGGTCGCGATGAGCGAAGCCACGGTAATCGGTTGATCCCGAAATCAGCGCCAGCTGTTTATCACGCTCGCTGGCTTTGATATGACGGCGGCGAACCTTCGTTTCAAGCTGATCCCAGCTGTACTTCAGCGCGTGGTTGATTCCCTTGGCATTTATATCTTTGATACGCACTGGCAAGCCGCCTTTACAGGCCGTCACATAGGCAATACCGCCCCCCATCAGACCGCCGCCCAAAATGCCTACACTGTTTAGCGGGCCGGGCTTCACATCACTTCCGGGATCCTTTTTCACATCGGTGTTGGCAAAAAAGATGTGCCGCAGCGCCTGAGACTGAGATGTCATCGCCAGTTCGCCAAACGCGCGGGCTTCGGCGTCGTAACCGCTGCTGCTGCCTTGCGCCAGGCCGGTTTCGATGACCTCAAGGATACGTTCTGTTGCAGGGTAGTTGCCCTGCGTTTTTTGCGCCGTCTTTTTACTGGCCATGCGGAATAACAGCGCCCGCCCCAGCGGCCCCGCTAGCACACGCTCTCGCACCGGCAGAGTTCGGTGTGCGGGACTGTCCTTTTTGGCCAGTTCTACGGCCGCTTCCAGCAAAATGGTATGCGGTACAACTTCATCCACTAAACCCACTTTCAGCGCCTGTTTTGCGCGTAGTTGTTTTCCGGTGAGGATCATATCCAGCGCGGTACTGACGCCAATCAGACGGGGCAACCGCTGGGTACCGCCAGAGCCGGGCAGCAGACCAAGCTGCACTTCCGGTAAACCCAGTACGGTTTTAGCATCATCGGTACAAATACGATTGTGGCACGCCAGCGCCATCTCAAGGCCACCGCCGAGACAGGCGCCATGAATAGCGGCGATAACGGGGATCGGCAAGGCGTTTATTTCCGCCATAATCTGCTGCCCCTGGCGTGCCAGCGTTTCAGCTTCCTGCGCGCTGCGACAGCGACCAATCATGTTGATATCCGCCCCGGCAATGAAATTATCGGGTTTCGCCGAAATGAACACCACGCCGCGTAATGCTTTGTTATCGCGAATTTGTTTCAGAATGACCCGAACCTGAGAGGCAAATTCCGCCTTCAGGGTATTCATTTTCTCTCCGGGCACATCAATGGTGACAACAGCGACGTTATCCAGACGTACGTTTAGTGTAAAAGCCGATGTCATTTCCATTATTCCGCCTCCAGAACCATTGCCGCACCCAGACCACCTGCAGCACAGGCTGTCACTAAACCAAAACCACCGCCACGGCGTCGTAACTCATGGAGGGTTTGGGTGATCATGCGAGCACCGGTGGCGGCGAAGGGGTGTCCATAGGCAATCGATCCGCCCAGCACATTAAATTTACTGTCATCGACCTCGCCCGTGGCATGCGCCCTGCCCAGCACTTCGCGGGCAAAACGTTCGCTACCCAGCAGTTGAAGATTCGCCAGCGTTTGTGCGGCAAATGCTTCATGCATATCGATCAGGGTTAAATCAGCCATGGTCAGACCCGCTCTCTCCAGGGCAAGCGGCGTTGACCACGCCGGCCCCAACAGCATGTCCTGCCAGACATCGATGGCGGTAAAGGCAAAACTACGCAGGTATCCCAGCGGCACCAGCCCCAACTCTTTCGCACGCGATTCCGTCATCATAATCACGGCGGCTGCGCCGTCCGTTAGCGGGGTACTGTTCGCCGCGGTAACGGTGCCGTGCTTTCGGTCAAAGGCCGGACGCAGTTTGGCGTAATCGGCCAGCGTAGAGTTACCGCGAATATTGTTATCTTCTGAAAAAGGATCTTTGAAAGGTGGCGCGTAGGTGGTCATCACCTCATCTGCCAGTTTTCCTTCAGACCACGCCTGAGCGGCGCGCTGATGAGAACGGTGCGCCAGGGCATCCTGTTGCTCTCGCGTAATCCCATAAGTTTTGGCCATTTGCTCGGCCGTATCCCCCATGCGTAAACCGGTGGAATACTCGGCGACGGCTGGCGGTACGGGCATCAGGTCACGTAAGCGCAGTCGGGAGAAAAGTTTAAGACGCTGACCGGTGGTCCGGGCCTTATTGACATCCACCAGCACCCGCGCCAACTTTTTGCTAACGCCAATAGGCAGAACTGACGAGGAGTCCGCACCGCCGGCAATTCCTGCGCGAATAGTCCCCGCCATCAGGCTTTCCGCGACATTCGCCACCGCCTGGAAACTGGTGGCGCAGGCTCGGCTTACGCTGTAGGCATCGGTGTGCACATTCATCCCGGTTCCCAGCACGATTTCACGAGCAATATTTGGGGCTTCGGGCATTTGCACCACCTGGCCAAAGACCAGTTGCTCAATCACATCAGCAGAAATTTCGCTGCGCGCCAGCAGCTCGCCAACGACCATTTTCCCCAAATCTACGGCGGGAATGCCATGAAACGCGGTTGCCTGGCGGGCAAATGGCGTACGCAATCCGCTTACGATGGCGATGCGATCGCCCTGGCGGGTAACCAGCGGTAAAGCCTGACTCATAACACTCCCCTGTAAAAAATAAAAATAAGTGGTCTGACCTGATCACAGTCTTAACCAATTTTTTACATTTAGCCAAGCAGGGAGAAAAGAAAGTGGGAGCTAAGACACAGTGAATAATCACTGACAGTGACGAAAAAGCCCTTGCTACTGGGTAACAAGGGCTTTTAAAGAAGGGATTAACGCAGACCCAGTTGGAAGATCAGCGTTTCAGCTTCACAGGCAAAAACAAAGTCGATATCCAGACGCACACCTTCAGACTCTTCAGTAAAGGTCGAGGTGATTTGGCAAGGCTCAGATTCCACGCCACGCGCCTTCTCAGTCAGAGCGGCCAGCGTTTCTTCTGCCTCTGCACGATTCGCGAACACACGGCTGTATGACGCGGTGCAATCGGAGTTGTCCATGATGGTGCCAACATCCATACAGCAGCAAACCGGGGTTTCATCAGCACTGCATTTACTCATTGTAGATTTCCTCTGTATTCGCACCTGTGGTGCCAGATAAACGATGGGGATATTTTACGCTCCCATTATTCGCCTCTCCAGTCGTTAATTGTATGAAATGGGATAAGTGACCGAAATCACACTTAAAAATGATCTAAAACAAAAATCACCCAAACAGGTGAGTGTGCATACCCGCAATTTTGCCAGCTGGATCGCGTTTCTGAGATCAGAATTGAAAATATTTATAAACATACTTGCAACATTTCATCTGGTCAGACCTATACTCTCGGCACTGGTCTGATTTCTAAGTTGTACCTCAGACCCTACACTTCGCGCTCCTGTTACGGTATGTAACATTGTTTGTATAAAAATAAATCAATGAGGTTATGGTCATGAGCCAGAAAACCCTGTTTACAAAGTCTGCTCTCGCAGTCGCAGTGGCAATTATCTCCACACAGGCCTGGTCTGCAGGCTTTCAGTTAAACGAATTTTCTTCCTCTGGCCTTGGCCGGGCATATTCGGGTGAAGGCGCTATTGCAGATGATGCAGGTAACGCCAGTCGTAACCCGGCGCTGATTATGATGTTTGACCGCCCTACTTTTTCAGCGGGTGCGGTGTATATCGATCCAGACGTGAATATTTCCGGTAAATCGCCATACACCGGACGCAGCACCGATGCGGACAACATCGCGCCTACGGCGTGGGTTCCCAATGCTCACTTCGTAATGCCGATCAACGAACAGTTTGGTTGGGGGGCTTCTGTCACGTCAAACTATGGCCTGGCAACCGAATTTAACGATAACTACATCGTCGGCGAATACGGCGGGAAGACCGATCTTAAAACGGTCAACCTGAACCTGAGCGGTGCCTACCGTCTGAATGATAGCTGGAGCTTTGGCGTTGGTTTTAATGCCGTCTATGCCGATGCAAAAATTGAGCGTTATTCCGGTGAACAAACTGCTGCATTGCCAAAAGTCAGCCAGAAAATTGCCAGCCTGAAAGGTGACGAATGGGGTTACGGCTGGAACGCTGGTATTTTGTACGAGCTGGATAAAAATAACCGCTACGGTTTAACGTATCGTTCTGAAGTCAAAATCGACTTCGATGGCGATTACAAGAGCGGCATCCGCACCCAGGCCAACGCGTTACCTGGCGCAGGCACGGCGTTCCCTTGGGGAACCACCAACGCCACTGTCCCAGGTTCTCTGACGCTTAACCTGCCGGAAATGTGGGAACTGTCGGGTTACAACCGCGTTGCACCACAGTGGGCTATTCACTACAGCATGGCTTACACCAGTTGGAGTCAGTTCCAGGAACTGAAAGCAACCGGCACCAACGGGCAGACGCTGTTCTATAAAGAAGAAGGGTTCAAAGATTCTTACCGCATCGCGCTGGGTACGACTTATTACATGGATAAAAGCTGGACCTTCCGTACCGGTATCGCCTATGACGATAGCCCGGTTCCTGCGAGCAAGCGTTCCATCTCCATTCCGGACCAGGATCGTCTGTGGCTGAGTGCGGGTACCACTTACGCCTTCAATGATGACGCGTCCATTGACGTAGGCGTTTCTTATATGCACGGCCAGAAAGTGACCGTCAAAGAAGGCCCGTATACTTTCGATTCTGAAGGTAAAGCCTGGCTGTTCGGTACCAACTTCAACTACGCATTCTGATTTTCTTCAGATATAAAAAAGGTGAGCTTTTTAGCTCACCTTTTTATTTTCATCCTTCCTTACTCAGAATCGATCTCTTTTAAATCGTCCTGAATATCTTTCGCGTTCGGGTTTTCTTCTGGTTTGAGTTTCCCACCGTTCGCAATAAAGTCATGACGCTGGAAGTAAGCTTCTCGCACCATGATGTAAGGGTCGGAAGATTGACGCAGCAGACCGTCGGAATCAAGCAGTTGCGCGCGGGTTTCAATCCCTTCAACCGTCCATTTACCTATCGACAACGGCCAGGTCAGCCAGGACAGTACCGGATACAGCGTATCCACCATGTCGCCGCCATCATCACGCAGCGTGAAGCTGCCGTAGAATGGAAGCTGCATATACGGTCCATAACCAACGTCATAGTGGCCTAACGTACTACCAAAACGGTGTGGTTCAACGCGCTGTAACTTCGGATTAGCCATACCCGCCACGTCGATAAATCCGCCCATACCTAACAGGGTGTTCAGGAAGAAACGGGTGAAGTGCACCATCCCCTGATAGGGGTCGCCTTGCAGAAAGTAGTTGACCATAACGGCCGGCTCTTCAAGGTTGCCGGTAAAATTGCTCAAACCGTTACGCGCCGGCTGCGGGACATAATCACGCCAGGCAACTGCCACCGGTCGAACAACGTATGGATCTAAAACATTAAAGTTGAAGTTGTACATGGTGCGGTTGAACCCTTCAAATGGGTCCGAACGCCCCTGCTGTTCAGTACCAGAGCTCGCACACCCCACCAAAAGTGTGGTTCCCAGCGCAAGCGCCGACAGGCGAAGCTTCATAAGTGTCTCCCTGTGTATTATGGCTATCGCTGATTGCCATCCATGACGGAACGATGACGTATCCGCCTGTTTAGATGTGAGCGATTGTAACAGCACGTCAAATGATGTCTATATACCCTGTGTTACTGATTTGATCATAGCCTGGTAATGCGCACTCCGCGGCGGCTCTATTCTAGCTACCCCAATAAAAACTAACGTTACCATTTTTGCTATCTCAGACTTTCTCCCGCTGATTTTCGGACAAAAGCCGCTACGCTTTAGCAATACGTGCTAATTCAGGATTCGGCTATGAATGACATTGAGAACGAAAAGATTGATCGGCACAGCGACGAACTCCAGGTCGACAGTGACGAAAAGCTAGAGGGTAAAAAGATTGAGGTCGATGAGGACAGACTCCCCTCCCGCGCCATGGCGATCCATGAACATATCCGCCAGGATGGGGAGAAAGAAATGGAGCGCGACGCGATGGCGCTACTGTGGTCAGCCATCGCTGCGGGACTGTCGATGGGCGCCTCGCTACTGGCTAAAGGAATTTTTCATGTGCAACTGGAAGGTGTGCCTGGAGGATTTTTGCTGGAGAACCTCGGTTATACCTTCGGCTTTATAATTGTCATTATGGCTCGCCAGCAACTGTTTACCGAAAATACCGTCACCGCCGTCCTGCCGGTAATGCAAAACCCTACGCTCGGCAATTTTGGCCTGTTGATGCGCCTGTGGAGTGTGGTTCTGCTGGGTAATATTATTGGCACCGGGGTTGCGGCATGGGCGTTTGAGCATATGCCGATTTTTGATGAAGAAACCCGCGATGCTTTTGTCAAAATCGGCATGGATGTGATGAAAAACACGCCAACGGAGATGTTTTCCAACGCCATCATTTCTGGCTGGTTAATTGCCACAATGGTATGGATGTTTCCCGCCGCCGGTGCGGCAAAGATTGTGGTTATTATTCTGATGACCTGGCTGATTGCGCTGGGCGATACCACGCACATCGTCGTCGGCTCGGTGGAAATTCTCTACTTGGTCTTTAATGGTACGCTGCACTGGAGTGATTTCTTCTGGCCCTTTGCGCTACCAACGCTCGCCGGAAATATCTGTGGCGGGACGTTTATCTTCGCGCTGATGAGCCACGCGCAGATCCGCAATGATATGAGCAATAAACGCAAAGAAGAAGCCAGGTTGCAAGCCAGGCGGAATGAGCAAAAGCAGAAAAACCAGAAAAAACAGGCTTGAATGGTGACGGTTTGAGCAGTTGGGCGGCCTGAGGCTTACCGTTGTGAGTAAAAAACGCTATACTCGTGCCGCTTCGTCCCCTTAGTTAAATGGATATAACGAGCCCCTCCTAAGGGCTAGTTGCAGGTTCGATTCCTGCAGGGGACACCATGAATACTTCTCATTAAGTCTAATTAATTCCATAACTCACTGTTTTAACTGTTCCCTTTTCCTTTTATTTGTCCAGCAAAGTGCCATTATTTCTAATGGAATCTATACATCTTTGCGTATAACATTGTGTATAACTGAGTTCGATCTTTTTTCTATACACATGCTGCTATCTGACATCCAAATAAAACGAGCAAAACCGAAGGACAAACCCTATACACTAAACGATGGTATGGGATTATCACTCCTCATCGACACAACGGGCAGCAAAGGCTGGCGTTTTCGCTATCGCTTTGCAGGTAAACCTAAGATGATCTCCTTCGGCGTATATGGCGATGTGTCATTGGCACAAGCACGTGCTAAACGTGATGAAGCGCGTTCGATGTTAGCTAAAGGGATCAACCCAAGTGAAGCCAGAAAAGCAAATAAAATAGCTTTACAGTTCGCGCATGAGAACAGTTTTGAGTCTGTGGCCAGAGAATGGCACTCATCGAAAAAAACCACCTGGTCAGAGGGGTATGCAAAAGAGGTTCTCAACTGCATGGAAAAGGATATTTTCCCTTACATCGGCCAACGCCCAATTGAGCAGATTGAGCCACTAGAGCTGCTCACCGTCCTGCAAAAAATTGAGAAAAGAGGTGCGCTAGAGCAAACCAGCAAGATCCGCCGCCGCTGCGGTGAAGTGCTTCGTTATGCTGTTGCCACTGGTAGAGCAAAGTATAATTTTGCACCCGATTTAGCTATCGCACTCAACAAACCTAAAACTCAACACTTCCCGTTCCTGACTGAAAGCGAGTTACCCGAGTTCGTCAATGCTCTGGATAACTATCAGGGCAGTTTAGTCACTAAATACGCCACCCAGCTATTGATGCTAACAGGCGTGCGAACAATTGAACTACGTGAAGCGGAATGGGTTGAGTTTGATTTAGATAATGCCTTATGGCAGATCCCCAAAGAACGGATGAAGAAACGTCGCCCCCATCTGGTTCCGTTATCCACGCAGGCGATCAGCATCCTGAAAAAGCTGCAAGAAATAACTGGGAACTACAGCCTCGTTTTCCCTGGACGAAATGACGTAAGGAAGCCAATGAGTGAAGCCAGTATAAACAAAGTGATAAAACTACTGGGCTATCATGGTCGGTTAACGGGCCATGGCTTCAGGCATACCATGAGTACTATTTTGCATGAGCTTGGTTTTGAAAGCGCTTGGATTGAGATGCAACTTGCGCATGTTGATAAGAACTCTATTCGAGGAACTTACAATCATGCGCAATATTTAGAAAATCGAAGAAAAATGATGCAAATTTATAGTGACATGTTGCTAAATGAGTTCCCTATTAAATAGGGAACTCACCATTATCATTTATTCAAAAATTTTTCCGCTGCTTCCTTCAACTCAGAAGTATATTTGCCACGTTTAATTTGATCATCAGTCGGCATTTCAATGCTATCTATTATTCGCTGACAAGTTTTGAAGTTTTCAATATACTCTTCATTGAGTAATGTTTTTAGAACTTTGTCACAGTACGCTGTGATTTTTTTAGATGATGGATCTGGTGTTTCTACTTTACCGAAAACGACCCAAGGATATAGCATAGCAATATGCCAACGAAGTCTATTATATTTTGGCGCGTCATTTTTTCGTCCATTAATCAGGGTGTTAAATTTGTAACAAATATAAGCTGCACAATGATAAGCACATTCATTATCCTTATCATCAAAAACAATATCGCTAGTGTTTAATACTTTTTTTACATATCTTGAAGCATCATGGGGTCGTAATTTAAAGACAGAAATAAAGCACCTTGCAAGTTCTTTGATATCGTAAATTTTAGTGGTTTGAATGGATTTATTTCTGTACTCATTCTCTCGTCTTTCGAAGAATAATTTCTCTTTAGCTTCATCATTGCGTTGGATATCAAAAAACTTCTGAATTAGTCTGGCCTTTTCACGTAAAGCATAGAATGCTTCATTTTCCACAGCAGATTGATTATTCGTGGCCGTTACAATCTCTATTGCGACATCAGTATCCTGAGATTCAATAAATTTCACTACAAGTTCAACATTATCATTCAAGTCTGCGTAATGTTCATATAAAGTATTAGTCGTTTGACACCCATTAATTATCTGATAATTTGTCAAATGCATTACTTTTGTATTGGATTGTATTGCTATTTCAGGTGCAATGATTGTCACGCCATTATTAAGAACGGCAAACTGTTTTGACTTTTCGCTATGTAAAGTTTTAGCTATATCTTTATTTACTGGATTATCGTCCCCTAAAAAGGCACGAACGTTTTCGTCAAAAACCTCTTCTCTAATATTCCCCTCATCATCCATGGCAATTTTTTCAAGAAATTCTTTGGCTTTGACTATTGAAATATATGCTTGAGGAATACCCGGCATTTCATTTATACCAATATAGTCAATTAATTGTATTGACGCTTCATTTTTATCAGATATTGAACTCCAGAGTTTCATTAACTCCTTCCGTCCCATTGGAAAAACTTCAATATCATTGAATATATCTGCATTCTCACATGTTTTATTTAATATTTTAAAACTAGCCTCAATTTCCCTCTCGTTGTTATAAACACCACTAGTGCAGAAGAACACCTTAAGATTAGGCATTTTGTTTTTAATTTTTTTTACATTAGCTACAATAACCTTTATAATCTCGATTGCTTGTCCATTATAGATTCCATTAGGAAGTTTGGGTTCCAGACTGAAAAAATCCTGCAATCCTAAATTAAAATTAGAAATATCATCTTTAGAAAAACTCTCACCTGATTTTGCCTGTGTAATGATAATATCCACAGGTAAAGATGTCTTATATGTATCAAAAGCAGTCATTGCATCATCGACGCTTATGATTAATTCGCCGTCAATTATAATCGCTATACCATCTAAAGATGCATCGTCCTCTTGGGTTGTGATATCCATAGGATTAAAGCGCCCCAAGAAATATTTTGATGTAATCACATAGTTGCAAAAATACTCAAAAAGCTTTGACTCGCTTTCATTTTGAATATCAAACTCATGTGATAAGTCCTCAATATACTGTGATAGTATAGCGTGCATAAAGTTTCCCTTATAAATTATTAGTTATGCATTTAACCATGCTAATTTAATTTACCCTATGGGTAGAATTTTGTCACTAACAAGGGAAAGCATTAATCTTATAAAAGTGATGTATCTCAAATATCTGTACTGATAATAGGATTAAGATACAGCAGCAACACATTGAAATGTATGCAATAAAAAACCGAATGCCTATGCCCCACATGTGCCCCCATTTTTAGAAGGCATATGTAAGTCGCTTGCTTAGCTAAGAAGTACTTCTTATCAGATTAACTAATTAAAAAAATTGACAACCCAATTTAACCATATCTTCCATTTTTGGATGTCTATTGCTAGCACAGCTAAAATTATTTGTATTATTACAAACCAAAAAATAATTTTTGAGTTCTTTTTATTATACTTGATGCTATCAAACTGAATTCTGCTTTCTGATAAATGATATAAACCTTCAGTTTTTCTTACTAACTCATCGCACTTCTCAACTTGGTACTTTAGTAAATTATTTACCTTAGTATTCCTTTTTCGTGAGAAAGCCTCCAGCCAACTTTTTATTTTTTTTGATCGCATGTAAAAAATGAAGTAATCATTATGTTTTTGTGTTAGTACATCTCCATGTTCATCAGTTACAACCTCTCCAACCTGCTTAGCCAGGGTTGTTATTCCATTAGAAATCAGCAACCCAAAAGAAATATCCCTGATAAATCCTTTAGAATTTGTAGTCGGATAGAAATCCGGGTACCCATTATTATTTTTTTTATTAACGTTATTATAGATATAAAGGGCATCAAAAGAATATTTAGAGGTATCATGTACGTTTAATAAATACCCGCCTTCATCTTTTATCAAATACGGTGAAGGATAATAATAACCAAACTCAGCGGCTCTTTCAGCATTTTGATTATTTGTCCCAGAAAAGTAATCGACATGCTCTTCAATGCACATTTCAGGAATCGCAACCACACTGTTTTCATGAATTGACATACCTATTGTGTCATTCAACTCCTTCAATACCTTATGTACATCACTAAATACAATATCAAATTTCTCACAAATAATTTCAGATGCTAACCACGATCTATCCCAACATCTAAAACCACTATTTTTTTTACTGTAGAAGTTTAATTTGTCAAATTCTGAATCAAATACAAGCTCATCTACAGTAATATTTTTTATAGCATCAGTTGCCCCCTTCTTCATAAAAACCTCATATGTCATAATAAATAAATCGCTACCATGCTTATGTAAGCTCAACATGATAAAATCAATGTATTTAGTTTTTGACGATAAAGGCTTTAATGAATCACTAATACCTCTATCGTTCCCATTGACACTAATCTTTCCGAAGTTAAAATAGGAGGATCCAAATATATTTGAAACATCATTTATACCTTCATACCTCGAAGCATTAAAAGTGCTTCTAGAATAACGGATAATCCACTTAGCTAATTTATCAAGCTCATTTTTTTCGATGATAAAACTTAATGTCGTTTTATACCAATTAAACTCACCGTTGAGAAAAGAAACAAATTTTGGATTGTCATTATTAATATAATTATTTAAACTGCCAGTTTCCTCATGACGACTATTAACTTCATTTACTAACCAACGAGGAAATAATATAGGGCAATAATAAGCGCAATAAAAAACATATTTAGTATATACCAACTTAAGTCTATTATAATTTCTTTTTTTCTTTACTTGCATCTCTCCACCTACATTTCTATATGTTTTATACGTTCTTCATTGTATTCTAAAATGATTTGATTCTGATTGTTAGAAAAAAATAAAAGTCACAAAAATGGCACTACACCGCACCCGCCTGCGGTTTTCATATCACTAAAATTTTTCAGTTGTGATTTTTTACAAACGATATTGCCAGCCCGCGCCCGTTCTGGGGATGCTCTGCGAGACAGGAACTGAAAAGAATGAAAAGAAATTCAGCTTTTTTCAGTTTTACTGTCCGTAGTATCTATGGCCTGAATACGCAACTCTATGATATTAAATGGATAATTTATTTTAGGTGTGTAATTTTATGAAGGCTCGTAAAACGCGAAAAATATAACCATATGAAAAATAATAACTTTATATCCTAATTAACTGAAATCCTGTGTTCAGGTTTCGGGAATGGATCGGCCATTCCCGACGCATACTTTACCCATTCTTTTGCGCAGCCAGCAGCAACTTTAAAGCCTTTTCCCGTTCCTCGGGTGGAATGGCATCAATTAGCTCTTTAACCCTCCCCTGCCCGTTCAGCGCGCTTGGACTAACGGAATGGGAGAAAGCAACATTCATCACAAACGAGTGACCGCACTCCACATTAGAGCAATAGCAGTATACATCGTACAGTTGTGGGTGTTTCCTGTTTGTTTTACCTACCCGGATTCCAGAATTGAGGTACGCAGTATATTTTCAGTAGGTTCACTTAATGCAAAGCGTCTGTTTGATTCTTCCTGATAGTTAGTGCCAGTGACGAATTTATTATGATAACGACGTGCTGCGTCCGGCCTTTCAGTTTTGAAGGCATACATAGTTTTTCACCCTTTAAAGTATTTAAGACAAGATTTTATTTTTGTACTCAGTAACCCGATTGTATTTCATTACATGCTCAACATAATCCCTGTCACTTACGACTGAACGTAATACATAATTATCTGCTCGATAGTACTCCCTGTAAGCCATAGCTCTTGCCATTCCACCGTTATTTAATACATAACGATCAGTTGGAACGCTACAACGGCTAATAATTTCGCTCACAGAATCAGACAAAGATTTGAGTGCATCTGTAATAAATTTAATATCACGGACAACGTCACCGTCATTAAACACAGAAATAAAATCAGCAGGGATCTGGCCGGATTGAGGAAATATGTTCAGTAAACGCTTCTCAACTCCCTTACCAATGTAGTTAACTTCATCGGCCAGTACGCCCGGTAAAAGCTTGATTGTGCTCAGTCGGCCATGTTGCTCATTCAGCCGGGAAACAGCCAGATGGTAACACCGTTCAGCATCCGCTCGTTCAGCATGCCCAGTTTTATTCGTTTTGGCTTCAGCAATGCTACTGACGCCGTTTTTTGAGAATGTGCTTTTCCATGCAACTTCCGCATTTGTCACTTCACGCTGCCTGAAAGATAACTCTTCCTCTTCCTGACGACACAACTGGGCATAACGGCTCAGGAGCAGGTTGATCTCATTCGCCACAGCTTCCGTATCAGGTACTGTTAACCCCGTAAGTGAATACAGCTTTTCACCTTTAGCACGCAGCTTATTCAGTGAATAGATTTCGATAATACGCACAATACAGGCTGTGTCGCTATAAGTTTCTTTAAATGGACTTACTTTGTAACTGTCTAACACCGACACATGTTGGTTCTTAATTGATACCAATTTTTTCTTAAAAACATTGTCAACCATATAATTGCCACCTCAATTTAGGAGTTTAATTTTCTATTGAGAATATTTTTCTCTATCCATTCATTAACTTCATGCTCCACCCATGCAACAGAACGAGAACCGATAGAAACTTGGTTAGGAAATTCATCATTCTTTATCTTTAGATAAATTGTTGACTTGGGTAAGCCAGTCAAATTAATCACTTCTGATATTCTCAGAAGTCTATAGCTTTTTCGGGGTGCGTTTTCCCGAGGCAATAAGCTCATGGCTATGTCCTTCACATTAGATATTTATACTAAGACTTAATTAGTCTCTATTGGGTGTATATATACTTGCACAGAAGAATTAATACGTAAAGAATGACACTTTCAAACTTATTCAAATAATTTGAATGGTGAATAATGGTGAATAATAGTGAATGTTAGGGAATATTACTGAGTGACAATCTTTGCCAGTGCTTGTTAATCGCTGATAACGATGAAATTTGATGAACAAAGTATGTAACAATTTGTAAATTAACGGACTGGGCTGGGCTGGGCTGGGCTGGGCTGGGCTGGGCTGGGCTGGGCTGGGCTGGGGAAAATACACCCAGTCCATAAAAAAGCACTAATTTTTTCTTATGTGTATAACTAAGTGTATAGAATTTTAATTCAAGTATTTATATTCTCATAAAAATCAATATATTAATTAACTAATCACATTCCTGCAGGGGACACTTTTAATTAAATTCATCCGGCTAAATCCTTTCATTTACCTGTCAGTTCATCCCTAAGCCAGGCGATAAAACGGCACATTCCTCACCGTTGCAGTAAGATTGTCGGACACCATTGTCTGCTCAGTAGCTATCCGCATCCCTGATTTTCTCAGCCTCAGTACGTCAGCAGCAATACGTTGGCTACCAAACCAGAAAAGCCCGTCCAAAGCAGTGACATCAAGGCCTGATTCCAGTGCCAGCTTCAGACGCTCACGCGGTGCTTTCACCGTTTTAGCAATTTGCTGATATGGCGCTTCGCTTGAACCTGCACGATTAATGCGTCGAATACGATGCGACAGGCGGTACTGAAATTCATCCGGTATCCCGCCGAGACTCGCTTTCAGGCTGTAAACACAACCAAAGCGTTTACCGTTAAAGATTACGTTTTTCTGACTAAGTTGCAGCTCTTCACGAACGATGGCAATCAGTTGCGGGGTACGGAGTAATAACAAACGGAAAGGCAGCTCAAAGCTGGTCACATAGTCCACATTCAATAAAGCAATACGCAGACGCTCTTCCGGACCCGCCTTCATTTCCCGACATTCAGCAATAACATCAGCCCACTGGCCAGCCAGACGGGAACTTTCAGTCGCCTCAGTAAAGCTGTATTTTTCAGTCTGATAATCAATACGTTCGGTCACTCGGAATTCCCTTCTGGCCACATCTCGGTATTGGTTGCTCACTTTACCAGCGACAGACTGCAACCGGAAGCCCGCGAGTATGGTCAGTGGAATGATAGAAACTACTGCGGAAACGCTTCATTTTTTGATAAATCAATCATTAAAAATATATTTTGACTAAAATCAATTAACCAAAATTATGATTATTGAAGTATAGCCATGATTAATCTTTAGCCAGTTTGTCAGGAATAAGTTCTCCATAAACAGGCTGATTAATACCGGTAATGAGAAACATTATCGGAAATGATTCATCACTCAGAAAAAAGGAATTTATTCATATGATCAGAATCAAGACCAGTATCGCTACTTTGACCCTTTGTACCTTACTGACAGCTCCCGCATGGGGAGACGCGCAATCGCCGATAAGGCTGGTGATCCATGGTGGTGCCGGTACCATTACAAAAGATACCATCACACCAGAACAGGAAAAGCAGTATACAGAAAAACTCACTGAAGCTCTGAATGCAGGTTATGCGGTTCTGAATAAAGGCGGTAGCAGCCTGGAAGCCGTTCAGAAAGCGATTAATGTGATGGAAGATTCTCCTCTCTTCAATGCAGGTAAAGGTGCCGTGTTTACCCACGATGGCCGCAATGAACTGGATGCGTCCATTATGGATGGGAAAACCCGAAAAGCCGGTGCCGTTGCCGGTGTAACCACGGTTAAAAACCCAATTAATGCGGCGTATGCCGTTATGACTCAAAGCCCGCACGTACTCATGGTCTCGACAGGCGCGGATACCTTTGCAAAAGAACAGGGACTCGCAACCGTTGATCCTGCTTATTTCAAAACAGATTTTCGCTGGCAGCAATTACAGAATGCAATCAAAAAAGAAAAAGTGCTCCTTGATCACGATGGAAAGAGCGCTGCCCTGTTCGCTGACCCAATGATGTATGACTATAAATATGGCACTGTCGGCGCTGTTGCTCTGGATAAAGACGGTAATCTCGCCGCCGGAACGTCTACAGGCGGAATGACCAACAAACGTTACGGACGTGTGGGGGATTCACCTATCATTGGCGCAGGAAATTATGCCGACAATGAAACCGTGGCGGTATCCGCAACCGGCTCAGGAGAAATGTTTATCCGCACGCTGACCGCGTATAACATTGCAGCCCAGGTGAAATACCGCAATACCCCTTTAAAAGACGCAGCGCAGAATGCTCTGGATGAAGTTAAGGCGCTGAATGGCAGCGGTGGAGTAATTGTGCTTGATAAAGCTGGTAATTACACCATGTCCTTCAACTCTGAAGGTATGTACCGGGGAACCATAGGCGATGACGGAAAACCCGTTGTAGCCATTTATCGTTAATACCATTTCCCCGCCAGGGGATGAACCGACCCGGTATGTTGTCCGGGTCGGTTAAACGGCGTCAGGTCAGACAACAAAACGATTGACCAGATCCTTCATGGTGACAGACAGATTGTCCAGGCGCTGGCTGTCGCTTGCGGCCTGAGAAACCAACGCCGCGTTTTGCTGCGTGACCTGCTCCATAGGTCGCAGTGCCAGGTTAATCTGAGTTACCCCTTGCGATTGTTCCGTCGCTACACGAGCGATATCCGCAATATATTGCTTCATGCTGGTGGTATTGTCCGCCGCGGCTTCTAGCGCGGTAGCGGACGCCGTAACCCGCTCAACACCCTCACTAATTTTTACCATATTCTGCGCGACCAGCTCGCGGATCTGATTAGCTTCTTTGGCACAACGCTGCGAAAGATTCCGCACTTCACTGGCGACAACCGCAAACCCCCTGCCCATCTCTCCGGCCCGTGCAGCTTCCACTGCCGCATTCAGCGCCAGCAAGTTAGTCTGAAACGAAATATCGTCAATCGAGGTCACAATATTCGAGATTTTCTCACTGGAAGAGCGAATATCCCCCATGCTTTGATTTGCCGCACTGGCGACGTTACTGGCCTGGCGGACCTCTTTTTCCAGCCTTATTGTCAGATGCTCCGCTTCGCGGGCATTGTCCGCCGTTTGCGTAATCGTCGTGGAGAGCTGTTCCATACTGGCCACCGCTTGTACTATTGATGCTGCCTGTTCATCCGTACGTTGGGCCAGGTCCTGATTACCCGCCGTAATACTGTTGCTGGCATCGGATAAAACCACGGAGCCTTGTTTAATCTCCTGGACGATATGCTGAATACTTTCCAGCATCGTGTTATAGGCGCGATTAAGTGAGGAAAGCTCATCTTTCCCCGGGGTCGCCAGTCGTTGAGTCAGATCGCCGTTCATACCCGCAATCTTGCGGAGCGTGTCACTAAATTGACGATGCATATTGATAGCGATTGCCCCTGCGAACGCCAATGATGCCAGGAGCGCTAACAAGCTGACAATCATATATATTTGCCAGTTTTTTCGTGCATCCTGCGCGAGTTTTTCCGCATTCGCTAACAGAAGATTCGCCGTCACATCTTCTATCTGCCGCATCACTTCAATACGCTGGGTTTGAACCTTGAACCAGACAGTAGGATCGACATCAAATCCACCGTTCGCGGCATGACTAAACGCGGTTTCGCGAAATGAGAGGGCTTTTGACGCTTCTGTGGACTGTAAGCGGCTTTCCAGCATGGCCGCCTGTTCCGGAGGGCTCAGACGCAACGATTGTGCCAGCCAGACGTTCTGTTTACTGACGACATCACTGAGTTGATGTAACTGCCCCTCGGCGAAATGACCGGAGGAAAAGATATTTGACAGCAGCGCGCGTTCAATACCTGCTTGTTCTTTCAAATTCAGCAAATTGTAGTAGGCGGCGAATGCGTTCGCCATCTCGCCTGAATCCGTCAACTGTCCCAACCTGCCCACAAAACTCAGCACATCAGCAATGACATTAGTATAAAACTTAACGACATCTGAGGCCGGAAGCCCCAATCGCGTGACGTTTTCCCGGATGGTGGCAAGCGACAGAATGTTTTTCTTAAACGTGGTGACAGAATTGGCGGCATCCCCTTCTGGTAATGCAGTATCGGACAGTGAACGCACAAAGACCTCGATCTCGCGATCGGTTAAAGCCCGCTGCGCGGTTAACTCATCTTTGAACGTCTTCCCTTCTGCCCCCAGAAATCCGACGCTCATTCCCCGTTCTTTTTGCAGCTCATGCACCACATTTCCGGCACTACGCGCGAGCGCTGTCAGTTGAGCAATATTTTCCATCTGCCGTTCTGTCTCAATGCGTGTCAATATTCCTGAACCAGCAAACCAACATAACGCCAATAATAGTGGTTGTAGCGCGATTATTAACTTCATTTTCATCGGCATTCGATAAACCCACCACATGCCACTCCCCTCCATTGTCCATATTTTCATTATGGTTATCGGCGCAATGAGGCTGCACTTTAAATTTGATCAAGAGACAACTGATTGTTTTTTAGATTAAATACCTGCCAAAATAACTCTATTTGATTATGGCAAACAGGATAAATCACTGGAATATTTATATTTATGATATCTATCCTCAAGTTAGTTAAATCATTCAGCATATTATTTCTTATTAAAAAACGGGTTAACTATCAACACGATTCGGAAAGGGAGTAAGACACAGAACGGTGACGCCTACTGGAGATAACCGTCGTGGCACGGCCATTTTCTGGCATCCCGCCGAACGTTAAGGTTATAATCCTGACAACGATTTTATTGGATTAGAAGCGACGATGACAAAACTTACCCTACAAGAACAGATGCTTAAGGCAGGTCTGGTCAGCAGCAAAAAAGTGGCCAAAGTGCAAAGAACGGCGAAGAAATCGCGCGTTCAGGCTCGCGAAGCCAGAGAAGCGGTTGAAGAGAATAAAAAAGCGCAAATTGAGCGCGACAAGCAGCTCAGCGAACAGCAGAAACAGGCCGCGCTGTCTAAAGAATATAAAGCGCAGATCAAGCAACTGATTGAAATGAATAAAATCACCATTACCCGTGGCGATATTGGTTACAACTTTACTGATAATAATCTGATCAAAAAAGTCTATGTTGATAAGGTGACTCAGTCTCAGCTGATCAAGGGCCGTCTGGCCATTGCCCGACTGACGGCTGAAAGCGGCAACGATAGCGAATACGCCATTATCCCGGCTGTCGTCGCCGACAAGATTGCGCAGCGCGATGCAAGTTATATTGTTTTAAATTGCGAGCTGAGCCAGGAAGCGAAGGACGAAGACGATCCGTATGCTGATTTTGTCATCCCTGATGATTTGATGTGGTAAGAAAAACAACCAGATAATCACCCGGACTTCCGTTGCCTATTTCGGTGAACGCCAACGCCGCCACCGAAATACTCTCGACGTCCCTTCTCCCCCAATTCTGTCGACTAAAACTTATAGTGTTCTTTGCTCAGCCCGTATTTTCTCATGCGTAAATACAATTTTTTACGCGGGATTTGTAAATACTCCGCCACTTCGTTAATGCGCCCCTGATGAATATTTAGCGCTTCAGTAATGATCTGTCGCTCGTACTCTTCAACCCGCCGATCGAGCGGTGTTGGTTCAGGCAGATGCAGCTGCGGATTCGCGGTTTCAGCCAGCGGGAGTAGCCCAACGGCAAAAAGCTCGGCGGCATTCGCCAGTTCCCGAACATTACTTAACCACACGCGACGCCGCATGCCTTTCAGTAACTCCCCTTCAACCTCGGGCACGGGATGGTTCAGGCGCAGACAGGCTTTCTGCAGGTAATGACGAAACAGCGGCTCAATATCATCCGGACGCTGTGACAACGGCTGGCAACCGATTTGCGTCATCGCAAAACAGTAGTAGAGTTCGGCCACAATCTGGTTGGTTGCAGCCAGTTCCACTAACGATGTGTCACCAATGCCTATCAGACGAAACGGACGCCGCTCCAGGCTTTGCAGATGCACCAGATGGTGCTGCTGTTCACGTGTCAGGCACTCAAGATGGCTCAGGACCAGCGTTCCTCCTTGCGCCTGTGCAATAAGGTCATTGAGTAGTCCCGCGTTCCCGGGCGTCAGTTCACCGCGGATAAACGGCCCATCAGCGCTGCGCCCAAGCTGATGCAAATACCGGGCTCCGGTCATACGTCCCGTTCCCGGCTCGCCATAAAACCAGACGGCAATATCCGTTTCCGCCAGGTGTTGCAGACGTTGACGATACTGATTGACCCAGTCACTGTAGCCGAGCAGTTCAACCTGAAGCTTTTGCTGGCAATAATGGCGACGGGCAATCACGGATCGTCTCTGACGCAGCGCATCCTCTACCAGAGACAGCAGTTTGCCGGGGTCGACCGGTTTTTGCAGAAAGTCCCATGCGCCTTTCTTTACTGCCTCCACCGCCATCGGGACATCGCCATGCCCGGTGATTAGCAGGATAGGGAGCTGATTATCATCCTGATGAAACAACGTCATCAGGTCTATTCCATTGCAGCCAGGCATACACACGTCGCTCAGAACAATCCCCGGCCAGTCGGCTTGCAGCCAGTTTCGGGCATCAAAAGGGTTATTGCATGCATAGACACGGTACCCCTCTTGTTCAAGCAACAGAGTGTAAGCGTCGAGAACATCGGCATCATCATCAATCAGCAGAACAGAATAGTCATCACACAACATCGTTTACATCCGTCAGATTAAATTGCAGAACGACGCAGGCATTACGCCCCGGTGTCGACGCCAGGCGCAGTTCGCCGTTCATTTGCCCCATTAACGATACACAAATCGATAAGCCAATACCGAGCCCCACATCCTTACTGGTGGTAAACGGCTTTAATAGTGATGGCAATAACGCCTCCGGCCAGCCGGGGCCGTTATCGCAGACAAAGACGCACAATCGGCTGCCCTCAGCCTGCCAGTGAACCTCTATTTGCGCGCCAGTCGGACTGGCATCCAGCGCATTTGCCAGTACGTTTACCAGCACCTGCTGAATACGCACTTCATCACCTGTCACCCATACACTCTGGGCTGGAAGCGTCAGCGTACCCTGCTGTGGCTTATGCCGCATAGCCAAGAGTTCCCAGGCGGCGCTGAATGTTTGTCGCAGATCGACCGGATGCAAAGGCGCGCCCGGCTCGGCCCGACGTGCAAACTGACGCAGCGAACGGATAATGGCATCAATACGGGTAATCAGCCCCTCCGCTTTGGTTAACGTACTTCTGGCCTGAGCGGATTGTCCTTGTTCAATTGCCCTTCCCGCCGTAAACAGGTACATCGACAGCGCATTCAGCGGTTGGTTAATCTCGTGCGCCAGCGTGGTCATGGTCTGTCCAACCACTGCCAGTTTTGCCGTCTGGATCAGTTCATCCTGCGTTGCCCGGAGATCGGACTCTATCTCCTTGCGCTCTGTCACTTCCTGCTCCAGCTGATTTTTTTGCGCACTCAACTGGCCCAGAGTATGGCGCAGCAATCCTGCGATGCGCCCGAGCTCATCGCGCCCATAAACCGGGATGGTGGCATCCGTTCTGCCAAGACCAATTTGCACCACGGCCTGGTTGAGAGCGGTAAAACGCTTCACCAGACGCGAACGAATAAAGTAATGGTTGAGCCCCCAGGCGAGAAGTAGCGCCAGCAGCGTCGCCAGCAGAATAAGTCCACCGCTGACGCGAACAATTTGTTCCAGCCGCTGGTTAAACATCTGCATTTGCTGATGGCTACTCCCCAACTGTGCCTCAAGCAGTGTTCGAAAGCGCCCGAGCGTTGCCTCTCTGGCATGGTTAGCATCAACGAGCGCTTTTTGCGCGGCGACATAATCGCGCATGGTATCGGGCATTTTATTTTTCATCATCCCGATTTCCAGTAACTCATCAATGGTTTGCCGCAGGGTGATAGTACTGGGCCAGTCATCGAGGGTACGGATATTTTCATCCGCCGTTTTCTTCAGGTTCTCCAGATAGCGGATATGATTCTCCACCAGCATTCCGTCGTCGCTACCCGACTTCAGTTCATTGAGCCTGTCGCGTAAATCATCCACGATCTGATTTTCAATTCTTGCCAGGGTGTAAACCTGCTGCTGCTCGTTTTGTACTTCTCTGGCACGTTTGAGATACTGCGCCGCATCGCCGTTTTTGGCCTCAATTTGATCCAGCAACGTCCCCTGCTGCCAGGTAAAATCCTGCACCAGCGAATTCAGCTCGGTAGTAAAATCATCATGTAGCCAGTCGATGCGCGCGGAGAGTTCACTCACCTTTTCGCGCACGAGGAACATGTTGTAGAGCACCCGGTCCAGCTCCGCCATCAGCGCCCGGCTGTCTTGCAAAATCACCGCCAACTGCTGTTGTTCTGCCGATTGTAATCCCCGGCTCAGCACCTCAATTTTGTCCAGATGAGAAATAATTTGATTGCGCAGTTGCAGCCTCACCGTGGTGTTGGGGGCCAACAGGAATTCATTAAGCTGATCCACAACCAGGTTGAGATTTCCTTCTATCAAAAAAGCGGAATGTACGCGCGGGAAGTAATCATCAAGTGAATAGCGTATCTGCGAGCTCTGCTCATGCCAGGAGTACAAACTGACGCAGCTTACGCTCAACGTCAGTAATGCGCCCGTCAGAAACGCTCCCCGCAGGCTGCTGCTGATGCTGAGCTGGCGCAGGCGTTGCAGTATCGAACCACCTTTCATTTTAACTCTTCCAGTTTGGATATCGCCTGACGCTGATTTTTAAGAAACCAGAGCTGCCACTCCATCATCTGCTGTTCGGCTACGCTTTTATTCTCAAATTGCGCAAGCCAGGCCTCATCTTCACTACTTCTGGCGTCTATCGGGACGCTGGTCAGTAATGCTCTGATTTCGGGTAGCGGGCGTTTCAGGCGCACTTCCGCACTGTATAGCGCCCGCCAGGCATCTTTCAGCTGCGCGAGTCGGAAACTGATGGCGGTATCAAACATCCGCTGCACCAACTGTTGCCGCTTAAGGATCAGCCGATAATTAAGCGCGGGCTGGCTCATCAAAATAGCCTGCTGAGCGGCGCGTGGGTTATCAGGCGCGAGCTGCGTGACCGGATATTTCCCCGTGTTCGCATCCGCAAGGATCCGCTGTCCTTCCGGGCTTAACAGATAGCGGATAAAGCGACGCGCTTCGTTGGGGTGCTGGCTATTCTTGAGTACGGCAACATAGGTGGGTGACACCGCCGAGCGAGGGAAATAGGTAAAAGTAAGGTGCGGATCGTTAAGCAACAGGTTGGCATAGTTATCAATAACCGGCCCCGCCACGCCCAGACCGCTCTTAATTTTGTCGGCCACGCCAAAACTGCGTGATGAAATCGTTACCAGATTACCGGCGCTGGCCAACAACGTCGCCCAGCCCTCTTCCCACCCTTTCTGTTGCAGCAGCGACTCAACCATCAGGTGGTTGGTATCGGAACGCGACGGGCTACTCATCAACAGCGCGTTCTGATATTTAGGCTGCGTTAAATCCCCCCAGTCGGCAGGCGGCGGAAGATGCCGCGCCGCCAGCGCAGAACGATTAATCAACAGGCCAAACCCTGATATCGCCACAGCCACGGAGGTCGAGCGAATCGAGTCTGGCACCAGCCGCTGGCTTTCAGGCAGCGCATTATCGAAAGGTGCCAGCTTCTGGTGCTCCTGAAGATGCTGCAACAGCATGGGTGATGAGGTCAAAATCAGATCGACGTTTTCCGCATTCGCAGTATCCAGCAACTGTTCCAGCGAACCGCTGGTCCGGTTTAACGTGCGAATCATCACTGACCCTGGCTCCGTCTGCCAGCGCTGGATAATCCAGGCCGTGGCCCCTGGGGAAAAGGTGGTCGCCATCACCAGCTCTTTACCCAGGACCTGGCAGCTCGCCGACAGCGACATAAAACAGAGCAAGAATGCCCAAAAACGCCCCCGGCCCAACAGTCTGTTTGTGATCCCGTTCATAAATACCAACATGTACAAAAAATAATATTGAGACAAAACTTACCCGTTTATCACCGCTGGGGGGAAGAATAAGGTTATTCGTAGAATAACCAAACGGAAAGTGACGACATCAGTAAAGAATACCCGAAAATGCAGCCTGAATTTGTTAATACCCGCACACGCCGATGATAAAAATTCCCGTGAAAGAATAGAATTGAAAATCCATTATTAAAAAAGAGTCAAAATCTGCCACGCCACCCGTAAATTGAGTCAATAGTGACACATTTCATCAAGTTGAGTTTCTTTGCCGTCTATTTCACTCTTCACTGCGAAAAATCCTGATATTCACATCAATAAAAAATTAGGTGATGATATGTTATCAATATTTAAGGCAGGACCAGCGGCGAATAAAGTCCCGGCGGAGAAAGTCCAGGCAACTTATGGCCGATACCGCATTCAGGCATTACTCAGCGTATTTCTTGGCTATCTTGCGTACTATATTGTGCGCAATAACTTCACGCTCTCGACTCCATACCTGAAGGAGCACCTGGATCTCAGCGCTACGCAGATTGGTTTACTCAGCAGCTGCATGCTTATTGCCTATGGGATCAGTAAAGGCATTATGAGCAGTCTGGCAGACAAGGCCAGCCCGAAAGTCTTCATGGCATGCGGCCTGATCCTGTGCGCTATCGTCAACGTAGGCCTGGGGTTCAGTACCGGATTCTGGATATTTGCCGCGCTGGTCGTTTTCAACGGTTTGTTTCAGGGGATGGGCGTTGGCCCTTCATTTATTACCATCGCTAACTGGTTTCCACGTAAAGAACGTGGACGCGTTGGCGCATTCTGGAATATCTCACACAACGTTGGCGGTGGTATTGTCGCCCCGATTGTTGGCGCCGCGTTTGCCATTTTGGGGAGCGAACACTGGCAAAGCGCCAGCTATATTGTTCCGGCCTGTGTTGCCGTACTGTTTGCTTTTATTGTGCTGATGCTGGGGAAAGGTTCACCGCGTCAGGAGGGCTTACCGGCTCTGGAACAAATGATGCCGGAAGAAAAAGTCGTATTAAATTCCCGACACGCTGTCCAGGCGCCAGAAAATATGAGTGCCTTCCAGATCTTCTGCACCTATGTATTGCGTAATAAGAATGCCTGGTATGTTTCACTGGTAGACGTCTTTGTCTATATGGTGCGTTTTGGTATGATTAGCTGGCTGCCAATTTATTTATTAACCGAAAAACATTTCTCGAAAGAGCAAATGAGCATAGCTTTTCTGTTTTTCGAATGGGCGGCAATTCCTTCCACATTACTGGCGGGTTGGCTCACCGATAAACTGTTTAAAGGCCGTCGCATGCCGCTGGCCATGATCTGTATGGCGCTGATTTTCGTCTGCCTGATCGGTTACTGGAAAAGTGAATCGCTGCTGATGGTCACTATTTTTGCCGCCATCGTGGGTTGCCTGATTTATGTTCCGCAGTTCCTGGCCTCCGTTCAGACCATGGAAATCGTCCCCAGCTTCGCAGTAGGTTCTGCGGTAGGGTTACGCGGATTCATGAGCTACATTTTTGGCGCATCGCTAGGAACCAGCCTGTTTGGCGTGATGGTCGATAAAATGGGATGGCATGGCGGCTTCTATCTGTTGATGGGCGGGATTGTCTGCTGCATCCTGTTCTGCTACCTCTCCCATCGCGGCGCGCTGGAACTCGAACAACAACGGAAAAACGCTCAGCAAGAGGAAGCGTCACTCCAGTTGGCTGACGCCCGGTAACCGATTTCAGTCTCGCAAAAAGTGCCAGCGACGCTGGCACTTCAATACATTCAGATAAAGAATAAATAGCTCAACGTGATAATTTATTGCTTACCGTAACCCACCATAAAGCGGATGATCAAACCGCATGCTGGGGCAAGAAAAAGGAATAATCCGGTAACCATCTCGTTACCATTGGTCAACTGCATAGTAAAAACGTAAATTAATGCCGTGAGTATGGCCATGCCGATAAAAGCACTTATTGACGCCGCAGCCCCCATAACCTGCCAGATATAGCAACTGACGCTCAGAATGCTCAACGCGAGAAAGATCCAAAAATAGAACATAGCGATACCTCCTGTTTGCCGTAAAAATTTACGTAAGTCCTTACACTCCCTTGAGTTTATATTCTAAGACAATTCCCAATAGTTCGCAATTTAAGCAACATTTTCGTTACAATAATCACTCAATCGCTGACTACTAATTTATTCGACAGCCGTTTATTTAATCGTCATAAAAACAACGCATTATATATCGACTCATTTTTGACCTTAATCGCCGTAAAAACATTTACGCATCTTGAGTAATTATTTCTGGCTGACATTAATATTCGGGTGTACATTGAGCGTCCGATCATTCATGCCCCTTCCTGGTTTTGTCCTGACTCAGTTTTACACTCTTTACAGGAACCAATGTCGTTCATGGCGGCCTAACGATCAGTACAGACTGTAAAGCGGCAGACTAAAGAATCTTCGCGATACACCTATTTCGTATCAACAACAGGTGCTTATGTTCCCCCAATGTAAATTTTCACGCGCGTTTTTGCATCCGCGCTACTGGCTCACATGGTTTGGCGTCGGTGTGCTCTGGTTACTGGTACAGCTTCCCTATCCGGTATTGTGTTTTCTTGGTACCCGTACAGGCACGCTGGCTCGTCCATTTTTAAAGCGCCGTGAATCTATTGCTCATAAAAATCTCGAACTCTGTTTCCCAAATCTGTCGCAAGAAGAAAGAGACAAACTGGTCGATGAGAACTTCCGTTCACTCGGCATGGCCCTGCTTGAAACGGGTATGGCCTGGTTCTGGCCGGATCGCCGGGTACGCAAATGGTTTGATGTAGAAGGGCTGGACAACCTGAAACGCGCACAGATGCAAAACCGTGGCGTGATGGTGGTAGGCGTACACTTTATGTCACTCGAGTTGGGTGGTCGCGTAATGGGACTTTGCCAACCGATGATGGCAACCTATCGCCCGCACAATAATAAGTTGATGGAGTGGATCCAAACCCGCGGTCGTATGCGCTCCAACAAGGCCATGATCGGCAGAAATAATCTGCGCGGTATTGTCGGCGCCCTGAAAAAAGGGGAAGCGGTATGGTTTGCCCCCGATCAGGACTACGGTCGTAAAGGGAGTTCATTCGCCCCCTTCTTCGCAGTCAAAAACGTCGCAACCACCAACGGTACTTACGTGCTGTCACGCTTATCGGGCGCAGCGATGCTGACCGTAACCATGGTGAGAAAAGCAGATAACTCCGGTTACCGCCTGTTCATCACGCCAGAAATGGAAGGTTATCCAACAGATGAAAGCCAGGCAGCGGCGTATATGAACAAAATTATCGAAAAAGAGATCATGCGCGCACCCGAGCAGTATCTCTGGATCCACCGTCGCTTCAAAACTCGCCCGATGGGTGAAGCCTCGTTGTACATCTAAAAAGAAAGGCCGAAAGGCCTTTCTTTTTTTCTGCGCCTGAATTACTTCACGCCCCACTTGTTCTGTAATTCAGTCATTCGCTCATTGTAGTTACGGGCTATACACGCTGGCTTATCCTGCTCTTTCCAGCATTCGTTACGCCCTTTCACCCAGCCGCGTTGCTCTGCTTTGAGCGTCGGGTTATTACTCGATTTAACCAGCGCCTGCTTGTAGGCCCCGTTCAATGCCAAATCCATGGCTGAGAGCGAAGGACTTTGACAGATAACCTCTTCGATACTGCCCTTTGCTACCGCAGAACAGGAAAAAGAAGGCCCGTTGCTGGTCGATTTCTTTGCCCCTGAAAAGTCGATATTGTCTTCAGGCAGGCAAATCCCGTGCTTACGATTAGGCCCGGTCCAGGAAACGTCCGGATTCCCGTCATCTTTACGGGAGATAGACACGGTATTGTTACCGCTTTTTGCTTCCCAGTAATTTTCATTGAAGGCCTTTACCGTCGCCTTAGTGCCATCAATCCAGATATTGCCTTTACCATCACTATTCACACCACCAATACTTGCGCAGCTGAAATTGAATGCCATCGGCGAGGCCGCCATCGACGTCACTGGCGTAAGAACGAGTGCTAACATCATTAATCTGGTCATTTTTAACCTTTTCATAATCTCATTCCGCGAAAAATTAACCGCATTAACATCATGGAGATATGAGAATTCTCCGAGTAAACATTCCGTCGCTCAATAGCAATTTATTACCGATAGAAATTAAACTGTCGCCGAATCACGACACTTGTAAGTTATTAAAATTAAATAAAAAAATGCCTCTTGTCTCACCTCATTTTTAGGCGTACATTAGCGCCGTCTGGAGCATAAAAGCTCAGAATTCTGAGGTGATGCAGACAAGCAAACGAAGGGAATTCTCCATTTCGTTTACGCGTGCATCAGCTCTCTGTCAGGTTAGCATATGTTCATTTAGACGTACCTCAGGTACGCGGAGAGATGAAAAGTGAAATATTTCTTTATGGGCATTTCTTTTATGGTCATCGTTTGGGCCGGTACTTTCGCCCTGATGATCTAAATTAAAAGACGCAGCAAATAAACAGGAGCCTGATGGCTCCTGTTTGCTTTTGGGGAAACGTGTTGTTAGTCGGTACTTTCAGTGGCCGATTTTGCACTGGCAGGCAGTAAGCCATCGGCGCGGAACATTGCTTTGATGCCACGGATCGCCTGGCGGGTACGGTCGCGGTTTTCAATTAACGCAAAGCGCACGTGCGTATCACCATAATCACCAAAACCAATCCCCGGCGAAACGCATACCTTCGCCTCGTTCAGCAGTTTCTTGGCAAATTCAAGTGAGCCCATCGCGGCGTATTGCTCTGGGATTTTCGCCCAAACGTACATCGAGGCCTTGGGCATCTCGACCATCCACCCGGCTTCATGCAGCCCCTTAACCAGCACATCTCGACGACGTTTATATTGCTCAGCAATATCCCGCACGCACTGCTGATCGCCTTCCAGCGCGGCGATTGCTGCAACCTGCAACGGAGTAAAGGTTCCGTAATCGTGATAGCTCTTAATTCGAGCCAGCGCGTTCACCAGCGTTTTGTTACCTACCATAAAACCGATACGCCAGCCCGCCATGTTGTAGCTTTTCGATAGGGTGAAAAACTCCACCGCGACATCACGAGCGCCCGGTACCTCCATAATCGACGGCGCTTTCCAGCCATCGTAGACGATATCGGCATAGGCCAGGTCATGAACCACCAGCACGTCATAGCGTTTAGCCAGGGCCACAACTTTTTCGAAGAACTCCAGCTCGACGCACTGCGCAGTCGGGTTGGAAGGAAAACCTAAGATCATCATCTTCGGTTTCGGGTAGCTTTCGCGAATCGCGCGCTCCAGCTCATTAAAGAAATCGACCCCTTCGACCAGCGGCACTGAACGTACCTGCGCGCCGGCAATCACCGCGCCATAAATATGGATCGGATAGCTCGGGTTCGGTACGAGGACCGTATCGCCGTGATCCAGCGTGGCCAGCATCAGGTGCGCCAATCCTTCTTTCGAGCCAATCGTCACAATCGCTTCGGATTCCGGATCGATCTCAACGTCATAGCGTTCCTGGTACCAACGGGAAATCGCCCGACGCAGACGCGGAATGCCGCGCGAGGTGGAGTAACCGTGCGTATCCGGGCGCTGCGCCACGGTACAGAGTTTTTCGACGATGTGAGGAGGCGTGGCCCCATCCGGGTTCCCCATGCTGAAATCGATAATATCTTCGCCGCGCCGACGCGCAGCCATCTTTAGCTCAGCAGTGATGTTAAAAACGTAAGGGGGAAGGCGATCAATACGCGTAAAGCGACGTTCAGGGCGGGAGTCAGCCATAATATCCTCAGATTAACGTTAGCGCCCGGACCGTCCGAGCGACGCTGCCACGATGGTGGCACGTTTAGAAAATAGCCTGAATAATTTCCTTCTGTCGAGAGGCAAAACAAAATATTTTTTATTGAGGTA
Organism: Citrobacter sp. 506; assembly: GCF_050434985.1. Lineage (NCBI taxonomy): Bacteria > Pseudomonadati > Pseudomonadota > Gammaproteobacteria > Enterobacterales > Enterobacteriaceae > Citrobacter > Citrobacter sp. 506. The sequence goes on from NZ_JBNDJN010000002.1 coordinate 340,852, forward strand.
AAAGAGGAATATCCAGAAAAAATGAGGAAATAAAATTTTTCACACTCCGCTTAAAATTACCACCATTTAACATTTTATTGTTAAACATATTACTTTGCGCGCTCCGTTGACAGGACAGGCATTGTAAATACAACAATCATGCAACAATCCCCTTTTAATACTAAGGTTTTTCCCCATTAGCCACAGGCTGCGCGGGTGCTGGTCATCCAGCCTCAGGTTACCTATCATAGAGGTTTAACCCTTGCGCAAGAGTCACCCGTGCACGAAATATTCAATATGCTGCTGGCGGTATTCGACCGGGCAGCGCTGATGCTGTTCTGTCTGTTTTTCCTGATTCGTATCCGCCTGTTTCGCGAACTGTTGCACAAGTCAGCCCACTCCCCGAAAGAGCTGCTCGCCGTTACCGCGATTTTCTCAATGTTTGCCCTGTTCAGTACCTGGTCCGGCGTACCGGTTGAAGGCTCACTGGTTAACGTACGTATTATCGCCGTCATGTCAGGGGGAATTCTGTTCGGTCCCTGGGTCGGTATCATTACAGGCCTGATCGCGGGCACCCACCGCTACCTGATCGACATCGGCGGCGTAACCGCCCTGCCCTGCTTTATCACCAGCATTCTGGCAGGCTGCATTGCCGGCTGGATCAACCGTAGGATCCCCAAAGCGCAGCACTGGCGTGCGGGTATTTTAGGCGGAATGCTGTGCGAATCTCTGACCATGATCCTCGTCGTCGCCTGGGCGCCCACCACCGAACTGGGGCTGGATATCGTCTCGAAAATCGGCATCCCAATGATTCTGGGTAGTGTCTGCATTGGTTTTATCGTCATGCTGGTGCAAAGCGTGGAAGGCGAGAAAGAAGCCAGCGCCGCGAAGCAGGCTAAGCTGGCTCTGGATATCGCCAACAAAACTCTGCCGCTTTTTCGCCAGGTCAATAGTGAATCGCTTCGCCAGGTGTGCGAAATTATTCGCCATGATATCCATGCTGATGCCGTCGCTATTACCAACACCCAGCACGTGCTGGCCTACGTTGGCGTGGGTGAGCTTAACTACCGCGATAATGATGATTTCGTCAGTCCGACTACGCAACAGGCGATCAATTACGGAAAAATCATCATTAAAAACAATGATGAAGCGCACCGCACGCCGGAAATACACTCCATGCTGGTGATTCCGCTTTGGGAGAAAGGTGTTGTCACCGGTACGCTAAAAATCTACTACTGTCACGCCCACCAGATAACCTCCTCGCTGCAGGAAATGGCCATCGGCCTGTCGCAAATTATCTCGACTCAGCTGGAAGTCTCCCGGGCGGAGCAGCTACGCGAAATGGCAAATAAGGCAGAGCTGCGTGCGCTACAAAGTAAAATAAATCCCCATTTCCTGTTTAACGCCCTGAACGCAATTTCATCGTCGGTGCGGCTGAATCCAGACACTGCGCGCCAGCTGATTTTTAATTTATCGCGCTATCTTCGCTATAATATTGAATTAAAAGACGATGAGCAGATCGACATCAAAAAAGAGCTATATCAAATCAAGGATTACATCGCCATCGAACAGGCCCGTTTTGGCGACAAGCTGACGGTTATTTATGATATCGATGAAGAGGTAAGCTGTTATATTCCCAGCCTACTGATTCAGCCGCTGGTAGAGAACGCTATCGTCCATGGGATTCAGCCCTGCAAAGGAAAAGGGGTGGTCACCATCAGCGTTGCGGAGTGCGGTAATCGGGTACGGATTGCCGTGCGGGATACGGGCCACGGTATCGATCCAAAAGTGATTGAACGGGTCGAATCCAATGAAATGCCGGGCAATAAAATTGGTCTGTTGAATGTGCATCATCGCGTTAAGCTGCTCTACGGCGAGGGCCTCCATATCCGCCGTCTGGAGCCAGGCACTGAGATTGCCTTTTATGTGCCTAATCAGCACTCGCCCGCAGCCGCACCGGCCACATTGTTGCTTTAACCAGGAGTGAAGTCGTGAAAGTCATCATTGTTGAAGATGAATTCCTGGCCCAACAGGAACTTAGCTGGCTGATAAAAGAGCACAGCCAGATGGAGATTGTCGGCACATTTGACGACGGTCTGGACGTGCTGAAATACCTCCAGCACAACCGCGTTGACGCCATTTTTCTGGATATCAATATTCCCTCGCTGGATGGCGTCCTGTTGGCGCAAAACATCAGCCAGTTCGCGCACAAGCCCTTTATTGTCTTTATTACCGCGTGGAAAGAGCACGCTGTTGAAGCCTTTGAACTGGAGGCCTTTGACTACATCCTGAAGCCGTATCAGGAATCACGCATCGTCGGCATGCTGCAAAAGCTGGAAGCCGCCTGGCAGCAACAGCAAACGGGAACCTCGCCTGCCAGTCCGGTGACCCGCGAAAACGATACGATCAATCTGATCAAAGATGAGCGGATCATCGTGACCCCGATCAACGACATCTACTACGCAGAAGCCCATGAAAAGATGACGTTTGTCTACACCCGGCGCGAATCGTACGTGATGCCGATGAACATCACTGAATTTTGCAGCAAATTGCCTGCTTCGCATTTCTTCCGCTGCCACCGCTCGTTCTGTGTGAATCTGAATAAAATCCGCGAGATCGAACCCTGGTTTAACAACACCTACATTTTGCGCTTAAAAGATCTGGAATTTGAAATCCCGGTGAGTCGGAGTAAAGTGAAAGAGTTCAGGCAGTTAATGCACTTATAGCGCAGAGAAAGAGCGATGAAAGAGCCAGGCCTCCCCGCAGACCAACAGTTTTTCGCCGATCTGTTCAGCGGCCTGGTATTGAACCCGCAGCGTCTTGGCCGCGTGTGGTTCGCGTCCCAGCCCACCACGTTACCGTCCGGCAGTTTGTGTATTGACCTTCCGCGCCTCGATATCGTGCTGCGTGGCGAATACAGTAATCAACTGGAAAAACAGCAGTATAGTCTGCCTGAAGGCGACATGCTGTTTATCCCGGCGAAAGCAGCGAATTTGCCCGGCAGCGATAAACCCGTGATGCTACTGAGTCTGGTGTTTTCTCCGGCCTGGCTGGGGCTCTCTTTTTACGATAATCGAACGGCATCGCTGTTACGTCCGATCCGCCGTATTGAGTTACCACATCCGCAGCGCGGCGAAGGCGAGGCGATGCTCACCGCATTAACCCATTTAAGCCGCTCTTCTCAGGCCCAGGATATTATTCAGCCGCTGGTGCTTAGCCTGCTGCATCTGTGTCGTAGCGTGGTGAATACCCGCCCTGACACAGAGCGTCCGCGCGCTGAATTTCTCTATCACAGTATGTGTAACTGGGTGCAGGATAACTATGCCCAACCGCTGACCCGGGAAAGCGTAGCGCAGTTTTTTAATATCACGCCCAACCACCTGTCAAAAGTGTTTGCCCAGCACGGCACCATGGGGTTCGTCGAGTACCTGCGGTGGGTCAGAATGGCGAAGGCGCGCATCATCTTACAGAAATACCATCTGTCGATTAGCGAAGTCGCACAGCGGTGCGGGTATCAGGACAGTAATTATTTCTGCCGCCTGTTCCGGCGTCAGTTTGGCCTGACGCCGGGAGAGTACAGCGTACGTTTTCAGTCAGCACGTTAAGTGAGACAACACCAACAGGTTAGTAATATCCGTTTGCATCGTTGTAAAATAACGGCATGTAGCTCCCCCTGCAGGCTTACTCAATAAAGTGAATATGCGATGAAAAACAGACGTGCACTCTCCCTGATGTGTTTTCAGATGCTGGAATCAGGTGCGGATCGTCAGACCGTGAAAAGAGCCCTTACCTCCCGCCGTGTTAAAGCTCGCCAGGCGGTAGTTCTGCTCTGTAAGCAAGAAATGACGCTCTTAAGAGCCGGGAAACTGCCGGTGCCAAACGCGCCGCATTGATGATGTCGCTTTCCGGTCGCGTTCATCCAGCCTGCAACCAGATCGTCGCAGGCTGGAGAGCGCTCTTTCAGTGAAGCTTAAAACGTCAGTTCCGCCTCCAGCAACGCGAGAATACTGTCGGCATTTTCAGCGGCAAACAACGACTGGCGGAACGGCTTGTTCACCAGCTTACGCGCCAGCTGCGAGAAGACCTTCACGTGGTTAATGCCTTCATCAGCCCCCAGCGTCAGCATGATAACCAGTTCCACTTCGCCCATCTCTGACTGCCAGTCAACGGGATGAGCAAACCGGGCAATACTGATGCTGGAATGGCGGATCCACTGGGACTTAGTGTGAGGAATAGCCACACCAAAACCGACAGCAGTGGTGACTATCTCTTCGCGCTGCCAGATATCTTCCTCCAGCTCAAACGGATGTTCAGTTCGCCCATTAACACCCAGATTGCCGCACAGAAACTGAATCACCTGCTCTTTGTTACTCAGAGATTCACCAACAAAGATATTCTCCCGCGCCAGCAGCGGACGCACGTCTTTCTGCGGTGCAAACTGGTTGAGCAGATCTTCTATCTCTTGAGCGCTACGGCACTCACAGGCCCGTATGGCGAGTTCACGGCATGCCTGGCCCTCCAGTTGACGAAGCTGACTTTTCACCGCCGGAATACGTGGACTGCTCATGCTCAGCTCGTCGAGTCCTAAGCCCAGTAGCAGCGGTAAATAGCGTCCTTCGCCCCCCAGTTCGCCGCAAATGCCCACCCATTTACCGCGTTCGTGCGCCACGCGGACAATCTGCTGCAACATTCGCAGGAACGACGGCGTAATCGGGTTGTACAACGGCGAAACGCGCGGGTTATTACGATCGACGGCGTACAGGTACTGGGTCATGTCGTTTGAACCAATACTGAAGAAATCCACCTCATCGCAGAAATGGTCGATGATGTAACACACCGACGGCACTTCAACCATAATCCCCAATGAAATTGTCGGAGCATGGCGTAAACCGTCGGCTTTCAGTGCCACCAGCGCTTTTTGCAGTTCGCTTTTTACCCACAAAATCTGGTCAAGGCTGTGCACCATTGGGATCATCAGCTGCGCATTGCCGAAGGTTGCCGCACGTAAGATGGCGCGCAGCTGCGTGCGAAACAGTCCAGCAAACTCTGGATAAATTCGCACCGCGCGGTAGCCCAGGAACGGATTATCTTCCTGCGGAATATTGAGGTAACGGATATTTTTATCCCCCCCAATATCCATGGTGCGAAAGATAACCGGCTTGTCGCCCGCGGCCAATAAGACCTGCTGGTAGGCTTCAAACTGTTCCTGCTCGTCGGGAGCGCTGTCGCGGTCCATAAACAGCATTTCAGTACGAAACAGCCCAATCCCTTCCGCGCCATTGGCAAACGCCCCCGGCGCTTCCAGCGCGGTACCGATATTCGCTGCAACGTCAATACGCTGATTATCCTTGGTCAGCGCGGGCTGAGCGGCATCCAGCGCCTGCCGCCGCTGGCATTCATCGGCCAGCTTCTGCGCAATCGCGTAATAACCGCGAACCGCATCGTCTGGATTGATGGCCAGTACCCCACAGCGGGCATCCAGTACCGCATGCTGCCCTGCATAGCGGCTAATGGCCTCCAGCGGCAAGCCGCTAAGCACCGGTATAGTCGACGCGCGAGCGAGGATCAGGGTATGCGATGTGCGCCCTGTTTTCTCCAGGATCATGCCTGACAGATGCTGCAAATTGAGGCTTAAAAACTGGCTGGGTGTCAAATCCTCAGCGACCAGAATCGTCGGCTTATTCAGCACCAGCGCATTGCGCGGACGTCTTTCAGGCCAGGTGATGTGCAGCAGTTGTTCGCTGATATCACGGATATCGCTAACGCGCTCGCGCAGGTAATCGCTACCGGAGGCCGACAGCTTGTCGCACACCTGCTCCATATTGGCGATAATCGCCGCCCCTAACCCCAGATGCTGCTCCAGCATTAAGCGACGAATATTCCCGGCAAACTCGTCGTCCTGAATCAGAGACAGATGGGCGCTGAGGATGGTTTTACTCTCACCCTCACGCTCGCGCAGTTGCTGATTGAGCTGTTCGGCAAGCGTCGCCAGACTATGCTCCAGCTGGGTATTGTCTTCCGCACTCGGCGCAATCGCGCGATAGCTTTCCAGATTATCGCTCTGCCAAAGCGTGAGCGAACCTGCCCCTACGCCCCCTGCCAGCACGGTGCCATAAAGAAGGTCTGGGTTGAGGCGAATCAGCGAACGCGGCAACGGATGCGCCGCCAGTTCCGCCGGCGTCGGCTGAACGCTGTCGCTGTCAATAAACCGGTGCAGGAGGTACTCCTCCAGCGCTCGTCGGGCCTGTTCTTCATCGCGACCGGTGATGGTTAAGCTACAACTGTCATTAAACAGCGTCCCGGTGCCAATCAGCGCCAGCGAGCTTTTCGCATCTGCCCTGGCGTTCTGGCGATGGTTAAGAAATATCACCTCACTTTGCCACTGGCTGCATTGCTCTTTCAGCTCCCACGCCGGACGCGCATGCAGGCCATTGGGTAACGGGCAAAGAAATTGAATCGTTAGCATAACAACTCCTGTTTAGCGCGAAATCAGCACCTGAAATCCGTCAGATGAACCACGGTTTCGCACGTAAGATGTGAAAGAAGAGTCGACAACAACTGCTGCGTCTGGATGATGTCACGGCAGTCGGCAATCGACGCCGCGCAGTGTCCATGCCGCGTAGCTGGCCCCATGACAACCGTGGGGATCCCCGTGCCGCTTACGTGCACCGCCCCGCCGTCAGTGCCGCCGTTACTGAACATGTCAAGCTGCAGGGTAATACCCGCATCGGTGGCCACGCTTTCAACCCACGCCGTCAGCTTTGGCGAGGCAATCAGCGATTTATCGCTTAACACCAGCATCGGGCCATTACCAATCTGCCGATGGTTGGCCGCACCATGATCAAAGTTTTTGGCCCAGCAGGCGGTATCCAGCACGATCGCCACATCCGGGGCGACCGCACGTGCTGCTGTTTGTCCTCCGCGCAGTCCCACTTCTTCACTGGAACTGGCCACCAGCCAGACCTCGCATGGGAGAATGGCGTTATGCCATTCGCGCAGGAGCGCCACCAGCAAATAACATCCAAGTCGATCATCAAAGGCTTTGCCCATGACTCGCTGGTGCGGCAAAACCTGAAACGTCGTGTCAAAGGTGACGCGATCGCCAGGGCGTACGCCGGCCTGAAGTACCTCTTCATAAGACCGCGCGCCAATGTCCACCTGCAGCGCACTGACGTCATTACCGCTGCGCTCTCCGTCGAGCAGACCGGGAATTTTGCTCTCTTCACGGGTAGTGATCCGCACCGGCTGCAATTGCCTGGCCGCCATACGCACATTTCCCACCGGCAATACATCGATCGCTCCTTCGCTGGAAATACTGCGCACGATAAATCCCACTTCATCCATATGCGCGCAGATCATTACCTTCGGACCGGTTGATTCATTCAGACGGATCAGCACCGATCCCAGGCCGTCAAAGCGCACCTCTTTATCCAGACGATCCGCCTCTTCAAGCAGGATCTGCCGCACTTCCTGTTCTGAAGAGGCGATCGCGTCCGCCTCACTCAGCGCCTTCAGTAGCGATAAGTCCATTACGCTTCTCCCGTGTGTAACAATGTTTTCGCCATGGTGTAGAGCACCTCGCCGCCGTCTGGCGTAACCAGCACCACGTCCTCAATACGCACGCCTCCCTGCCCCGGCAGATAAATACCCGGCTCAACGGTGAGCAGCATGCCAGCCGCCAGAAGCGTCGCGTCGGTGGGGGAAAAACGGGGATTTTCATGCACCTCAATGCCGATAGCGTGTCCGGTATTGTGACCAAACTCATCACCATAGCCCGCCTGCGTAATGACCTGCCTGGCTGCGGCGTCAACCTCATGGCAACGCCGACCTGGTCGAATTGCTGCCACCGCCGCCCGCTGCGCCGCCAGGACAATCTGATACACGGAAAACAGCGGGCTTTCTTGCGCTGGCTGGTTTGCGTCTGGGATGCGAAAGGTTCTCGTCATATCCGAACAATAGCCCTGATACTGCGCACCAAAATCCAGCGTGATGAACTCACCCGCCTCGACACGCTTGTCGCTGGCTTTACCGTGCGGCAGCGCGCCGCGCCAGCCGCTGGCGACAATGGTGTCAAAAGAGGGGTTGTCTGCACCGAGCGTGCGCATGTACCACTCCAGTTCAGCGGCGATTTCGCGCTCACTGAGGCCAGGTTGAATAAAGCGGCGAATATGTTCAGCACTAAGGTCAGCTATCCGGCAGGCTTCGCGAATGCAGGCTATCTCCTGCGCCGTTTTTACCTGCCGGAGCACATCCGGCACGGCACTCACTAGTCGGGCACGCAGTTTGCCCGACCATCCATTCACCGTATTCCAGCTTACCTGCTCGCCTTCAAATCCCACCGTCTGCAGCTTTTCGTCAGCAATAATGTGATTCACCCGTGAATACAGCGTCTGCGCGCCATCAAGTAGATGGATCTGATAGCCCTGAGTACGCGTAGCAACATCGGTGTAGTAACGGGCGTCGACCAGAATATGCGCGCTTTGATGGCTGATAAACACAAACCCTGAACCGCTGGAGATCCCCATATGCGGCTGTTTATTCTGCCGCGATGACAGCAGCATCGCATCGAGATGTTGCGCCGTTAGCCAGTCACGCAGCGAGGCAAGTAAGCTCATGGTCACAATCCTTCTAATCAGAGGCTTTCAATCAGCAATTTGCCTTTGCGGTACATCATGTTGCGCAGGAACACCACCATCAGCGCCGTAATCACCGCACCTAACAGGATCCCCGCCATATAGACGCCGAGGTTAGTGACCAGCGGCCATGCCCAGATGGCCGATTCCGGGAACCACTGCACCGCCCCCAGCCAGACGGCAGCCGTCGATCCGACAATAGCGCCAACCATATAGGATGGAATTGCCGTGATGGGGCTTTCCAGTGCAAACGGGATCGCCCCTTCGCTGATGCCCATAAACGCGAGGAACATTGCCGTTTTCCCTTGCGGGTAGAGCTGTGCGCTGAACAGGCGTTTGCCAGTTAAGCGCCGGTCGAGAAGCGTAGCCAACCCGAGGCCAATTGGAGGAATCACGATGGCAATAGAGCGTGCGGTTACCGGCAGAACGTGATCGGTAGTAAAGCTAAAGGCGACAAATCCTGCGGCTTTATTAATCGGACCGCCGAGGTCAATCGCCGTTGCCGCAGAAATCCCCATCGCGTACATCAGCGTGCCTTTCTCTCCAGCCGCCGTCAGCAGAGAACGAATTCCGCCGTTGATCCACCCGCCAAACGGCGTTATCACGTAATACATCGCCAACATGACGAAGATCGCGGAAAGAATGGGCAGTAAAAAGGTGGTTTTGAATGCCAGCAGGAAATCAGGCAACTGGATTTTTTGGTTCATCCACTTCACCAGATACCCGGCGACAATCGAGATAATCAGCGCGCCAATAAAGGTTGACGGGACGGGGGTACTAGTTGCCCATTGCAGCGTCGCTGGGTCAAAATTCAGTATCTGTGTGGGCTGAGTGGACATCAGTCCACCAATGAACCCCGCCGGAAACGCCAGCTTACCGCCGATAGAGTTGGCGACAAACGCGGCAAACATCGGAATAGCAAAACCAAACAGCACGCCGCCAAAAGATTGCGACAGCCAGGCAAACTTCAGTAATGAGAGATTAAAACCGCTGAATTTTCCGCTGTTCAGTGCATCCATGATGCCGGTGTCTGCAGGTATATCGAGCCAGCTATAGGCGATCAGTTGCGAGAAGGCGAGAATTACCCCGCCCATAATTAACGTCGGTACCATGCGCGAAATACCCGACATCACATGCTGCGGAAGTTCGCCCCAGAAGCTATTGCGGGAGGCCGGTGGATTTTTTATTGCCGCTGCCGCACCAGATGCGCCAGGCACAACGGTTGCACTGCGTTTTTTAATGGCCATACGTAATTCCCTGTCGATGATTATTGTTGTTCAGCGGCAACCATCTCTTCGATCTCTTTGATGATGCCGGCGGCATTTTTTATCGCGTCCTGTAACGTAATTTCGTAGACGTCACGCGACTCAAAACGCTCGTTATCTTCCGGAGTAACGGCAACAGAATGGATGATCAATGTTGCCTCTGCGATATCCTGCGCCGTCAGGCGATTTTGAATTCCGTCCGCACCCTGGGTTTCAATTTTCACTTCATAACCCGCTTCAACCGCGGCTTCTTCCAGCGCCTGAGCCGCCATAAAGGTATGGGCCAGCCCCATTGGGCACGCGCAAACGGCAATCAGTTTTTTGCTCATAATCATTTCCTCGTAATAGTTAACGAGTGAAATTATGGTCCGGGGAAAGTAACGACCGTTATCAGACAAATAATGCTTTTACTGGACAAATAATCCCGCCATTCGGAAATGTGACGAAGGTCGGAAAGGCGGGCGGCAGGCATAAAAAAACCGCGTAATAAACGCGGTTTTGCGGGATATATGTAAGCCGGATAAGCGCTGTGCACCGTCCGGCGTTGGTCTTACAAAATATGGCCCAGCGTCTGGCGCAGGTGCGCACCGGAACCAAGCAGGCCCGGGTTATCATGCACGATCAGATATACCGGAATATCCTGTACGTAGGCTTTAAAACGCCCCTTATCTTCAAAACCACCACGGAAACCCGAAGCTTTAAAGAAGTCGAGGAAGCGCGGTACGATGCCGCCAGCGATGTACACACCGCCAAACGTGCCCAGCGTTAACGCCAGATCGCCGCCAAAACGCCCCATGATGACGCAGAACAGCGACAGCGCGCGACGACAGTCGATACAGGAATCAGCCAGCGCACGCCCGGTGATATCCTTCGGCTGCAGATTTTCCGGCAGGCGCCCGTCTGATTTGACGATGGCGCGATACAGATTAACCAGCCCCGGACCTGACAGTACGCGCTCTGCGGAAACGTGACCAATTTCCGCACGCAGGACCTCAAGGATAATCCCTTCTTCTTCGCTGTTAGGCGCAAAATCCACGTGACCGCCTTCACCAGGCAAGCTCACCCAGCGTTTATCTACATGCACCAAATGCGCCACGCCGAGTCCGGTACCTGCGCCATAGACAGCAATCGGCTTGCCTTCAACAGGCTCCGCACCGCCAAACTGGATCAAATGCTCTTTCTTCAGCATCGGGATCGCCATCGACACGGCGGTGAAATCATTGATGATTTCCAGATGGCTGAAGCCCAGATTTTTTTTCATCTCAGCAATAGAGAATGCCCAGGTATGGTTGGTCATTGCCACCCAGTCACCGGTGATCGGACAGGCAATGGCAATACAACCATCCTCAACGCTGACGCTATGCTCATCCAGGTATACGCGTACTACCGCCTCGAGGCTTGGGTAATCCAGCCCGGAATAGGTTTTTGCCTGCGAAATCTCGCCGCTGGCAATGTCGCACAGAGCAAGACGCGCGTTGGTGCCGCCAACATCACCTACTAAAGCATATTTTGTCATTCTTCCACTGCTCCGCTAAAGTCAGAATAAATCTTTGCCACACTGTAAATTCATGGGGGCATAACAACAACGCCCTGAAGGCTGATGCCCGTGGAAAATCGATCCAGATCACATAATTACTTTATCGTTTCAGCACCATTTGCAGCGATGCGGTTGCGCAGGCTGTGCAAACTATGTCTATGACTCTGTTTTAAGGAATAGAATATGCTTCATCCACGAGCCAGAACGATGCTCTTGCTATCAACTCCTGCGCTAATTATTGGTATTGCCTCCAGCCTGGTGTTGATCGTTGTGATGAAAGTGGCGTCCGTTTTACAGCAATTTTTGTGGGAACGCCTGCCCGTTAGCATCGGTATTGCCCAGGACTCTCCGCTGTGGATTATCGGCATGCTGACGCTCACGGGGATCATGGTCGGGTTAGTTATTCGCTACAGCCAGGGTCACGCGGGACCGGATCCTGCCTGTGAGCCGTTAATTGGAATGCCGGTCCCCACCTCAGCAATTCCGGGCTTGCTGGCAGCGCTCATCCTCGGCCTGGCGGGTGGCGTCAGTTTGGGTCCGGAACACCCGATCATGACCGTGAATATCGCACTGGCTGTGGCGCTCGGCAGCCGTATGTTTCCCCGCATTGCTAAGCTGGACTGGACCATCCTCGCCTCTGCCGGCACCATCGGCGCGCTATTTGGCACCCCCGTTGCCGCCGCGCTGGTCTTTTCACAAACGCTGAATAGCTCGGACAATGTTCCTTTGTGGGATCGCCTGTTTGCACCGTTAATGGCCGCCGCCGCGGGCTCGCTGACCACCAGTCTGTTTTTTCACCCCCATTTTTCACTGCCCATCGCGCACTACACGCAGATGCATGTGATCGATATCCTCAGCGGTGCGGTCGTTGCCGCCATCGCCATTGCCGCCGGGATGGTGGCTGTCTGGTGTCTGCCGCGTTTACACCATTTAATGCATCGATTGAAACACCCGGTCCTGATTCTTGGGGCAGGCGGCTTAATCCTCGGCATTTTAGGCGTTATCGGCGGACCGCTTACCTTGTTTAAAGGACTGGACGAAATGCAGCAAATGGCATTTAGCCAGACGCTGGGAGCATCGGATTATTTCATGCTCGCCGTGATCAAATTGGCGGCATTAGTGGTTGCAGCTGCGAGTGGTTTTCGCGGCGGGCGAATTTTCCCGGCAGTATTCGTTGGGGTCGCGCTTGGCCTGATGCTGCACGCCCACGTTGAAGCGGTGCCAGCGGCCATTACCGTCTCCTGCGCGATTCTTGGACTGGTGCTGGTCGTCACCCGTGACGCCTGGCTGAGCCTGTTTATGGCAGCAGTGGTGGTGCCAGATTCCACCCTGCTGCCGCTACTGTGCATCGTCATGCTGCCCGCCTGGCTGCTGCTGGCGGGCAAACCGATGATGATCGCCGAGCGTACCGATAAGTAGTTAGCCTCCGTTACGCGTTTCCAGCGCACGGGTCACCGTGCGCAATAGCTCAGGAAGATCGGCTTTCGGTAGTACCACCTCAATTAACGACAATCGTTGCGGATGGGACAAACGGGCCAGCACTTCTTCCAGTTGTACCGCCTGCTCCACACGCCAGCACTCCGCCTGACATTCACGACGAAACGCCTGCGGCACCTGCGTCCAGTTCCAGGCGGCGATATCGTTATAGCGCTGATTTGCCCCATGTATAGCCCGCTCCACGGTATAGCCGTCATTATTTAGCAGCAAAATAACGGGAGATTGCCCGTCTCTGAGCATAGAGCCCAGTTCCTGAATGGTGAGCTGCGCCGCACCATCGCCAATAATCAGGATCACCCGGCGGTCCGGGCAGGCGGTTTGCGCGCCGAATGCAGCCGGGAGCGCGTAGCCGATAGACCCCCACAGCGGCTGAACCAGCACCTCCGCTCCACCGGGTAGCATGAGCGCAGCCGCGCCAAATGCAGCGGTCCCCTGGTCGACGAGGATAATGTCATTGGGCGCCAGATACTGCTGCACCGTATGCCAGAAATTTTCCTGCGTCAGAGGTCCCTTCTCAACCTGAATACGTCTAACTGGCGGGCGTTCTGGTGGCAGTGAAAAGGACATCTCCAGACACAGCTCCCGCAAGGTGGTTACCGCCTGCTCCATCGGGACGTTAAACCAACGGTTTCCAATCCGTGAGGCATGTGGCTGCACCTCAATCGTGCGCTCCTGTGGTAACTGTTGCGTAAACCCGGCGGTCAAAGTGTCAACAAATTGTGTGCCAACACACACTATCGTGTCGGCATCTTCTATCGCCTGACGTACATAGTCGCTGCTGGCTCCAGCGCTGTAGGTGCCGACAAACGCCGGATGGCGCTCATCGAATAGCCCTTTGCCCATCAACAACGTGGCGTGGGCCATCGGCGTTTCCGCCATCCAGCGTTGCAATACCGGCTGCAGGCCAAAGCGTTGCGCGAGAACGTCTGCCAGAAGCGCTACGCGCGGGCTGTCCAGTAACCGCTCGCGGGCATGGTAGCGAAACGCTTCTGCCACGCTGCTTTCTGGCTCGCTCAGAGGAACAATCAGGATGTCATTCGGCGGCGTGGTGCGCTGTTTTGCCACATCAGCAGGTAACATCAGATAGCCCGGTCTGCGTTCGATGAGCATTGTTCGCAGCACGCGGTCAATTTCATAACAGGCGTTTTGTTCATCCAGCACTGCGCTGGCCGTCGTCACCGCCTGCTGCATACGATAAAAATGCTGAAAATCACCGTCCCCAAGGGTGTGATGCATCAACTCCCCACGACGTTGAGCACCGCGACAGGGCGCGCCAACAATATGCAAAACAGGAACATATTCCGCATAGCTTCCCGCGATACCGTTAATCGCGCTTAACTCACCCACGCCAAACGTGGTGAGCAGCGCCCCCACCCCGGATACCCGGGCATAGCCATCCGCAGCATAAGCCGCATTCAACTCGTTCGCACACCCGACCCAACGTACGCTGGGATGTTCAATCACGTGGTCAAGAAACTGCAAATTATAATCGCCAGGCACACCAAAGAGATGGCCAACACCACAGCCTGCCAGCCTGTCCAGCAGATAATCAGCAACGGAATACGGGGTTTGCATGACAGCTTTCCTTCTGACGGTAACCTCATGTTGAGTATCGAAGAACTGTGATGACTGTCCAGGAAAGTCGCTGTGAAGGGGGTGGAAAGCAAGATGTACAGTTTTCATCCCTAAATTTAATTGCAGCTGGCCTTGTGTAAACGTATACACTCAAAGTCACACCTTATCTGACAGGAGGCTATATGGCTTATCAGGCTGCTGAAAATCGTTATCAGACAATGGAGTACCGCCGCTGCGGTCAGAGCGGCCTCAAGCTCCCGATTGTATCACTGGGGTTGTGGCACAATTTTGGTGATACCACGCAGGTCGAGAACAGTCGGGCGCTGTTACAGCGTGCATTCGATCTGGGGATCACCCATTTTGATCTGGCGAATAACTATGGTCCACCGCCGGGTTCAGCGGAGCGAAATTTTGGTCGCATCCTGCAGGAAGATTTTTTACCGTGGCGAGATGAGCTGATCATCTCCACCAAAGCGGGTTACACCATGTGGGAAGGCCCTTACGGGGACTGGGGTTCACGCAAATACCTGATTGCCAGCCTCGATCAAAGCCTGAAGCGTCTGGGGCTGGAGTATGTCGATATCTTCTACCACCATCGCCCCGACCCTGAAACACCGCTCAGAGAAACCATGCGCGCACTGGATCATATCGTCCGTCAGGGCAAAGCGCTGTACGTAGGCCTCTCTAACTATCCGGCTGAACTTGCCAGACAAGCGATTGAAATACTCGACGATTTAGGTACGCCATGCCTTATTCATCAGCCCAAATATTCTATGTTTGAGCGTTGGGTCGAAGAGAGCCTGCTGTCGCTTTTACAGGAAAAAGGCGTCGGTAGTATCGCCTTCTCACCGCTGGCTGGCGGGCAGTTAACCGACCGCTATCTGAACGGTATTCCTGCGGATTCTCGCGCCGCAAGCACCAGCCGTTTTCTGAATCCGGACCAGATCACCCCACAAAAACTGGAAAAAGTTCGAGCGCTGAACGCACTGGCAGAGCGACGGGGACAAAAGCTGTCTCAGATGGCGCTCGCGTGGGTTCTTCGGGAAGACAAAGTTACGTCTGTGCTGATTGGCGCCAGTAAACCGGCGCAAATTGAAGATGCCGTCGGCATGCTGGCAAACCGTCACTTTACGCCTGAAGAGTGCGCGGAGATTGATGCCATTCTGAGTCGGTTGAAATAAAGACACATTTATTAACAAAAAGTGCTCTCACTTGCGATTTAAGAGTTGTGGCGATGAAACGGGGCTTTACTGCCCCGTAATATTACGTTAACAGGCCGGCTACGGCTCGATCGTGAAGGAGAGAAAACATGTTCAGGTCACTGATTCTGGCGGCAGTCTTAATGGCTTTTACACCGCTGGCCGCGAACGCTGGCGAAATCACCCTGCTGCCATCAATAAAATTGCAAATTGGCGATCGCGATAATTACGGTAACTACTGGGATGGCGGCCGCTGGCGCGACCGGGATTACTGGCACCATAACTATGAGTGGCGCAAAAATCGCTGGTGGCGTCATGACAACGGCTACCATCGTGGCTGGGATAAACGCAAAGCTTATGAACGCGGCTACCGAGAAGGCTGGAATGACCGTGACGACCATCGCGGTCGTGGGCGCGGCGGTCACGGGCATCGTCATTAAGAAAAGGAACCTGTGGTAACAGAGAATTTTTAACAATGGCAAAGGGTTCCGTTCACCGTATGTTCATTGTTTCTCTGAAACCCTCATTCCCGTAACGGGCAAGGGAGGCTCACCGTCTCCCTTGCCACCCAGGCTTCCGGCAGGAAAAATCGTCACTTCGTGATCCATTCGCCTTATATCGTCTTCCTTCGGATCGCTTCAGTACGCTGACTTTCAGTTCAATCCGTTTCGCTTTAATAAAAAATACCTTTGCGGCTAATCAATCCTTAAGTGACCAGCATTAGCCTGCAGTCTACTTTTTTATGGTCAAATCCTGCGCTTTTTATTTTTCACTATTTGCCCTTGAGCAAAAATCTCCTGAACGTATCTTATCCTCAAGAGAATTCACGTCAGGATTAACTTATGAATGCTAATTTTAAGAATGAAATTCAGACATTTGGTCGATCGCTATTATTACCGATCGCCGTACTGGCGCCTGTGGGGATGGTCATGGGAATTAGCGCTGCGTTAGGGCAGAGCTATATGATTGATAAACTCCCCTTTCTGGGCAATGAAATTTTCAGAGCAATTCTCTCTTCTCTGGGATTAATCAGCAGCGTCGTTTTTAATAATATTCCTTTACTGTTCGCGATGGGTGTCGCCTACGGTATGTCTAAAAAAGAAAAAGGGATTGCTGTATTTGCGTCCGTCGTGGCTTACCTGACTCTGCTTATCGCTATGCATGTGCATCTTAAGCTGGCGGGTACGCTGGCGAAAGAGGATATGGCTTTCGTCGGACAGGGAATGGTATTAGGTATTCAGACGCTGAAAATCGAAGCGCTGGGCGGCATTATTGCCGGGCTGCTGGCAGCTAAAATAACCGACCGTTTTTACCGGCTGCAATTACCTCTCGCTTTCGCCTTTTTCAGCGGTAAAAAATCCGTCGCGATCTTAGCCATTGCTTTTTCCATTCCCGTCGGCTTGATCATTCCTTTTATCTGGGATCTGTTTACCGCAGGTATGCGCGCCATATCAACAATAATGATGGCACCCAACATTGGTGCAGGTATCTATATGACGCTCAATCGCCTGCTGATCCCGTTTGGCCTGCACCACGTTCTCAGTTCCACCGTGCGTTTCACCGCGGCAGGCGGTACGTACCTGATTGACGGGCAGACCTATGTCGGTATTTTGCCCGCTATCAATAAAATCCTGTTTGAGCTTGGTCCCACCCATCCGGCCTGGAAAGAGTATATGCCGACGCTCACCAGCTATCTTGCCTCATCACAAATGCTCACGACGCTGTTCCGCGTTCCGGCGATTGGTCTGGCGATGTACCACATGGCCTATTTCAAGAATAAGAAATTTGCCAAAGGGATGATCCTGACCGTGGTGCTAACCGCCATGCTGGGGAATATTACCGAACCGCTGGAGTTCTCCTTCCTGTTTATCGCGCCAAAACTCTTTATTGTCTATGCGGTACTCTGTGGCTTATTGACCATTCCACTGCAATTACTGGAAGTCTCCATCGGCTATATTCGCGGCACCATTTTTGATTTTGGTATTTTCGGTTTGATGTATGAACACACCCAATGGATTAATTTAATTATCCTCGGCGTGATTAACTTTGTTGTCTTCTATTTCGTCTTCCGCTTCGCGATCGGTAAATTTGATATTAAGACCCCAGGCCGCGAGAGTGAAATCGCTGACAGCACCTTACTGAACAATAAAGAGTACGACAAAGTCGCCGAACTGGTGATTCAGGGGCTGGGCGGGACAGACAATATCAAGCGCGTTGAAAACTGCGTTTCACGGTTACGTATTGATTTGAAAGATCAGAAAAAAATGGACATGGCCATTCTTAAAGAATCTGGCTCGCTGGGAACCTTTATCCCCTCCAGCAACCATGTTCATGTGGTATTCGGCCCACACGTAGAATTTGTCCGTAACGCGGTAGACGACCGCCTCGTCGGTGCGAAATAAATTCAAGGAGATAGTAATGCGTGCACTGTATGATTCAAAAAGCAAAACGATCGACGATCGAGGAATGAAATCTCTCCTCGCGCAGCCAGCACGGGTACAGTCATGGCTCGATGTTGAAGCCGCCCTGGCTCAGGCTCAGGCCGGACACGGCATGATCCCCGCCAGCGCCGCAGTCAATATTACCGCTAACTGCCACGTGGATAAGATTGACCTGACGGAAATGGAACGCCTGCTGCGCGAGATTGGTCACGGCTTCGTTCCGGTCATCAAAGTACTGGTCAAAGCCTGTGACAGTGAAAGCGGAAAATACGTGCATTACGGCGTCACCACGCAGAATATTCAGCAAACCGCACAGCTTTATCTGGCAAAGCAGTTCGATACCATCATGCAGGGTTTTGTGGACGATATTCTGCGTAACCTGGCAAAGATGGCATCTGACCATAAAGCAACGATTATGGCCGGACGTACCCACGGTAAGCACGCGCTGCCCATCACCTGGGGCTATAAAGCCGCCGTGTGGATTGATGAGTTACTGAGCGCCCAGCAGCGCATGCGGGAAGCGGAAAAACGCGTCTTTACCGTGATGATGGGGGGAGCCGTGGGCGCCTTCCACGCAACCGGTGAAACCGGCCGCCGGGTTCAGGATAGCGTTGCCCAAAAGCTGGGAATGCATTCAATGGCGATTCCCTCCCGCAACTCGCGCATTTACCGCACTGAATACATCAGTAATTTGTGCCTGCTGGCGACGACGTTACACAAAATAGCCGAAGAGGTTTATCAGACCTCAAGTGAAGAGTTTGCCGAAGTTTCAGAAGCCTTCACTAAAGGCACCGTTGGCAGCAGCACCATGCCGCAAAAAGTGAATCCTAAACTGGCGAAGGGGATCATCGCCAACGCGCAGAAATTGTACTCAGTATTAACCTCCTGCCTGTATGTCAGCCCACGTCCCTTCGAAGCAGACAGCTCCGCTTACTTTATCTTTGACGGTAATATTCAGGAGAGTATGGAGTTAATGGCTGAGATTGTGATGCGAGCCGAAGAGTTGACGCGGACGCTGGTCATCAATCCTGGTCGTATGCGCCAGAATGTGCAGTTAACGCATGGTCTTATTAATAGCGAAAAAATCATGATGCAGCTGGTGGAAAGGCTGGGCAAAGATGCCGCACATGAACGCGTCTACCAACTGGCAATGCGCAGCACGCATGAAGGCATCCCCTACGCTGATGTGCTGCGCGATGACCCTCTTATTCGCCAGCACTTTAGCGATTCAGAAATTAATACGCTGCTGGATCCTGCTCACTACATCGGCCTTTGCGCAGAAATCGCCGAGGAAACGGCCGCTCGCGTATGGGAGAAAGACAATGGCTGATCCCCTGCTTTCTCTGGCAAGTGAACGCATTGTCACCCCGAATGGAATCGAAAGCGGCTATCTGCATATTGAAAGCGGACGTATTTCTGGCCTCGACAGTACGCCACGTGGAAAAATCGTCGATTATCGCCATGCCATGCTGATGCCCGGTTTTGTGGATATTCACGTTCACGGCTGGGGGAGAGGGTCGTTTGCCTGGAGAGGTGAACGCCGTTCTTTGCAGGCGATGAGCCGGGATCTGGTTAACGCCGGGGTTACCGCGTGGCTTGCAACATCAGCCACCCAGTCGGAAACGTTCTTGCTGGAAAGTCTTTCCACCGCCGCAGACTGGATTGCAGACGCAAAAGCGGAAGATGGTGCCGAAGCGGTGGGTATTCATATGGAAGGCCCCTTTATTAACCCTGCATACAGCGGAATGCAGAGCAAGGACGCGATTCAACCACCCGGTATCGAAGGATTCAAACGCTATCAGCACGCCGCGAGGGGAAATATCCGTCTGATGACGCTCGCCCCCGAACTGCCGGGCGCCCTGGCGCTAATCCGCTATTTACGCCAGTCAGGCGTCACCGTGTCAGCCGGTCATACCGACGCCACCTTTGATGAAACCACCCTCGCTATTGAAGCCGGTTTAACCCACTTTACCCATGCCTTTAGCGCCATGCGCGGGCTGCATCACCGGGAGCCTGGCGTGGTGGGGGCGCTGATGTACCATCAGAATACGTATGCCGAGGTGGCAAAGCAGAGCGGGATTACGTTGCGACCAGAAGTGTTCGACATTCTCTATCGGTTGAAAAAAGATCGCCGGTTGGTCATGGTCAGCGATTGTCTGGGATATGTGGATTTTCCCGAAGGATCTGAATTCCACCATTACCTGCGCCAGGAGACGTTTCGCATTCACAATCATTGTCTTGAAATCACCGACCACAGCGGAAAGACCCGAACGGTTTCACCCACGGAATGGTCCGAAGTGTGCAAACTGGAGATGAGCTTTCTGGACTCCGTGAAAAATGTAGTCGACAGGCTGGAAAAAGGCTGGGTTTCAGCCGCGCAGATTGCCTGCCTTAATCCGGCTATCCTGGCGGGTGTTGACGCGAGAAAAGGCAGCCTGACGTCAGGAAAAGATGCCGATATTCTCGTGTTGGGTGCAGAGTTAAACCTGGAAGCCGTCTGGTGTCGCGGCGTTTCGCAACCTCTGGCTAAATAAAAATATCACTGTAATGCGTATCAAGAAAAATTTTTAACGCCTCCTGGCTCATTCCCTGAACCTGCTGAATAAAGTCCTCAGCAGGTATTTTTTTGCGCGCGGAGGGAAGTCCATTTTCGCGTAATAACAGGAGATCGTCCTGCGTGAGCCAGAAATTCACTTTGACATAATCCAGCCCTGCGTAGCGGAGATGACTCGATATCTTGTTTGTAAAGGTAATCAGCAGGTCGAATTCGAGCTGCTGAAGCCGCGCAATCTCATTGATGTTGATGCAGGCGGGGATTTCAATATGGAAGCGGGAGAAAAGCATCTCTTTAAAATAGCCGACCTTACTCTCTGACGAGTTCGTCACAATAATGACCCGCTTTTTCTTATCGCCAACAACCCGATTTTTGAGCGCATACTTTTTGATAATCAGCACCAGGGTTGCCAGGTGAATAGCAGAAAAGGTCGTTTGCCAGTGATGTTCAATCTCCTTCACCGCATACTGGACATGATCCCATAGCTCAGGATAGCGTCGCTGGACATCATGGAGCTTTTTATCATCGAACCAGAGATGAAATTTATTCTGGATGATGGAGGCATAGATAAAATTATAAATCTCCGCAAACCAGGCGTGCTGATTGTGAATGGTGTTCTCCAGACATCCGGCTAAAGCGTGACAGGTGCGCTTAACGTAAGAGACCAGCCGGGCGTCGTATAATGTGAAGGGGCGATGAGTAAACGTCAGTGAAGCAATCAGCAGATCCAGACAGATATTTTCATCCGCATCAGGCAATACGCCATAAGGAAAGGTCGTCAAAAACTCAGCCGCCGAACTCTCCGTAATTCTGTGTCCCCTGCGGATACGGTGCAGGGCAAGGCTAAGATAGACCAGTAAGTATTTTCTGCCGTTATATCCCAGGGCGATGACCGGACTGATTTTCTCTTCGTAATAGTCTGCCGCCTGGTTTATCTGTGCAGCACACTCATGAAGAAACTGTTCGGCAATCGAACGGCCTGTCGGCTCATTGGCCTGGTGGGCGATAAGTCGGTGATCCTCACCAATTTCGACCGTTTTTAATATCGTCATGCACGCCGCCAGCCGCAGCTGGAACTCATCCCCCGCAAGCCGGGATCCTTTACGCGGGATACTTTGCACAATCAGATCGCGTTCCTGCACCAGGCTCATCATGACGGGATTATCATTTTTTACCGTTCCCGCACTGACATAAAATTTTTTGTAATAATCATTTTTATTCACGACATCGTGCAAACAGAGCGCCACAAAGAGATCCTTCACCCTCTCTTCTGCCGTAGTGATATAGCGATTAAACTGGACGCGCGCTAAAAACTGTCGGTATTCGCTGTAGCCAATCCGGGTGGTAATAAACTGATTATCCTGATGTAGCTGGACATTCTCTGGCAGAAGTTCATTGAGCTCTTTCATTGTCCGTTTTAGCGTGGAGAGCGTTTTACCGAAACGCTCGACAGCCTCTTCAACGGGGAGCGGACTGTTGTCCTGGAGATATTTCAGGAAAGAGAGATCAAAGTGATTCATGAACGCCTGCCAGTTAATTATGCAGGGCACATAATAGAGGAAAAGCTCAATTAAAACCGTGACCCGTCGCGAGTCACGGTTGATTATAGCCCCATCGCCGTGCCTGCCAGTAGCCAGAGATTGAGCGCCACGACCAGTATCACAATGACCCAGCCAATCTGTTTAACGCAACGACGATTGACCAGATCCCCCATCAGCTTACTGTCGCTGGTGAAGATCAGCAGCGGCACCAGCGCCAGCGCGATACCAAAACTGAGCAACACCTGACTCATCACCAGAATACGGGTCGGATCCAATCCCATCAGAATCACAATAAATGATGGCATCATGGTGACGGTACGGCGTACCCATAGCGGAATGTGAAAACGGATAAATCCTTGCATCACCACCTGCCCCGCCAGCGTACCGACCACGGTAGAAGAGAGTCCCGCAGCCACCAGGCTTAAACCAAACACCGTCGCTGCAGCGTGACTCAACAACGGTTCAAGTGTCAGATACGCCTGATCGAGATCGGCAATACCGGTATGCCCGCTAAAATGAAATGCAGCGGCAGCCGTCGCCATCATCGCCAGATTGACAAATCCGGCAATCGTCATGGCGATAGCCACATCCCATTTAGTGGCCGCATAGCGCTGTTGGCGTGTTCCGCCGTGCAAATGCTGAGTTAAGGAAGAGTGCAGATAAATGACGTGCGGCATGATAGTCGCACCGAGTACCCCAGCGGCCAGGAACACCGCTTCGGAATTAGGCAGGCTTGGGATCACCATTCCCTTACTAAGCTGCGCAAAGTTCGGTTGGGAAAAAACCAGCTCCACAATGTAAGCCGCGGCCACAAACAGCAGCAGGCCGCCAATCACCTTTTCCAGCGGTTTTTGACCGCGACGCTGCAGCATCAGAATTAAGAACGTCGCGATACCGGTGAGTACGGCCCCTTGCAATAAGGAAACGCCGAGGATCAGTTTGAAGCCAATCGCAGCGCCAATAAACTCAGCAAGGTCTGTTGCCATAGCGATAATTTCTGCCTGCACCCAGTAGAACCACACCACCGGGCGAGGATAATGATCGCGAATTTGCTCCGCCAGGTTTTTACCCGTAGCAATGCCGAGTTTTGCCGACAGCACCTGAATCAACATCGCCATCAGGTTTGCCCAGACCACCACCCACAGCAATTGATAACCAAAGCTGGCCCCTGCCTGGATATTGGTGGCGAAGTTACCCGGATCGATATAGCCGATCGCCGCGATGAACGCAGGTCCCATTAATGCGAGCTTCAACTTGCGCGCTGCCCGCCCACTGCTACTCTCAACGCGATCGTTAGTCATTTTAGTGCCTCAGAAACATAGCCTTTGCTATATTTCAAGCTACGCCTACTGAGAATGATTATCAAATTCATTTTAATGGGTGACGTTGATTTCTCTGATAGCGTTTGTCTATGGATCGATAAGGATTCTGGAAATACCGGCGAGATGTTTAATTATTGTTATGAGAATAGCACAATGACATAACTTTTCACTTCCATACTAAACATAACGGAAGTGTATCACCGATCACTAATTTTGAATCTCGTCACAGGTCCTTATTATAGTGTGTGTTTGATCTCGTTTTCTTTATGGTTGTTACATAGAATGTGCACGAAAACTAAACCTGCCTCATATTTGGAGCAAATATGGACCGCGTTCTTCATTTTGTCCTGGCCCTTGCCGTGGTTGCGGTACTCGCACTGCTGGTAAGCAGTGACCGTAAAAAAATCCGCATTCGTTATGTTATTCAATTGCTTGTTATCGAAGTGTTACTGGCATGGTTCTTCCTGAACTCTGATGTCGGTCTGGGCTTCGTGAGAGGCTTCTCCGAGATGTTTGAGAAACTGCTCGGGTTTGCTAATGAAGGGACAAACTTTGTCTTCGGTAGCATGAACGATAAAGGCCTGGCATTCTTCTTCCTGAAAGTGCTTTGCCCGATCGTCTTCATCTCCGCCCTGATCGGTATTTTGCAGCATATCCGCGTACTGCCGGTAATCATCCGCGCGATTGGTTTCCTGTTATCCAAAGTAAACGGTATGGGCAAACTGGAATCCTTCAACGCCGTCAGCTCTCTGATCCTGGGTCAGTCTGAGAACTTTATCGCCTATAAAGATATTCTCGGCAAAATGTCTCGCAACCGTATGTACACCATGGCAGCAACGGCGATGTCGACTGTTTCCATGTCTATCGTCGGCGCGTACATGACCATGCTGGAACCGAAGTATGTGGTTGCGGCGCTGGTTCTGAACATGTTCAGCACCTTTATCGTGCTGTCGCTGATCAACCCTTACCGCGTTGATGCCAGCGAAGAAAATATCCAGATGTCTAACCTGCACGAAGGCCAGAGTTTCTTCGAAATGCTGGGTGAATACATTCTGGCTGGTTTCAAAGTGGCAATTATCGTTGCGGCGATGCTGATTGGCTTCATCGCACTGATCGCTGCCCTGAACGCCCTGTTCGCCACCGTGACCGGTTGGTTTGGCTACAGCATCTCCTTCCAGGGCATCCTGGGTTACATCTTCTACCCGGTTGCATGGGTAATGGGTGTGCCGTCCAGCGAAGCGCTGCAGGTAGGCAGTATCATGGCAACTAAACTGGTTTCCAACGAATTCGTTGCGATGATGGATCTGCAGAAAATCGCCGCTACGCTCTCCCCGCGCGCAGAAGGCATCCTGTCCGTGTTCCTGGTTTCCTTCGCTAACTTCTCTTCCATCGGTATTATCGCCGGTGCGATTAAAGGCCTGAACGAAGAGCAAGGTAACGTGGTTTCTCGCTTTGGTCTGAAGCTGGTGTACGGCTCTACGCTGGTGAGCGTACTGTCTGCATCTATCGCCGCACTGGTGCTGTAAGCGTAAGACAACGTCGCAGTGATAAGACCGGGGAGATTCATATTCTCCCCGGTTTTTTTATGCCTGCGATTCAGCAAACCAAAGAGATAAAGAGTAAGAACTGGCAGGATGCAGAAACAAAAAACCCCCGCTTTTCAGCGAGGGTTTAAATTTTGGTGGAGCTAAGCGGGATCGAACCGCTGACCTCTTGCATGCCATGCAAGCGCTCTCCCAGCTGAGCTATAGCCCCACGATGCTTTTACGTACGTACCAAATTCATTGGGATTAAATTTGGTGGAGCTAAGCGGGATCGAACCGCTGACCTCTTGCATGCCATGCAAGCGCTCTCCCAGCTGAGCTATAGCCCCATTACGTAAAGCTTGTCGAGTTGACGGGCGGCATCATATGAATTCCCTTCGCGTGTGTCAACGGCAAAATTAACTCATAGAATTCAATCGCTGAAAAAGCAGTCAAATGAAGAACATTGCGTAACAACTCGCATTCAGTAGTTAAACGCGTCACGGTTTCTACTAAAATGGTGCTATAAAATGAACCACTAATTAACCCCACGACTATTCAGGGAATCGTTATGTTCAAGGAACGGATGACGCCAGAAGAACTTGCTAATCTGACCGGATACAGCCGACAGACCATCAATAAATGGGTACGCAAAGAAGGTTGGGCGACATCACCAAAACCAGGCGTTCAGGGCGGTAAAGCCCGGCTGGTTCACGTCACCGAACAAGTTCGTGAATACATTCGCAGCGCTGAGCGTTCAGCCGAAGGTTTATCAGATAACTTATCGTTATCCGGCGATACCTCTGTTGAAGCGCTGCTGATTAGGCTCGCCAAAGAAATGACGCCGTCAGAACAGAAAATGTTTACCTCACTGATCCTGCGTGAAGGCATTACGGGTTTATTACAGCGTTTAGGGATCCGCGAAAACAAATAATATGAAAAAATTACGCAGCAAAATGACGACCGAAGAGCTGGCGGAATGTCTCGGGGTTGCCAAACAAACCGTCAATCGTTGGATCAGAGAACAAAACTGGACTACCGAAAAGTTTCCCGGCGTTAAAGGTGGTCGTGCAAGACTGATTCATATTGACTCCAGCGTCCGCGCGTTTCTGCTCAATATTCCCGCTTTTCGCAAAGTTCCTGAAGTTTATCAGGCTGAAGAACCGCTGGCAGAATACACCCACGTAGTACGCAGCCACGCGTGTCGCCAGATAATTAGCGCACTGGACAACATGTCCCCAACGGAACAAGAAAAGCTGGCGATGTATATTTCGCGCGAAGGTATTCGCACTTTTCTTACTCGTTTGGGTATTGATGAGTCTGAATAACAGGCAAAAAAAACGGCAGGATACGCTCCTGCCGTTGTTTCATCGGTCAATCAGTCTTATTGCTGGCTTTCACGCTCAGCAATAAACGCCAGCGCTTTATTAATACGCTCAATGCTGCGGGATTTACCAATCGCATGCACCGTAACGTCTAACGCTGGGGACTGACCCGCGCCGGTAACGGCTACGCGCAGCGGCATCCCGACTTTACCCATGCCAACTTCCAGTTCATCAGCCGTTGCCTGAATCGCATGGTGCACGTTTTCTGCCGTCCACTCGCTAATCGCAGCCAGCTTGTCGCGAACCACTTCCAACGGCTGACGTGCAACCGGGCGCAGGTGTTTCTTCGCTGCATCAGCGTCGAACTCGGCAAAGTCTTCGTAGAAGTAGCGGCAGCTCTGCGCCATCTCTTTCAGCGTTTTGCAGCGCTCACCGAGCAGTTTAACCAGCTCTGACAGCTGCGGGCCTACGCGAGTATCGATATTTTCCTGCTCAATGTGCCACTGCAGATGGGTTGCTACATATTCCGGCGCCAGCGCATTAATATAGTGATGGTTCAGCCACTGCAGTTTTTCAGTGTTAAACGCACTCGCAGACTTGCTCACCGCACCGAGGGAGAACAGTTTGATCATCTCTTCACGGGTGAAAATTTCCTGATCGCCACTGGACCAGCCCAGACGCACCAGATAGTTCAGCAGCGCTTCCGGCAGGTAACCGTCGTCGCGGTATTGCATAACGCTGACCGCACCGTGACGTTTGGAGAGTTTTTTACCATCGTCACCGTTGATCATTGATACGTGTGCGTAAACTGGCACCGGCGCATTCAGCGCTTTCAGGATATTGATCTGACGCGGAGTGTTGTTGATATGGTCTTCACCACGAATAACGTGGGTGATTTCCATATCCCAGTCGTCGACAACAACGCAGAAGTTGTAGGTCGGGGAACCGTCGGTACGGCGAATGATCAAATCATCCAGCTCCTGGTTGCTGAATTCGATCGGCCCACGGATCTGGTCGTCAAAAATAACGGAACCGTCCTGCGGGTTGGCAAAACGGACCACGCAAGGTTCATCAGCAGCATGATGCTCGTGGCCGTGGCGGCATCGGCCGTCGTAACGCGGCTTCTCACCGTTCGCCATCTGCTCTTCGCGCAGCGCGTCCAGACGCTCTTTAGAGCAGTAGCATTTATATGCGGTGCCTGCTTCCAGCATTTCATCAATCACCGCATTGTAGCGATCAAAACGTTTGGTCTGGAAGTACGGGCCTTCATCCCATTCCAGATTCAGCCAGTTCATGCCATCCATAATGGCTTCAATAGCTTCCGGAGTGGAGCGTTCGAGATCGGTGTCTTCAATACGCAGCACAAACTCACCGCCATGGTTGCGTGCAAAAAGCCAGGAATAAAGAGCAGTACGCGCACCGCCGACGTGCAGGTAGCCTGTCGGGCTTGGCGCGAAGCGAGTTTTGATTTTCATGAAATGGCCTTACGTTTATAAAGATGCCGACAACCGGCAAATCCAGGGAAGATTATCAGGCTCGTATTCTATCACCGTGGTCTGATTCCTCAATGTTGTTCAGGTTGGAACATTACGCTTTGCCATTTTCGTATACAAATCATGCCGCACGGATTGTTTTGCGATCGTTTTGTTTAAATTTACGACGAACGAACAATTTCTTTAGAAAATGCGTTGACTCATTTTCAACTCTCCCTATAATGCGACTCCACACAGCGGGGGTGATTAGCTCAGCTGGGAGAGCACCTCCCTTACAAGGAGGGGGTCGGCGGTTCGAACCCGTCATCACCCACCAACTACTTTATGTAGTCTCCGCCGTGTAAAACAAGAAATTGAGAAGTGGGTGATTAGCTCAGCTGGGAGAGCACCTCCCTTACAAGGAGGGGGTCGGCGGTTCGATCCCGTCATCACCCACCACTTTCTCGCCAGCTGGATTTCTTGTTAAAATGTGAAGTACCGAAGTGGGTGATTAGCTCAGCTGGGAGAGCACCTCCCTTACAAGGAGGGGGTCGGCGGTTCGATCCCGTCATCACCCACCACTTCGGGTCGTTAGCTCAGTTGGTAGAGCAGTTGACTTTTAATCAATTGGTCGCAGGTTCGAATCCTGCACGACCCACCAATGTAAAAAGGCGCCCTAAAGGCGCCTTTTTGCTATCTGCAATTTATAAGATTCGAACCTGCAGCAGGTCGAGTCGAACGTAGTGAGACAACGGAGCCGTTTACGGCGACGGCCCGAAGGGCGAGCGAAGCGAGTCATCCTGCACGACCCACCATTGTAAAAAGGCGCCTTTTTGCTATGCAGAGAAGAACCATTTCCCCTCTGATAACCACCAGCGTGAGCGTTATAACTGATACAACGGATCGCGGGCGCGGGCTGCGGTTAATTCACTGGCCTGCATACGCACCACATCCCACAGCGCCTGAGCAGCGGTTGATAAAGAGCGGTTTTTACGTCGGGCCAGCATCAGTTGCCGTTCAACAACCGGCGTCAGGCGCTTAACCTGCAAGTGACTGCCCTGCGGTAAGGGGAGCGCCAGCGCGGGCAGCACGCTGATGCCAATCCCCGCCTCAACCATCGGAAACAGCGTGGCGGGATGGCCAATCTCCTGAACGATATTGGCATCAATGGAAAAATGGGCCAGCGCAGCGTCGATCAGCGGTCGACTACCGGAAGCATAATCCTGTAGCACCAGGCGTTCATGATACAAATCCTGCCAGTTCACCCACTCTCGTTGGGCTAACGGATGATCCTGGCGACACAGCAGCAGGAACGGTTCGGACAGCACGGCTTCACACTGCAAATCGGTGACTGCGCCGGGATCAATCACAATGCCAAAATCCACTTCTCCCTGGCGAATACTCTCCAGCACCCATTGCTGTGGCCGGTCGTGCAGCACAAAATCGATAGCCGGATAAAGCTGATTACTCTGGGCAATACACTGCGGAATAAGATGAGCAGAGATCGTCTGGCTGGCGGCAACCCGCACCGTGCCGGTTAACTGCGTTCCTACCTGTCCGGCTTCGCGCAGCGTGCTATGCAATTCATCCAGAATACGTTCCAGCCGCGCCGCCAACTGGTGTCCGGCCTCCGTCAGTACCACTTCCCGCGTCGTTCTGTCCAATAACCGCACACCCGTCTGCCCTTCCAGCTCTTTTACACTATGGCTGACCGCCGACTGGCTTAAGCCGATGATATCCCCCGCCCGGCTAAAGCTTTTGGCCTGAGCGACGGTGACAAAGATACGCAACTGACGCAGAGAGTAATTCATCTATTCGATTCATATATGGATGCAATAAATCAATTTTATTTCTCAAACGGAAAAAAGCAAAATGTTACTACCGAATTTCAGGAGTCTTTATGAAACTTTTTCGTATTCTTGATCCGTTCACGATAACGCTGATAACCGTTGTTTTGCTGGCGTCCTTTTTCCCGGCCGAAGGTGGTTTTGTGCCTTTCTTTGAAGGCTTAACCACCGCCGCCATTGCCCTGCTGTTTTTTATGCACGGGGCGAAACTCTCGCGTGAAGCCATTATTGCCGGTGGTAGCCACTGGCGTTTGCATCTGTGGGTGATGTGCAGCACGTTTGTTGTCTTCCCGGTTCTGGGCGTTCTGTTCGCCTGGTGGGCGCCGGTCAACGTTGACCCGATGCTGTACACCGGTTTCCTGTACCTGTGTATTTTGCCTGCCACTGTGCAGTCGGCCATCGCTTTTACGTCGCTGGCGGGCGGTAACGTTGCCGCCGCCGTTTGTTCTGCTTCGGCCTCCAGCCTACTGGGTATTTTTCTCTCGCCGCTGCTGGTAGGGCTGGTGATGAATATGCACGGCGCAGAAGGCAGCCTGGAGCAGGTGGGTAAAATCATGTTGCAGCTGCTGCTGCCGTTCGTGCTGGGTCACCTTTCACGTCCGTGGATTGGAAACTGGGTTTCTCGACATAAAAAATGGATCGCGAAAACGGATCAATCCTCTATTTTGCTGGTGGTGTACTCCGCCTTCAGTGAAGCCGTCGTTAACGGGATCTGGCACAAAGTGGGGGTGGGTTCACTGCTGTTTATCGTGGTGGTCAGCATCATACTGCTGGCAATCGTGATTGGCATAAATGTCTTTGTTGCGCGCAAATGCGGCTTTAACAAAGCTGATGAAATCACCATTGTATTCTGCGGTTCGAAAAAGAGCCTGGCGAACGGGATCCCAATGGCAAATATTTTGTTCCCGACTTCGGTGATTGGGATGATGGTGCTGCCGTTGATGATCTTCCATCAAATACAGCTAATGGTGTGCGCCGTGCTGGCGCGTCGCTACAAGCAACAGACGGACGCATTGCAGGCGCAACAGAAAAGCCGCGCCGCGAAGGCTTAAAGAGGACGTTTCAGGGGCTGCACCAGTTGCGTCAGCCCCTCAGTTTTAATCAGCAGCGTGGTTTGCATCAGCTCGCCAAGCTTGCCCGGCGGGAATTCATCCTTACGGGCAAACCACAGCAGATACTCTTCCGGGACATCAATCAACCGACGCCCTTTATATTTGCCAAAGGGCATCACAGTATTGGCGATGTCAACCAGCTGCTCTTTTTCCATCTCAGGCACCCAGTAAGCGGATCATTTCAGCTTCATCGATCACGGCAATACCCAGTTCCTGAGCTTTTGCCAGTTTCGAACCCGCCGCTTCACCGGCAATAACCAGATCGGTTTTCTTCGACACGCTACCGGCCACTTTTGCACCTAACTCGGTCAGTCTCGCTTTGGCGTCATCGCGCGACATCAGGCTCAGGCTCCCGGTCAGCACTACCGTTTTACCTGCGAAGGGGCTGTCGATTTCTTCAGCGTTAATGACCACCGGCGCTGGCCAGTGGATCCCCTGCGCCAGCAGTTGAACAATTACCTCGCGGTTGCTCTCTTCGGCGAAGAAATTAAACACGTGCGTCGCCACCACAATGCCGACATCCGGCACTTTTTGCAGCTCTTCAATAGAAGCGGCTTCCAGCGCGTCGAGCGTGCCAAAATACGCCGCCAGACCAGCAGCCGTAGCTTCGCCGACTTCACGAATACCTAGCGCATAGAGGAAACGGGCAAACGTGGTTTCTTTCGCTTTTTCCAGCGCATTGACCACGTTTTGCGCCGACTTCGGCCCCATACGATCTAGCCCCGTCAGTTTACCGGCGGTCAGGGTGAAAAGATCCGCCGGCGTGTGGACATACTCTTTCTCGACCAGTTGATCGATAATTTTGTCGCCCATACCGTCAACGTCGAGCGCGCGGCGGGAAACAAAGTGTTTCAGCGATTCCTTACGCTGTGCTCCACAGATTAAACCGCCGGTGCAGCGAGTGACCGCTTCGCCTTCCACACGTTCAACGTCAGAATTACAAACCGGACAATGCGCTGGAAACACAATTTCGCGGGTATCTTCCGGGCGTTCAGAAAGCACGACGTTCACCACCTGCGGGATGACATCGCCCGCACGGCGAATGACGACTTTATCGCCAATACGCAACCCCAGACGCTCGATTTCATCAGCGTTATGCAGCGTTGCGTTACTGACCAGCACCCCGGCAACCTGGACCGGCTCAAGGCGGGCGACGGGCGTAATCGCCCCGGTACGTCCAACCTGAAACTCAACATCGCGTACGAAAGTCATCTGCTCCTGCGCCGGGAACTTAAAGGCCACAGCCCAGCGCGGCGCGCGGGCAACAAAGCCCAATTGCTCCTGCAACGCCATAGAGTTGACTTTGATCACCACGCCATCGATATCAAATCCCAGCGTTGGTCGGTCTTCTTCAACCTTGTGATAGTAAGCAAGTACTTCCTCCGGGGAGTCGCAAAGCGCCACTCTGTCGCTTACCGGCAGGCCCCACTCTTTAAATTGCAGCAGGCGGCCCAGATGGGTATCTGGCAGCACGCCGCCTTCCAACACACCAACGCCATAGCAGAAGAAAGTAAGCGGTCGCTTCGCTGTGATACGCGGATCAAGCTGGCGCAATGAACCGGCCGCCGCGTTACGCGGGTTAGCAAACACTTTGTTGCCAGTGCGGCGGGCCTCTTCGTTAATTTTTTCAAATCCGGCCTGCGGCAGGAACACTTCACCGCGCACTTCCAGACGTGAAGGGATGTTTTCGCCACGCAGTTTTAACGGGATCGCGCGAATGGTGCGCACGTTAGAGGTAATATCCTCACCCGTGGTGCCATCACCACGCGTTGCGGCGCTGACCAGCACACCGTTTTCATACAGGATACTGACTGCCAGGCCGTCCAGTTTCAGTTCACAGCACCAGGTCAGTTTATCGGTACTCTTTAACCTATCCTGCACGCGCTTGTTGAAGGCGAGAAAACTCTCTTCATCAAACACGTTATCCAGCGACAGCATCGGCACTTCATGGCGAATCTGGCTGAACGCGGTTAACGGCGCGGCGCCAACGCGTTGGGTTGGCGAGTCGGGGGTAACAAGGTCCGGATGCTGCGCTTCCAGTTCGCGCAGTTCGCGCATCAGGCGATCGTATTCCGCATCGGGAATTTCCGGCGCGTCCATCACATGGTAGAGATACTCATGATGGCGAAGCGTGGTTCGCAGTTCTGTCAGTTGTTGTTCGATTGATTCCATATCGCACCATCAATGATAAAAAACCCCCGACAGGCGGGGGTTTAGAAAGGAAATGTCACGCCAGAGGAAAATCAGGCGCGAGATTCTTTAACTTCGCGGATGCGGTCCTGATACTCGCGCAGTTTCTGCGGCGTCATCATGCGACGTTGATCGTCGAGCACCACACCACCCACTTCATCGGCAATGTGCTGTGCAGACTGCAGCATCAGCTTAAAGTTTTGCAGCTCGTCCCCGTAGGACGGAACCTGCATAAAAATAGTCACGCCAGGGGTGCTGAAGTCGCCCGTCATTTCTGGGTCAAACGTTCCCGGATTAACCATATTAGCGAGGCTGAACAGCGACGGACCGCTGCCATCCGGGCTCAAATGACGATGGAAAATATTCATATCGCCAAATTTGAAACCGGCCTGCTGAATGCTGTTGAGCAGCACTTCCCCGTTGAGCTCGCTACCATGATGAGCCGCAACGTTCATAATGATGACCGCTTCTTTACGCTGCGGTTTTTCAGCAACAGGCGCTTCTTCTACTACCGGCTCAGGCTGCGGTTGATGTTCAACAACAGGCTCTGCTGGCTGGAAGGTCTGCGGCGCAGGTTGCGGTGCTTGCTGAGCAGGTTGCTGAACCTGCGGGGCAACAGGTTGCTGCACAGGTGGCTGCTGAACAGGCTGATGTTGCACCGGCTGCTGCTGCTGCTGAACATGCGGCGGCGGTACCGGCGCTTGTGCAGGCTGCTGCGCAGGCTGACGCGGCTGAGCAGACGCATAAGGCGGCTGGTACTGGTGTTGCGGCGACTGAGGAGGAACACCATGTTCCTGCGCATTACCGGGAGCATGATTCACACGATGAACGCGAACTTCGCCCACGCCTTCGTCTTCCTCGACGTTGTCGTCGAACGAATCCTCGTCTTCACGTTTAGACTTCATGCGTTTCAGTGGGCGATCGCGGAATATAGAAGACCGCTCTTTACGGCTAGTCCAAAAACCATGTACCAGTAAAGCGATTATGGCGATCGCGCCAACAATGATTAATATCAGACGCAAATCCTGCATCATTATATTCTCTGTTGTTCTAACACCTTGCCACCACGGCAAACATTTACTCACTAAGAGTATTTGTCGATTACGCCAAGTGCAAGTGTACTCTTGGCTTTCACGGCATAAAGATGAACAAAATTGTGCTTTTTGCTGTTTTTTCGAACATTTCCGAACAGCTTAACGCTCAACAACCCGGTAAGATACGCACAGTTTACCAGAGCTTATATAACAAGGAGTACGTCCTGACCATGGTTTCATCATCTGCAGTTGTACCTCGCAGCGGCCTTTATTACTTTTCTCAGGGATGGAAGCTCATCACCCAACCGGGCATTCGTCGTTTTGTTATTCTGCCTTTGCTGGTGAATATCCTGCTGATGGGCGGCGCATTCTGGTGGTTATTTACGCAGCTCGGTAACTGGGTTCCCGCGCTGATGAGTCACGTCCCTGACTGGCTTCAGTGGCTCAGCTATTTACTGTGGCCGATTGTGACTATTTCCGTGCTGTTGGTGTTCGGCTACCTGTTCTCCACTATCGCCAACTGGATCGCCGCACCGTTTAACGGTCTGCTGGCTGAACAGCTGGAAGCGCGCTTAACGGGCGCAACACCGCCCGACACCGGTATTCTCGGCATTATGAAAGACGTTCCGCGCATTATGAAACGCGAATGGCAAAAGCTGGCGTGGTATCTCCCGCGCGCCTTCGTGTTGCTGATCCTCTATTTTATTCCTGGCATTGGGCAGACCGTCGCCCCGGTCCTGTGGTTCCTGTTCAGCGCGTGGATGCTGGCCATTCAGTACTGCGATTATCCTTTTGATAACCATAAGGTGCCTTTTAAGGAGATGCGCGTCGCGCTGCGCACGCGCAAGGTGACCAATATGCAGTTTGGCGCGTTGACCAGCCTGTTCACCATGATTCCGGTGCTCAATCTGTTCATCATGCCGGTAGCGGTTTGTGGTGCCACGGCGATGTGGGTAGACTGCTATCGTGCTAAACATGCGTTATGGAAGTAATGCAAAAATGTGTAAAAGCGGGCTGGCTTATGCCCGCTCTTATTCCATACTGCTACGCATTATTTCTCATCAGCATATAGATATGCGAATTCCTTACTTCCCCATACTTTCTCAACAGGTATGCTGAAGCGGTATCCCAATTTCATACAGTTAAGGACAGGCCATGAGTAAGATTTTTGAAGATAACTCGCTGACTATCGGTCATACGCCGCTGGTTCGACTGAACCGTATCGGTAACGGACGCATTCTGGCGAAGGTGGAATCACGCAACCCAAGCTTTAGCGTCAAATGCCGTATCGGTGCCAATATGATTTGGGATGCCGAAAAACGTGGTGTACTGAAACCTGGCGTTGAGCTGGTAGAACCGACCAGCGGCAACACGGGGATTGCGCTGGCCTACGTTGCCGCCGCCCGTGGTTACAAACTGACTCTGACCATGCCGGAAACCATGAGCATTGAGCGCCGCAAGCTCTTAAAAGCGCTAGGCGCGAATCTGGTGCTGACTGAAGGCGCAAAAGGTATGAAGGGCGCAATTCAGAAAGCGGAAGAAATCGTAGCCAGCGATCCGGAAAAATTCCTGCTGCTGCAGCAGTTCAGCAACCCGGCGAACCCGGAAATTCACGAAAAAACCACCGGCCCGGAAATCTGGGAAGATACCGATGGCCAGGTTGATGTCTTTATTTCCGGCGTCGGCACCGGCGGAACGCTTACTGGCGTGACCCGTTACATTAAAGGCACTAAAGGCAAAACCGACCTGATCACCGTCGCGGTAGAACCTACTGACTCCCCTGTTATCGCCCAGGCATTGGCGGGTGAAGAACTCAAACCTGGCCCGCATAAAATTCAGGGTATTGGCGCGGGCTTCATTCCTGGCAACCTTGATCTGAAGCTTATCGATAAAGTCGTTGCCATCACCAATGATGAAGCTATTTCTACCGCGCGCCGCCTGATGGAAGAAGAAGGTATTCTGGCGGGGATCTCTTCTGGCGCAGCCGTGGCTGCCGCGCTTAAGCTCCAGGAAGATGAATCCTTTACCAACAAGAATATTGTGGTTATCCTACCGTCATCGGGTGAGCGTTATCTGAGCACTGCACTGTTTGCCGATCTCTTCACAGAGAAAGAACTGCAACAGTAATGCCAGCATGTTAAAAACGCGTAAAAAAGCACCCTTTGGGGTGCTTTTTTGTGGCCTGCTTCAAATTTTCAACTCTCCTGGCATTGATTCAACCCGCCGGAACTGGTATTTAACCAAGCTAATTATTTTGATGCGCGAAATTAATCGTTACAGGAAAAGCGCTAGCTGAATCGATTTTATGATTTGGTTCAACTCTTCCTTTCGCGGCATAATGTTTAATGACGAACGAAACGTCAGCGGCAAGAAGTTGCCAGCAACGGATTGCACCGAACTCCTTTTGTGTCGCGTCCAGTTTACGCCGATGCTAACAATACAGGCTAAAGTTGAACCGCCAGGCTAGACTTTAGTTCCACAACACTAAACCTATAAGTTGGGGAAATATAATGTTCCAGCAAGAAGTTACCATTACCGCTCCGAACGGTCTGCATACTCGCCCTGCTGCTCAGTTTGTTAAAGAAGCAAAAGGCTTTACTTCTGAAATTACTGTGACTTCCAACGGCAAAAGCGCTAGCGCCAAAAGCCTGTTTAAACTGCAGACTCTGGGCCTGACTCAGGGTACCGTTGTCACCCTGTCCGCAGAAGGTGAAGACGAGCAGAAAGCAGTTGAGCATCTGGTTAAACTGATGGCTGAACTCGAGTAAGTTCAACGAGTTCTTTTAAATATCAGTCACAAGTAAGGTAGGGTTATGATTTCAGGCATTTTAGCATCCCCGGGTATCGCTTTCGGTAAAGCATTGCTGCTGAAAGAAGACGAGATCGTCATTGACCGGAAAAAAATTTCTGCCGACAAGGTTGATCAGGAAGTTGAACGTTTTCTGAGCGGTCGTGCCAAGGCATCTGCGCAACTGGAAGCGATCAAAACCAAAGCTGGTGAAACGTTCGGTGAAGAAAAAGAAGCCATCTTTGAAGGGCATATCATGCTGCTCGAAGATGAGGAGCTGGAGCAGGAAATCATAGCCCTGATTAAAGATAAGCACATGACGGCTGATGCAGCTGCGCATGAAGTTATCGAAGGTCAGGCCACAGCCCTTGAAGAGCTGGATGATGAATACCTGAAAGAACGTGCGGCTGACGTACGTGACATCGGTAAACGCCTGCTGCGTAACATCCTGGGTCTGGCTATTATCGACCTGAGCGCTATTCAGGAAGAAGTTATCCTGGTAGCCGCAGACCTGACCCCGTCAGAAACCGCACAGCTGAACCTGAACAAGGTGCTGGGTTTCATCACTGACGCGGGCGGACGGACTTCCCATACTTCTATCATGGCGCGTTCTCTGGAACTGCCAGCCATCGTAGGTACGGGTAGCGTCACCTCTCAGGTTAAAAACGACGACTATCTGATTCTGGATGCCGTAAACAACCAGGTTTACGTCAATCCGACCAACGAAGTTATTGAGCAACTGCGCGCCGTTCAGGAGCAGGTTGCTACTGAGAAAGCGGAACTTGCTAAGCTGAAAGATCTCCCGGCTATCACGCTGGACGGACATCAGGTAGAAGTTTGCGCCAACATCGGTACCGTTCGTGACGTTGAAGGCGCTGAGCGTAATGGCGCCGAGGGTGTTGGTCTGTACCGCACCGAATTCCTGTTCATGGACCGTGAATCGCTGCCGACTGAAGAAGAACAGTTTGCCGCGTATAAAGCCGTTGCTGAAGCCTGTGGCTCTCAGGCGGTCATCGTCCGTACCATGGACATCGGCGGCGATAAAGAGCTGCCGTACATGAACTTCCCGAAAGAAGAGAACCCGTTCCTGGGCTGGCGTGCCGTACGTATCGCCATGGATCGTAAAGAGATCCTGCGGGATCAGGTTCGCGCTATCCTGCGCGCCTCTGCTTTCGGCAAACTGCGCATCATGTTCCCAATGATCATCTCTGTTGAAGAAGTGCGCGCACTACGCAAAGAGATCGAAATCTACAAACAGGAACTGCGCGACGAAGGTAAAGCATTTGACGAAAGCATTGAGATTGGCGTGATGGTGGAAACACCGGCAGCGGCAACAATTGCGCGTCATTTAGCCAAAGAAGTTGATTTCTTTAGTATCGGTACCAATGATTTAACGCAGTACACCCTGGCAGTTGACCGTGGTAATGATATGATTTCACACCTTTACCAACCGATGTCGCCATCTGTGCTTACGCTGATCAAGCAAGTTATTGATGCTTCTCATGCGGAAGGCAAATGGACTGGCATGTGTGGTGAGCTTGCAGGCGACGAACGTGCTACACTTCTGTTGCTGGGGATGGGTCTGGACGAATTCTCTATGAGCGCCATTTCTATCCCGCGCATTAAGAAGATTATCCGTAACACGAACTTCGAAGATGCGAAGGTGTTAGCAGAGCAGGCTCTTGCTCAACCGACAACGGACGAGTTAATGACGCTGGTTAACAAGTTCATTGAAGAAAAAACAATCTGCTAATCCACGAGATGCGGCCCAATTTACTGCTTAGGAGAAGATCATGGGTTTGTTCGATAAACTGAAATCTCTGGTTTCTGATGATAAGAAAGACACCGGAACTATTGAGATTGTTGCTCCGCTCTCTGGCGAGATCGTCAACATCGAAGACGTGCCGGATGTAGTTTTTGCTGAAAAAATCGTTGGTGATGGCATCGCTATCAAACCAACCGGTAACAAAATGGTCGCCCCTGTTGATGGCACCATCGGCAAAATCTTTGAAACCAACCACGCTTTCTCTATCGAATCCGACAGCGGCATTGAGCT
This sequence comes from Citrobacter sp. 506, assembly GCF_050434985.1. Lineage (NCBI taxonomy): Bacteria > Pseudomonadati > Pseudomonadota > Gammaproteobacteria > Enterobacterales > Enterobacteriaceae > Citrobacter > Citrobacter sp. 506. The sequence continues at coordinate 379,742 of NZ_JBNDJN010000002.1, forward strand.
GTTTGTTCACTTCGGTATTGATACCGTTGAACTGAAAGGCGAAGGCTTTAAGCGCATCGCTGAAGAAGGTCAGCGCGTCAAAGTGGGCGACCCGGTTATTGAATTCGATCTGCCGCTGCTGGAAGAAAAAGCCAAGTCTACCCTGACTCCGGTTGTTATCTCCAACATGGACGAAATCAAAGAGCTGATCAAACTGTCCGGTAGCGTGACAGTGGGTGAAACTCCGGTTATCCGCATCAAGAAGTAATTCTTGCTGCAGAGAAGAATGGCGCCTGATGGCGCCATTTTTTTATCTGGCAGACCTCAAAATCTGCCGGATAACGCTAAATTTGTGAGGTGACTGGTCGGTAACACGCCTCGCGCATCAGGATTTTCATCCCTTCCGGCCCGCTTTCCAGCATCCGTCGCTCCGAATCCGCCACTAACAGTTCACAATTGTAGCCACCCGCGATGCCAAACATGGCCCGCGCCACACAGATATCTTCCAGCGCCGTTGCCCCGCTGGTGTCAAAATGTCCAACCATACGCCCATTCTGGCGAACCACCAGCCGGTAACTCTTCATCGCGCCTCCCCTGCCGGTGGCAGAATTAACTCATCACAACCGCACAGGTTGGTCCATTTCATCACTTCCAGTACGCGCTGTGCTGCATCGTGCGTCGCGGTTGTCAGCGCTTTACCCAGCACAATACCGCTCACCAGCTCAGCACAAAACAGATCGCCAGTTCCCTTCAGATCCGTTTTAACCCGTGGATGAGCGAACACCTCAACCGTTTCAGCCGTCACCACCGCCACGTTAATAATATCTTCGCTATCCCCCGGCGCGCTGGTGATCACCACCCATTTCAGCGTTTCGGTAAGCAGCGATTGTGCCGCCGTGATGGCTTCATCAAGCGTACGACACGGCTTTCCGCTCAGCATTTGCAGTTCAAACACGTTCGGCGTCAGTCCCTGAGCCAGCGGCAGCAGGTGCTGACGGTAGGCCTGCGGAATTTCAGCTTTTACATACATACCGCTGTCCGTATCGCCAATCACCGGGTCAACCAAAATGCACACTGTCGGATGCGTAGCCCGCACCGTTTCCAGCCACTGTGCTAACAGAGCGATTTGCTCTGCACTGCCCATATAGCCTGTAGTCACCGCCTTCAGCTCGCGTAAAGCATCACGCTCATTCAAGGCGCGGAGATACCCGCTAAACCAGTCGGCCGGAATAACGCCGCCGTAAAATGTTTCATAATGCGGGGTATTACTGAACAGCACCGTTGGCACTGCCGTCACGCGTAATCCCTGCGCTTTAATGGCCGGAACGGCGATGCTGTTGCCTACGCTGCCATAAACCACCTGTGACTGGACGGCGACGATATCGGTCTGTAACGCCCGATGCTTGTCGCCGAAGAGCACTGACTGAATATCACTCCCCTGCTCCATAAATTTCTCCTCTCGCTGGACAGCGGGCTTACGCCTCACTATTATCGTCATATGCTAAAATTCATTTTGTCATAGGTCAATAATGATCGACGGAAAAACCGCTAACGAAATTTTTGACAGTATTCGTCAACATGTCGCTACAGGCACGTTGGCAGCAGGAGAAACGTTGCCGCCGGTGCGTGAACTGGCAACAGCATTGAACGTTAACCGTAATACTGTCGCGGCGGCTTATAAACGCCTGGTCACCTCCGGGCTGGCACAAAGCCAGGGACGTAACGGCACGGTAATCAAGGGGATTTCAGCCCCCGTTGCGCTGGAAGGCGGCAATCCGGATACCGCGCTTATCGATCTTTCCGGCGGTAATCCAGCCCCCGCGCGTCTTCCCGACCTCAGCCGTTATTTCGCGCAAATAAATAAGAATCCTCGTTTGTACGGTGATGCCGCTGTATCACCCGGCCTTAAGGCGTGGGCCGCGCAATGGATGCAAGATGCGATGCCAGCCACGGGAGAAATTGATATCACCAGCGGCGCCATTGATGCCATTGAGCGCCTACTGTGCGCCCATTTACTGCCTGGCGACAGCGTTGTGGTAGAAGATCCATGCTTTTTGAGCAGCATCAACATGCTGCGTTATGCCGGATTCTCCGCCAGTCCGGTCAACGTTGACAGCGAAGGCATGCAGCCAGACATGCTGGAAATCGCGCTACAGAAAGGTGCGCGAGCGGTGATTCTGACGCCGCGCGCCCATAACCCGACAGGATGCAGTCTGAGCGCATCCCGCGCGGCGCAATTGCAGGAAATCCTGGCCCGCTATCCGCAGACGCTGGTGATCGTCGACGACCACTTTGCGCTGCTGTCCGCATGCCGTTGGTATCCGGTGATTGCGAAGGAAACCACGCACTGGGCGATTGTTCGCTCAATGTCGAAAACTTTAGGCCCGGATTTACGCCTGGCCATCGTCGCCAGCGATCCACTCACTTCCGCGAAACTGCGTTTACGGCTCAACGCCGGCAGTCAGTGGGTCAGCCATCTGCTGCAGGATCTGGCCTGCGCCTGCCTGAGTGACGAGACTTATCAACACACGCTGGCGCAAACTCAGCAGTTTTACGCCGCCCAGCAGCAAAAGCTGACAGCGGCTCTGCGGCTTCATGGCATTACGCTGCCCGACTGCGACGGTCTTAATCTGTGGCTGCCGCTAGAAGATAACAGCCAGGCGATCGCTTTTGCGCTGGCAAAGTCCGGCTGGCTGGTACGTGAAGGCGAAGTGTTTGGCGTCAATACGCCTGCGCATGGCTTGCGCATTACGCTGTCAACATTAGCAGACAGCGACATTGATAAGCTGGCGACTGATATCCATCAGGCGCTAAAGCGCTAACAGGAGAGAAAAAGTGCGAGTTCATTTTGTTGTTCATGAGTCTTTCGAATCTGCTGGCGCGTACCTGCCGTGGGCCGAATCACGCGGATATACCATCAGTTGGTCGCGCGTTTACGCCGGAGAAACTGTTCCCGCTAATGCCGATGGCTTCGATATGCTGGTGGTATTTGGTGGGCCGCAGTCACCCCGCACCACGCTCGCAGAGTGCCCATACTTTGACTCTCAGGCAGAGCAACATCTGATAAACCAGGCTATTGCGGCACGTAAAATCGTGGTGGGGATCTGTTTGGGGTCGCAGTTAATCGGCGAAGCACTGGGCGCGAAGGTGTGCCAAAGCCCGGAAAAAGAGATTGGTCACTATCCGATCGCCCTGACCGAGGCAGGCCAACAGCATCCGTTGTTCAGCCATTTCGGCTCACCGCTCAACGTGGGTCACTGGCACAATGACATGCCGGGATTAACCGACCTGGCGACAATTCTTGCCACAAGCGAGGGATGTCCGCGACAAATCGTGCAATACGGTAATTTCGTCTATGGTTTTCAGTGCCATATGGAGTTTACCGCCGAGGCGGTCGAAGGATTAATTCAGCACTCTGAGCAAGAACTGGCCGAAGCGAAAGGGAAACGCTTTATTCGCGCTGTTGAAGAGATGCGCACCTGGGATTACCAGCAGATGAATGAGACGCTGTGGCAATTCCTTGATAAGTTGGTAGAAAAACGTAACGATTGAACAGTGCGGGCCGGAGAAGACGCTTTGCGTCGTCATCCGGCGATCCTGCCGTACGGTTGCCTGCTAGCGCTACGCTTATCAGGCCGACAAATTAAATACCTAATCCCTGGCTGAAATGCTCTTCGCCAAAGACCCCGGTGGAAAGGTAGCGATCGCCGCGATCGCAGATGATCGCCACCACCACCGCCCCCGGTGTCGCGCGCGCCACGCGTAACGCGCCCGCAACCGCGCCGCCAGAACTCACTCCGCAAAAAATCCCTTCGCGAACGGCCAGTTCACGCATGGTGTTTTCCGCATCGTTCTGATGAATATCCAGCACCTCATCCACCAGCGAGGCGTTGAAAATGCCCGGCATATATTCCGCCGGCCAGCGACGAATGCCCGGAATACTACTGCCTTCTTCCGGCTGCAGGCCAACGATGGTGACGGGTTTGTCCTGTTCACGCAGAAAACGCGATACGCCGGTAATGGTGCCTGTCGTCCCCATGCTGGAGACGAAATGGGTAATACGTCCTGACGTCTGCTGCCAGATTTCGGGTCCGGTAGTCGTGTAGTGCGCATACGGGTTATCAGGATTATTAAACTGATCGAGAAGTTTACCTTCTCCGCGCTGCGCCATCTCAAGGGCTAAATCACGCGCCCCTTCCATCCCCTGCTCTTTGATCACCAGAACCAGTTCAGCCCCGTAAGCACGCATCGCCGCACGTCGCTCCTGGCTCATGTTGTCTGGCATCAGGAGCTTCATGCGGTAGCCTTTCAGCGCGGCAATCATCGCCAGCGCAATACCCGTATTACCGCTGGTGGCCTCAATCAGCACGTCGCCTGGCTGAATTTCCCCGCGCTTTTCCGCTTCAACGATCATCGACAACGCCGCGCGGTCTTTCACTGAACCTGCGGGATTATTGCCTTCCAGCTTGACCCAAATTTCACTGCCGTTATCCGCCGTCAGACGTTGTAATTTCACCAGAGGCGTATTGCCAATTGTTTGTTCTAATGTGTTCACGTTTTCAGCTCAATAAAATGCCGGATGGCGCTGCGCTTACCCGGCTTACAGGTCATGCACCACCCGTTAAGCCCGGTAAGCGCAGCGCCACCGGATGATAACTATACGAATTAACCTATCAGGCACTTTGCGCCAGGGCAAGTTCCTCTTCACGCGTTTCAATACGCTGGTCGCCATTATACAAACGCGCATTTTGCAACCCAACAAACAGACGTTCGCCGCGGTTCGGGGAATCATCGCCCTGCATAATCACCGTCAGCGGTTCGTTATACCACCCCAAGGGTTGCACAACTAATTGGGTGTAGTGTCCTTTCGGGCTGGCTTCCAGCACCTGCACCGGCAACGGCGAATCCAGACTGGTACGACGGCTGACGTCCACTTCCCACGGACGCAGGAACAGATCCACCGGACCCTGATAGCCAGGCGTATAGCCCAGCGGCCAACGATGTGCGCCCACGTGGAATTGTCCACCGCGAATCGTCCCTTGCAGGCGGTTAACTTCACCCATAAATTCCAGGACAAAACGGGTAGCCGGTTCGCGCCATACCTGATCGGGCGCATCGGCCTGCTCGATATGACCCTGGCTCATCACCACCACGCGGTCTGCGACTTCCGTCGCTTCTTCCTGATCGTGGGTAACAAACACGCTGGTGAACTTCAGCTCTTCATGCAACTGACGCAGCCAGCGACGCAGCTCTTTACGCACCTGAGCATCGAGCGCGCCAAACGGCTCGTCGAGCAACAAGATCTGCGGCTCTACCGCCAGCGCACGCGCCAACGCCACGCGCTGCTTTTGCCCACCGGAAAGCTGTGCCGGGAAACGGTCCGCCAGATGAGCCAGTTGAACCATCTCCAGCAGTTTGATCACCTTTGCTTTGATCGTCGCCGCATTCGGGCGCTCCCGCCGTGGCAGAACAGTCAGACCAAAAGCGATATTGTCGAAAACGGTCATATGACGAAACAGCGCATAGTGCTGAAACACGAACCCCACCTTACGGTCGCGGGCGTGCAAACGACTGACATCAGTGCCGTGGAAACGGATATGCCCGCTGGACTGATGCTCCAGCCCGGCGATGATGCGCAGCAACGTAGTTTTGCCCGATCCGGAAGGCCCCAACAGAGCGACCATCTGACCTGAAGGAATATCCAGCGAGATATCGTTCAGCACCTGTGTGCGACCAAAAGACTTCTTAATATTGGCAATCTCAATGCTCATGATTTTCCTCCTGCTGCGCGCGTTTCTCCTGGTTTTCCAGGCGCCATTGCAACATGCTCTTCAAAAACAGGGTAATAATCGCCATCAGCGTTAATAGCGCCGCGGCGGTAAAGGAGCCGACTGTGTTGTAGTCCTGCTCCAGTAATTCAATCTGTAACGGCAAAGACAAGGTTTCACCGCGAATCGAGCCAGAAACCACCGATACCGCACCGAACTCGCCAATCGCACGGGCGTTGGTCAGCACCACGCCGTACAGCAATGCCCAACGGATATTCGGCAGCGTAACGCGACGGAACATTTGCCAGCCGGATGCGCCAAGCAGAACCGCCGCCTCATCTTCATGGCTGCCCTGGCTTAACATCACCGGCACCAGTTCGCGCACTACAAACGGACAGGTCACGAACACCGTCACCAGCACCATTCCCGGCCAGGCAAACATAATTTGCAGGTTGTGTTCATCCAGCCATCCGCCAAGCGGGCCGTTAGAGCCGTAAAACAGCAGATAGACCAGGCCAGCGACCACTGGTGAAACGGCAAATGGAATATCCAGTAATGTGAGCAACAACTGGCGTCCAGGGAAGTTAAAGCGGGTCACCAGCCAGGCCAGTAACACGCCAAACACCAGGTTCACCGGCACCGCAATCAGCGCAATCAGCACCGTCAGCCAGATGGCGTGCAGCATGTCCGGATCAGCCAGGTTGTGTAATACCGGCATCAACCCCTTGCTGAACGCCTGCACGAAGATGTAAACCATCGGCACCAGCAAAATAAAGGCGGATACCAGCATGCCCGTGCCGATCAGAAACCATTTTCCCCAGTTGATGCGGGGTGCGCCATAACGTTTCAATTGGGTAATGTCTGCCATCAGTGACCTACCACGCGTCGACCAAAGCGACTTTGCAGGGTGTTAATTGAAAACAGCAGCAGCAACGAAGCCCCGAGGATCACAGATGCAATCGCGCTGGCGGCCGGGTAGTCAAACTCCTGCAAACGAACAAAAATCATCAGCGAGGTCACTTCCGTTTTCCATGCGATGTTTCCGGCGATAAAGATAACCGCGCCAAACTCACCGAGGCTGCGGGTAAACGAGAGCGCAACGCCCGCGACTAGCGCGGGAGACAGCTCCGGCAGTACCACTTTACGAAAGCTCTGCCAGCGCGTAGCGCCGAGCGTTTCCGCCGCTTCTTCATACTCCGGACCTAACTCTTCCAGCACCGGCTGCACGGTACGCACCACGAATGGAATGCTGGTAAAAGCCATCGCCACCGCAATGCCAAGCCAGGTGTAAGTCACTTTAATATCCAGCTTCGCCAGCCACTCGCCGTAGAAACCGTTGACCGAAAAAAGCGATGCCAGCGTCAGACCTGCTACCGCCGTAGGCAGCGCAAACGGCAGATCCATCAGCGCATCCAGCAGCGTACGGCCCGGAAAGCGATAGCGGGTTAAGATCCACGCCATCAGCAAACCAAACACGCCGTTAAAAATCGACGCCACAAACGCCGACAGTAGCGTCACTTTATAAGCCGCCACCACCTGCGGGTTGGTAATCACATCCCAGTATTGCGCCCAGCTCATTTGCGCCAATTGCATCACCAGCGCGCTAAGCGGTAGCAGCAAAATCAGGCAGACAAACAGTAAGCTGGTGCCCAGGCTCAAGGTAAAGCCGGGCAGCACGCGTCGGGAAGAAACAGCAAACATTTACTTACGCCCCGCCGCCAACAGTTTGTCCAACTCACCGCCGCTGACAAAGTGCGTTTTCATTACCTCAGGCCACGAGCCAAACCTGTCTTCCACGCGGAAAAGTTCGGTCTGCGGGAATTTATCCTGCAGTTTGTCCATCACCTGCGGGTTATTCACGCGGTAGTAGAAATCGGTAATGATGGCTTGCGCCTGCGGGCTGTACAGCCAGTTCAGGTACGCTTTTGCCGCTTTTTCAGTACCGTTAGCCTGCACATTTTTATCTACCCAGGCCACCGGGAACTCCGCCAGAATGTTGACCTTCGGCACCACCACTTCGAAGCCCTGGTCTTCATACTGTTTACGGATGTTGTTCACTTCTGATTCAAAGGTGATCAGCACATCGCCCAGGCCGCGTTCCACGAATGTGGTGGTTGCCCCGCGACCGCCGGTATCAAACACTTCCACGTTTTTCAGAAACTGGGTCATGAACTGTTCAGTTTTGGCTTTATCCCCACCATCCGCTTTATCTGCCGCACCCCACGCAGCCAGATAGGTATAACGCGCGTTACCGGAGGTTTTCGGATTCGGGAAAATCAGTTTCACGTCCGGGCGAACCAGGTCGTTCCATTCGTGGATATTCTTCGGGTTACCCTTACGCACCAAAAACGCCATGGTGGAATAGAATGGCGAACTGTTATTCGGCAGACGACTTTGCCAGTCGGCTGGGATCAGCTTGCCTTTGTCATGCAGGATCTGCACATCGGTCACCTGGTTATAGGTCACCACATCGGCTTTCAGCCCCTGCAGAATCGCCAGCGCCTGTTTTGATGACCCGGCATGAGATTGTTTAATCGTCAGTTTGTCACCGCCGTTATCCTTCGCCCATTGCTGTTCAAACGGCGGGTTAAGGGCGGCAAACAGCTCGCGAGAGACATCGTATGAACTGTTCAGCAGCTCCGTTGCCTGCGCCTGACCCACCAGCAACAGCATTGCTGCCAGCGTCAGGGTTCTTTTTTTCAGTAAGTTAACGGCCATTGCGCACCCTTATAAATTTAATGACTTTCTTATGGTCATCATATTTATAACCAGTGCTAAAGGAGTAACGGTTTTATATACCGTTTGATGATTTGAAAGTTGAAAAGAGAATAAGGGTACCTCCTCCCCAGCACACGGGGAGGAGACCGGCATCAATCAGACGCCGACGCTAACGCTTTCAGGCAGGGTGCTGCCGCCATCAATCACGTTTTGCGTGCCAGTCAAGTAACTGGACTCATCCGACGCCAGGAATGCCGCCAGTTCACCAACCTCAAGTGGGCAGGCCAAGCGGCGCATCGGGATCGCTTTTGCCATTTCGACTAATACGGATTCAGGATCCTCCGGATTAGACTGACGAGCGATATTTTCCGCCATCGGCGTACGAACGTAGCCCGGGCAAATAGCATTAACGCGAATGCCGGACTGCGCGTATTCCACCGCCAGAGATTTGGTCAAACCGATGATTGCGGCTTTCGACAGCGCGTAGGCCGTTTCGCCCGGATCGGCAACCATATCGCCGGTCACAGAGGACATCATTACGATGCGCCCGTCTTTGCGCGCAATCATCTCCGGCAGAACGGCTTTCGTCACGTTCCAGACGCCTTTAATGTTGATATCAATGTGGAAATCGCGATCTTCATCGCTCATATCAAGGAAGTTGCCGAGGCGACATACGCCCGCATTGTTGACCAGAATATCGATTTTGCCTTCAATCTTCTTCGCGCGTTTTACCGCTTCCGTGACCGACGCAAAATCTCTGACGTCAGCGTGTACGGCGGTGCAACGGTGCCCGCGCCCAGCCAACTCATCCGCCAGTTTTTCAATCTCATCGGAGATATCCAGCAGGATTAGGTTCGCGCCATGGCGGGCAAATGTTCTGGCGATCCCTTCGCCAATACCCTGAGATGCGCCCGTAATCAATGCTGTTTTGCCCGTGAGTTTTCCCATTTCAATATTCTCCTTTTGAATATGAAGCATTCGCTTCATTCACGCAGAAGATACAGCAATAACAAATAAGTGCTGAGGAATAGCTCACTAAATCAGGTTAATCTCAGGTAAAAAAAATCCCCGGCGTTGCGGGGACCCAACGGTAAACATGCTCTGACCAGATTAACAGAAGACTTACAGCCGTTTTTCCAGCAAATGTGCTCTCATCAACTCCGATGCCATCTGCGCATCCCCTTTTTTAATATGAAGCAGTATTTCCCTCTGTTTTGCCGCCGTATCAAGAAAATACTGACGATCGTTCGCAGGTAACGACTCCCTTGTTTTCTCAAAATAAGTAATGAGGACATCAGAGAAAACCTGCAGCACCCGGTTGCCACTCGCCTGTAGCAAGAGCAAATGAAAATCTCTATCGTGACGATCGGCCACCTGGGGGTTATCCGCATTCTCTTCAATAAGCCTTAGCTCATTTTCAAGTTTGGAGAGCATCGCCGGAAAAATTCTACGCGTTGCCAGAGGGATAATCGCGCACTCAATCAGGATCCTTGCCTCTGTAAATTCTGTGATATCAAACCCAGACAAATCAAACTGCATTAACAACTGGTGATTTATGTTGTGCTGTTCCAAATTCTTCAAGACGCTGCCACGACGAGGAGATCGTTCCAACATTCCCATCTGTACCAGTGTGCTAAGCGCCTGACGAACTTTATATCTTGATGTATTAAAACGAACGGCAAGCTCAGTTTCAGTTTCAATGCGACCATCAGCATTGCGGTTAGCATCATCAAGCAGATAATTTTTAATACTTTCAAACAGTTCGTTTTTGTTATCCATAAACACTCTCGGATTAAAGTGCTGCAAAACTGATGAGTATAAATAATCTAATAAGTTAGATTGCTTAATATACTGTTATGGTAAGATTATAGCCCCTATTATTCAAATTATACCAAGCCATTTGTTAATAAAAAGGAATTAATTATGGTGTTATTCGTAACTCAGTTTGCGATAGTACTTATATGTATCGGTATAGGTGGGCGTTTTGGTGGGATTGGCCTGGGGGCTGCTGGCGGGTTAGGACTCGCTATCCTGACTTTTGGTTTTGGACTCCCTCCCGACTCACCTCCTTTCACTGTTATTTCTATTATCCTTGCGGTTATCACTTGCATCACAATCCTCCAGGCGGCTGGCGGGCTTGATTTATTCGTTACGATGGCAGAACGGATCCTCAGAAAGTGGCCGGGCGCGATCACTTTCCTCGGCCCCGCAGTCGCTTACCTTTTTACTGCTATCTGCGGAACAGGATATGTTGCCTTTTCGGTTTATCCAGTCATTGCTGAAATTGCAGCAGATGCCAGAGTACGGCCAGAGAGAGCCATGTCGATGTCAGTAATCGCTGCCAATTTTGGGCTTATTGCCAGCCCGGTCAGTGCGGTCGTTACAGGGACAATTGCTGTCCTTGCTGGATTACATGTCTCTGCTTTAGATATCTTGTTAGTCACCGTTCCCGGAACGTTCCTTGGCTGCGTTGTCGGCTGCCTGTTCGTCTTTAAAAGAGGTCATGAGCTTAAAAATGATCCGGAATTCCAACGCAGGGTTGCTGAAGGTGAGTTTGAATCAGTAAAAGCTGAAGAGCGAACAGCCAATATAGTGACAAAAGAGGCGAAGAGAGGATTGCTGATTTTCCTTACCGGTATCATTCTGGTCGTACTTATGGGTTCAATTCCTGAATTACGTCCTGAGTGGAATAACGGTACCGGAATGGAGCGTATGAGTATCCCTACCACGCTGCAAATAGTTATGCTGACAACAGCATGTATTATTATGATGGTATGTCGAATTTCTCCGTCAAAACTCGATTCAGGTTCTGTCTTTAAAGCAGGTCTTGTAGGTGTTGTCGCCATATTTGGTCTGTCATGGATGATGAACTCCTTTTTTGAGGCATGGCACGAATTATTTAACACGGCTTTCCACGGTTTCCAGAATCCAGTCTTGTTCGGCATTATTGTTTTTGGTCTTTCAGCCGTAATTTATAGCCCCGCAGCGACTGCTGTCGCGCTACTCCCCGCTGGCGTGTTAATGGGATATCCGGCAGAAACCCTGGTCGCCCTGCTCCCGCTGACTTGTGGATCATTCATTATTCCAGGGGGGGCACAGATTGGCTGTGTGGCGTTTGATCGTACCGGGACAACTCGAATTGGCAAGTATGTGGTTAATCACAGCTACATGCTACCTGGTCTTGTCACCGTTGTAGCATCAACTCTTTTTTGCTTCCTTTTTTCCAAAATGCTGATGTAGTGAGAGAGCAATTTAATTGTGGTAAACCTTTTCTTCATGGCATCCCCCCCGAATGAATTCAGAGAGGATGCCTGTTACTCACTTCTGAATAGCGCCACTGCAATTTTCCATAGAATGTACTTTACAGAACAACCTGAGCAATGAGATAAGCAAAAATTACCTGAGAGATAACCATCACAAAGCCCGGACGAATATAGCTATGGTTGACAACAAAGCGTCCAATCTTTGTGGTACCTGTTCGATCAAATGCAACACAGCCGATTTGATTTGCTCCAGGTATAATAAAGTCACCACAGGTACAAGCAAAAATAGCGATAAGAAACGGGGCTGGAATACCTAAAGTAACACCGAGTGGCATGATGGCAGCTACCGTCGCCGCCGGGCTCATAATGACCAGCGAGAACAAGAATACAACCACACCAAATAGCATTGGTGCATCATTGACAATGCCACCAAAAACTTTAATCAGTTCTGGCTGATAAGCATCAAAAAACGTTGCCGTCATCCATGAAACACCGAGTATTGCTACCACTCCCATCAAACCTGCACGGAAGACTGAGCCGCTATTCAAGGTACTACTTGGTACTTTACTGACAATCATAATAAACAAAGCGGCTGTCAACATGACCATCTGAATAACCATTGGGGTTGACAGTCTTTTTCCATCCCAGGAAGGGAGTAACTCAGTAAAAGAACCTAAAATAAGTACCAGTACCACACCAATCGCAAAGATAACGACACCTTTTTTAGCGCCAGCTGAAGCAACAAATTCTTTTTTCTGCTCAGTATGCATGAACTCATATTCGCCAGCAGCAACTCTCCTCTGGAATTCCGGATCATCCTCCAGCTCTTTTCCGCGTTTATAAACTGAAAAGCTGGTAACAATAGCAGCCATAAAGAATGATGGGAGAGCAATCGTCAGTATTTGCCCAAGGCTAATCCCGGCATATTCATGCAGAATAGCCAGCATCCCCGCGGTTGCCGCACTCATCGGACTGGCAGCAACCGCGACACTGGCCGCAATAACCGTTGCGGACAACGCTCGCTCCGGACGGACCTTTGCTTCAGCAGCTACTTCAGCGACAACCGGATACAAAGAGAAAGCAACGTAAGTAGTTCCACAGAATAGCGTAAATATGGAAGTTAATATGGGGGCAACAAAAGTAATTGCCTGTGGTTTTTTACGGAGTAATTTTTCAGCCACGCGCACAAGATAATCAAGCCCACCAGCGGCCTGTAATACGCTGACAGCGCCAATCACACAAATAATAATTAGCATTGCAGTAATAGATGGTGCGGAGGGTTTAAGTCCAAAACCCAGAACTAATATTGCAACACCAAGTCCTCCACCAGCACCCAGCCCCATTCCGCCATAACGCCCGCCTATACCAATACAGGCGAGTACAATAAATAATTGTATAAAAAATAAAGCATCCATTTTTCACCTCAAAGCGTCTCCCGGATATTGCATCCGGGAGATATTAATTACTATGCTCGGGATTAGTTTAAATATGATTTAGCAATTTCGATCTGTTTTTTAACAGCATCAGTCCCTGTGCCACCATAAGACATTCTTGATTTAATACATGCTTCGAGAGATATACTCTCATAAATATCATTTTCGATTTTATCATCAAATGAGTGGAATTCATCCAGAGTAAGCTCTTCCAACATTTTTCTATGTTTTATACAGTAATTAACAGCACTGCCAACAATATGGTGAGCTTCTCTAAAAGGAATGCCTTTACGAACCAGGTAGTCAGCCATATCGGTTGCGTTTGAAAATCCTCTTGCCGCTGCGCTGCGAGTATTATCTGAAAGAATAACCATTTTTTCGAGCATCGGCGCCATAATTTTCAGACTGGTCTGTAAGGTATCCATAGAGTCATAGACCTGCTCTTTATCCTCACTCATATCAGTATTATAGGCCAGAGGGATACCTTTCATAATGGTCAACATCGCCATTAGATTTCCGTACATACGCCCCCCTTTGCCGCGCATTTTTTCAGCCACGTCGGGGTTTTTCTTCTGTGGCATGATGCTGGAACCGGTACAGAAATCATCTGAAAGCTCAATAAACTTAAAATCCTGACTTGAGAATAAAACCAGTTCTTCTGACAAACGGGTAAGATGCATAAAGCACATAGCAGCGGCGGCAGTGAATTCAACCATATGGTCACGATCGCTGACAGAATCAATACTGTTTTCAGTCGGTTTGTCAAAGCCAAGCTCTTTGGCCGTGAAATCACGATCAATGGGGAAAGTAGTACCGGCAAGGGCTGCTGAACCTAAAGGGCATTCCCCCATGCGTTGATAAAGGTCTGCAAAACGAGTCCAGTCACGGCGTAACATCCAATAATATGCCATTATCCAGTGCGACAGAAGTATAGGCTGACCGGTCTGTAAATGAGTATAGCCAGGCATGATCGCATTAATGTTATTTTCAGCTTTGCTGATAATAACTTTTTGTAGATGAACGATATCCTGCTGAATTTCACGAATAGTCGATCTCATGTGCATTTTCGAATCGACAGTCGTCTGGTCATTACGACTGCGGCCGGTATGTAGCTTCCCGCCTACAGGACCAATTATTTCTGTCATACGTCTTTCTATCGCCATATGAATATCTTCATCAACGGTATCAAAAACGAATTGCCCGTCCTCAATCTCTTTATTAACTTGCCTTAACCCGCCAATAATCGCATTCGCTTCATCCTGCGTGATAATCCCCTGACGGCCCAGCATAGTGGCGTGAGCAATACTCCCCTGAATATCAAAAGGGCAGAGACGTTGTTCCAGCATAATTGTCGCATTATAAGATTCGACCAGTTTATTTGTAGGCATATCAAAACGCCCACCCCATAATTTTGTAGACATAAAACCTCCAATGACCCTTTGTTGCAAAATGGTTAAATATGAATTCCGTTATTTTTCGGTCATTTTCAGATTACAAGACAGTCATTTTAATTGTCAACAAATGAAGGTATTAAATCAATTTATAGCTAAATTAATTACACTTATTATTTATTTTATTTTCATAAATTGCATTAAAAAACCTGATCTTCATCACATTTAAATTGTGATTTAATTCAGATATATTCAGAATTTTTAAAGTAATAAATTGTTATTAATAGTTTATTAATTCTAAATAATTCCATTTAATACCGTTGTCATAACCGAGAAACTGGCAGGTAAATAATAATGAACGTGGGAGGTGATTTTTCAGGATGAGCGTCAACGCGAGTGCATCATCAGCATGGCGGACGTTGGGTGATTCGGGGGAGAGCTATATTGTGCCAGATGGCGGCATCAGCGCCATCTGGCATAAAAAAATTACAGGGCCAGCAAACGATCCAGCGATGGCGCGAAATAATAGCCGCCGGTCACCGGTTTAGTGAAGCGCAGCATCGCGTCGCGCTTGCCGTCAGTGTCGCCAAACATGCTCAGCAGTTGCTGCTCGATGTTGTGCAAACGGGCGCAATAGGCACAGAAATAGAGGCCGTGCGTACCGCTGGCGGTGCCGTATGGCAGGCTCTGGCGCACAATTTTCAGTCCTTTACCGTCTTCTTTGAGATCGACGCGGCTCAGGTGAGAAGTAACCGGACGGTCATCACCGTCGATCTCTTCGTTGGCTTCCTTGGTACGCCCAATCATCATTTCCTGGTCATGAATGCTCATGCGGTTAAGCTGCTTCAGGTTATGTTCCCAACGCTGCACAAACACATAGCTGCCGCCAGCATCCACGCCATCTTTAATAACCGCGACTTCACGGCGCGTTTCAACGCCTGCCGGGTTTTCCGTTCCGTCAACAAAGCCGCTGAGATCGCGCTCTTCAACCCAACGGAAACCGTGGATCTCTTCTTTGACTTCAATACAGTCGCCAAAGGCTTCCATTGCCGCCTGTGCAACGGAGAAATTCACGTCATGACGCAAAGAGAGAATATGAATCAGCACATCATACTGGGTGGCTGGCGCAAGACCTTTACCGTAAGGGATAAAGTCTTTTAACTCTTCTGCGCCAACGCCGCCGCTCAGTGTACGCCAGGTGTTGTTGCCAAAAGCAACAACCGCGCCCAGATGAGCATCCGGGAACTTCGCTTCAAAGGTCGCCAGCTTATCGGCGAAGGTTTTGCTGGCCCCACGCAGGGCCTCAACGTCGCCTTTAACATTGGCTTCAATCCAAATCGCCGCACGGCAATGTTCTGGCAAAATGCCACTCTGAACCTGAGACATTGTTCCTCCTGAAAAAAAAGATGCCACGACATCGTGGCATTGATGGGCGCTATTCTACCTGTTTTTTTAACAAGCCGATTTGTTCAGACGCAAATTAACGCCGCCAGATAATTTTGCTTACTTTCCATGCTTTCAACGTATCGTCAGACGGCATTAAGCCCTCAGGCCCGCTCCACTCACCGGAAAAGACATAGCTAATATGTTGACTTCCCTCAGCTTTGCATTCAACGCCCGCGCTGTCATCGCCAGCCGCCTTCTGACAATTACCAAAGGCTTTAGTGTAAAGGTCGCTAAACGGTGTACCGATTTCGACACCCGCAGAAGAGGGAATATCGCTGTCGACTACATCAATACGGCTAATCGTTCCCTGATTGCCATTGATGACCATCGCCAGCTTGTCATCTTTCATCGCTTCATAAAAGCGCACCACATTACCGTTATCGGTCTTCATCCCGCTACGCAGGCGGTAATCACCGTCCAGCGCATCAGCAATGGTTTTTTCATCCAGCGGCGTAGCGCCAGTCAACGCTCCGACGCCCTGCTCAGTGACCTGCGCTGAAGAACCAAACCAGTTCCACGGATTGGCGGCAGACCAGTTCACCGATGACAACGTTGAACACCCGGTCAATAGCAGCGGCATCGCGCATAAAGTCAAACGCAGTGATTTCATTTCACTTCCTTCCTTATTTATCAACGTTGCTTGGAGTCCGGTTTCGCCAAAAAGTGCCGTTATTCTTTCTCGAGGGAAAAACAGGCGCGCAGACGTTGATTAGTTAACAGCCAGATCAGCGCAACGACATCCGCCACCAGCAGCGCCAGCCCGACGCCGTTGACCGGATCGCCTGCCAGCCACATCACCGGCTGCCAGCACAGCAGCACCAGTTGAGCGAGGATCAGTAACCCGCGCAGCCAGCGCCATAACACAGGAAACGCAAAGCGTCGCCCGCTGAGTAAAAATGCCAATACCGCAGGAACGCCGGGAAGCAAACCCAGCCAGAAAGCGTCGTGATCGGGATAAAACAGATTCAGCAGCGCGTTGCCCTGCTCACGGGAAGAACCGGCAATCACAAACAGAACCCAGGTGCGCGCCTGCAGCAGCAGCACGCACCAGAAGAGAAAAGGCAGGCGCAGACGCCCATGAGCGTCATAGTCGGCCGGATGAAACTCAGTACTCTTCATCTTCGATCAAACGCTTGCCCAGATTGAGTACATCCGCATGTTCATAGCCCAGACGTTCATACATACCCTGTACGACGTCATTATCGTCACGCACCATGATTTGAATCTTCGGACAACCGCGGGCAATGAGCTTTTTCTCCAGCCGGTTGAGCAGCGCATTGGCAATGCCGCGACCGCGAAACTCAGGATGTACGCCCAGGTAATAGGCCGAGCCGCGATGCCCGTCATATCCTCCCATCACCGTACCGACCACCTCGCCATTCACTTCAGCGACCAGGAACAAGCTGACGTCATGATTGAGTTTACGCTCAATGTCCATTTCAGGGTCGTTCCATGGACGCAGCAAATCACAGCGCTCCCAGAGGGTGATCACCTCTTCGAAATCTTCCTGGCGAAAAACGCGTATTTCCATGGTATTGGGTACCTTTTCAGGACGTTAAAAAGCGATTATGGCGCGAACGGCTGATTTAGCCAATATCTGACGCGAAGCGGCGGAAAAAATGGCATAATACGGAATTGTCACGTATTGAAATGAAAAGTAAAACAATTCTTATCCCGATCCGTCGCAACGGACAACGCGATACGATATAACGTTTAGAACCTTTTTTTACAACTCAGGCCGTATGAGCACTTTTAAACCACTAAAAACACTCACATCGCGCCGCCAGGTGTTGAAAGCCGGGCTGGCCGCCCTAACGCTGTCAGGCATGTCGCAAGCCATCGCTAAAGAAGAAGCGCTTAAGACCAGCAATGGACACAGCAAACCGAAAGCGAAAAAAGCCGGCGCTAAGCGCGTTGTTGTCCTTGATCCGGGTCACGGAGGGATTGATACCGGCGCAATTGGTCGCAATGGGTCGAAGGAAAAGCACGTGGTACTGGCGATTGCCAAAAACGTGCGCTCGATTCTACGCAACCAGGGGATTGATGCGCGCCTGACGCGCTCCGGCGATACATTTATTCCGCTTTACGATCGCGTCGAGATCGCTCATAAGCATGGCGCGGACCTGTTCATGTCGATCCACGCCGACGGTTTTACCAATCCGAGCGCTGCAGGTGCGTCGGTCTTTGCGTTGTCCAATCGCGGTGCCAGTAGCGCCATGGCGAAGTATCTGTCCGATCGTGAAAACCGGGCCGATGAAGTGGCCGGGAAGAAGACCACCGATAAAGACCATTTGCTGCAGCAGGTGCTGTTCGATCTGGTACAAACGGATACCATTAAAAACAGCCTGACGTTAGGCTCGCATATTCTCAAGAAGATCAAGCCGGTACACCGTCTTCACAGCCGCAGCACGGAACAAGCCGCCTTCGTGGTGCTAAAATCACCATCAATTCCGTCGGTACTGGTCGAAACCTCGTTCATTACCAACCCGGAAGAAGAACGTCTGCTGGGCACGGCGGCATTTCGCCAGAAAATCGCCACCGCTATCGCCAATGGCATCATCAGCTATTTCCACTGGTTTGATAACCAGAAAGCACACTCGAAGAAACGTTAACCATGAAGCCCGATGCACAGCGCGTAAAACAGTTCCTGCTCAGCCTGCAAGATGATATTTGCCAGCAGTTATCCGCCGTAGACGGCGCCGAGTTTGTTGAGGATAACTGGCAGCGTGAAGCAGGCGGCGGCGGGCGCAGCCGGGTGCTGCGTAACGGCGGTATTTTCGAGCAAGCGGGCGTCAACTTCTCCCACGTTCACGGCGAGGCAATGCCGGCCTCGGCTACCGCACATCGCCCCGAGCTTGCGGGACGCAGCTTTGAGGCCATGGGCGTCTCGCTGGTGGTACATCCGCAGAATCCCTACATTCCGACCAGTCACGCCAACGTGCGATTTTTTATCGCGGAAAAACCGGGCACTGACCCGGTCTGGTGGTTTGGCGGCGGCTTTGACTTAACGCCCTACTACGGCTTTGATGAGGATGCGGTTCACTGGCACCGCACGGCGCGAGATCTGTGCCAGCCGTTCGGCGAAGACGTTTATCCCCGTTACAAGAAGTGGTGCGATGACTACTTCTTCCTCAAGCATCGCAACGAACAGCGCGGCATTGGCGGGCTGTTTTTCGATGATTTGAATACGCCGGATTTCGACCACGGCTTCGCCTTTATGCAGGCGGTAGGTCAAGGCTATACCGAAGCGTATCTGCCCATCGTTGAGCGCCGCAAAGCAATGAGCTGGGGCGAACGTGAACGCAATTTTCAGCTTTACCGTCGCGGACGCTATGTGGAATTTAACCTGGTGTGGGATCGCGGCACGTTATTCGGTCTGCAGACCGGCGGCCGTACGGAATCGATTCTGATGTCGATGCCGCCGCTGGTGCGCTGGGAGTATGACTGGCAGCCGGAAGCGAACAGCCCGGAAGCCGCCCTTAGCGAGTTTATTCAGGTTCGCGACTGGGTGTAACCCCAGACAATACCAGCCCCCAGGCCGGATAAAACGCATTTGCGTCGCATCCGGCACATTCATCGCATCATGCCCACTGGCGCATGCGCTGATGCAGCGTCAATGAAGGTTTTTCCGCAAACAGCTGCTGGTAGTCGGTGGCAAACTGCCCTAAATGCCAGAATCCCCACTGCATGGCGGCGTCTTTCACCGTCGTACTCTGCGACCACGGGCTTATCAGCTCGCGACGTACGGCGTTCAGGCGAATGCGTTTTAACCAGGCATTCGGACCGATACCAAGGATCGCATGAAAGGCGTTTTGCAACGTCCGACGGCTGACGTGCAGTTGATTACACAGATCGAGCACGGTCAGCGGTTCTGACATATTTTCCAGCACATATTCGCGCGCACGCGACAGCAGGCGACGATAGCTCTGATGGCTGATGCTCTCAGCCGTGATAATCGGCTGCGCCTCTTCCAGCATAGTGCCCATCGCCAGCAGCAGGTTATCGCCCAGCACTTTGCGTACCGCAGGTTGATGGAGGTTTTCCGGATTTTCGCTAAACGTCGCCAGCGCCTGCTGCACAAAGCCCCATAACGCGGCTTTGTGTTGTTCTTTCACTTCCAGCGCCGACTGGTTGCGCAGCATATGCAGCACTCTTTCCGGGTTATGCAGGAAGTTGGCCTGACGGGCAATCGCCTCTTCCGAAATGACGACACCCAGAATGGTGTAATCATCCGGCGTACTCAGTTCAAACTCTGTCCCGCCAGGGCGGGTGGCAATTTCAGCGTTCCCCAGACACTGGGTGCCAATAAATCCCTGTTCGCCGCGCGTGGCCGGAATACCAAACCAGAAAGAATTCGGCCAGACAAGACACGACTGACGTAACGCCAGTCCGGTGTATTCACGGAACACCTGAATATCATCGAGCAGGATTTCCGTGAACTCGCCATGAAATTTTCCCGGATGTAACTGGTCGTAGATCTGCTGCCATGCGGTAATCGTCAGCGCATGCTCATACACATCCGTTGTTCGCCGCTGGTGAACGTTGTCCACCTCCACTTTCGGCGTAAGTTTAACGTCTTCGGGTAATGCTTCATGATAAAGATGGTGCAGGTTTGCAGTACGGTTCTTTTTCATGATCTTTTAAGCCGGAAGCTTCAACGAAGCCCCCGGCCCTCCGACAGGTTAATTTTTTAAGCGATAGCGACTACTGCGTTTACGCAACGCTCCGTCAGAAAAGAGCTGTTCCAGCGCCTTTCTGGCTTCATCAAGTGACCAGCCAAAGTGGGCAGCCACTTCCCCTGCCGTCATTCCTTGACGGACCGATGCCAACAGCGTCAGAAGTTGATCAGAGGATTCAGGCGTCAACGGGGCGTCCTGCGTCTTCTGCGTTTTTACATCTGTTTTCACTTCTGGCTTCTGTTCTGGTTTCTTCGGCTGGCGCTTAAAACCGCCGATCAGCCACTGGGTATCATCGTCCGGTCGGCCGATTTCCTTACGGCTGATAACACGGCCTGTACGCGCAGCAGCGGCGCTGCCGGCATCCAGCGCTGCGCGGCACGCCGCCAGATCGCCTTCCACCACCAGCGTCAACCGGCCAGGATCGAGCACTTCGTGGCTAAGCAGGCGCACGTTCGCGGCTTTCAGCATGGCATCCGCCGCATCCACGGCAGCGACCATGCCATCCACTTCCAGTAATCCCAGTGCATTGATCATCACAACCTCTCTTACGCGCGCTGGATTGGGTTACGGGCAATATCCAGAACGGCATCGGCAAAGGCGTTACATGCAGCTTTACAAGCGGCCTGGCTACCGGTCATAAACGCAGCCGAATAGTTGGTTTCTGACGGCGGCGGAACGTAAGTCACCAGTTGTACATCGGCCGATTTCAGCGCAGCATCAATACCAAATGTCGCTTCCAGCGGCGGCGCCACCAGATACGCCATCGGATCGCCAAGCCGGCATCCTGCGGTCGCCGAGAGATACGAGCCGGTACGCGAAACCACATGCGCCAGGAAGGCGGTATCTTCTGCGTCATTCGCCCACTGAAACGCCGCGCCGCTTTCAATATTGGCTACCATCGCGTCCAGACCTGCGCGAACTTCTGCCGGGTTGGGTCCACCGAGCATAATCAGCACTTCACCCGAAGTTGGAGAGGGACTGTGCGCCGCGCCGGCATACAGCGAGCGGCCATAAACCACTTCCACCATTGCCTGTTTTGTCGCTTCGTCTGCGGCAATATACGCCACGTCATCAGAATCTGCTGTGATGAGTCCGAGGCTACGTATATGTGGCGGTAATTTAAGTTCACGGGCAAAACCGTCATTTACCGAGGCAATCACGCGCATTGCGGTGACTGAAGGTCTAATCAAATCTAATGCTGGCATGATGCCTCCTTAACGGGTCATATTGATGCCGGATGCTTTTTGCTCCAGCATGCGCTTGGCCAAATCCACAATGACCGCCGCCGCTTCAACCGGTGGCGTACCGCCCTGGTGAATGTTCGAGATACAGGTACGGTCAGCTTCAACGGTCGTCGCCACACGCGGCGAATAGACGGCGTAGCAAGAAAGGCTTTCCGACTGGCCCAGGCCCGGACGTTCCCCAACCAGCAGGATCACCGCTTTCGCGCCCAGCAGTTCGCCGATCTGATCTTCGATTTTCACGCGACCATAGCGAACAAAGAACGGCGTCCCGACCTTCAATCCGGCCTGTTTTAAGCCAGACAACAGCGGCGGCAGAATCTCTTCGTAGTTAGCGGTGATAGCGTCCGTAGACAGGCCATCAGAGATAATCACCTGCACATCCGGGTTCATTACACACTGTGATTTCAGCGCTTCAATGGCTTCCGCACTCAGACGACGCCCCAGATCCGGACGCGTCAGATACAGGTTTTTGTCACTGATTTCCGAGCGCACTTCCAGCAGCCCCTGGGCTTTTACCCACTCTTCCGGCACTTCTTTCAATACCGTATCTTTCGAACGCGAGTGGTCGGCCAGGAAGCGCAGCAGCGCCTGGGTACGCGGACGTGGACCGGCTCGACCGGTACATACACGCGCCGCAGTGCTGCGACGCAGTTCAGTCAACACCTCTGCGCGGTGTGGATTCTCAACGCCAATCCACGCTTTAGCCTCGGCTGAGCCTAAATCCATCGCACAGCTTTCACCGGTCGGCGCGGCGCACTGGGTGGTGCTGCATTGCGCTTGTACTGCCGGCGCTTGAGCCTGCGGCTGCGACTCACCCATTGACGCCATCACGCTGCGTACAATTTCTTCAATCTGTTTTTGATCCATCGTGTGTCATCCCCGCGTCATCAGAAGAACAGTGACGGATCGCCCGCCCGTTTGGTCAGGCGACCGTTTGCCATAATGCCCATGGTTTCCAGCCAGCGTTCAAACTCCGGCGACGGACGCAGGTTCAGCAGCTGGCGCACGGTCGCGGTGTCGTGGAAGGCGGTGGTCTGATAGTTGAGCATGATGTCGTCACCGAGCGGCATGCCCATGATGTAGTTGCAGCCAGCGGTGGCGAGCAGAATCATCAGGTTTTCGTTGAGGTTCTGGTCAGCATCAGCATGGTTGGTATAGCAGCAGTCGCAGCCCATTGAGATGCCGCTCAGCTTGCCCATAAAGTGATCTTCCAGACCCGCGCGAATAATCTGACGGTCGTTGTAGAGATACTCCGGCCCGATAAAGCCGACAACGGTGTTCACCAGGAACGGATCGTAGTGACGCGCCAGACCGTAGTTACGTGCTTCCATCGTCACCTGATCGGCACCGAAGTTAGCGCCAGCGGAGAGCGCAGACCCTTGTCCGGTTTCGAAGTACAGGCAGTTTTCCCCAGCGATACGGTTAAACTCAGCGCCCACTGCACGCGCTTCATCCAGCATGGCCAGCTCAACGCCAAACTCTTTTAAGCCTTTCTCGCTGCCGCAGATACTCTGGAAAATCAGCCCACCCGGCGCGCCGCGACGAATGGCTTCGATCTGGGTAGTAACGTGCGCCAGGACGCAGCCCTGGGTCGGGATATTGAATTTGTCGATGACGCCGTACACGGTATCAAGTACGCGGCTTAAGTTTTCCACGTCATCTGTTACCGGGTTAACGCCAATCACCGCATCGCCCGCCCCGAAGGACAGCCCTTCGTAGATTTGTGCCGCAATACTCTGCACGTCATCACGGGTGTCGTTCGGCTGTAAACGACAGCTGAAGGTGCCCGGCAGACCAATGGTGGTGTTGGCCTTTTTGATCACCGGCATTTTCTTACCGCCGTAGATCAGGTCCGCGTTAGAGCAAATTTTTGCTACCGCTGCGACCACTTCCGACGTTAATCCTTTGCGCGTAAACGCAATGTCATCAACGGAGGTTTCATCGCTCAGCACGTACTCGCGCAGCTCGCTGATACTCCAGTTTTTGATGCGGTTATAGGCCGTTTCGTTGACGTCGTCCTGAATCAGACGCGTCACGCAGTCCTCTTCATAGGAAATCACCGGGTTGTTGCGGATATCCGCTACCGTCATTTCCGACAGCACCTGTTTGGCCGCCACTCGCTCTTGCGAACTGGTTGCAGCTACCCCTGCCAGCACATCCCCCGAACGCAGTTCGTTGGCTTTTGCCAGCACCTCTTTAACATCCTTAAACTGATAAACATTGCCGAACAATGTGGTCTTTAGTTTCATAAGTCGTTCCCTCAGGAAGGAAATGCGAGTGATTTCACCGTCACCGGCACAACCGATCCGCCAAAAAGAGGCGTACCAATGTCGATATAGTCCCCCGCCCGGACAACCACCTCATCGATGACTGCCAGCGGGTGTTGCTGTAACTGTGGGCGTAACAGCATGCCCAGGGCTTTACCAAAATCCTGCTCGGCTACCACCAGCAGGGGATGCGGATTCGGATGGCGCGCGACAAAGGCCAGTAGCGCATCAATAACCGTTAACAGCGCGGCGTAGCGCACCGGCAGCGAACCGGGCAGCGCCAGCACGTAAGCGTCTGTTTGCGGGTCCAGATCGAGCTGCATCAGCGCTTGTTGCCAGGCGGCCACCAAATCAGCCTCATCAACCGGAATCGCCACCGGCAGATTGCGCAGCGGAAGCGCCACACCTTCCAGCCAGATGGTGCTGCCCGAAAGCGACAGCGTATGCGCACCGGCGCCAATCACCGTGGCGCGCACGGTTTGCGCCGGGAACTGCACGTTCATCTCACGCAGACGCGGATGTTCATGCAGCGCCGTCGCTAACAGCGGCCCAATATCGGAAAAACAGAATGGATCGGCAGGCTGGTTGCGGTAGCACTCGCCCACCCCGCCGGACAACGTAATCACTTCCGGCTTCACACCCGTCGGCAACAGACCGGTTTGCATCAGCGCCTGCGCCAGCGGTGACAGCGTGCCGTCAATCACCTCAACGATCAGCGCCGCCATCCGTCGGGCCACCTGAACAAGCTGCGCCGCATTGAGGGTCCGGGCGTCGGTGCCTGGACCAAATACGTCATCAACAATCATCTGTCCTGGCTGATGCGCATGCACCACCCGCCCCTGACCGTCCGTTTCCAGCAGCCGTCCGCCGACGTTCAGGCAGGCCGAACCGCTGACTTTTCCGGCATCGAACAGGACGTAGTTCGACGTCCCGCCACCGATGTCGATATTCAGTACGCGGCACAACTTCTGCTCTGACAGGGTTTGAGCCCCTGCGCCGTGACCGGCAATCACTGATTCCAGATGCGGACCGGCGCTGGCAACCACGAAGTCCCCCAGCGACTGAGAGAGCGTCATCACCGCAGGTCGCGCGTTGCGGGTTTTGGCACTTTCTCCGGTAATGATGATCGCGCCGGAATCGACGGTCTCAGGCGCAATCCCCGCCGCCTGATACTGGGCGAGGATCAGCGCCTTAAGTTCGGCCTCTTTCAGCCCGCCCTGCTTATCAACGGGGGTAAAGAACACCGGGCTTTGCCAGCTAATTTCGCGTTTGATGAATTCGTAACGCGGCACCTGCGACACTGCCGCACGGTTGACCAGCTCAAGGCGTGAGAAGATCACCTGAGTGGTGGTGGTGCCGATATCGATACCGACGCTGAGTAGCTGGCGAGTATTCACGATTGCGCCTCCGGGTTGGTTTCTGCTGGTGCCGGAATATCTTCGTCTTTCGGTACCAACAGCATAGCCACACCAATCGCCGTCACGCCGCCAATCAGCTTGCCGACAATCATTGGGAAGATCATCGCGTTCATGTTGGCCGCGGCGAAACCTAAGTGGTCACCCAGAGCGAAGGCTGCGGAGACCGCAAAAGCGCAGTTGATCACTTTGCCGCGGGTATCCATATTCTTCATCATGCCGAACATTGGGATGTTGTTCGCCAACGTCGCCACCATGCCCGCAGCCGCAATATTATTGATTTTTAACAGGTTACCGACGCTCATCAGCGGCTTTTCAAACCAGCGGGTCAGAAGCAGTACCATTGGGTACGCACCCAGCAGCACGCAGGAGATAGAACCGATAACTTCGATGGCGCGCATCACTTCACCCGGCTTGTCACCTGGTGCCATGAAGATAGGATCAAGACCCGGAATCAGTTCCCAGCCGAGCAGGAATTTGATCACCGCTGCCGCCAGACCGATGGTGATCAGCGCCACCAGGAATTTCGCGAAGATCTGGAAGCCGTTGATCATTTTTTCCGGGATGAATTTCAGTCCCAGCGCCACCAGCACGGCAACGATCAGCACCGGGATCATGTTCATCAGGATCAGCGCGAAGGTGAACTCCACTGGCTGCCCGTTGATTTCGACACCGGAGTACATCGCGATCAAACCACCCGCAATACAGCCAATCGGAATGGTGACGATCCCAGCCAGCACGCCCAGCGCCAGATAACGACGGTCGGACGGCTCAATAATCCCCAGCGCAACCGGAATAGAGAAGACCAGCGTCGGCCCCATCATCGCCCCGAGGATCAGGCCGGAGTACAGCCACGCCGCAACGTCGCCGCCAGCCAGTTCTTTCGCCAGGAAGAAGCCGCCCATATCGCACGCCAGCAGCGTTCCGGCAAACATCGACGGGTTCGCGCCCAACATTTCGTACAGTGGAATAATCACCGGCCCGAGCACATGCGCCAGTACCGGTGCCAGCGCGGTCATACCGACCATCGCCAGACCCAGCGCGCCCATCGCCATAAAACCTTCTTCAAACTGGCCGCCCGATCCCTCAATACTCTTCCCGAACTTACCGAGGAAGCGTGCCGAACCGCCGAACTGTGACAGGATCCTGTCCACGGCGGCAATCAGCATAAAGAACATCATGATGTACATGATGATTTCGTTAATTCCCATAACCTTCACTCCCTGTCATATGTGTATTTATTGTGCCGCCGCATACAACGCGATAATGTCGGCCTGCGTGGCGGTGCGTGGGTTACTGCGAATACAAATATCCTCCAGCGCGGCGTGAGCCCATGCGCTGTAATGCTCGGGCTTTGCCCCAACGTCAGAGAGTCGTTTGGTCTGGCCCACTTCGCTAATCAGCTCGCTGACGGCGTTGATGGCATCGCGATCGTCCGACTTCTTGTTGGTTAACGCCCGTCCGATATGGCTGAAACGCTCACGACACACCATGCGGTTGAAACCCATTACTGTGGGCAGCAGCATGGCGTTAGCCTGTCCATGTGGGATGTGCAGCGTCGCACCCGGCTGGTGCGCCATCGCGTGACACAGGCCCAGCCCCGCGCTGGAAAACGCCATCCCGGCCATACAGGAAGCCAGTAGCATGCTTTCTCGCGCCGCCAGATCCTGACCATAGCCAACGGCCTTCGGCAGCGATTTACCTATCATCGCAATCGCGCCAATCGCCAGACTGTCGGTAAACGGCGTCGCGTTCAGAGCGCTATACGCTTCAACGGCGTGCGTCAGCGCATCTATCCCGGTCATCGCCGTTACGTGTGCGGGCACACCTTCCGTCAGCGCGGCGTCAAGAATCGCCACATCCGGCATCAGGGTTGCGTGGGCCAGCACTTTTTTAAGCCCGGTCGCAGCGTCGATAATCACCGTGACATTAGTGGTTTCTGAACCCGTTCCGGCGGTAGTCGGTACGGCAATCAGCGGCAGACGCGGGCGTAACGCGCTGCTCTCATCCATGTCTGCCAGCGTCTGGGTGGGATTGGTCACCAGCAACGCCACGGCTTTTGCGGCATCCAATACGGAACCGCCACCAAAGGCCACTACGCCGTCGCACTTCGATTCACGCAGTTGCGCGACCGCCGCGCAGACGTCCGTAATGCACGGTTCGCCCACCGGACATGGCCACAGCGTCATCGCCACGCCTTTCATCGCCAGGCTGCGTTCCAGTGCGGCGGTCATCCCCGCCTGGTGCAGGAAACTGTCGACCATGACGAACATATGCGTCAGGCCGCGCGTTTGTGCTTCCTGTCCGCAGGTACTGAGCGCTCCCAGTCCACACAACGTAACCGGTGGAACGCTAAACGTTTTTACGCGTTGCAGATTCAGGGTATCGAATGCCTGAAAGAGCGCGGTCTGCAATTCAGCTTGCATAGATTCCTTCCGCTTTTTCTTTTCCGCTATTTGCAATCGCCAGCGGGGTCATAAACAGGCTGTGCTGGGGTAAATGCACCTGCAGTTCCGGGAAACGCTTACGAAACAGTTCATCAACGCCCGGCTGCATACAGGAACCACCGGCCAGCCATAAATCTGCCACGCCCTGTCCGGCAATATGGTGAGCCACAATTTCCGCCATTTTTTCGTAGACCGGCTTAACCACCGGCCAGATTTCTTTACCGTTGCTGCGTTTGTACTGCTCCGCCTCTTCCAACTGGATGCGACGGTTCCCGGCAAGCGTCAGAGAAATGTGGTGCCCGCCGGTCGCTTCATCGGCGGAGTAAGTCACCTTGCCTCGCTTCACAATCGCAATCCCGGTGGTACCGCCACCGATATCCACCACGCCAGCGTTATCAAGCTGCAACAGGTCCGCCACCGCGGTCGGTTCGTCGAGCACATGACTGACTTCAAGCCCGGCAGATTCCAGCACGTTGATCGAGATCCGTGGGTCAGTTCCCGGTGGAAACGAGGTTGCCGCGTGGGTAAAGCGGCACCCCAACTGTTGTTCGAGCGTATCGAGATGGCGACGAACGATGGTCACCGCACCGAAGAAATCCCAGACGATGCCATCGCGCACGACGTCGGCCCAGTCCAGGCAAACTGCAACCGGCTGTCCGTCACTGTCGACAACCATCGACACCACATCACACGTCCCCAAATCCACGCCCAGCCACAGCGGTGAATCGCTCTTTACGGGCGTCTGGTTACATAGCGTTGCCGCTTTTAGCAATCTGGGTGTCAGCCAACGTTGTTCGTCGTGCGCCATGTCGTTCACTCCTTATACAATTCTGAAGGCATCCACCAACACACAGCGACGCAGACGCACAAACGTGCGTGCGCTGGTCACCCCTTCCCCGGTTGGCGTGGTAATGGTCATCGTGGTCCAGCCTTCGCCGCCGAGTCCAAGACCGGCAATGCACGGTCCGTTCTTAACGAAAATGCTGGTATCAATGGCGTTTGCCATGCGGTTCATGTTGTCGATATTGCGTGAGTGCATCGCCGCCGTATGGTGACAGCCGCCTTCAAGCTTGACCGCCAGTTCAATGGCCTCATCGACGTTGGCGACCCGCACGACCGGCAGAACCGGCATCATCAGTTCGGTTACGGCAAACGGGTGAGTCGCAGAGGTTTCGACGAACAACAGCCGGGTTTGCTCCGGTACGTTCAGACCAATCGCCGCAGCGATTTTTCCTGCGTCGCGGCCTACCCAGTCACGACTGACCGTGCCTTTACCGCGTTCATCGACATTTTTCAGCAGCACCGGTTGCAGCTGTTCGGCCTGAGCCGTGGTCAGCTTGACTGCATGCTGGCTTTCCATCAGACGCATCAGCTCATCAGCGACGCTATCGACCACGATCAGCACTTTTTCGTCGGCGCAGATAATGTTGTTGTCAAACGAAGCGCCTTTGACGATCGACTGGGCTGCGCGTGCCAGATCAGCCGTTTCATCAACCACCACCGGCGGATTTCCCGCACCGGCGGCAATCAGACGTTTGTTGGTGTGCTTACGCGCGGCATCCACTACGGCTTCACCGCCGGTCACCACCAGCAGGCCGATGCCTGGGTACTTAAACAGACGCTGGGCGGTTTCAATATCCGGATTGGCCACGGTAACCAGCAGGTTTGCCGGTCCGCCTGCTGCAACTACCGCCTGGTTAAGCAGAGTGATAGCGCGCTGAGACACGCCCTTGGCAGCCGGATGCGGTGCGAAGACCACGCTGTTGCCAGCCGCAATCAGGCTGATGGCGTTGTTAATAACGGTCGCAGCCGGGTTGGTGGACGGTGTCACCGAGGCCACCACGCCCCACGGCGCGTTTTCAATCAGCGTCAGGCCGTTATCACCGGTCAGAACCTGTGGAGACAGGCATTCCACGCCCGGCGTGGCGCGTGCCTGCGCCACATTTTTGGCAAATTTATCTTCAACGCGTCCCATGCCGGTTTCTGTGACGGCAAGTTCCGCTAATTCTCGGGCATGTTTTTCGCCCGCCTCACGTAGAGCCGTGATAGCCAGTTGGCGCATGGCAACGCTTTTCAGCCCTTGCTGGGCCAGTTTTGCTGCCGCCACTGCGTCATCCAGGGAGGCAAAAACGCCCATTTCTTGAACGGCACTGACGGGTTGGCTGCTGTCTTTCATTTTCAGCAGTACCGCTTTCACGACCTGTTCAATATCCTGTTGATTCATGATTTTCTGCCTTATTTATGGAAGATCACCTGACCACCTGCCACCACTTCATCAACAATGCCAATCACGCACAGATCGACAGGTGATGATTCGTTACGGTGCGCCTGACGGGCTGAGCTTCCGCTGACCAGCAGCACCCACTCTCCGGTTCCCGCCCCAATGCTGTCGATAGCAACAGCACATTGCCCGTCGGGATTTCCGCAGGCATCAATCATTTCCACCATCAGCAACTTGTCGTGCGCGAGCCCCTGATGGCGTACGGTACAAACAATTTGTCCTGTGACGATTGCCAGTTTCATACGCGCCTCCGTGGCATATTTCAGGTAAAACCTCCCCCTACCCTCCGCAGAAGGTAATGTGAAAAGGAGAGAGGGTGACGCCAGCAATGAAGTCTGTGGCGTCACATGGACGACTTACATGTCGTTGCTGTCGCCTTTAAAGCTGATCGGGAACACTTCTTCCAGATCGCCATGCGGACGCGGGATCACGTGTACGGAAACCAGCTCACCAATACGCTGTGCAGCAGCAGCACCAGCATCCGTTGCGGCTTTACATGCCGCCACGTCGCCACGGACCATTGCAGTAACCAGACCGCCGCCGATCTGCTTCACGCCGACCAGTTTCACGCGTGCCGCTTTAACCATTGCGTCAGAAGCCTCAATCAGTGCAACCAGGCCCCGGGTTTCAATCATTCCTAATGCTTCCATTGTGTTTTCCTCTCATTAAGGGGTCCAGAACGGGACCTAAACAACCAGTGTGTGTGAGGCGTTTTCACGACTCATGTCAGTCTGACGCGGCACTGCTGCCACCAACGCCAGTTCGATAATTTCCTGTACGCTACAGCCGCGAGAGAGGTCATGAAGCGGTGCGGCAAGCCCTTGGATCAACGGACCTACGGCACGATAACCTCCCAGACGCTGGGCGATTTTGTAGCCAATATTGCCTGCCTCCAGCGATGGGAAGACCATCACATTGGCATTGCCCTTTAACGGACTGGCGGGCGCTTTTTGCGCGGCGACATCCGGAACAAAGGCGGCATCAAATTGCAGTTCCCCATCCACGGTAAGCTGCGGGGCACGCTCACGAACGATCTCCGTAGCCTGCTGCACGTTAGCGACGTTGGGATGACGAGCGCTGCCTTGACTTGAAAACGACAGCATGGCCACGCGCGGTTCTTCACCGGTGATCGCCTGCCATGTCTGCGCGCTGGCAATCGCAATATCCGCCAGCTGTGCGGCTGTGGGCTGCGGCACGACGCTGCAATCGGCAAACCCTAATGCCGGCCCGAGGTACTGCGGCAGCATCAGGAAAATTGACGACAGCGTTTTACAGCCTGGCTGTAACCCAATAATGCGTAACCCAGCGCGCAGCACGTTTGCTGTCGACGACAAATTGCCCGCAATACAGACGTCAGCTTTACCCGCGCTAACCATGGCGGCGGCGAACATCAGCGGATCGTTGAGTTTTTCCAGCGCATCTGCAGGCGTTTTATCTCCCGCGCGGGCCAGCCAGCGCAGCGCAAACTCTTCACGCATGGACTGGTTGCTTTGCGGGTCGATAACCTGAATGCCATCCATCGCTACCCGATGGCTGAGGGCAAACTGGCGCAGCGCAAACGGACTGGCGACGAGAACAGGATGTGCCAGACCGTGCTGATGCAGGTAATTTGCCGCTTTCAACACCCGAACATCCAGCGCATCCGGGAACACCACCCGTGCAGGTGAGCGCTGGGCGAGTTGACGAGCACGTTCAATGATCATTGCTTCTCCCCCAGTCGCTGTTGAATTTGGCTAACCGTCAGTGGATGCTTCGCTACGCTCAGAATCATCATCACGTAGACCGTACTGGAAAGGCGATTGAGCGCCTGCATGATGTCCGGTCGCATCACGTCAAAACTACGGGTGATGAATACCTGGGCCGCCACCGTCTCCGTTTCACGGACTTTGGTACGCAGCAGATTAAGCAACGCGCAATCACGGCCATGACTGGCTTCAGGCACCAGATGGTCGTGGTCCAGATAGCGCAGCGGCTGATGCGAAAGCCGGTGTAAATCTTCGTCGCTTAAACCGACAATAGCTTGTGCTGCCAGCGGCTCGTCGATAGCGTCGGCGCGCATAATGTTGCCCAGACGCGAACGGATATCCGCCAGCCACGGCTGCCACGGTTCCGCCAGCTCTATCTGCAACCACACGGCCAGGGCGATGGTGCTGTCCAGCGCGGCGCGAAATCCCAGGCGCGGGTCACTTTTAGCGACCATCTTGTCCGCTGTCAGATGCGTCAGCGTGTCTGCTTTCTTCACCACCGGTTGATGACACAGTTCGCAACTGGCCTGTGGATGCGTATCGCTGCTGGTTAAACCATGCACCGGCTGCGGCTGCTGTTCTTCGTCATCAATAAACAGGCTGCCCTGCTCGTCGATAAACTTAATGCGCAGATGTCGGCTTTCCAGTAATTCCCGGGCAGATGGCGTCAGGCGAGCATCAGCGGGGAGATGAATTTCAGCCCCTTCGCTGAGCGTATGATTCGCTCTGAGCCATGCTTCGGTAATGAAATCCTTCATACATCCGCCTTAGCAGGACTGCCAGTTCGCAGGCCAGGCCACATACAGAAATTTCACCGTCGATGGCGTACCAAATTCGATGCTGGAGCCTTTCGGGATAAACATCACGTCCCCGGCTTTAGCAATCATGGTTTCGCCTTCGTGGCGAACGTGCAGCTCGCCTTCCAGAATCATGTCGATTTCGTCGTAGTTCAGCGTCCATGGGAAAAAAGCGTTATCCCACTGCATGAACCCGGCGGCCATGCTGCTACCGTCCTGGTCGGTCACCAGATCGGTTAAACCCACGCAGTGCGGCTGTGCGCCGTCAAAACGACCAAACTTCACGCTGCTGCCGTCGATGACTTTGACGCCGCCTTTGCCGGTCACCGAGTTAAAGCTCGGCTGCATTCCGCCCTGCTCCAGCGACTGTTTCTCCTTCATGACTTTGTCCATCAGTTGGGCGACCAGGCTTTCGGTAAACTGCCCTTCCGGTAACTGCGCAATGATGGTTTCGCGAATGCGCTGGCTTTCCGTTTTGCCATCATCCACCGCAACCGGTGCGACAGTAGCAGCGGTTGGCGCGGATTCATCGCATTCACTGATGGTGACGCCCAGCAGCTCCGCAACTTCGCGCGCCTCCGGGGTGATGATGCTGGCGCGCAGAACAACCGACATTTCCTGTTCGCCGCGTGCGTGGACCGCACGAATATCGTTAGCTGTGATGAGTTTTTTCACCTGCCCTTTCCTCCTTTTGGCTGAGCTCAGTCAGATAATCCACCAGGTGCTGCACGCTGCGCGGGTCATGGCTGTTGAGTTCGAAAATCGGCTCCTGGAACCCTATCCCGCGAAGTAGTTGTCGCGTTGCGGCGACGTCGGCATCCGGCATGTCCGTTTTGCTGATAACGGCGATTTGTCGTTTACTGACGCCGATATCCAACAGCCCGGCAGGTAAGCGACTTTCTTTATCATTTGCCGCGTGTATATAAATCAACGTATCAACATCCTGCAGCGTGGTAATTAAGGCGTGATACCAGCGCGGATGGCTAAAATATTCTCCTGGCGTGTCGATATCGCCATTTTCATTAAACTCCACGGCCTGTGTTTTTCTGGCGAGGGAATAATTTCCCTGTAGCGCATTAAAGAGCGTTGTTTTCCCCGCCCCCACCGTACCGACAAACGCAATACGTTTCATCGCCGCCTCTGATTAACTTTTTGTCAGGTTGCACAAAGTGAAATTTAATAACCGACCCAGACCGCTTACCGTCTGTAATAACGCTTCTTCTACCGCGCCTACCGAGCCGTAGATGACCAGCGCACCGCTGAATCGATCGAGAAAGCCGATATGTACATCTGCCGCCTTCATAGCTAAGTCACCGGCAATCATCGCGGTTTCGCCTGGCGTCAGCGTCATGATGCCGATAGCGCCCGCTTCGGGAACGCCGATCTTTTTCGCCAGTTCCTCACCAGGGTGCGCAATGAGATGCGCCAGCGTAACCTGTTTCCCCGGCACAAATTCCTGAATAATGCGTTCTTTTTCCATTGCTCACCGCCTCCGCTAAAACTGCCCTCATCGTGGCAATTTTTTGTCAGAGTAAATAACAAAATTCGGCAACCATGTTTAAAAGGTGAAGTGGATCACTAAGAAAGGGGAAATAAAAAGGCGCGGGAGAAACCCGCGCCGGAAATAAATTAAAGTGAAATTACAGCGGCTGAGTTTGGGCTTCTACGACCGCTAGCGCCACCATATTAACGATACGACGAACAGATGCGATCGGCGTTAATACGTGAACCGGTTTCGCAACCCCCATCAGCACCGGGCCGACCGTTACGCCTTCAGAGCTGGAAACGCGTAGTAAGTTGTAACTAATACGGGCAGCTTCCATATTCGGCATCACCAGAATATTCGCTGAGCCTTTCAGCGGACTGTCCGGCATGCGGTCATGACGGATGCTTTCCACCAGCGCGGCATCGCCGTGCATTTCGCCATCAATCATCAACTCTGGCGCACGCGCCTTAATCAGCTCCAGCGCTTCGCGCATTTTGCTGGCCGACGGACAGTTAGATGAGCCAAAGTTGGAGTGCGACAGCAGCGCTACCTTCGGTTCGATACCAAAGCGACGCACGGTTTCTGCCGCCATCACGGCGATTTCCGCCAGTTGCTCCGGCGTAGGATCGTCGTTAACGTAGGTATCGGCGATAAAGGTGTTACCGCTTGGCAGCAGCAAGGCGTTCATCGCCCCGGCAGTATGCACGCCATCGCGATGACCAAACACCTCTTTCACCACGCTGAAGTGCTCATGGTAGTCGC
Organism: Citrobacter sp. 506; assembly: GCF_050434985.1. Lineage (NCBI taxonomy): Bacteria > Pseudomonadati > Pseudomonadota > Gammaproteobacteria > Enterobacterales > Enterobacteriaceae > Citrobacter > Citrobacter sp. 506. The sequence goes on from NZ_JBNDJN010000002.1 coordinate 414,863, forward strand.
CTATCGTACCGCAGATCATTGCATCCGCTTCGCCGCGCTGCACCATGATCGCGCCGATCACCGTGGTGTTGGCAATTACCGCACGCTGCGCCTGCTCCTGGGTAATACCACGACGTTTCATAATCTGGTAGTACTCGCTCCAGTACTCCTTAAAGCGCGGATCTGACTCATTGTTGACGATCTCAAAATCGACGCCCGCTTTGATCTGCAGACCCAGTTTCTGGATACGCATTTCGATAACGCTCGGACGACCGATCAGGATCGGTTTCGCCAGACCTAAAGTGATTAGCTCCTGCGTGGCATGCAGTACACGCGCCTCTTCCCCTTCAGTCAGCACCACGCGCTTCGGCGCTTTGCGTGCCAGGGAGAAAATCGGCTTCATGAACAGGTTGGTTTTGTAGACGAATTCAGTCAGCTTATCGATGTAAGCGTCAAAGTCGGCAATCGGACGCGTTGCCACACCGGAATCCATCGCTGCCTTCGCCACCGCAGGGGCGATTTTGACGATCAGACGCGGGTCGAACGGTTTCGGAATGATGTATTCCGGCCCGAAGCTCAGGTCCTGGTCGCCATAGGCGGAGGCCACCACTTCGCTCTGCTCGGCGTGCGCCAGCTCAGCAATGGCGTGTACCGCGGCCAGTTTCATCTCTTCGTTGATGGCAGTAGCGCCGACGTCCAGCGCGCCGCGGAAGATGAACGGGAAGCACAGGACGTTGTTAACCTGGTTCGGGTAGTCGGAACGGCCGGTGCAAATGATGGCGTCAGAACGCACCTCTTTCGCCAGCGGCGGCAGGATTTCCGGTTCCGGGTTGGCGAGTGCCAGGATCATTGGCGCACGCGCCATCTTCTTAACCATTTCCTGCGTCAGCACTTTCGGACCAGAGCAACCGAGGAAAATATCCGCGCCGTCAATGACATCATCCAGCGTACGCTTACCGTCATCCACCACTGCGTAAGCCGCTTTGGTTTCCGCCATGTTTGGTTCACGATCTTTGTAAATCACCCCTTTGGAGTCGCAGACCACAATGTTGTGTTTCTGCATCCCCAGCGCCACCAGCAGGTTCATACAGGCAATCGCCGCCGCACCTGCGCCGGACACCACCATGCGCACATCAGAGATATTTTTCTCAACCACCCGCAGACCGTTAAGGATTGCGGCAGTACTGATGATTGCCGTGCCGTGCTGGTCATCATGGAATACCGGAATATTCATGCGCTCACGGAGTTTTTGCTCAATGTAGAAGCACTCCGGCGCTTTGATATCTTCGAGGTTAATGCCGCCAAACGTTGGTTCAAGCGCCGCTACCACGTTGATAAATTTATCCGGATCGAGTTCATCAACTTCGATGTCGAACACGTCAATCCCGGCGAATTTCTTAAACAGAACGCCTTTACCTTCCATCACCGGTTTACCGGCCAGCGCGCCAATATTACCCAGGCCCAGAACCGCAGTACCGTTGGAAATAACCGCAACCAGGTTGCCGCGTGCGGTGTATTTGTAGGCTGCCAGCGGGTCCTTTTCAATTTCAAGACACGGTGCAGCCACGCCCGGCGAGTAGGCCAACGCGAGGTCGCGCTGGGTTGCCAGAGGCTTGGTCGGAGAAACCTGGATTTTACCGGGTACCGGAAATTCGTGGAAATCGAGGGCGCTTTGTTTTAACTGGTCATCCATCTTGTTGTTCCTTTCACGTATCTATCAAAAAAGTGGCGCGGGTAACCATTCTACTGAGCCGCACATTATCACCTCAGTCAACGGCACAAACTTTGAAGGTCCCCATACTCTCACCATTCAAAGAAAGAATTTGTTATCAATTTATAACATCTATGTTACCTGCTTAAGCCAGCAATACCATGCTTGTCTGCTATGCTTTTTGCTGACAACGCCCGCAATTATCTCAAAAGTGTGAATCACAACACGCATCTAACACTTTACTTTTCAAGGAGTATTTCCTATGACCCGTAAAGAGCTTGCCAATGCCATTCGTGCGCTAAGTATGGATGCCGTCCAAAAAGCTAACTCCGGCCACCCTGGAGCACCAATGGGGATGGCCGATATCGCCGAAGTACTGTGGAACGATTTCCTGCGCCATAACCCGTCCGATCCCACCTGGTACGATCGTGACCGGTTTATTTTATCCAATGGCCACGCCTCAATGCTGCTTTACAGCCTGTTGCATCTTTCCGGCTACAACCTGCCGCTCGAAGAGTTAAAGAACTTCCGCCAGCTCCATTCGAAGACGCCAGGACACCCGGAAATTGGCTATACGCCGGGCGTGGAGACCACCACCGGACCGTTGGGTCAGGGTTTAGCCAACGCTGTCGGAATGGCGATTGCAGAACGCACGCTGGCGGCGCAGTTTAACCAGCCAGACCACGAGATTGTTAATCACTATACCTGGGTCTTTATGGGCGACGGCTGTCTGATGGAGGGCATTTCTCACGAAGTGTGCTCGCTGGCGGGCACCCTGGGACTTGGCAAACTCATCGGCTTTTACGATCACAACGGCATCTCAATTGATGGCGAAACCGACGGCTGGTTTACCGACGATACCGCGAAACGCTTTGAGGCCTATCACTGGCATGTAGTGCACGAGATTGACGGCCATGACCCTGAGGCGGTGAAAAAAGCGATTCAGGAAGCAAAGGCCGTTACCGATAAACCGTCGCTGATTATCTGCCGCACGGTGATTGGTTTTGGTTCACCGAATAAAGCCGGGAAAGAGGAAGCGCACGGCGCTGCGCTGGGTGAAGAAGAAGTGGCGCTGACCCGGCAGAAGTTGGGGTGGCATCATCCTGCCTTTGAAATCCCCAAAGAGATTTACCGGGCGTGGGACGCTCGTGAAAAAGGCGAGAAAGCCCAACAGAGCTGGAATGAGAAATTCGCCGCTTATCGACATGCACATCCGGACCTGGCGGCAGAGTTTACCCGCCGGATGAGCGGTGGACTGCCGGAAGAGTGGGAAGAAACGACCCAGAAATATATCACCGAGCTGCAGGCCAATCCGGCCAAAATCGCCACCCGTAAGGCCTCGCAAAATACCCTGAACGCCTACGGGCCGATACTGCCTGAGCTGCTTGGCGGTTCGGCGGATCTGGCGCCCAGCAACCTGACCATCTGGAAAGGCTCCACTTCTCTTAAAGAGGATCATGCAGGAAATTACATCCACTACGGCGTGCGGGAATTTGGCATGACCGCGATTGCCAACGGTATCGCTCACCACGGGGGCTTCGTACCGTACACCGCAACGTTCCTGATGTTTGTCGAATATGCCCGTAATGCCGCACGCATGGCGGCGCTGATGAAAGCCCGACAAATCATGGTTTATACCCACGACTCGATTGGCCTTGGGGAAGATGGTCCCACGCACCAGGCCGTCGAACAGCTCGCCAGCCTGCGTCTGACGCCTAATTTCAGCACCTGGCGACCCTGCGATCAGGTTGAAGCGGCGGTAGGCTGGAAGCTGGCGGTCGAACGCCATGACGGGCCAACGGCGCTGATCCTCTCGCGGCAAAATCTGGCGCAGGTTGAGCGGACGCCTGAGCAAGTGCAGCAGATTGCCCGCGGCGGCTATGTGCTGAAGGATGGCGGCGGTAAGCCGGATGTTATCCTGATTGCTACCGGTTCAGAAATGGAAATCACACTGCTGGCGGCGGAAAAACTGACCGGTGAAGGTCGTAACGTGCGGGTGGTTTCTCTGCCCTCAACCGATATCTTCGACGCCCAGGATGAAGCGTATCGGGAATCGGTCCTCCCCTCAAACGTCAGCGCGCGCGTGGCGGTAGAAGCAGGAATTGCCGACTACTGGTACAAATATGTTGGGCTGAAAGGGGCGATTGTCGGTATGACGGGTTATGGGGAGTCGGCTCCGGCAGACAAGCTGTTCCCGTTCTTCGGCTTTACGGTGGATAACATTGTCGACAAAGCGCATAAGGTGCTTAACGTGTGATCCACAGCGTGGGCCAGGCATCTGGCCCATGCCAGTTATCGCAGCTTGGCTCTTGGGCATAGCGCACCAGACGAAAACGCTGACCGTCGTAGCGCCAGCGAGTCTGGATACCGCAATCTGCCAACCCTCGTCCTTTAGCGAGGGTTACCAGCTCGCGCGACTTCTCATCAAACGTGGCGTTGGTCAGCTCCATATCGCGGCTTTCCGCATCCGTTTTAAAAGGCAGGCTTAGCCGTACCGCCCGTGACGTCAACGGGGTAGTACGTGAAACCACCCACGCCAGATCGATGGTGTTATATGCCCCGGCTTCACAGCCGATCATCAGCAGCGCTTTATCATCCGTTAAGGCCGTGACGCGCATCTCGCGACGCAGCGGATCGATCGAACAGCGAATACCGTTGATCCGCCAGTTACCGTAATCCAGCAATTCACTGCGCTCTTGTTGCGTGAGAGGCGTTGGCGTTGGGTTAATCACAGCCACGCCTTTTAAAGCGGGAGCGGGAGGAACGCTGAGCGGAGGCTCGTCGCCTTTTTCGATCCATGCGGTTTCGCTGCCGACCCGTTTTTGCTGGGCGTCGATAAAAAGCAGCGCGGCTTTTAGCCCGACCAGGGACAGGTTTTGCGCCCCTTTTTGCAGGGTTATCGCCTTCGCGTCCTGTACGGTTGTTAAAAATGCGCTGATGGTGGCCGGATCATCGGTCATCAGTTGCCAGGGGGTAATACGCCAGTGTTCGCCGCGAAGCGGGAGCGACGCGCCATCCAGTAGCAGACGTGGCGCAATATCGCTCTCTTTGGCTGTAGGCGATTCCAGCCCACCCAGTTCAATACGCAACACGGCGTCGGTATGTGCCCCGGCACTGCGGCTCAAGGTCATGACCAGGCCGTGATGTTCTCCGGTATTGCGCGCCACGCAAAAGTTTTGGTTATTGCACGTCACCTGCCAGTCAGAAAACGTCTGTTGCGCGGGCGCGGCCCACAGCAAACGGACGGGTAACAACCCGAGCAGGAAAAGTAAAATAACGCGATAGCGCATGGACGGTACAACCCCGAAGTCAAAACACACAGCCTAAGCGGTATCTTCCTTGCGCGACTGATGTGGCTCAATAAGAATCGTCGGATTGGCCGAAAATTTGTAAAGAAATATAAATCCCGCGCATTAGTCCATGAGATGCGACGACTGCAAATAGTTCAGCAATAGCACCGTCTTACCGTCACGGATCTCACCCGTTTTAATCATTTCCAGCGCCTGGGTGAACGGCAGCTCCAGAACCTCAATATCTTCATCTTCCACCCCTCCGCCCGCATTTGCCCGCTGGCTGTCGCTGTATTGTGCAATAAAGAAATGAATTATCTCCGTCACGCCGCCCGGCGACATATAGAGTTCAAACAGCTTACGCACTTCACCCACTTCAAAGCCGGTCTCTTCAATGGCCTCTTTCCGAATGCACGCTTCCGGTTCGTCGTTATCCAGCAGCCCGGCGCAGGTTTCAATCAGTTGACCGTTTTCATTACCATTGACCCAGGTGGCGACGCGAAACTGGCGGATGAGCACCACCGTTTTCTTCTCCGGGTTATACAGCAGGATAGTGGCGCCGTTGCCGCGATCGTAAACCTCGCGTTTGTGACGAATCACCTCTCCATTGCTACGGGTCAGGTCATAGGTGATATTGCGCAGGATGAAGTAGTTATCGGAAAGGACTTTATCTTTGATGAGGGTAATTTTTTGCGACATACCGGCTCCACAGCAAGAAGTGAGAAATAATACTACGCCGTGAAACCGGGTTTGTCTTGGTGCAATGTCGGCCTGATAAGCGAAGCACCATCAGGCAATTATGCGGCACAGAGCCGGATAGCAACGCTTGCGCGCCTTATCCGGCCTTCTTAGCGACTTAGTGAGATTTGACTGATTTTACGCCCAGCCAGTCGACGATCCCCTGGGCGGCATGCCGTCCTTCCGCCATCGCCGTAACCACCAGATCCGCACCACGTACCGCGTCGCCACCGGCGAAGATTTTCGGGTTACTGGTTTGATAACGGTATGCGCTTTCAACATTGGCGGCTATGCGCCCCCAGTTATCGACCTTAACCCCATGCGTCTCCAGCCACGGCATGCCATGTGGGTGAAAACCAAACGCCATGATCACCGCATCTGCGGGCATGACAAACTCACTCCCGGCGAGGGGAACCGGGCGACGACGCCCCTGCGCGTCCGGCTCGCCAAGCTGGGTACGTAAAAAACGCACGCCGCTGACTCGCCCATCATCATGTAACACCAGCTCAACCGGCTGGACGTTAAACTCGAAGTTCGCCCCCTCTTCCCGGGCGTTCTTCACCTCTTTTTTCGAACCGGGCATGTTGGCTTCATCACGACGATAAGCGCAGGTCACCTGGCGTGCGCCATGACGCAGCGCGGTACGCACGCAGTCCATCGCCGTATCGCCTCCGCCCAGTACAACCACGTTCAGTCCGGCGGTATCGATGAACGGCTCTTCAGGCAGTTCATCCAGCCCCATCACCTGCTTGGTGTTGGCAATCAGGAACGGTAACGCGTCATAAACGCCAGGCGCGTCTTCATTCGGCAGATCCGCCTTCATGGAACGATAGGTTCCTACGCCCACGAACACGGCATCGTAATCCTCCAGCAGCGCCGACAGCGCCACATCCTTACCCACTTCACAGTTAAGTTCGAAATGAATACCCATGGCGCTGAAGATTTCACGGCGGCGGGCCAGCAGCGATTTGTCCAGCTTGAAGGCCGGAATGCCGAACGTCAGCAAACCGCCGATTTCAGGGTGGCGATCGTATACGGTGGCGCTGACTCCGCTGCGCGCCAGCACATCCGCGCAGGCCAGACCCGCCGGACCCGCGCCGATGATAGCAACGCGCTTATCCACTTTCTGCACGTGGCTTAAGTCCGGTCGCCATCCTTTGCTCAGGGCCCGATCAGAGATGTAACGCTCAATATTTCCGATAGTGACCGCCCCATGCTCGCTACGCACCGTGCATGCCCCTTCGCAAAGTCGGTCCTGCGGACATACGCGCCCGGTCACTTCCGGCAGGCAGTTGGTCTGGTGAGAAAGCTCAACCGCCGCGTCGATATTCCCGGCTTTGACCAGTTCAATCCACTGCGGAATATGGTTATGCAATGGGCAGGTCCATTCGCAAATACTGTGGTCGCCGCATTTCAGGCAGCGGGACGCTTCCCGTTCCGCTTGCGCCGTACGAAACGGCAGATAGATCTCCTCAAAGCTGGTTTTACGGGCCTCAATTGCCAGCTTATCCGGCTCACCACGCGCAGGCGTCGCCTGCATTTGCTCACGTTTGGTAATTGCATGCGAAACGAAATCGGTGGCGTTGGCATGCCAGGGCTGGCTTTCCAGACTGGCGGTGCGCAGCCTGCGCGCTTTTGACAGACCAGTAAGCGAATTTTCCGTCACCAGTTGTAACGCCTGCGCCGGACAGTTCTCTACACAGGCAGGTCCTTGTTCGCGTCCCTGACACAAATCGCATTTGTGCGCAGTGGCTTTCACCTTCCCTTTAGCGACAGGAGTGAGTACGATCTGCATCGTGCCGAAAGGACAAGCAACGACGCACGATTTACAGCCAATACACTTTTTCGGGTTCACCTGAACGCTGTCGTTATCATGGCTGATTGCCCCGTTCGGGCAACTTCTGGCGCAGGGCGCATCTTCACAGTGATGGCAGGTTACCGCACTGCGCTGCTGCTGATGCTTGATGACGGTAATTCGGGGCTGGAAATGCCGTTGACTCAGGACATGCTGCTCGCCATTGTGAGCCATGACGCAGGCGACCTCACAGGCATGGCATCCCAGGCACTGCTGGCTATTAACCATAATAAAACGATTCATGGCTTCCTTCTTTTTTGGTTGCAAAAACCTTATTCTTTATATGAGTGTTGTTATTAACCGACACGGAAGGAAGCGGCAATGTTCATTTGCCCAGGAAGCACAACTATTTATCCAGAACCTGTGGCAGATCAATTTATTTCATCGCATATGAAATTGCGTTTCAGTTACCATCCAGTTTCATGGCGTTTTATTAACATTTATCAAATACACCGCATCGTTCGGGCTGTTTTAAGGCGCGACGTGTATTGTGTGAGGATGCACAAGTGACGGTAAAGCGTCCGGTCTCGGCCAGTCTGGCTAAAGCTTTTTTCTACATAGTGCTGTTGTCGATTCTCTCAACGGGTATTGCGCTGCTCACGCTGACCAGCAGCTTACGAGATGCCGAAGCCATCAACGTGGCTGGCTCATTGCGCATGCAAAGTTACCGTCTGGGTTACGATCTGCAAAGCCAAAGTCCGCAGCTTAACGCTCACCGCCAGCTTTTCCAGCAGGCGCTAAACTCGCCAGCACTACAGAACCTGAACGCGTGGTATGTGCCTCAAGCAGTAAAAAGTCGCTATGGGCGTCTACATGCAAACTGGCTGGAAATGAACGCCCGTCTGATCGATGGCGATTTAAATTGGTACCAGAGCAATATCAATAACTATGTCGATCAAATCGATCTCTTCGTGCTGGCGCTGCAACATTATGCCGAACGCAAAGTAATGCTGGTTTTTGGTATTTCACTGGCGGGCGGGATCGGCATATTCACCCTCGTTTTCTTTACCTTGCGGCGTATTCGCCAGCAGGTGGTGCGTCCGCTGAATAAGCTGGTGGTGGCAAGCCAGCACATTGAACACGGTCAGTTTGACATCCCGTCGCTGGATACTGATTTGCCCAACGAACTCGGGTTGTTGGGCAAGACCTTCAGCCAGATGTCGAGTGAATTACACAAGCTGTACCGCTCACTGGAAGCGTCTGTCGCTGAGAAGACCCACGATCTCCACGAAGCTCATCGTCGTCTGGAAGTGTTGTATCAGTGCTCTCAGGCGTTAAATACCAGTCAGATTGATGTGTACTGCTTCCGCCATATTTTACAGATCGTCCGCGAGCATGACGCCGCCTATTTCCTGGAACTCACCGTCGGAGATAACTGGCGAATTAGCGAAGGCGCAAAAAGCCCCGAGCTGCCGATGCAGATCCTGCCGGTCACCATGCAGGAAACCGTCTACGGTGAACTGCACTGGCAAAGCCCGAACGTCAATGCTTCTACCCCGTTGCTTAACAGCGTCTCCTCGATGCTCGGTCGCGGGTTGTACTTCAACCAGGCGCAAAAACATTTTCAGCAGCTGTTGTTAATGGAGGAACGGGCGACGATTGCGCGCGAGCTGCACGACTCGCTGGCGCAAGTGCTCTCTTATTTACGCATTCAGCTCACGCTGCTGAAGCGTTCGATTCCCGAAGATAACGCCCCGGCGCAAAGCATTATGGCGGATTTCTCTCAGGCGCTGAACGATGCCTACCGCCAGCTACGCGAACTGCTCACCACCTTCCGCCTGACTTTACAGCAGGCCGATCTCCCCTCCGCCCTGCATGAAATGCTGGAAACGCTGCAAAATCAGACATCGGCTAAACTGACGCTTGATTGCCGGTTACCGACCCTGGCGCTGGACGCGCAAATGCAGGTGCATCTGCTGCAGATCGTCCGTGAAGCGGTGCTGAACGCGATTAAACATGCCAGCGCAACCGAAATTGCCGTCAGTTGCGTGACCGCGCCGGATGGTAATCACACGGTTTATATTCGCGATAACGGCATCGGCATTGGCGAGCCGCATGAGCCTTCGGGGCACTATGGATTAAATATTATGCGCGAGCGGGCGGAAAGGCTGAGCGGCACGCTGACTTTCTCTCAACCCTCCGGAGGGGGAACGCTGGTGAGCATCAGTTTTCGTTCGGCAGAATCCGACGGTGAGCTAACGTAAAGAACCGCAAAGCGCCGTCGGTTCTCGATCCAGGCCTGACGGCGTTGGCACGAAAGGTATGCTGTAAACGGGCATGATAATTTACATTATCTTCTTTTTTTCTCCACGTTTGCCCCGTACCTTGCCGCTAAAGTGAAGCAATTCACACCCATAACGATACGCAGAAACACGAGGTCCCCTTTTAATGGCGAATTTTTTCATCGATCGCCCCATTTTTGCCTGGGTGTTAGCAATCCTGTTGTGCCTGACAGGAGCCCTGGCTATTTTTTCGCTGCCCGTTGAGCAATATCCCGATCTGGCACCGCCAAACGTGCGGGTAACCGCGAACTACCCTGGCGCGTCCGCACAAACCCTGGAAAATACCGTCACCCAGGTTATCGAGCAGAACATGACTGGTCTCGATAATCTGATGTACATGTCGTCGCAGAGCAGCGGGACAGGCCAGGCGTCGGTTACGCTGAGCTTCCTCGCGGGAACCGATCCTGATGAAGCCGTCCAGCAGGTGCAAAACCAGCTGCAATCGGCAATGCGTAAGCTGCCGCAGGCGGTACAGAATCAAGGGGTCACGGTGCGCAAGACCGGTGACACCAATATTCTGACCATCGCCTTCGTCTCCACCGATGGCTCAATGGATAAGCAGGACATCGCCGACTACGTCGCCAGTAATATCCAGGATCCGCTCAGTCGTATAAACGGCGTGGGCGATATTGACGCCTACGGTTCACAATATTCCATGCGTATCTGGCTCGACCCGGTCAAACTTAACAGCTTCCAGATGACCGCCAAAGATGTGACCGATGCTATCGAATCACAGAATGCGCAGATTGCCGTCGGGCAACTTGGCGGCACGCCTTCGGTGGACAAACAAGCGCTGAATGCGACGATCAACGCCCAGTCGCTGCTGCAGACTCCGGATGAATTCCGCGCGATTACGCTACGCGTCAACCAGGACGGCTCAGAAGTTAAACTGGGTGATGTGGCGATGGTCGAAATGGGTGCGGAAAAGTATGACTATCTCAGCCGCTTCAACGGCCACCCGGCTTCCGGTCTGGGGGTAAAACTGGCCTCCGGTGCTAATGAAATGGCAACGGCGGAGCTGGTTATCGACCGTCTAAATGAGCTCTCACAGTATTTTCCGCACGGGCTGGAATACAAGGTGGCGTATGAAACTACCTCCTTTGTCAAAGCCTCAATTATCGACGTGGTGAAAACGCTGCTGGAAGCGATCGCGCTGGTATTCCTTGTGATGTACCTGTTCCTGCAAAACTTCCGCGCCACGCTGATCCCTACAATCGCCGTTCCCGTCGTCCTGATGGGTACTTTTTCCGTGCTCTACGCTTTTGGCTACAGCGTTAATACCCTGACGATGTTTGCGATGGTGCTGGCGATCGGCCTGCTGGTCGATGATGCCATTGTGGTGGTGGAAAACGTCGAGCGTATTATGAGTGAGGAAGGCCTCACACCGCGGGAAGCGACGCGGAAATCGATGGGGCAAATCCAGGGCGCGCTGGTCGGTATCGCCATGGTGCTGTCGGCGGTGTTTATCCCGATGGCCTTCTTCGGCGGCACTACCGGGGCTATCTACCGCCAGTTCTCGATTACCATCGTCTCCGCAATGGTTCTTTCAGTTCTGGTGGCGATGATCCTCACCCCTGCCCTGTGCGCCACTCTGCTCAAACCGTTACATAAAGGCGAGCATCACGGGCAAACCGGTTTCTTTGGCTGGTTTAACCGGATGTTTAACCGCAACGCCGAACGCTACGAAAAAGGCGTCGCCAGGATCCTGCACCGCAGCCTGCGCTGGATACTGATTTACGGCCTGCTGCTCGGCGGTATGGTTTTCCTGTTCCTGCGCCTGCCAACCTCCTTCCTGCCGCTCGAAGACCGCGGCATGTTTACCACCTCGATACAGTTGCCCAGCGGCTCGACCCAGCAGCAAACATTGAAAGTAGTTGAGGAAGTGGAGAAGTATTACTTCACCCATGAGAAAGACAACATTACGTCGGTCTTTTCCACGGTCGGTTCTGGCCCTGGCGGGAACGGTCAAAACGTGGCGCGGATGTTTGTCCGCTTAAAAGACTGGGATGATCGTGACACCACTACCGGAACCTCTTTCGCCATCATCGAGCGCGCGACCAAAGCCTTTAATAAGATTAAAGAAGCCCGCGTCTTCGCCAGCAGTCCTCCGGCGATTAGCGGTCTCGGGAGCTCTGCCGGTTTCGATATGGAGCTGCAAGATCACGCTGGTGCGGGCCATGATGCGTTAATGGCCGCGCGCGACAAGCTGATTGAGCTGGCCGGGAAAGACGCGTCTCTGACCCGTGTTCGTCATAATGGTCTGGACGACAGCCCGCAGTTGCAAATTGATATCGATCAGCGCAAAGCCCAGGCACTGGGCGTTTCCATTGATGACATCAACGACACCTTGCAAACGGCCTGGGGCTCCAGCTACGTCAATGACTTTATGGACCGGGGTCGTGTGAAGAAGGTTTACGTGCAGGCGGCGGCAAAATATCGCATGCTCCCGGACGACATCAATCTGTGGTACGTCCGCAATAATAGCGGCGGCATGGTGCCTTTCTCGGCCTTTGCCACATCGCGCTGGGAAACGGGTTCACCGCGTCTGGAACGCTATAACGGCTACTCCGCCGTCGAGATTGTTGGCGAAGCCGCCCCAGGCGTCAGTACCGGTACGGCGATGGACATTATGGAATCGCTGGTCCACCAGTTGCCGACCGGATTCGGCCTCGAATGGACCGCGATGTCTTACCAGGAACGGCTGTCGGGCTCTCAGGCGCCAGCTCTGTACGCCATTTCTTTGCTGGTGGTGTTCCTGTGTCTGGCGGCGTTGTACGAAAGCTGGTCGGTTCCCTTCTCCGTCATGCTGGTTGTACCGCTGGGGGTCATTGGCGCGCTGCTCGCTACCTGGATGCGCGGTCTGGAAAACGACGTGTACTTTCAGGTCGGGTTACTCACCGTTATCGGGCTTTCGGCGAAGAACGCAATATTGATTGTTGAATTCGCCAATGAGATGAACGAGAAAGGTCACGACTTGCTCGACGCCACGCTGCATGCCTGTCGCCAACGCTTACGCCCAATTCTGATGACGTCACTGGCGTTTATCTTTGGGGTGTTGCCGATGACCATCAGCAGTGGTGCAGGTTCCGGCGGTCAACATGCGGTGGGGACTGGCGTAATGGGCGGGATGATTTCAGCCACTGTCCTGGCGATTTACTTCGTTCCTCTGTTCTTTGTGCTGGTACGCAGACGCTTCCCATTGAAGCCCCGCCCAGAATAATCGGATACAAAAAAGGCGACTTACGTTGAGTCGCCTTTTATTATCCTTTGCAGGATATGAATTTCTTCCAGAAAATTATTTACGAAGCATCACTTCGATAAAGTCTTTCCAGTTCCCCAGTTCACGTTCAATCATAACAACCTCTCTTATTATTATGGGCATTCTACGAAATCATCATCATAAAAAGAAGATCATTTAACCAATGGTTGCGATTACATCCTCCAGTGCTCGGGGGTATATGTAATCACTATGCGCTAACCCCATAAATTTTATGTGACTTACTGCAATATTTTGAAATATTCATACATCATCTACGACTTTGGCAATTCTGATGGAAAAACAGGCTGATGCAAACAGGCAAATTCTGATTTTCAGTTTCTCATGAATTTTGGAACTTTCAGGAATCATTATTCACCATTCAACAACAATGTTATATTTTTCTATAACGGTTCGATGACATATGTATTATTCATGTTTATAGAACACGAGAATAAATATTCAAATTACGTCAATAAGGATTCAAATGATCATCCTCTACGGCATTAAGAATTGCGATACGATTAAAAAAGCCAGACGCTGGCTGGAAGACAATGGGGTCGACTACCGCTTCCATGATTATCGCGTCGACGGCCTGGACAACGCGTTATTACACGCCTTTATCAGCGAATTAGGTTGGGAGGCGCTGCTCAATACACGTGGAACCACCTGGCGCAAACTGGATGAAGCCACACGTAACCAAATCACCGATGCGTCCTCTGCTGCTGCATTGATGATTGAAATGCCTGCAATTATCAAACGCCCATTGCTCTGCGCGCCGGGTAAGCCTATGCTGCTTGGCTTTAGTGAATCCAGTTATACGCAGTTTTTTAATGAGGTATAGTCTATGTCGTGCCCGGTTATTGAGCTGACACAGCAGCTTATTCGCCGTCCTTCCCTGAGCCCGGATGATGCCGGGTGCCAGGCGTTAATGATTGAACGCCTGCGCGCGGTAGGTTTTACCGTTGAGCATATGGATTTTGGTGACACACAGAATTTTTGGGCATGGCGCGGCAAAGGTGAGACTCTGGCATTTGCCGGTCACACTGACGTAGTGCCTGTCGGCGATGTCGATCGTTGGATTAATCCACCGTTCGAACCGACTATTCGCGATGGCATGTTGTTCGGGCGTGGCGCAGCCGATATGAAAGGCTCACTGGCGGCAATGGTCGTGGCCGCAGAACGTTTTGTCGCCCAGCATCCGAACCATCAGGGTCGTCTGGCGTTTTTGATAACCTCTGACGAAGAGGCCAGCGCCCAAAACGGCACCGTAAAAGTGGTTGAAGCACTTATGGCGCGCAATGAACGACTGGATTATTGTCTGGTTGGCGAGCCGTCCAGCACGGAAATCGTTGGCGACGTGGTGAAAAATGGGCGTCGTGGTTCACTGACCTGCAATCTGACCATTCACGGCGTGCAGGGCCACGTAGCCTACCCGCATCTGGCCGATAACCCGGTACACCGCGCGGCGCCAATGCTTAATGAACTGGTGGCGATTGAGTGGGATCAGGGCAACGAATTCTTCCCGGCGACCAGCATGCAGATTGCCAATATTCAGGCAGGAACCGGCAGCAACAATGTTATTCCCGGCGAACTGTTTATCCAGTTCAACTTCCGTTTCAGCACCGAATTAAACGATGAAATGATTAAGTCCCGGGTGCTGGAACTGCTGGAGAAACATCAGTTGCGTTATACCGTCGACTGGTGGCTTTCCGGTCAGCCGTTCCTGACCGCACGCGGTAAACTGGTGGATGCGGTGGTGAACGCCATTGAGCACTATAATGAGATTAAACCGCAGTTACTGACTACAGGCGGGACGTCCGACGGGCGTTTTATTGCCCGCATGGGGGCACAGGTAGTAGAACTTGGGCCGGTCAACGCCACCATTCATAAAATTAATGAATGTGTTAATGCCGCCGACCTGCAACTGCTTGCCCGTATGTATCAACGTATCATGGAGCAACTCGTCGCCTGATGAGTGTTCCTGTAAGAGGAAATGAGCATGGACTGGCTGGCAAAATACTGGTGGATTCTGGTGTTGGTGTTTCTGGTAGGCGTATTGCTGAACGTGATTAAAGATCTCAAGCGCGTCGACCACAAGAAATTTCTTGCCAATAAGCCGGAGCTTCCCCCGCATCGTGATTTTAACGATAAATGGGATGACGACGACGATTGGCCAAACAAGGATCAACCGAAGAAATAAGCCAACGTAGGCCGAATGGCGGTTTCACATCGCCATCCGGCCTGCGGGTTAAATCATCTCAATCACATCATCATCGTGAGGTTTACCACCGCTCAGCGCTTCATCAAAGTAGTGCTTCGGTACGGTAAAACGCAGGTGGTCGAGCGCAAACTGCATACTGCGTTCATCAATGGCGTGCCCCAGATTTTCGACGATATCCAGCGTCACATCCCCACCGGCACGTATTAACGCCTCCTGTGCGGCAACGGCATGAGATAACTCAATCACCCGGTCTTCACCGCCGTGAATCAAATGCACCGTCGTCGCGGTGGTTGCAACCTCCGGCAACGTGGCATAGCGACCATTAAAGGCGATGACCCGCGACGCCAGCCCTGGCTCAGCTTTAATACTCTCAAGCGACATAATCGAGCCCTGAGAAAAACCAATCAGCGCGGTCGCCTGAGGCGAAACGCCGCTTTGCTTCTGCCAGTAGCGAACGGTTTCGATAAAGACCGGCATAATCGCGTCAATACGCGCCTGGCGGTTCTCTTCCGTTATCCCCTGTACAGAAAACCACTGACGCCCGGAAGTCGTACCATAAGGCTCTGCCCCGCCAATGCTGACGATTAGCGCATCCGGAAACAGCGGCGCAAACCAGGAGCCAATTTCGCCCATGGCAACCGGGTTATCGCCGACGCCATGAAACAGCAACAAGAGCTGTTGAGCGGGTTTATCGGGACTTTGAACAACAAAATGGTCATGTTTCATGGCGATCTCCTTAACTGATGAGAATCATTCTACGCCGCTTAACCGCAATGACCATGCCAGGAAATTGAAGAAGTTAGTGAAAAAATTGCCATTGCATAATGCGATTATGTAGCCGTTGTTCACGCTCAGCATCCAGCTGTTTTAAGGCCTGCGCCGCCTCGGCGCGCTGAACTGCCAACAGCGCTTTGCGACCCGATATTTTCAACTGTTGGCACAATTCAGCATCGCTGCGTTGAGCCTGTATACGCCCGCGCAATGCCGGAAGAGGCAACTCGCTGCGCTCAAGCAAACGACTCAGACAACCTAATGATGTCAGTAATGGTCGATGCGCGAAGGCAAACCCAGCCAGCTCACCCCAGTCATCCTCATTAAGCGTAGTCTCTTTCAGTGGTACCAGCGGAATGCGCTCTGCGTTCCACTGCGCAAGAATCTCCGCATCCCGTCGCAGGCGCTGGTGCGCCCGCCAGGCAAGGCATTTTCCCGCTTCGCTGATGGGCAGCACCGCCATAGCGGTATAACAGCCGCTGCTGGCTTCCCGATGATTGCCCATCCGTACCAGGACAAAACCGCAACGCTGCCAGAAACGCCATAATTCAGTCGTATAACCAAAGCTGACGGACAGATAGTCGCACTGCGTGCAATAGTGCCGGGCCTGCAGAATCAGCTGTTGCCCAATACCTTCTCTTTGACGTGCGGGATGAACCGCAATTCGACTGACCCGCCGCCCGACGAGCGTCGCTGCCAATGGGTCTCCGCCGTGCGCCGCCAGTGACTGCGCAACCAGATTTCCTCTTGGTCGGCGATATCCGGCCCAGACGGCCTGGCTTAATTCTGCGGATAATCCCCCCTCGTCGACCAGCCAGACGGCTCCCGCCACCGAGTCAGCAGCCGAAGCCTGAAGAAAATGCTGACCCGGCGCGTCCATCATTCGCCGCAGATCCAGTGGCGAGGTGCGATAATGCGCACCGGAAAGTAGCTGATATACCGCTAACGGCAGCGCCGGGTTTGTCTGCCATAAGAGTTGATCAAATGCCGAGAAGTTAAGCTCCCCTAAGGGGGCATGCGCAAAGGTTTCGTCGTCAAACACCAGCGCATCGCTGACAATTTTCTCCAGCGGACATCCCTGCGCCCAGCGCACGGGTTGTTGCAACTCATAGCGTCGAAGATGGGGAAAGCGGGCGCAGAATTTCAGCAAAAAGCCTCTGCCGGTACCCTCGTAGCCCTGTACGGTGGTGGTTAACAGCGTACGAGGGAAACGCGCAACCAGTTGGTGCAGCAGCGGCGCGGGGATCGCGGCGGCTTCATCCACAACCAGCCAGTCTGCGGTTGCAGAACTGCTTAACAGCGCATCCGGGGCCATAAAGCGGTAACCCTCTGCGGCAAATTGCGCCAGCACATCCGTTGCCGCTTTAGCAGGCGCGGTGACAATCGCGGTCCCGTTGATACGTGCTATCAGTTGCCCTGCCAGAGCCGATTTACCCCGGCCACGTGCAGCTGTGACCGCAGCCACGCCGGGAGGCATATCCAGCAACTGGGTTAAAATCATCGCCTGTTCAGGCTGAGGGTCACCGGTTGCCGCGTGCCAGACTGCACGAACAGGAAAACACGGGCTGGAAACTGCGTGATGCTGCTGCCAGTGCAGAGCCTGTCCGTCACGGGAAATCACCCGTTTGACATGTTCAACAAAGTGCGGCGTTGGGATAGGTTCAGCACAGTCGCTCCAGCGCAGTGAATCCACGTCCGGATGCGTGTGCCAGGTATGCCAGGGGGGAGTCAGCAAAACCAGCCAGCTCCCGGCGATCAGCGTTCCGCTTAAGGCGGCAAACGCCGCAGCGTCAAATCCCTGCCCGGCGTCAAAAACCGCATGACGAAACTCGCGGCCTAATAACGTTTGCAGCGCCTGTGGCGTACAGTTTGGCTCAGCAGGGGCGGGGGCGCCCACCCATAACCAGTCGCCGGGTAACGTGTCGCGTAGCGCTAATGCCCGCTCCTGACACCAGTTCCCCTCGCCACTGATAATCAGCAGACGACGGATCCCTTCGTGGGCCATCTGTTCGGTTAACGCGCTCAGCGCCGTATTATCAGACATCCCTGCCTCAGTAGCTTAAATGCCTTTACCAAAAGTATTACATTGTCCCGGATCGCCGCTGTCAAAACCGCGTTTGAACCAGCTAAGCCGCTGCTCAGAAGTGCCGTGGGTAAAGCTGTCTGGCACAACGCGTCCTTGTCCCTGCTGCTGCAGGCGATCGTCGCCAATAGCCTGAGCGGCGTTCAGCGCTTCAGCCAGGTCGCCGGACTCCAGCACGCCCTGCTGCTGCATACTGTTGCCCCAGACGCCGGCAAAGCAGTCCGCCTGCAGTTCCATACGTACGGAAAGACGGTTCACCTCAGCCTGTGAGGCATTCTGCTGCATCTGGCGAACTTTCGGTTCAATACCCAGCAGTTTCTGCACGTGGTGGCCCACTTCATGGGCGATAACATAGCCCTGAGCAAAATCACCATCGGCGCCCAGCTTGTTTTTCATGTCATCATAAAATGAGAGGTCGATATACACCGTGCCATCCGCCGGGCAGTAAAACGGCCCCATCACGGACTGACCCGCGCCACAGCCGGTACGCGTCGCTCCGCGATACATTACCAGCTTCGGCTGTTGGTAGGTCCGGCCCATTTTTTCAAACTGCTGCCCCCAGGTATCTTCCGTGGTGGCCAGAATCACCGAGGTAAATTTTGCTGCTTCATCATCATTTGGGCTGATGGAGTGTGATGATTGCTGTTGGGAAACTGGCTGGCCGGTCATTAATCCGGTGAGATCCACGCCATAATATCCCGCCACCAGCACCACAATCAGCAGGATGATGCCGCCTTTACCACTGGGCAAACGAAAACCAGGGCCGCCTATAGAAGGGCCGCCACCGGAGCTATTTCGTCTGTCTTCCACATTGTCACTTTCACGACGCCCTTGCCAGCGCATAATCACCTCAACTTTTTATTCATTATGATGATGATCGTAGGCGGTTCGGAACAGGATTACCATAAGAAACAGTAATCAAAATCGGCGGGATTGATGAGCCGGAGAGCGATCGCCGGCTCAGGGGAGGATTAGTCTAACTTCACACCCAGACGATGCGCGACGGCTTCATAGGCTTCGATCAGGCCGCCCAGGCTCTGGCGGAAGCGATCTTTGTCCATTTTATCCAGCGTTTCTTTGTCCCACAGACGGCTGCCGTCCGGTGAGAACTCATCGCCCAGGACCACTTCACCTTTATACAAACCAAATTCAAGTTTGAAGTCGACCAGAATCAGACCGGCATCATCAAACATCTTTTTCAGCACGTCGTTGGCTTTGTAGGTCAGCTCTTTCATACGCGCCAGATTCTCTTTGCTCACCCAACCAAAAGTTTCGCAATAGGAATCGTTAATCATTGGATCGTGCATAGCATCGTTTTTCAGGAACAGATCAAACAGCGGCGGATTCAGTTCAATACCTTCCTCAACGCCTAAACGCTTAACCAGGGAACCTGCTGCGCGGTTACGAACCACACATTCAACCGGTACCATCTCCAGTTTTTTCACCAGACATTCAGTATCGGAAAGCAGTCGCTCCATCTGGGTAGGAATGCCCGCTTCTTGCAGTTTAGTCATAATGAAATGGTTGAACTTGTTGTTCACCATGCCTTTACGATCAAACTGTTCAATGCGCGCGCCATCCCCTGCTGACGTATCATTGCGGAATTCGAGCACCAACAGGTCCGGGTTTTCCGTGCTGTATACGGTCTTCGCTTTACCACGATACAACTCAGCTTGCTTTTGCATCTTTATTACTCCTGGGTGTGAATTAACGATAAATATTGCGTTTTTCTGCCGACGCACACGTTTGCGTATCATATCAGAAAAAAAGGGCTGGAGTTATCCAGCCCTTTATTTTTACTTACTGAACGCTGCCTGGAAGACGGCGACCAGCGCGTCGTTCTGGCTTTGCGTCAGGGTATGCCCCTTCGGATCGATAAACTGCAAGCTACTGCGGTTGTCTAAATCACCGACCTGCAGTTTGTAGTCGCCGGATACCAGACCCGGATCGCTTGCGCCCAGCTCCTGCCAGTTGCTATCAGACAGTGGTTTGTAGGTCACGGCGATGCTGCCCTGAGAACGGGTGCTGTCGGTCACTTTCATCCCCACTTTCTCAAGCGCTGCCGGCAGACGCTGCCATACCACGTTGAACGGTCCACGTACCACCAGCATCGGTAAACCGGTGTCATCGGCAGCACTCTGAACATCCATGGTGGCGGCAGAGCGGTTCTGCGCGGCATTCGCGGCATCAGTGGCGTTCTTATCCAGACCTGCGGAGATAACGTTCATCATCTCAGCGCTGTAACGCTGCATTGATGCTGGATCAGCTACGGGTTTACCCGCCTGCTCGAGGTTAATCAGTTTCACCGTTACCGCTTGCTGATAGCCCTGCGGTTTAACCGAGATTTGATAACGTCCACGGTACTGCTCGTCTTCATCCAGACGGTTCCAGTTAACCCAGTCGGTGGTCAACGTCTGGCTGGCATCATCACGTTTGGTGATCGTGTAGTTTTTAGACTGAATGACGCTAACGACCTGTGGCCACAGCGTGTTGCCACGACCATTTTCCACCAGTAATGTCGACGTATCACCCGCGATCTGAGTGCGAGCACCGGTGACTAGTGCTAACGGCTGAGCCGGCGGGCGAATGTCCAGCGCTTTACCAACGGCACCGCTGCCGTTGGTGACCGGGATATTATAGTCACCCGACATAACCGGCAGAATCATCCCAGCTGGAGCGTGAAGCTCAGCAAGCGGTGCGGCCTCCAGATAGGATTCATCACCGCTCACCTGGCGCTTATAACGCGAGTCAGAACTACAGGCCGCGAGCAACATAACAAGCGAAACACCCGCAACCTTGGCCAGGCGCGACTTTTGTACTGAGTAAGCCATCAAATCTCCCTAAACTTTACAGCAAACCGGCATGCTTAAGCGCCGCTTTGACGATTTCACGAGCATTATCCGTGATTGGCGTCATCGGCAGACGTAGCGTATCGGTCGCCACAAGTCCCAACTCCTTACACGCCCATTTCACTGGGATAGGATTGGGTTCGACAAATAGTTTGTTGTGTAACGGCATCAGACGCTGGTTAATCACCCGCGCCTCGGCAAAGTTCCCGGCTGCCGCCAGTTTGCACATTTCGGCCATATCGCGTGCCGCAACGTTAGACGTCACGGAAATCACGCCATGACCACCGAGCTGCATAAAATCCAGTCCGGTCGCGTCATCACCGCTGAGCAGAATAAAGTCGTCTGAAACCAGCTCTTTGATCTGGTGAACGCGACTTAAGTTCCCCGTGGCCTCTTTAATAGCGATAATATTTTTTACTTTCGCCAGGCGACCAACGGTTTCCGGCAACATATCGCAGCCGGTACGGGACGGTACATTATACAGAATTTGCGGCAGGTCAGTATGTTCAGCGATGGCTTTGAAATGCTGGAACAAACCTTCCTGGGTTGGGCGGTTGTAGTAAGGCGTCACCGTCAGGCAGCCGACAACACCACTGTCGTTGAAACGCTGCGTCAGACTAATGGCTTCAGCGGTCGCATTAGCGCCGGTTCCGGCAATCACCGGAATACGCCCGTCGGCCAGCTCCAGGGTCATCATCACCACATCGCCATGCTCATCATGACTCAGGGTGGCAGACTCACCGGTGGTGCCAACCGAAACGATCGCCGAGGTGCCGCTGGCGACATGATAATCAATCAGTTTTTTCAGGCTCGACCGGCAGACTTTACCTTTCTCATCCATCGGCGTAACAAGCGCGACAATACTTCCCGTGAACATGGGCCATCCTCTGTGCAAACAAGTGTCTCAATGGTACGTTTGGTACGACAATAAAAGCAAGCGACCAGAGCCGTTCTGATTGTTGTATGCATGTTTTTTTTATGCTTTCCTTATGATTACCTCACCGCTCAAAGGAAGAACAGGTTTGACATCGTCATCGCAACACTATCTGGTCATTACTGCGCTGGGTGCTGACCGCCCGGGAATTGTGAACACCATCACACGTCATGTCAGCAGTTGCGGCTGTAATATCGAAGACAGCCGACTGGCCATGCTGGGTGACGAGTTCACGTTTATCATGTTGCTGTCGGGCACCTGGAATGCCATTACCCTAATTGAATCAACCTTGCCGTTGAAAGGTGCAGAGCTGGATTTACTGATTGTGATGAAGCGCACGACCGCACGCCCCCGTCCGGCGATGCCCGCTACGGTATGGGTGCAGGTCGATGTTCCTGATTCTCCGCATTTGATTGAACGCTTTACCGCCCTGTTTGACAGCCACCAAATGAATATTGCGGAACTGGTTTCACGCACGCAACCGGCTGAGAACGAAAAGGCGGCACAGCTGTTTATTCAAATTACCGCACATAGTCCTGCGTCACATGATTCGGCAAATATTGAAGATGCGTTTAAAGCACTCTGTACAGAACTCAATGCGCAAGGCAGTATTAACGTCGTCAATTACTCACAGCATGATGAACAGGATGGAGTTAAGTAATGAACCCACTGAAAGCCGGTGATATCGCACCGAAATTTAGCTTGCCGGATCAAGACGGAGAACAAGTAAATTTAACCGACTTCCAGGGACAGCGTGTTCTGGTTTATTTTTACCCGAAAGCCATGACACCCGGCTGTACCGTTCAGGCCTGCGGCCTGCGCGATAACATGGATGAGTTAAAAAAAGCAGGTGTTGAAGTGCTGGGAATCAGCACCGATAAACCAGAGAAGCTTTCCCGATTCGCGGAGAAAGAAGTCCTTAACTTCACGCTCCTGTCCGACGAAGATCACCAGGTTTGCGAGCAGTTCGGCGTCTGGGGTGAGAAGTCATTTATGGGCAAAACCTATGATGGCATCCACCGCATCAGCTTCCTGATTGATGCTGAAGGGAAAATTGAGCATGTGTTTGATGACTTCAAAACCAGCAACCACCACGACGTGGTAATGAACTGGCTGAAAGAGAACGCCTGATTTACATTTTGCCGGATAGCGCCTGATGGTGACGCCACGCGTCTTATCAGGCCACCATCCGCATAACTCCGTAGCCGGATAAGGCGTTTACGCCGCCATCCGGCATCAACGTCGTTTATTCAAACGTCCCTTTTACACAGGCTTTTTTCTCTCTGACGACGGCTTTGCCCTTCGCCCACAGGTGATGAACTTCAAGCGCATCATTGAGCACCAGAATGTCGGCATCGCATCCCACCGCCAGACGCCCTTTATGCTCCAGTCCCAAAAATTCTGCGACCGTTCGCGTCAGCGGACACAGCGCCAGTTCCAGCGGTATGGCATGAACCTTCACCAACTGGCGCACTGTTTCAGCCAGTGATTCAAAGCCTGCGACACCGATGCCGGTAAGATTACCGTAGTCATCAAATTCCGGCTGGCTACCGTTGCCGTCTGAACTCAAGGTAATACGCGACAGCGGCACGTTCTGGCGTAGCGCCGTGGCGATAGCCGTGGCCGGGTCGACGGGTTCATCAATGCTGCTGGTAATGTCGATATAACCGCCTTTGCGGGCATACTCCAGCGCCGACTGAAACAGCAGTTCCGCACGATTGACGTGTGTGGGCAGCAGCTTGGTAATCGGTACATCGCAACTGTCGAGGATCTGGTACAACGGCTCCAGCATGCGCGGGCTGTCGCCCATATGGAAGACGCTAATCCCCGGCTTGCGCCCTAACAATCCGCCAACGCGCGACTGCGCCGCCATGTTTGCCAGCGCCGAGGTGTCCGGGGCTGAAGAACGATGGTCCGAAACAGCACATTTCACGCCAATGATTTTATCGATCAGCGCCACATCGCGATCGATACTGCCGGTGATGGTCGGAGAAGGCAGAGAATACGCCCCGGTCAGCATCCATGCGCTGATGCCTTCAAATTCCAGCGCGCGGGTTTTCGCCAGCAGCGATTCAGGGTGACGGGTAATACCATCTGTCCCCAGCAATCCCACCACCGAGGTGACGCCAGCTTCAACCAGCCGCGACAAGCGCACTTCCGGCGTGCGGGTGTGCGGCCCCGCTTCTCCGCCGCCGCCAATCAGATGGACGTGTTGATCGATAAATCCTGGGCACACAATCGCACCGTCAAGATTGATACACTCGCAGCCAGGAAAATCGTCAGGGGAAATCGACGGCGCGATGGCAACAATTTTGCTGTCAGACACCAGTATATCCTGGCGTCCTAAGTCTTCCGGCGCGTACACGTGTCCCTGCTGGAACAACGTCAAATTAAGAATGGAACAGTTCATAACCTTCCTTGTCAGGCAATAACCTGCATAACCCAAATAGAGAGCAGCGCATTAATTACGCATACCGCAATAATAAGCGGGTAATAACGGGGATGGACTCCCGCGGTACCCAGACAGCGTCCCACATTTTGCACCGGATTGCCCATCAGGTAGATAGCCGGTAACAGCACCGTAGCATCATGTCCCGAAAGCGTACCGGCGACAACCAGGCTGGCGCAAACACCGACGCCGCCTCCCATACTCATCACCGCCGCCAGCAGTACGGTAGCAGATTCCCCCGGCAGTCCCCACAGCGCCATTACCGGCTCACATACCCGCCCGACAATCTCGAGCAGTCCCGTCACCTTCAGCGCCTGAATAATCACAAACGCCATTACCACGTTAGGCAACAGGCTGGTTGTTGCAATAGTGAATCCGCGCCGTGCGCCATCGATAAACATATCCATGACGTTTTTACGTACTTGCGTTGTCATCTCACGCCTCCTGCTGCGTACGGCGATTTTCCAGCTGCGCAATCCACAAACGCAGCAGGTTCGCACCCACAAATTTGAAGACAAGGATCACCGCCAGCGGCGTAATCACCGGAACGGTAACCATCGTAAACAGCGCAGCACCCGAGGAAAAATAGTTGGTAATACACGCACTGCCGCTGGTTTGCCAGCAGGCAAAAATGGCACGTTCCTGTTCAGTGATAATGCCCTCTTTCGCCATTTCTTTAGTCATCCCTGCCGCAGCATCGGTATTTTGCAAATTCGCAATCAGCGCCAGCGAGCAAATACCCGGAATACCGAGTAACGGGCGCAGGACTGGCGTCATCAGTTGCTGTGCCGCACGCAACCCTCCCAGCCCTTCGGTGACGGAAATTATCCCGAGTGAAAGAATGACGGAAGGCGCCAGCTCAAGCGCGAATAAGAAGCCGTCTTTTGCGCCCATACCGCCCGTGCCGCGAAAAGAGACCGCCGTGTCCCCCGCCGCATTAATCTGCCCAAACGCACCGTTGAGAACGGTGAAATCAAAGACTCGCCACCATTCGGTACTTTTCGCAAACATGCCGGAAAAAAGAATAATCGTAATAAAAAAAGCGAGATAACCGCCCCATCCCACCTTCTGCTGCGTGTGTGTGTTGTGACCCATTTTGTTCTCCTGTTGGCCTTATTCCTTGCGTGACTTAAAGACATCACGCGGGTCAAGTTAAAGACAAACGCAGAGAAAAACGACACCAGAGGAGATTATTCAGAATGTGTGGATAGAGGTCAGACAAGTTCGGCTCCGGCGACATTGCATCGCCGGAGCAAACAGATTAGGGTTCATCAACGACCTGACCATCCGGCCAGGCATGCATTACCGCTTTGATTAACGTCGCCAGAGGAATCGCAAAGAATACGCCCCAGAATCCCCACAGGCCGCCGAATATCACCACTGAGAGAATAATCACCAGCGGATGCAGATTTACCGCCTCGGAGAACAGCACCGGCACCAGCAAATTACCGTCCAGCGCCTGGATTATCAGGTATACGGCAAAACAGCTCCAGAACTCGGTGCCAAGCCCGAACTGGAACAATGCCACACCGACCACCGGAATAGTGACCACGAAAGCGCCGATATACGGGATCAGCACGGAGAAGCCTACCAGCACCGCAAGCAGCAGCGAATAGTTGAGGCCAAACAGCAGGAAGCCGAGCCAGGTCGCCACGCCGACCACCACCATTTCCAGCACCTTGCCGCGGATATAGTTGGTGATTTGCTGGTTCATCTCTTTCCACACCTGCCCCGCCAGTCCGCGATTACGCGGCAGCACCCGACGCACAGCGTTCAGCATTTGTCCTTTATCTTTGATCAGGAAGAACACCATCAACGGGACGAGAATCAGATACACCGCCAGCGTCAGCAATCCGACCAGTGAAGCCAGCGAATATTTCACCACTGAATCGCCCATGGTGAGCATTCGCGAGCGCATATTCTCCGCCATCGCATCAATAATGCCCGCATCCATCAGCGCCGGATAACGCCGCGGTAAGGTGGCGGCAAAATCAGACAATTTATTGAGCATGCCGGGCATATCGCGGATCAGGTAGATCCCCTGTTGCCATGCAACGGGCATTACCACAAACGCCATCAGCAGCAAAATACCGACAAACACCACCAACACAATCGATGTCGCCCAACGCCGTGAACAACCAATATGTTCCAGCCGTACTGTCGGCCATTCGAGCAGGTACGCCAGCACAATGGCGACCAGCAGCGGCGCCAAAAGACCGCTAAAAAAGAACAGGATGCCAAAACCGGCAACCAGAATAATCAGCAAGGCGATGGCTTCGGGGTCGCTAAAGCGGCGGCGATACCATTGCATCAACATTTCGAGCATAAAACCCTTCCATGAATCCAATAGCGGGATTGCGATCCCGAATTGTATCGAAATGTCACAAAAAAGACTTCGCTTTTTATAGCGGATTACGCAAAGTGAAAAGTCATTTTTCCTGGGTGTTCATCGTCAGGTTTCGCAGTTACACTCCCTAAGCTTGCGGAGTGTGAACGAAACTTCACGGCATTGGTCAAATGGCTATCTCAAAAAAGAATACAGGACAGAGGTTATGTTCAGGCAGTTGAAAAAAAACCTGGTTGCTACCCTCATTGCTGCACTGACCATCGGTCAGGTTGCGCCCGCATTTGCAGAAACCGCGGACACCCTGCCTGATATGGGAACCTCGGCAGGGAGTACGCTTTCCATAGGACAGGAAATGCAGATGGGCGATTATTATGTACGCCAGCTGCGCGGCAGTGCGCCATTAATTAACGATCCGTTGCTGACGCAATACATTAATGCGCTGGGGATGCGTCTGGTCTCGCACGCCGACTCGGTAAAAACGCCCTTCACCTTCTTTTTGATTAACAACGATGAAATCAACGCCTTTGCTTTCTTTGGCGGCAACGTTGTTTTGCACTCCGCACTGTTCCGCTATTCCGATAACGAAAGCCAACTGGCATCGGTTATGGCGCACGAAATTTCCCACGTTACGCAGCGTCACCTGGCGCGCGCAATGGAAGACCAGAAACGCAGCGCGCCGCTAACGTGGGTGGGTGCGTTAGGGTCAATTTTATTGGCGATGGCCAGTCCGCAAGCAGGTATGGCGGCGCTGACCGGGACGCTGGCGGGTACACGCCAGGGGATGATTAGCTTTACGCAGCAAAACGAACAGGAAGCAGACCGCATCGGTATTCAGGTACTGCAACGCTCGGGATTCGATCCCCAGGCCATGCCGACGTTTCTGGAAAAATTGCTCGATCAGGCCCGTTACTCTTCGCGTCCACCAGAAATTTTGCTGACTCACCCCCTGCCAGAAAGCCGTCTGTCGGATGCCCGTAACCGCGCCAACCAAATGCGTCCGGCTGTCGTCCAGTCTTCAGAAGATTTTTATCTGGCCAAAGCACGCACCTTAGGCATGTACAACTCTGGTCGCAACCAGCTGACCGATGACCTGCTGAGTAACTGGTCGAAAGGCAACATACGTGAGCAACGTGCGGCGCAGTATGGCCGGGCATTGCAGGCAATGGAGGCCAGTAAATATGACGAGGCACGTAAAGCACTGCAACCGCTGCTGGCGGCAGATGCTAACAATGCCTGGTATCTCGACCTGGCAACGGATATCGATCTCGGCCAGAAGAAAACCAGCGATGCCATTAATCGGTTGAAAAACGCCCGCGACCTGCGCACCAACCCGGTACTGCAGCTCAACCTGGCAAATGCGTATTTACAGGCCGGGCAAGCCAAAGAGGCGGCGACCATCCTGAATCGCTATACGTTTAACCATAAGGACGACCCTAACGGCTGGGATCTGTTAGCGCAAACGGAAGCCAACCTGAACAACCGCGATCAGGAACTGGCGGCCCGCGCGGAAGGGTATGCCCTCGCAGGACGTCTGGATCAGGCGATTTCGATGCTCAGCAGCGCAAGCTCACAGGTCAAGCTGGGTAGCCAGCAGCAGGCCAGATACGATGCCCGTATCGACCAGCTACGCCAACTGCAAGAGCGCTTTAAACCGTATACGAAAATGTAATTATCGAACCCTTGCCGGATGGCGATATGTAGGCCAGATAAGGTCTTTTGGTCGCCATCCGGCAGGATTGTTATGCAAGGAGAAGTCATGTCAGACGCGATTAAAATCTACCATAACCCACGCTGCTCCAAGAGCCGTGAAACGCTGGAGTTACTGAAGTCTAACGGTGTGGACCCGGAAGTGGTGTTGTATCTGGAAACCCCGGCTGACGCCACAACCCTGCGTGAATTGCTGCAGATGCTGGGCATGTCCAGCGCGCGCGAGCTGATGCGCCAGAAAGAAGATCTCTATAAGTCACTTAATCTGGCGGACGTAAATCTGAGTGAAGATGCGCTGATTCAGGCAATGGTGGAAAACCCGAAATTGATGGAGCGCCCGATTGTGGTTGCCAAAGGCCAGGCGAGAATTGGACGCCCGCCGGAGCAGGTACTGGAAATCATCGGTTAACCTGAAACCTGCCGCAGTCTCTTCGGCTGCGGCGCTTACAGCTTCAGTATCTCTTTTACGAATGGAATGGTCAGCTTACGCTGGGCGGTGATCGATGCATGATCAAGCTGATCCAACGTCATAAACAGCGTACGCATTTCTCGATCCAGACGCTTGAGCAGGAAGCGTCCCACATCTTCCGGCAGTTCAAACCCACGAAGTCTGGCGCGTAATTGCAACGCCTGCAGCTTATCTTCATCGGAAAGCGGCTGCAGCTTGTAGATTTGTCCCCAGTCCAGGCGCGAGGCGAGATCCGGCAACCCCAGATTCAACTGTCTTGGCGGGCGATCGCCTGTGATCAGCAGACGCGTTTTCCCCGACTCCAGGATGCGGTTGTAGAGATCAAAGATCGCCATTTCCCACAGCGAATCCCCGGCCACACATTCGATGTTATCGATGCATACCAGCGATAAATGCTCCATACCGTCGAGCACCTCGGGGACGAACCAGGTACGCTTGTCGAGCGGCACATAGCCTACCGCATCGCCGCGCGCGGACAGTTCCGCACAAGCTGCATGCAGCAAATGACTACGGCCAGCGCCTTCACGCGACCAGAGATAAATATACCCGCTATGGTCCTGACGCAGCACGTTTTGCAGTGCAGCCAGTAAAGAGGAGTTATCCCCCGGCCAGAAACTTGCGAAAGTTTCGTCGTCAGGAAGATAAAGTGGCAAAGAGAGCTGTGCCGGTGTGTTCAGAGATACCTCAACCCAGGATTTCATAAAATCGCGTTGAGTTTAACACAGAAATACGTCGTGATAGAACCGGGCAGCATCGCCACCCGGTAAGAGATTTACTGTTGCGGACTGTCGGCATCTTCCGCGTCAAGCACGACTTCTTCCGGACGCAGCAGGCTGATAACTTTGAAAATCAGGCTCAGACAAACGCCAACAATGGTCGCCAGCGCCATGCCTTTCAGCTCAGCGGCGCCAATGTGAACTTTCGCACCACTCACGCCGATGATCAAAATAACCGAGGTCAGGATCAGGTTTTGCGCTTTGTTGTAGTCAACTTTTGACTCGATCAGTACGCGAATACCAGAAGCACCAATCACGCCGTACAGCAGCAGCGATACGCCACCCATGACCGGCAGTGGAATGATTTGGATCGCCGCAGCCAGTTTGCCCACACAGGAGAGCAGAATGGCAAAAATTGCCGCGCCGCCGATAACCCAGGTACTGTAAACACGGGTAATCGCCATTACGCCAATGTTTTCGCCGTACGTGGTGTTCGGCGTAGAGCCGAAGAAACCAGAGATAACCGTAGACAGGCCGTTGGCAAACATAGAACGATGCAGGCCAGGATCGCGAATCAAATCTTTTTTCACGATATTCGCCGTTACCACCAGGTGTCCAACGTGTTCAGCGATGACCACCAGCGCCGCCGGCAGGATGGTCAGAATGGCAACCCATTCAAAGCGCGGCGTGTAGAACGTTGGCAAAGCAAACCAATGGGCCTGCGCAATCGGCGTGGTGTCCACGACCCCCATCACGAAGGAGAGCGCGTAGCCGGCCAGCACCCCAATCAGAATCGGGATAATCGCCATAAAACCGCGGAACAGTACAGAGCCAAATACCGTAACCGCCAGCGTCACCATTGAGATGATGATGGTTTTTGAATCCGGTAATTGTCCCTCTGCTGGCAGTAACCCCGCCATGCCCGCAGCGACGCCAGCCAGCTCCAGACCGATGACGGCAACGATTGCGCCCATCGCCGCAGGAGGGAACATGACATCCAGCCAGCCGGTTCCTGCTTTCTTAACGATGAAAGAAACCAGACAGAACAGAACGCCGCACATAATGAAACCACCCAGCGCCACTTCATACCCTAACGGCAGCAACAGCAGTACTGGGGAAATAAATGCGAAGCTGGAACCCAGATACGCAGGAATTTTACCTTTACAGATAAAGAGATACAGCAACGTACCAATGCCGTTAAACAGCAGAACGGTAGCCGGGTTGATGTGGAACAGGACTGGCACCAGTACCGTTGCGCCAAACATGGCGAACAGGTGCTGCAAACTAAGCGGGATTGTCTGTAAAAGCGGCGGTCTTTCACTCACCCCGATAGCACGGCGCGTCATAGTGTTTTCCTCTGAGTGTTGTTTGTTATTAGCCTTGGGTTGTTATATTCAAAAAAAAGCCGACTCTTAAAGTCGGCTTCTTTTCACTTATTCGTTTACTTGGTACCAAAAATCTTATCGCCGGCATCGCCGAGCCCCGGAATAATGTATCCGTGCTCGTTCAACCCCTGATCGATGGAGGCCGTGTACAGCTCAACATCCGGGTGCGCTTTTTCCAGTGCCGCGATACCTTCCGGTGCCGCAACCAGGACCAGCACTTTAATGCTGGTGCAGCCTGCATTTTTCAGCAGGTCGATGGTGGCGATAACGGAACCGCCGGTTGCCAGCATCGGGTCAACGATCAGCGCCATACGCTCATCGATGTTAGATACCAGCTTCTGGAAGTACGGAACCGGCTCCAGCGTTTCTTCGTTTCGGTACATACCAACCACGCTGATACGCGCGCTCGGAACGTTTTCCAGTACGCCTTCCATCATGCCCAGGCCCGCACGCAGGATTGGCACAACGGTGATTTTTTTACCTTTGATTTGGTCAACTTCAACCGGACCGTTCCAGCCTTCAATGGTCACCTTTTCGGTTTCCAGACCAGCGGTTGCTTCATAAGTCAGCAGGCTGCCAACTTCCGAGGCGAGTTCACGAAAGCGTTTAGTGCTGATGTCGTTTTCACGCATCAGTCCCAGCTTGTGTTTGACGAGTGGGTGTTTGACTTCCACGATCTTCATACTCTTCTCCTTTCCTCAGACGAGTGGCAACCACAAAAAAAATCGCCGGATTATACCGCTTTTCGTCTCTGGCGCAACACTGGATACGCTTGATATGGATCAACCAAAGTCGTTTGCGTCTGGATGATGAGTATAAAACAAGCCCCGCATTATTGGCGGGGCTGGCTGTCAATACTATGAATTTTATAGATATTCAGCATTGGTCTGGATAACGTTTTGATACCATGAAAAAGATTTCTTCGGCGAGCGTGCTAACGTTCCGCTTCCGTCATTATTTTTATCAACATAGATAAAGCCGTAGCGTTTTTTCATCTCCCCCGTCCCGGCCGAGACTAAATCAATACAGCCCCACGGGGTATAGCCCATCAGGTCCACGCCATCTTCCACTACCGCTTTTTTCATTTCGCTGATATGTGCGGCTATATAGTCAATACGATAGGAATCATCTACCGAGCCGTCGGCCTGCTGCACGTCAATCGCACCAAAGCCGTTTTCGACGATAAACAGCGGCAGTTGGTAATGATCCCAGAACCAGTTCAGCGAATAGCGCAGACCAACGGGATCAATCTGCCAGCCCCAGTCCGATTTCTGCACGTACGGGTTGGAAACCAGACTTTTCGACTCGTCGTAGTCCAGCTGTGGGTTGTCTGCCGTGGCCTGCGTTGCGAAAGACATATAGTAGCTAAAGCCGATGTAATCGACACACCCCTCGGTCAGCGCCTGACGGTCTTCCTCGGTGATATCAAGATCAAAGCCACGCCGGGCAAAGTAGTTGAGAAGATGCTGCGGGTATTTGCCGCGCACATGGACATCGGTAAACCAGTAACGCCGGTGCATGGCGTTCATCGCCATCATCATATCGTCCGGCGCGCAGGTCAGTGGATAGATAGGACACATGGCAATCATGCACCCTATCTGCAATGCCGGGTTAATCTCACGCGCAGCCTTTACCGCCAGCGCGCTTGCCACCAGTTCATAGTGCGCCGCCTGGTACATAACCGGCTCGCGGTCTTCACCGGGCTGATATTTCAGGCCAGAGTTAGTAAAAGGCGCGAAGTCTTCGTGATAATTTGCCTGGTTGTTAATTTCATTAAACGTCATCCAGTACTTCACTTTGTGCTGGTAACGGGTAAAAACCACTGCGGCAAAACGGACAAAGAAATCGATAAGCTTACGGTTACGCCAGCCACCATATTCCGTCACCAGATGGTATGGCATCTCGAAATGCGACAACGTAATCACCGGTTCAATGCCATATTTCAGGCATTCGTCAAACAGGTCATCATAGAACTGCAGGCCAGCCTCATTGGGTTGCACTTCGTCGCCTAAGGGGAAAATACGCGTCCAGGCAATCGAAGTGCGAAAACATTTAAACCCCATTTCGGCAAACAGCTTAATGTCGTCTTTATAGCGGTGATAAAAATCGATGGCGTCGTGGTTAGGGTAGTTTTTACCGGCAATCACACCGTCAGTGATTTCACGCGCCACGCCATGCGCCCCCGCCGTCATGACATCGGCAACGCTAATTCCTTTTCCACCTTCCTGCCAGCCACCTTCCAGTTGATGAGCGGCTACGGCACCACCCCACATGAAATCTGCTTTAAATCCTGACATACCCTTCCCCTCTCGTGATTACTCTGTGCAAAACGCTGTTGATGAGGTCCGCAACAGAAAACAGAAACCGGTTTCAGTACGATACTGTGTATTCAGCAGACAGGTTTCAAGCACAAGACTGTACCCGGTTTCATTTTCGTGGCGCAGTTCAAACAAATAGATAAATGATTGTAAAATGCTGAAAAAATCAGCACATAAAACTTGATGCAGAGCAGGCTCGCAAACGTTTGCTTTCCCTGTTAGAATTGCGCCGAATTTAACTTTTACTGCAAGTAAACATGTGGGGAAGCAGGCAGTGACCGATAAAACCTCTCTTAGCTACAAAGATGCCGGTGTTGATATTGATGCAGGTAATGCTCTGGTTGATCGAATCAAAGGCGTAGTAAAGAAAACTCGTCGTCCGGAAGTTATGGGTGGTCTGGGTGGCTTCGGTGCGCTGTGCGCATTGCCGCAAAAATATCGTGAACCGGTACTGGTTTCCGGCACTGATGGCGTCGGCACAAAACTGCGTCTGGCGATGGATCTGAAACGCCACGACACTATCGGCATTGACCTCGTCGCAATGTGCGTCAACGACCTCGTGGTTCAGGGCGCTGAGCCGCTGTTTTTCCTCGACTACTATGCTACCGGCAAACTGGATGTGGATACCGCAGCCAGCGTCATTAACGGTATTGCCGAAGGCTGTCTGCAGTCTGGCTGTGCGCTTGTCGGCGGTGAAACGGCTGAAATGCCGGGGATGTACCACGGCGAAGATTACGACGTGGCAGGCTTCTGCGTTGGCGTCGTCGAAAAATCTGAGATCATCGACGGTTCAAAAGTGGCTGACGGCGACGTACTGATTGCACTCGGTTCCAGCGGTCCGCACTCCAACGGCTACTCTCTGGTGCGCAAAATTGTTGAAGTCAGCGGTTGTGACCCGGAAATCACCGAGCTTGAAGGCAAGCCGCTGGCCGATCACTTACTGGCCCCGACCCGCATTTATGTCAAATCCATTCTGGAACTGATTGAGAAGGTTGATGTGCATGCCATTGCCCACCTGACCGGCGGTGGTTTCTGGGAAAATATTCCACGCGTTCTGCCAGACAACACGCAGGCTGTGATCGATGAATCTTCATGGCAGTGGCCAGCCGTCTTCAACTGGCTGCAAACGGCGGGTAACGTCAGCCAGCATGAGATGTATCGCACCTTTAACTGCGGCGTAGGCATGGTTATCGCCCTGCCAGCTTCTGAAGTGGACAAAGCCCTTGCTTTGCTCAATGAGAAAGGTGAAAACGCATGGAAAATCGGTATCATCAAAGCTTCTGATTCCGAACAGCGTGTGGTCATTGAATGAAAAACATTGTGGTGCTCATTTCCGGCAACGGAAGCAATTTGCAGGCGATAATGGATGCCTGCGAACAGAATAAAATCAATGGCACCATACGTGCAGTATTCAGTAACAAGGCCGATGCGTTCGGCCTTGAGCGCGCACGCGAAGCGAATATTCCTGCACACTCGCTGGAAGCCGCCCAGTTTGCCAGTCGCGAAGCATTCGACCAGCAACTGATACAAGAGATCGACGCTTATGCCCCCGATGTCGTGGTGCTGGCCGGTTATATGCGCATTCTAAGTCCAGCGTTTGTTGCTCACTATTCTGAACGATTGCTGAATATCCACCCGTCTTTATTGCCGAAGTATCCTGGCCTGCACACGCACCGTCAGGTTCTGGAAAACGGCGATGAAGAGCATGGCACCTCCGTCCATTTCGTCACCGATGAACTGGACGGCGGACCGGTTATTCTCCAGGCCAAGGTTCCGGTATTTGAAGGCGACAGCGAAGATGATGTCACGGCACGAGTCCAGGCCCAGGAACATACCATTTACCCGCTGGTGGTAAGCTGGTTTACTGATGGTCGCCTGAAGATGCGTGATAACGCAGCATGGCTGGACGGCGTTCGTCTGCCGCCACAAGGCTACGCCGCCGACGAAGAATAAAATCAACCTGTAAACCGGATCTCACCATCCGGTTTACAGGCATAAATACCTTTTCCGGTTAACATCTCCGGTATTCATCTACGCTCCCCCTTTCTCTTTGCTATCAGACGGTTTATTGTCATATTTTTCTGGCACTGTTGGACATCTGAGAGCAATGCTCGCCATAATAAATCGGTAGTGTCCCGTGAATGAAACGGAGTAAAAGTGGTAATGGGTCAGGAAAAGCTATACATCGAGAAAGAACTCAGCTGGTTAGCGTTCAACGAACGTGTACTCCAGGAAGCTGCTGATAAGTCAAACCCGTTGATCGAACGGATGCGTTTCTTAGGCATCTATTCCAATAATCTCGACGAGTTTTATAAGGTTCGTTTTGCCGAACTGAAGCGCCGAATCATTATTAGCGAAGAACAGGGTTCAAACTCTCACTCCCGCCATCTGTTAGGTAAAATCCAGGCCCGTGTATTAAAAGCCGATCAGGAATTTGACGGCCTGTACAACGAGTTGCTGCTGGAGATGGCGCGCAACCAGATTTTCCTTATCAATGAACGTCAGTTGTCGGTCAATCAACAGAGCTGGTTACGCCACTACTTCAAACAATATCTTCGCCAGCACATTACACCGATCCTGATCAACCGCGAGACGGATTTAGTTCAGTTTCTGAAAGATGACTACACCTATCTGGCGGTGGAAATTATCCGCGGCGATACGATCCGCTACGCGCTGCTGGAAATCCCTTCCGACAAGGTTCCCCGTTTTGTGAATCTACCGCCGGAAACCCCGCGCCGTCGCAAACCGATGATCCTGCTAGACAACATCTTACGCTACTGCCTTGACGACATTTTCAAAGGGTTCTTTGATTACGATGCGCTGAACGCCTATTCGATGAAAATGACTCGCGATGCCGAATACGATTTGGTGCACGAGATGGAATCGAGCCTGATGGAGCTGATGTCGTCCAGCCTGAAACAGCGTCTGACCGCAGAGCCTGTACGTTTTGTCTATCAGCGCGACATGCCCAATGCGCTGGTCGAGGTACTGCGTGAAAAGCTGACGATTTCTCGCTACGACTCGATTGTTCCCGGCGGGCGTTACCATAACTTCAAAGACTTTATTAATTTCCCCAACGTTGGCAAAGCTAACCTGGTGAACAAACCGCTGCCGCGTTTGCGCCATATCTGGTTCGATAACGAGAAGTTTCGTAACGGCTTTGACGCCGTTCGCGAACGCGACGTGCTGCTATATTATCCGTATCACACTTTTGAGCACGTTCTTGAACTGTTGCGCCAGGCCTCTTTCGACCCGAGCGTGCTGGCGATAAAAATCAACATCTACCGTGTGGCCAAAGACTCGCGCATCATTGATTCGATGATCCATGCTGCGCACAACGGTAAGAAAGTCACCGTGGTGGTAGAATTGCAGGCTCGCTTTGATGAAGAAGCCAACATTCATTGGGCCAAGCGTCTTACCGAGGCAGGCGTTCACGTCATCTTCTCCGCGCCGGGCCTGAAAATTCACGCCAAATTGTTCCTTATCTCGCGTAAAGAAGGTGATGAAGTTGTGCGCTATGCGCATATCGGGACGGGGAACTTCAACGAAAAAACGGCGCGTCTCTATACCGACTATTCGTTACTTACTGCCGACTCACGCATTACCAACGAGGTTCGTCGGGTGTTCAACTTCATCGAGAACCCGTATCGTCCGGTGACGTTCGATTATCTGCTGGTTTCTCCGCAGAACTCGCGCCGTTTGCTGTACGCGATGATTGACAAAGAAATCGCCAACGCGCAGCAAGGACAGCCTTCCGGTATCACCCTAAAACTGAATAACCTGGTCGATAAAGGCCTGGTTGATCGTCTCTATGCGGCCTCAAGCTCAGGCGTGCCAGTCAATTTATTGATTCGCGGTATGTGCTCTTTGATTCCGAACCTGGAAGGCATTAGCGACAATATTCGCGTGATAAGCATAGTTGACCGCTACCTTGAACACGACCGGGTTTATATCTTCGAAAACGGTGGCGACAAGCAGGTATACCTCTCCTCCGCAGACTGGATGACCAGGAATATCGACTATCGCATCGAAGTCGCCACACCGCTGCTGGACCCGCGTCTTAAGCAACGGGTGCTGGATATTATCGATATCCTGTTCAGCGACACGGTGAAGGCTCGCTTCATCGATAAAGAACTCAGTAATCGCTACGTACCACGCGGAAACCGCCGTAAGGTTCAGTCACAATTGGCGATATACGACTACATCAAATCACTCGAGCAACCTGACTAACGCTATGCCAATACACGACAAGACTCCACGACCGCAGGAATTTGCTGCGGTCGACCTTGGTTCAAACAGTTTCCATATGGTCATTGCCCGCGTGGTTGATGGCGCAATGCAGATTATCGGGCGACTGAAACAGCGCGTTCATCTGGCGGATGGCCTCGGCGAAGATAACAAGCTGAGCGAAGAGGCAATGGAGCGCGGATTAAGCTGCCTGTCGCTGTTCGCCGAACGTCTGCAGGGCTTTCCCCCATCAAGTGTATGCATCGTGGGAACCCATACTTTGCGTCAGGCGCTAAATGCGACCGATTTTCTCAAGCGAGCAGAAAAAGTTATCCCCTACCCGATTGAGATTATTTCCGGTAATGAAGAAGCCCGACTGATTTTTATGGGCGTGGAGCACACCCAGCCGGAAAAGGGTCGTAAGCTGGTTATTGATATCGGCGGTGGTTCAACAGAACTGGTGATCGGCGAAGATTTCGAGCCCAAACTGGTGGAAAGCCGTCGTATGGGCTGCGTCAGTTTTGCTCAGATGTATTTCCCGGGCGGCGCTATTAGTCGGGAAAACTTCCAGCGTGCGCGCATGGCGGCAGCGCAAAAGCTTGAAACCTTAACCTGGCAGTTTCGCATTCAGGGCTGGAACGTTGCGCTGGGCGCGTCGGGCACGATTAAAGCGGCACACGAAGTGCTGCTGGAGATGGGTGAGAAAGATGGTTTTATCACCCCTGAACGCCTGGACAAACTGCGAACCGAAGTGCTGAAGCATGCGTCATTCGATGCGCTCAGCCTGCCGGGGCTGTCTGAAGAGCGAAAAGCGGTGTTTGTGCCGGGACTCGCGATTCTGTGCGGCGTTTTTGACGCACTGGCTATCCGCGAACTCCGCCTTTCTGATGGCGCACTACGCGAAGGCGTGCTGTATGAGATGGAAGGTCGTTTTCGCCACCAGGACGTTCGCAGCCGTACCGCGAGCAGCCTGGCGAACCAGTACAACATCGACAGCGAACAGGCCCGGCGCGTACTGGAAACGACGATGCAAATGTACGACCAGTGGCATACGCAGCAGCCAAAGCTGGCCAATCCACAACTGGAAGCGTTGCTGCGCTGGGCGGCGATGCTGCATGAGGTTGGGCTGAACATCAACCACAGCGGTTTACATCGCCACTCGGCGTATATCCTCCAAAACAGCGATTTACCGGGTTTCAATCAGGAACAACAGCTGATGATGGCAACCCTGGTTCGATATCATCGCAAAGCGGTGAAACTGGATGATTTGCCCCGCTTTACGCTGTTCAAGAAAAAACAGTTTCTGCCGTTAATTCAGCTGTTGCGCCTGGGCGTGCTGCTGAATAATCAGCGACAGGCGACCACCACGCCACCGACGCTGACCCTAATTACCGACGACAACCACTGGACCTTACGCTTTCCGCATGACTGGTTTAGCCAGAATGCGCTGGTGCTGCTCGATCTGGAAAAAGAGCAGCAATACTGGGAAGCCGTTACCGGCTGGCGACTAAAAATTGAAGAAGAGAGTTCACCCGATATCGCCGCATAAGCTCTCAGCAGGTGCCAGTTCTTCTGGCACCTGTTCTTCCAGCATTTCATGCAACGGCTGTGGTTTACCAATCAGATACCCCTGCATGTAATCAATCCCCAGCGAAATTACCGCACTGCGTATTTCTTCGCTTTCGACGTACTCCGCAACCACCAGCATTCTTTTCATCCGCGCCAAATGGCAAATAGAGGCCACGATTTGATAGTCGAGGCTATTCGAAACGATGTTGCGAATAAAGCTGCCATCAATTTTCAGGATATCGGCATTCACATTCTTCAGCCGCGCATAGCTGGCATATCCGGTACCAAAATCATCAATCGCAATCTGACAGCCCAATGATTGCAGTTGCAGTAGCGTTGCCTGCGCCTGTTCCGCATTGGTTAAGGCATTGCTTTCCGTTACTTCAAAAATCAGCTGCCACGGTTCAACTTTGTACTTAATCAGCAACTGGTTGATGTCATGCGGAAGCCGGGCATGGCATACCGACGTGGGAGATAAGTTAATAGCAAACCGACGGGCGGGCATTTTTTCCCGATTCTGCGCCATAAACTTCAGCGTATTTTCAATCACCCACAGATCGATGCTGGATGACAATCCAAACTCATGCGCTACCGGTAAGAAGCTGTCAGGACCGATGGTTTTACCATCATCCCCCTCTAGCCGCAGCAGAATTTCGTGATAAACATCGCCGCGCACGCCTGAAATCGGCTGCGCCATCAGGAAAAAGCGATTGTGCTCCAGCGCCAGTTGCAGACGATTCATCATCGCAACCTTATCTTTCAAGTCACGTTGCAGGTGCATCACGCCTCGGCGCTGCAAATTCTCTGGCGCATTGGTCGCCAGAGAAAGCTCGGCGATGGTGCTTAACTCCCCCAGTAACAAGTAGATGTGGTTAACAGGAGAACGGACATAGCAAAAACTAATCCCCACCTGCGGCTGTAAAGGCATGCCATCCCAGATAAAACGAAACTGCTTGATATGCCTGTCCAGCGCTTCAATACGCTCCTGATGCGACTCGGTGTTAAAACGCAGCACTAAATCATTACCCGATAACTGATAGACATGCTCATCTTGTTTCAGCAATGGCTTTACCCACTGGGCAAGTTTTTGCTTGTACTGGATACGCAGCATAATGCCGTAATTTTTCACCAGCAGTTCCATACCCGGAACACTCAAAAAGCAAAGCACTGACCATGGCGCCTTTCTCAAATCCCGGTTCAAAGCGCGCAAATTCGGAATATGCACCATGGGGTCAAAGAAGGCCAGACGATGAGAATGTCTGGCAACAATTCTCTGGCGCGTTGCCAGTACGGCAATAAAATTCACGATGAAGGAGAAAACCAGGTAACTCGATGAGGTAATGGCAAGCTGCACATCGTAACCCGAATACCAGGGCATATAGCGTTGATAATAATGAATTGCTGTAATGAGTACGAGCATCCATATTAACGAAATAAATTTATAACCGTAACGCATTGCTCCCCATAGCATGACGGGCAGCAGCAGTGACAAGGTATAATTCGTGCTAAATATCGAGCTTTGCTCATCTAACGGCATACACAACAATGTCATTAGTATGGTCAATATAATCAGCCAGACCGCAAACTCTGTTTTGGTAACTTTGGTGTCAAACTGCTGCTTTAACTGAGATAAATAGCCTCTGATATACAAAGGATTACGAATCGTGCGAATGATAAAGTAGCACAGTGGAACCCCAACCAGATTCCCGGCCAGCATGGCCTGATAGTTGATCAACGTGCCGGTATTAAGGGGCATAACGCCCACCATGCCGGATTTGCTCTCATAGACGCCCACAAACGCGGCGAAATGGAAGAATAGCAGAAACAGCGTTGCCGGGCAGAAAACCTGCCAAAACATGTGCTGAAACATCAGGTGGGAGTCACCGTAAGAAACGTTATTACGCCGGGGAGCAAAAACTTTATACCCTCCCCAACTAAGCACTATCGTAACTATAAAGTGCGAAATTATTGAGAGCATTTCAAATAACCCAACCTGCGGATATTTGTACCAGATGATGGAAATGATAATTCCTGGTAATGCCGCCCAGCCGAAAAACAACATCAGGCTAACCATTAGCGCTAAAGGCAGGTAGAAAAGAATTACGTTCCCGGTACTAATATGGGCATAGGTGTTAGCAGTGCTCAATATAGGCAACAGCAAAGAAGGCAAGATGAGAGGTAACGCCCACCATCTATCTCTAATACCAATATAATTTTTATTGAGTTTCATAGATGCTCAGTAGAATCCCGCACATCCTGCAGGGGGTATTCGGACAGGCATCCCACCTGACGTTAAAACGATAAAGTTAAATACATTAAAATGACTCATCAATTCTAGTTGTCAGCAAAGGGTGATGCTTGATACATATCAATAAATAAGTCCCTCATTAATCAATTATTACTCTTTTCATGGTTTTTTATCGTTATCTCATTATTAATGCAAATAATAATATTAATTTCCATAACATAAATAGATAAAACAACTGAATCAATTTTACATAACGAAAAATTGACCATTCCCTCACAGTATGCCTTAATGTGACTATCGCCCTCAGTTGGGTACACTACAAGGAACCTTTTGTGAGCCAGGTTACCAGCCTACGCAAACGACACCGATTTAACAGTCGCATGATCCGGATCGTACTGCTTATCAGCTTTCTTTTCTTCTTCGGACGCTTTGTCTACTCCGCCATAGGTGCGTGGCACCACCACCAGAACAAAAAAGAATCTCAGCAGATCACCCAGCCGCAACAGGCATCTCCTGCACAAACTGACGTACGCTGATCGCTCGCGCCGATGATACTCCAGCATTAAGATTCCTTACCGGATGGCTAATCGCCTGACATTTAACCATCCGGTAAGGGATTTGAGTGATGAAACTTCACGCAGTCTTACCCACCCACACGTGCTGATATATCGGATAATCAACCGTTTTTTTCGCACAAATACACAATCTTTTAATCCCACTACACTGCGCTCAAATTGACGCTAATTAATATCTACAGAAAATATCACTGACTAAAACATTCATATTTCACATGAAATTAAATGCTTATTTGAATTGTTACCATTATTAAATTCTACAGGGTAATACCATGAGTATTTTTCATTATTTCCGTAAATAAGAAGCGGTGTTGAATGGATCGCAGACATTAAGTGTGTGATTAACCCTACTATCGAGCTGGACAGTCGCATCGATAAAATTCGCGCAATAAAAAGCCCTCTGTAAACAGAGGGCTTTTACATACTACCGGTTCAGAAACCGCTAAACGGGAGGAATATTATTCCCACTCAATTATTTACGGATAACATAAGCAATTGACTGATAACAACTTTTAAAACAATGAAATTTTTCATACCGTTTTATATACCGTCACCGGAAATCAGTACCATGAAAAATGCCATGTCACCTGGTCAGCGAATCGTACTGCTTTTCACAGACTCGTCCGGCTTCGGATGACCGATCAGCGTACTCTGCCAGTTGTCGGTTTCGCTCGAGAGATTTGCTGAGCACGTCGGCAAGCAAAACCCCGGTGTCTGCGGCTGACGCCCCAGCGCCGAAAGTGGCGTTATACTGCCTGAGCTGATCACGGATGGCAACGAGCTGTTGCTGCAACCTGCCAGCGCGAGCGGCAGCATCAAGAGCATCATTGCGCGCTTGGTCGATCCTCTGCTGCGCTTTACGTTCATTGGTAGCTTTCTCCTGTTCATCGTGCTTACGGGCTTTATCATCAGCCTGTTTCTGGTCTGCCTGCGCCTTCGCATACCCAGCTTCGTACTGCGTTTCACCATGATTAACCCATGCGACACGACAGCCAACCACAAGAGCAGCAAGCATCGTCACGATAAGCAACTGTTTCCAGTATGTTTTCACCAATAACATGATCATGATTCACTCACTGATACCGATCCGGTCATCAAAGGGAGTTGCCGGTTGTCTTTGGCGACGTTCACAGGCCAACGATAACCTGTCACGCGGGAGCGTGAGAATGCACGAATGTTGATAGCATCTGACTGATTACCACCCAGAACCATCAGGTCACCGTTCTGGTGCTGCCCGACCACAAATCCGACATGTCCGCCGCCGTCACGACTGAATACCACCACACAACCGTATGCCGGTTCCCGCAAACCAACACCCCAGTTAAGGTATGATTTTGCTGATTCGAAACGGGTAGATTTTATACCAACTCGTTCCAGCATCGCACCGACAAAGGCAGCGCACCACGGCGTTTCGTCATCCTTAATACCGCCGCGCTTAATGTCTTTCCAGAACTGGAGGATTAACGGATTATGGCGTGGTCCTTTAATCTCCATCTGCCCAATATGTTTACGTGCTTCTGTAATCCAGGCTAACTCACTCATGATGACCTCGATATTTTGAAAATCTGCACGACGTTACCGCGCGTCTTCAGGACGGCGGCAAGCATGACAGCGTTGATGACGACCTCCGATAAATCGGCGGCCATTGGCGTGTGATACCAGATGGCATAGGCAGCGCGGATGGGAATGCTGGCTGATGCCACGATAAGGAAGTAGGCTATCCATCCACCCCATCGGCGGTGTTGCGAACCATTACGCCGGAAGGTTCCGACGCGGATTGCTATCGCAGAACAGATAACCGCATTGGCAATGAGTAAAAGCAGCTCATGAGTTGTCATCGTCTTTTCTCCCCGGGATTAAATCGCGTGGATTGTCGGAACGGTGATAGAGCCAGATACCAATACGTACTGCGACGATTGCTGACACGAACGCGCCAGCAGAGAAGACGATCCCTTTCTCGAATGAATCCTGCGTGATAGTTGGGATCAGGCTGGCTACGCCGATAAGGATTGATGCAGTTGGTTTGTAGAAGAGAAGCCCGCATAGAAAGCTGAGCATCGACAGGAGAACCCGGCGGCGTATTGGATACTCAACGGCTGAGGTAATAAATATTACCGCACCAGATAAAGCACCAAGAGCCACCTCGGGAGGAACTCCGGCGATAACCGCAGCTAGAGACCCCATGCTAAGCCACTGATTTAAAGACTCACTGGTTAGCTGGGCTGACATAATGACCACCGTTTACTGTGCATAAAGACCCCCTTAGTTGGTGATCACATCATACACAATAAACCATATATGGTTTGAATTACCTAGGATAACTCCTACCAAAATTACCTTTTGGGTGATAATATTATAATCTGCATTAGACTTAATCACTTTACTACTTAGGTTTAAATTCTAAAATTATAATAGCTAACGTTTGAATGGGATTAAAATGAATCAAATGAAGTACAGACCTGACATAGATGGTTTGCGCACACTGGCTGTGTTGTTGGTTATCCTATACCATGTTGGAGTGCAGGGGATAAGTGGTGGTTTTGTTGGTGTTGATGTTTTTTTTGTGATTTCTGGGTATCTAA
The DNA here is from genome assembly GCF_050434985.1 of Citrobacter sp. 506. Classification (NCBI taxonomy): domain Bacteria; kingdom Pseudomonadati; phylum Pseudomonadota; class Gammaproteobacteria; order Enterobacterales; family Enterobacteriaceae; genus Citrobacter; species Citrobacter sp. 506. The sequence continues at coordinate 459,427 of NZ_JBNDJN010000002.1, forward strand.
TCACTGGAATCATATATCCTAAATTGCAAGACGGGACATTTAGCTATCAAGATTTTTATCTGAGGAGAATAAAAAGAATTTACCCAACTCTACTGTTAGTAGTTGCGGTGACATTCATTGCATCATACTTCTTCATGATGCAAACAGATTTTAAAGAATTCATAAATAGTGCTCTTGCATCGTTGCTTTCTTTAAGCAATTTCTTTTTCATGTTGAACACTGGTGGTTATTTTGATCAGTCTACAGACAATCTCCCGCTTTTACACACATGGTCATTATCTGTTGAAGAGCAGTTTTACATTATTTGGCCGATAATATTAACCATAGCATTTATATTTAAAAAGGGAACAGTTATATTCATAGTTTTCCTTTTGTTATCCATTGGATATTCTCAATACTTAACATTCACCAATCCTTCATTTGCTTACTACATGATACCATCTAGAGCTTTTGAATTGTTAATCGGTGGTATATGCTCAATTTATCTAAAAAATACATTTCCTACAATCAAGATCAGGTCTTTACTTGCATCGTTAGGTGCAATAATCATTATTGCTTCATCATTAATATTGTCAAAGCATTCAAATTTCCCAGGCTTGAATGCGCTGCCTGTATGTATTGGAACTGCAATGATAATAATTGCTGGTAATGGCAATATTTATCCACCAGTTAACAAAATCCTTAGTTTTAAGCCGATTGTTTACATAGGGAAAATATCCTATGCCGCTTACTTGTGGCATTGGCCATTAATTGCCTTTTATAATTATAGGGGCCTGCCTCTAACACCGTTAAATCAATTAACCATTATCATTACCACACTATTGTTATCAAGCATAACATTTCATTTTATTGAAAATAAGTCTAGGTATCTGAATTTTTCATTTCAAAAAACAGTCATAATATTTTTCGTTTTACCTGTCATTGCGTTTACAGGAATCACTATTGCCTCATATAAAACAGATGGATTCGCTTACCGATTCAAAGGTTACATCGATGAACTGAGCGCTGAAAATGATCCTAGCAAAATAAGAAGCGATTGCCATACAAACTATTATAAAAACAATTGGGATATCAAAAAAATAATTCCAGAGTGTAACATTGGTGATACATCAAGACCTGTTGATGGATACCTATGGGGAGACTCTTTTGGGAATGCAAGTGCAGGGTTCTTTGACTCTTACGGGAAGGCTAACGGACTTAATTTTCAAGAAAGAACAATAAGCTGGACCCCACCTATACCAGCAACCTCCTTTGGTCGCCCTAACTTCAAAAATGAATATAAAACCAGCACAGCAAGCTTTACCTCTTGGATATTCAATGAATCTCTAAAATATAAGTACGTTGTATTATCTGCAGACTGGAGACAATATGACAAATGTTCTCGTGATGAAATCACTGGTATACCTCATGAATGCGCTCTGTTTGATTCCAATGGTAACAACATCACTAGAGACTATAGAAACAGAGTTGAATCCATGATTAAAGAATACATCAATCACGGTGTGAATGTGATAATTTTCAACTCTGTTAATGGCATTGATTTCAATAAAATAAAATCAGGAAAAATAAGTGGAAAAGACATTTCCACAAAAGAATACATGAAAAAAGAGGTTATAGGAGATGATGAGTTTATTCATTATCTTGTTAAAAAATACCCACAAATCACTTATATTGATCCTAACAATATCCTCTGCAAAAATGGTTCATGCACAGGTCAAATTAATGGGAAAATAATCTATAGAGACGGCGGACACTTAAACTGGTCTGGTTCAAAGGAACTTGGAAGACTTTTCGTTAAAGAGTAATCGTAGAAGCGGCGCCGTTAAACGGCGCCTGATTTATATTAAACGCTAAGAGTCTGAATTATATCGGTATTGGCTTTATTAACGACTGGATAGTTACATGTTAAAGTTGAGTTTACGGTAAGATTTTCGCCAAACCAAAACTTATTTGATGTGGATACCGATGACGAACCAGCACCATCAATTTTCAAACATGCCAATGCATTTATAAAATTATTTCTGACACATCTAATGGTCTGATAGTGAGATAACCACGATTGGTTTCCATCGTCTCTTAATAATGTAGCAACGCCCTGAGATGTAAATGATTGTGAGGTAATCATGTTGCAAGTTAACTCCATAATACTATTGGAGGAACCAAGGGATATACCTGATGGCAAACTAGCAATAACATTACCACCCCTTAGTATATTTCTATTTACTCGAAGTATCTTTGGAGTATAACCGCTTGCGCTTAAATCAAGAAAAAATGATGAGACGGTCCCTAACTGATTGCCTGATATTTCTACAACACAATCAGAAGAGCATTTAATATTGAATCTATTATATGCACCAGTGAAATTGTTATTTGTTAATGATACTTTTTGATACCCCCCTCCAGAGTTACTCCACATTGCCCCAAAAACTGGCGTAGATGGTAAAGATGTTGACCATCTAAAGTCATTTCTATCAATAAATAACTCTTTACTATAACTTCCGAAACTTAAAGAGCAATTTCTTATTTCATTATCATGAATGAATACACGCTCAAAATTACTAACATGTAAGTTGGCGGTTCCTGATGTTAGCAACCTACCCATAATGTTATTAGTAAGACGCAGGACTGAGTTTGAAATTTCATCTTGATCTACTCCAATTATCATTCCAGTGCTTGTGATATTAATAATATTGTTATCTATCTTCCAGTCTGAGTTTATAACATGCGTATACAAAGTTAAAAATGACGGCGCAGAAAAATAATTGTCAGATATGGATACATTATAAGAATTCATAATGTAATCATTATTTCCAGATATTCCTAAAAGAAGGATTCTATCCTGTGATTGGACTGTATTCCCTGTAATTTCTATACTATTAACCCATCCTGTGTCAAACCACTCAGTACCCCTGTTCGTGTATATCATCATCCAATAGCTGCTTGTTGTAGCAGTATTCCCAGATACTGTTATTTGCCCCCATGGCTGCATAGCATAAACACTACCAACCATCCCATGTCCTGTATCGAAAGCCATGCATCCATCGATACAATCAAATGTATTACCTGTCACATTATATCTGTTGAACCCAAATCGGCCCTTAACCGAACCATTTCCGCGTGTATTTATTCTGTTTCTGAAAGTGTTTCCAGTTACTGTAATATCACCAATTAATATGCCATTTCCCAGATCCGAAAACGCCTGACCAGCACAATAGACTGCATGATCATACCAACCAAGGAAAGAGTTACATGAAACACGCAAATTCCTCGCATTACCAGCTACACAACTACCAGGAGCATCTTTAAAAACCATATCAAAAACGACCAGTCCTGACGTTTTTTTGTCATGGTTATAATATGTCTCCCCAGCAACTGGAATATTACCATCAGGACCATGTACATAAGGAGATGTACCACCTGGTTCAATATCACCATAATAAGTTTGGTCTGGAATTCCTGTAGTGCTGCTGGTTCCCGATGCAGCAACTTCAATTGAACGTGCATTACCATCAATTTGTAACCCATGCACCGACTGAGCACCTACAGCACCGCTCAGGAATCGGAATAATTTCCGTGTATCACGCGCCGGATCAATATCTATCGTCGAGCCATCAACAAAATACGTGCGATACCTACGAGTAATAATTGCACTACCGTCACCCCAAATAGAACGGACGTAAGACCAGACGTTAACAGCGGTATCAAAGCAATATGTACCAGGCGGGAAATACACTGAGCATTTCCTGTTATGGGCCTCATCCATTACCTGTTGGACTTTTGGCTGATGGTTTACTGACAAGTCACCTGACTCCAGTGCTGCCATCTCAGTTTCATCCATATACTTTGTTGCTAACAGGCTTGGAGTATTATCTATGTATTCGTCAAGACTCCCGTACTTAGTACCGATATAACTGGCACCAGTAGGCTTTGCCAGCTCCAGCAGAACATCAGAGGCAGAACCAGATTCCGGTAACAACATGATCGGGTTACCGTCATTATCCATACCAACAATTTTATTCTTGCGGAACTCAACAGGTGGTAATTGCGGGATGCTTTCTCCTGTGCGGATCGTTCTGCTGAACAAAGAATCTGTATAAGATGTGTTTCCTGCGCTTAATGAATCTGCATAATTTTTAGTAGCTGCATCCTGCGGCCTGACAGGGTCGCGCAGGTTACGGATATTATTGCCAAGAGCATCATAATAATTTGCCACGAATGATGGCTTACGAAGAGCAAGGCTTAACCAACTGCGTACCTGCTGAATCAGCATCGTCAGTTTATCAAAAGCATCCTCATGCACTTCTGCGAAGAACTTACCCTGATTTCGGAGATCTGTTTCCTGGGTAACCGGCAACTCTCGTGATATCGAAATCTGATAACCGTCGGCAAGAGGCGATGACAAAACAACATTTCCGCCAGTGTATCCGCCAGCACCAGTTACCGTGTAATCAGTGTCCAGTGTTAATTCAGTGATGTTTTCGCTCAGGTCAACAACCTGCACCACCAGATCAGACTTATGAAAAATTCGGAAGGTATAGGGGAATGATGTCGTGACCCCGTTCCCAGTGTAGTCATTGTGGTCAACTTCGGTTGAAACCGTCATGTCATTTTCTCCAGATTGCTTTTGCGCCCGGCGCGCATGCACTCTGGATCATTCTATTACCCAGAAAACCTTATATGAATCGTTTAGGTATTAATCAGTTGTTTTATTACCTTACAGGTAATTTGCATTTCATGCTGGATAGTCCTGACATCTTCTGATACTGTATATTTATACAGTGATTGCATGGAGAAGAAGAGATGCAACGGCAGTATCACCATCCGATGGAAGAAGGATTTGAGGAAAGAATACACACGCCGGTAGGCGTTAGGTCCCTGGTGGAGGATTCGCATCTTATGAAGTTGCTGCGGGAACTCGATAAAGATGGCTTCAATGTTGATGGGCCACTTGCTGAACTGGTTGCGCTTGTGAATTACGTCACAAGTTCTCAAATGACTATGCAGGATCTGCAAACGCATCTCGATTACTGTGCCGAACAGTTACGAAAACAAACCACATAAGGTTGAAATATCCTACAACATGCGTTTATTATTACCTTTACGGTAAATTTACAACGCAAAATACTTGTGCCATAGTGATCAGGCACTGGCAAAATCCAGTGCCGGGATTGAGACCCCGTTGACTACAAAGGCGCATTTACCGCGCAAGCGGTTTTTTTATGCGTAATGCACAGCGACACCCAAATTATGGTGGGCTGGGCGGGGCAGCCGAAAGGCTGGCCGGGTCCTTTGTAGCCGGTAGTCTCAACCCTGCTCAGTTCACCACCCGCAAGATTGAGACCTTCGGTGGTGATTAACCTGACTACAAAGGTGATCGCTATGACAGCTCAGAAAAACCCCACCCCTGATGCAGTGTTTAAATTCGAATCTTCTACCCCTGTTCGCATGTTTAATATCGATGGTAACCCTTGGTTTGCTGCATCAGACATTTGCAAGGCTCTTGGTCTGACAAACTCACGCATGTCTTTAAAGGCACTTGATGATGATGAGAAGGGAGTAAGTTCAACTTACACCCCTGGAGGAAGCCAGTCAGTTAGCGTCATCAATGAATCAGGCCTCTACACTCTGATCCTTCGCTGCCGCGATGCGGTTACTCCAGGAACTATCCCCTACCGCTTCCGCAAATGGGTAACTGGCGAAGTTCTCCCGCAAATCCGTCGCACCGGGCGCTACGTTTGTGAGGAATTATCTCCGGCAGATAAAGCGCAAAAGGTTGTGGCCAGCTTCATGCCAGCCATTCTGGAAGCGATGAAGACGGGAGAAAAGCAGGAATACAGCGCCCCACTCAAGCCGAACTACCGTGAGCACATCCATTCACCTGAAGGTGTTCTTGGCCTGTCTGAGCACTCCCTGATGATGAACCTGCTGCGCCAGTTAGATAGCGACGGACATGACGTTGAAGGTGCTGTAGCAGAGTTCACGGCGATGGTGAGTTACATCGTTGGTGCCAGTAAATGCCTGCGCGATATCCAGACGCACGCGCAGTACATCAACAGCATGGTCGGTAAGTTCTGAGGACAGAGGCGCAGGGAAGCGCTACAATTCTTCGCCATAATTTAGTGGCCTACACATGGAAAAAGAAATGAAAAAAGCATTAGCAGTGCTGTTTGTTCTGTTGTCTCTGGGTTCTGCTACACAGGCTTTCGCTGGAAACTGCCAGCATGACAGCGATACAGCTTCGGATGGATCACGCTGCGGTGGTCGTTCTGCTGATTCTCGTCCTGGCGGGCGTTGAAAAATTAAGGCCGCTACGGCGGCCTTTGTGACATGTCACATTTTTTTAGTTTTATTTAGCTCTATTATATCAAGGTAAGAACTTTCATAGCTCTTGCCGAATAAAGATAAGCAAATCGTGTCAAGCTCTTTCTTGTGACGCGTTGCTCTATCAAAATTACCACCCCAGCAGCATATAAACCCTCCAAGCAAGGCTGATTCAAAAAGTAGTGATGCTGCACCTATATGCCTGAACCAAAGGTCGATGAGTAATGCTGATAGCATTATCAATGATCCCCATCCGCCTATCTTTTTCCATCTCTCTGCTTCGTACTGAAGAGATGCGATATATTCGATTTTATCTCTCGTCATTAGTTACCCACCGCTTTCCCTAAATCTGGCGCTCTACGCGGAGCTGTCTGGCCAGGCTCCCACCAGCTAGTTGTGTTGAATTCACGCTGTGCGCGGTCCCTTACTCTGTCGTTGTACCCTGGGTTTGCCATCTCCTGAAGCTGTTGCAGGATCAGGTGATTAGTTATTGCTTTAGCATACCAAAGGTTAGCGAAAGGGGTGATCATTCTAGCGGTCTTAAGCGCATCGGCGCCGAATGATGTTTCCTCACCCTGTAGAGCCTTCTGCGGGTTAGTGATCAGTAGCTTGGTTAACTGTTCTGCAAAGCTCAGCACTGGCCCGCCAATGGTAGCCGCAATACTTGAGCCATATTGCGTATGGTCCTGAAAGAGGAAATCGCCGTAGATGCCGAAAGAGCCGCCTTTCAGTAGCGCCTGCACCCATGTCGTTGGCTTGGACATGTCGAGTGGATCATTACCGGTAAGCATGCTGTTCATCTGGTTTGCAAACATCCCGGCCAGTGTCGTACCAGCAATGTAAGACGCTAGGAATTTTATGGCAGGTACCGTATCAAGATCCTTGGAGCGATTTACCAACTGACGAAAACCTGCAAACGGAGTTGTCTTAAAGAGCATAAAGCTCTTAATTAACTGGCCGGCATCGTCGCGGGCGTATGTGTCCAGACCTGTTGCGGTCGTTACGGCGCTGGTCATTTCACCGTGTGTGATACCCAGCAATTTCTGTGCGGATTCAGCGCGGGCATTGCGAACCATGCGCGTGATAGTCTGCTCTGCTTCTGCGTCGAATGCTTCTTTCATCCGTTTCAGACGCTCAGGAGGAAGATCGCCAAGCGCTGCCAGTGCGGCTTCGCTCCCGGCGCGAACCTGTGCAATACGGTCTGCCATGATACCGGTGATGACGTCATCGGACACTGCGTAAATCGCATCAGGAGTCATGCCCATATGCCCGGCGGTTGTCATTGGCTGGAGGTCTGCCGCTGCCATGATAGCCCAGTCCTCATTGCTCCAGCCTTTGTTAGCCAGGATGGTTTTATCTGACCCTTTAACATCGTCCAGCGTCTTATATTTGCGCGTCAGTTCGCCAATGTTTTTGTACATCAACAGGCCGAACGCAGCTTTGTTTGCGCGGTCCATGGCTATCAACCCGGACCACTTCAGGGTCTTCTCAGCAAACCAGCCGGTAATACCGCGAGAAAGGTCAAATCCTCCCATCTTCGATACGACAGCAGCATGCGAATCTACCAGCAAGCCGAGCTCAGCATTCGCCCTTTTCGCGTCACCACTAAAAAGGTTCTTAATGGTGTTGGCTGAAAGGTGCATGCCGTCGCGGGTGAAGCCAAGTGCCTGAGCGTTGGCGCGCATGATGGCCTGATCGCTGGTTGCCGTCAGCACGCTGGTGCCCAGCATGGCGCTGGTCATCAGGTTACGCAGGCCACCGACTGCCGACGTGAATACACTCGATGTAGCCGCACCGTTAAGCCCGGCCATCGAGTTGAACATGCGCTCAACCATCTTACGCTCTTCGTTCATATGCCCTACCGCCTTTCCTCCTGTGACTGCTCGCTGGTACACACGGTCCAGCACAAGGGAAAAGTTTCTGGCAGCGTCAGGTCCGAAGGCTTTAACAACCCCCAGATCGCGAGAAGATGATTGCAGGTGTGACATCATCACGCCAGCCACCGGCTGCTGCGTATAGCGCTCCATATAGGCGAAGTGAGATTGCGCATCCTTGAATGCCATTACCCTACTCTGTGATCCTCGGCTCTTTATTCCGCCGGTTCCCATGAATGCGCCAGGGTCGATTTTGTTGGCCCCGTCAGTAGCTTTAGTTTCAAAGATCGCTTCCAGCGCCTGACGATACTCGATGTCATTCATCGGGCTGCCGTCCGGATTGACGTAGTTGCTACGATCCTGCGTGTTGTAGACATCATCCACCCATGCCTGGCGGGCGAACTCAATTGGGGGCTGACGACCGGATAACTGAGCCTTCACACGCTCAGCAGCAGGGAGTGAAGCCAGCCATTCATCGCGCCCGGCGTTGCGAATAAAATCAGCGTCGTCCACATACGGCAGATGCCAGTCGTCTCGCAGACCGATATCAAAACCGTTGTCGTTCATCTCCTGGCGAGCACGGCTGGTTACGTCATTCCATACTTGTGCAATTTTCTTCGCCTGCGGGTTCCCGGTATCTTCGCCGTACAGCTCTTTCAGGATCTGGAACTGTGCAGACTTTGCAGCCTGCTGGTCGAACAGGCTGCGGAACCTCTGCTCGCCAAGCGCTTTGCTCTGTTCGAAGAATTTTCGGACATCATCACCTGCCTTGAGCAGTTCAGCGCTGAGCTGGCGTGACCAGTCCTGATAAGCTCCAGTAGCCAGTTCTTCGGCAGAGGTCACGTTGATATCTGGATCTTTTCCGAAAATCTTCGTACGCCTCCCAGCGAAGATAAACTGCTGCAAATTGGCGGGGGTTTGCTGTTCTGGCGGGATATTGGTGTCAAGGGTATCTGTAACCCTGCTGATGGCGATCGCGTTTTGAGCTACGCGCTGGCGCTTCTTATAGACATCATGCACAACGCGCTGACTCACAAGATCAGCTGCTTCCATGTATGTTTGCGCATCCGGGATGCCAGTTTTACCTTCCCTGGCATTCTTTTTATGCACCTGACGTACGGCTTCTTTGATACGGTCCTCAATACCTTTTAGCTCATCAGCCTTTGGCTGGCGTCCCAGTGTCTGCGCAATGGCTTCAACACATGCCTGTTTCATTATGGGTTCCTCAGGAAGCACGCGGCGGCAACGGAATATACTTTCGATTCTTTCTGCACGGTCTGGATTTGCTCATCAAATTCAGCCAGTACATCGGAGAGTTTCGCAGGCTGCCCAGTGTCAGGGTGTGTAATTGTCAGATCCGGATTAGTGGTCGCCATATCGCGCGCCGCCATCAGGTCGTAACTGTTGGATGAAATCGCCTGGCCGGTGTCTGGATCCACACTGACCTGTCCGCCTGTTTCGTCTGCTGCCGTGAATGCACTTTCGGCACGCGGCGCCGGAGCTTCTCCAGCCAGTTCTGACGGCGTTTCATACCTGACACCATTCTCTTCGAAAACCTGCTGCATTGCATGGTACTGCTCGTTTGCTGATTCCAGCATGCCTGGTCGCGCAGGACCATCCAGCCCGCGCGCCATCATCCCAACGTTAACAGGCTGCCCATCATTCAGTTGCCGGTACGCTTCATCCATGGCCGCCACATGGCTGTTAATGCTCTCGTTATTGGCATGCAGAACAGGCGACGATTCCAGATCGTAATACAGCCCTTCATTCAGCGTGTGAGCTGCATCGATGTCACTCGGCTTAATGGCATGAATATCTGTAGCTGCGGTAGGTTCTTTCACCGGTGTCTGAGCATCAGATCGCATCGGTTCTCCTGGCGCATCAGTCACTGGCACAGCTTCAGTCGCCGGTGATGGCTCTGCGGTTACTTCAGGTGTGCTATGCACTTCTGCCGCCGGGATCGGTGCTTCAGTATCAGCCGGAGGAGGAACATCAGCATTTCGCGCAGCAAGGTGATGGGCACCACCAAAAGCACCACCCAGCACCGCATCCACCAGCATCGCCTGACCGTCGAATACCCGGTACTGTTTCGCCATCTCGGTATAGCCTTTTTCCTCCAGCGTTTCGCCGACTGAATACCGGTTCAGCCCTCCGAATCCTGTATTGATTGCCACACCTGAAGCGATGCGTGTTGTCAGCGTGGTGCCGATAGCAGCAGGAAGGGCCATGCCAGCCGCGTTGAACAGGCTCTGCTGCGTTGCCAGGTTACGCGCTGTAGGCTCATCTACCCCCTTCCCTTTGAAGTCCTGATAGGACTGTTCATACGTGGAACTGAATGCCGTTGCTGCGCCGACGGTTGGTCCACCGATGATCGTAGCGCCAATGGCAGGGACGAACTGACCAAGACCGTATAGCACCTCTGCCGCGGTCCCCTGGCTCCCAGCATCCGGTTTCACGTACCCTCGTGCATCCTGCAACTGTTTGCCGATCGTGTCGTAGGTATCATTCAGCGCCTTGTCGGCATCTGGAAACATCACTCGGAAGATATTGACGGTAGGCGCAACGTCTGCGGTAAATGCCGGATCGCTTATCAGGCGCTTACTAAATCCGACAGCAGACTGAGCGAGACCGAGAGTACCTTCCGCCACGCCGCGCACTGGTGCAGCGATTGAACCCTGGAAGAAAGTCGGCTCGTAATCTTCTGGTCGTGCCGGGTTGGCTGCTGTTTTATCGTCGGTCCACGCCTGGCCTTCCGGAGCCAGAGAAAATACATCAGCCATTATTCAACCCTCACGACGATAGCTTCATTGGTTTTCGGATCCGTAGCCCAGCGACCGCTGCCACTTACCAGCCGATACTGGTTATTGCCGATATTGACTGGTGTGAAGTTTGATGCGGCGTTGACATTCAGCCCGGCGTTTTTCAGCGCCTGCTGAGCAGATGCGGTGTAGCGGTCCTTAAATGTCGATTTATCCATGCCGAATGGCATTACCACATCACCGCCATTAAACCCCTTGTACACACCCCCCGTGGCGTACTGTGCAGCCTTCTCTACGACATCTGAGTTGGCCGCATCCGTTCTCGTCATGGAAGCGTCTCCGGACTGATAAGCGATTCCGGCGTAAGCGGCTTTAAACAGGTTATAGCTGAGCTGGCGCGCCTGCGGGTTGTTGGCGAACGAGTTGCCTACCTGATCGTCGAATGCTCGCTTCAGCTTATCCTCGCTCGGAAGTTGGACTGGGGTTATTCCCGCATCTTTCATCGCTTTAGTTGGGCTGAGTAACTGATCACCGGCCAGGATTACCTTCGATACATCGTATTTATTCATGGTCGGCTTGTAGCCTATGAACTGGCTATAGGCGATAGACGGCTTGGTGTTATCGTACTGGTTATCAGGAGTTCCAAGCAGCAGCGCAGAATAGGCGGTTGCTGCGTTGTTTGGCGCAATGGCAGAGGCTACCTGTCGCATAGCCGGAGCAGGAAGAGTTTCACCCATGCTCTGCAACAGACTGATGGTCTGGTTTACATCTTTGGTACCGCGTACCTGCTCGGACAGTGCAGCAGCCTCTTCACTAGACAGAATAGGTGCATTGATACCCAGTGCGCGCAGGCTTTCCTGAGACGAGAATCGATTGACAACCTCAGAGGTGATGTCATTCGGGTTGTTACTTGCAATAGGCTTATATGCCCCAATTTCTACCGCGGCATTAAACGGGTTATTCTGGCGCTGGGTGATAACCTTCGTGGCCGCAGCTGTTACCTGATCAAATAACTGAGCACGCGAAGCATAACCTTCCCCAGTTTCTTCAGTACCAGGACGCAACTGCTCTACATATGCAGTAATGCTGCTGATCGGCATATTGCGGAACGAGCCGATGTACTGTCCGGCAATCTGCGTGTTGCGAAACTCGGTATAGCGTAGATTTCCCTCCCGCACGCCGTAGGCGGCGAGGAAGTCGTTCTGCGTAGGAGCATCAGGGAAGTCAACGCCGCGCATGTATGCTGCGCTGGCATCACGCACACGACTGTCGATATTAGTGCGATATTCCGCCTGCTGCTGCTTACGGATCTGGTCAGCCTGGCGAAGGAATGTAGCCTGGGCCTCCGGAGATGCAGCGTCAAATGCCGCGTTTCCCGTGTAACGCTTGGTGCTGGTAGGCAGTTGTGACAGACCGATAGCCGCGCTAACACCGATAGCAAGTTGCTGATCACTGTACGGCTGGCTGCCGTTCTCATGTTGGATAATGGAGGCACACAAAGCCTTTAGCGTATCAGGATTTGATGCGTCAAGCGGCTGGTCTGGCGTTACGCCGAGTTGAGCACATACTGCCTGAATGTAGGCGTCGGTGTCGTTATTGTCAGACGGCGGGGCCCAGCGGTTAATGATGTCGCTGACAGTATCAATGCCTTGTCGCTGGTACGACAGAAGGTTGCGACCAAGCGCCCGAATGCCGTGCTCTGGCGTTTCGAATTTCGCAAAGCGACCATCATCACCGGTCTGGCCTACCCACGGATTGGTTTTGCTGTACTCAAGATTGCCGGGGTTATTGTTGCGAATACCACGAGCGCTATCACCAGAACCACCTTCTGATACTGCACGGCGGGATCCGGTAACTGTATCGCTTAACTCACCATTGCTCTGAATGAACTCGATGGAGTTGTTGGCTGACCACTGTGACAGTGACGCATCAGCAACCTTCTCCTTAAACTCAATCTTTTTGGCCTGTATCTGCTCAGTGCTCCAGCCATGTGCTGCTCCGTAATCTTCGATTTGCTGGAAGGTCTGCTTGTTGTAGAGCACATAGTTGGCATTGTCTCCGTAGGCGGCGGCAGCCAGTTTCCCGTTATTCGCCAGAGTCGCCTGGAACTGACCTTCTTCATATGCATTAAGTTGACTAATCTCATGTCGACCAACCTGGGTAGTGAACTGAATGCGCTGCTGCTGCGCCTGCTGCATAAAACCAGCACGGGCACCTTCCGGAAGTGTCATCGCGATCTGCTCTGCCTGAGCGTCGAACTGCTGAGTATAAGCCTGCCCCTTTCCAAGAGCGTTCTTACCCTGCATGTTGAGAAGACCGGTATCAGGGTTAGTCAGAAGATCGCTGGAAATCTGGCTGAGTTGCAATGAGGCGTCCTGAGCCTGGGCGACATCGGCACGCTGCTTTGCCTGTGCAAAAACATCAAGTGCTTTGCCGCCAACCTGTGTCAGCGCATCACCGATGTTTGGTTGTTCGAAAGCCTGAAACCCAGGAGACTGAAACCCTCTGCTTTCTACCTGGCGTCCGGTAACTGTAGGTACAACTGGCATTTTGATATCTCCTTATCGACCGGTTGGTGTGCCGATAGCAGCGCTTATTGGTGCCGCTTTGCTTTGGGTGAATGGTGACCACGTTCCGCCGCCCATCTGGTAAGCACCGTATGCCTGAAGTGGAGCAGTCAGCAGTGTGGTAAATGCGCCCATATTTCCCTGCTTACGCGAAGCGCTGGCCTGGGCTTTGTAGTTGGCAGCCTGAACTTCATACCCATACGCTTCACGCTGAGCGTTATTAACCGTAGTCAGCGCATCCAGCGCGCCAAACTGAGCCGTATCGCCGAAGATATCCAGTGCTCCACCAGTGGAGAGGTCTGCACCTGTAGCCCCCATGGTCGCCGCCTGAGTGCCGGCGGCCTGCAGATTGCGACGGCGAACCTCATCAGCCTGAGCGTTGCCACGGTTGATAGAATCCTGTGCCTGTGCCGTAGCCACCTCTGCATTTTGCTCGGCAACAGCAGATGAATACTTACCTTGCTGGTACTGGTTGTATGCTGAAACGCCACTTAAAGCGACACTGGCGCCAGCGAGAGCGATAGCCGGGCTGCACATTATTTTCTCTCCATGTGGAAACGGTGAAACGGTAGGCTGTAAATGCCGTATGGCTGGGGTTCATCGATGGTGAATCCCAGCCAGTGAAGCCAGATGCGCGCAGTGTGGTTGCGTGCATCAACATAATTTTCAAGATACGGGTAAACAGTCAGCATTGCATTGACCACTTTTCCGCAGCGGCGAAGGAAGGTGCGCTGGTATTTCTCCAGCGCGTCAGTGCCCACCAGCCATGGTATGCCGCTGCCGCCGATCATTGATGCCGGCGCTACGCCGAAGATGGTCACCACCTCACCGTTTATCAGACCGGCGCAGCAGAATGTTGACGTACGCAGACCGGTTTCCAGGACGCGGCGCGGACTCCATCCATTGGTTGCCAGAAATTCATTGATATCAGCCTGACGAACAAGCGGAATAATGGCTTCGATATGCTCCGCGGTAGCGGGTACGATCTGAGCGTTAATCATCAGAAGTCTCCGACGGTAAGGCGAGGCAATACAGCAAGAACAGAAAGTGGAAGCGGGTCGAGCTGGCGAACCTTAACACGTCCGTTTTTATCCCAGTTGCTGTCGAGTTTTACTTCAACCTTGCCGGTAGCGTCATCAACAGGATCGTCGTAGAACTCAAATTCACGCTGCGGATGTTCATACCAGGTTCCACCAGGAGTTGTTGCCCAGATTCCGCGGCTGGAATTAACAACCATCGTTACAGTAGGAATGACCTGCTTTTTATCCAGCAGCGTTTCCTGACCGTTGATATTGATGTCTAGAGTTTCGAATTCAGCGGTGATAGGCAAACCGATATGAACAACTGCGCCGGGTGATTCCAGCGTGACAGAGCCACCAGTTACAGTTTTTTGCGGCTCAACGCTGGCATCTGACAGGATGTTTACCGTCTGACCTTCAAGGTGTGACAGGCCACCGAACGTCTGGCGCGCCATCTGCCAGTTAGTTGTGGCCACATTGCGAAGTACCGACGGGACGTTACGGTTGAAGCGCACGACTACCGCGGTATTACTGGTCACTGAAATTATGTCGCCACGCAGCTCTTTAGCCACCGGCTCGTTGGTGTCTGGATCCGTTCCGGTATATGGGAACTGAATCTGAGCGCCAACATCCGTACTGACGAAGTAAGCCCCACCACTCACAGTAACCGGATAATCGACCTGATAACTCCATTCGCCGGCGCCACCGCTGATGGTCATTGTGCGGGATGATGTATTGCGCCCGTCGTAGCTCAGGCCACAATCGACAAAGAACGCATCTTCATCACTGGTAAACAGGCGGCTGGACAGGCGCTCAATGTATCGTTTCGTCTGACCGTTGATAGTACGGTTAACCACGAAGTAAACTGCATCCTCGCTGCCTTCACTGATGGAGCAGGTGCTTTCGTACTTCCCGGCGCTGGACTGCGGCGCCCAGGCGAAAACCTGCTGATCGCGCAGATACGTGAGCACCAGCAACTTGCCGTCGTCACGAATGCAGAAAGCGCTGCTGTACGGCACAATGCAGAATGACCAGTCGACAATGCTATGCTTCTGGAAAAGGTGGTTTGCCAGTATGGTCAGGTCAGTTCCCTGATATCCGTCAACGTCGAAAGAGTAGGCCAGATCGCGCACAACGCTGCCTTTCTCCTGGATGAACAACGCGATGTTGGCCACGGCGATAGGTGGCACGTTACTGGAACCGTTATTCCCCTGAGAGCTGAACGAAAACGCCGACGGCGTGAGGACCTTATTCTGGTCCCCGGATATCGTATATTCTCCGCCAGATGTCAGAGCGACTAGGTTACCAACATCAATAAGGTGACGGATCTCATTCACCTGACGCCCGGCGTAGGTGTAGATGATGCGATCGTCATCCTGAATCGGGTTATTCTTGCCGAAGTCTTTATAGTCTCCGGTGCGGCTCGCCCAGATGGTTTGCGGATATGCGGTAGACGCGGCAAAGTAAAGTCTCTGCTGGTAGTAAACAACAGTGCTCGGGTAGCCGTTAACGCTGTTCCACGCGTATTTCGCCCACTTATAACTGCCGTTAGTGGAGCCAACCACCTGAGATGGAATGAATGAAACAACATCGGCGGTTGCTGTCAGCCCATCACCAGCCACTGCTGTAATCTTTGCAATGCCGAAACCGCTGTGCAGGTACTCCCACTGGATCCCGGTATCATCTGAACCAGTTCCGCCCCAGCCATCCCACGACATACCTTCAGTGTGAGACGGTCGAAGTGTTCCTGTCTTGCCCGCAGTATTGGCTCGGTAGTAGTTGCTGTCTGCACGGCGAACGTCGTTGATTGCTGTAGTCTTGCTGGTTTCCCATACCGGGACGGAATCAACCGCAGGCTGCTCGAGATAGAACAGTTTTCCGACCTGCTCAGCACCGAAGATTGCAGAACTGGCCGTCAGCGTAATTGTTCCGGTGCTGGCGCTGGCGTAGACCTTCACAGTATCGTCAACGTTGATATCTTCGAACGGTCCGTTTTTGGTGGTAACGTCGACGATCTGCCAGTTGTCGTGCGCATAGCGGCGCAGTTCTTTCGGCGGGTATGCAGGATGCACCAGCGTCAGAACATCGGCGCTCTGCGTGAATTTAATGCGGAAAAGGTCAGTGTCAGCATACGGCATCGCCAGCTCATAAATCACATTGCTGGTCGTCAGAACATAAGCGCCATCTTTGATAACGCGCATATAGTTGTGCCCGAACTCCAGAGCATAGGTCTGTACGGTCGAGAACTGAAATGGGATTAACCGGCACTTGCGATCAGGATATTTAGCAGGACCAACAAAGCGCGTACCAGGTCTGTTCTCTACACCGCCATATTGGCGAACAATGAAGTTATCGCACTTGCGCAGTGCCACCTGATACTTTGACATATCAATGCGGCCATACAGTGACGGACCAATTTCACCACCGGCAAAGCTCGGTTGAATCCAGCTAAAAGCCATTATGACAACCTCGCTGCTGTGAACTCATCTACAGGTGGTTGTGGCTCCTGCGATTCGTTCTGGCTATGTGAGCCAGCACTCAGGATCACACGGTTGTACATCGTCAGTGCATTGTTACCGAGATCTGCGCTACCGGTCAGCGCCATATTAATGGCAGCAGCCAGACGCCAGGAAAGCGCCTCCATAAAAATGGCATCATACATATTGACGTCAGTAACCCGCGCCACGTACTTCAACCACGCTTTCGGCTGATCGGTGTAAATGAGCTTACCTGTCAGGTCCTCATTGGAACCGACAACATATTCAATGCGCTGAGCAGCGGTAGGATTACGTATGCCGGTAGGCATGATCTCGGTTATACGGACGCAATCAGATGGGTACTGGTAAGCGTACTGCCAGTCCGGAGGCGGATTATTGGTATCAGCCAGCGCCACGCGCTTGGTTGCAAAGTTCCAGTCGAAGTCAGCCAGAGCAGCATCACGACACGCATCGAAATGCAGTGAGCATTGCCCTGCCTCTTTGCTGGCTTCATTCAGGCTGTTAATGCTGCGACTGTTGCCGATATTGCTCAGCGCGCGGTTGCAGATCTCGATAACAGAAGCCATTAATCATCCTCCCCACCATAGAGAGTTTGCGCTGCTGACTTCGGTTGCTCACCGAATACTGGACTGAGCGCCATATCAGTGATCTGCAGACTAGCGTTATGCTGCATTCCATCCTCAGTTTCACGGGTAGAAGTTGAGCGAATGGTTGCCTTTGCTGTGATCATCACTTCAGTTCCGGCAGATTGAGGCGTTGCCTTGAGCTTGGCAAGCGTCTCGTTGTTCAACTCAATGCAAAGGCCCCACGGATAATCATCACGAGTCTGGGTTTTACCATCCTCATCCTGATAGGTGTCTGTGCCGGTTTTGAGGTTTACCAGATCCATAACGGACTCCTGCAATAAAGGGGCCTAAGCCCCTTGTTTGTTTAGCGAGGCTTAGACGCCCAGTTCGGCACGCTTCTCGGCGATCTCTTTTGCCAGCGTTTCAGCCGTTTTATTACCCGGCTTCTTGCCTAGCAAATCTTCATACTGCTGTCGAAGCTGAGTAAGGTCTTCGCTTACCGCACCAGTGCCATCAGATTTCAATTCTTCCACTACTGGATGAACAGCAACGGAAACTGGAGAATTGACAACTGAAGCCGCCGATTTACCTTTACGCTTCTCGGCGATCTCTTTTGCCAATTTCGCCGCATCGTTCAGCGGCTCCAGCGCCGTACCTGGTTCACCCTCATACTCAACTTCAGAACCTTCAGGCCATAGGTTGTTATGAATGTGTGATAAACGCAGGACGCGGTATCTTGCTTTTTCACCTGACATCGCTATCCCCTTAGCCAGTCACTTTTGAACGAGTCGGGTAGTACGGGCTGTTGTTATCAACATCCAGGTTAATACCCGAGGTAAATGCGCCAGCCGTCAGCGGGCCAGTACCTACCGTGTAGTTCACGCGCAGATAACGCTGAACACCAGCCGGAACCTTTGCAGAGAACAGGCGCTTTCCAGCAGTCAACGCAGCCAGAGCCAAAGCGCCGCTGTCGTAGATGGTGGTCCAGGTGGAGTTGTCCGGGCTGGTCTGTAACTGAACGTTCAGAGTCGCAGCACCGGCTGCAGTTGCTGTGGTGTCAACGGTTGCCCAGAATTCCAGAGGATAACCAACGCCGATATCGCGGCGGGTGCCGTCGATAGGGCCGAGGTCAATCACGTCCGTAGAAGCAGCAGAAGCTGTTACCGCCTGCTTCTCGGAGAACATCAACAGTTTGTCGAGGATCATTTTCTTTCTCCATTCATGGGCCTGTTAAGGCCCATCAGTTAATAACAGGCGTTAAACAACGCGCGCTTCTGTTTCCAGAATCGCATCGGTTTCACGGATCGGAATGCCACGGAAAGTGGTCCACCATTCGCCTTCTGTCTCTTTGACGGACAGAGCCAGAGAGGCTTTATCCAGAGATTGCAGGTCGAGAGCCTGGGCAACGGTACGGTTCATATAGAAAGCCGCACGGCCCATCTTCAGGTTAGGAACGCGGTGCAGAGCTTTAACCATCTGAGTGACGATGTTTGCAGCAGAGGCAGGAACAGACAGATCGCTTACATCGATGTTGGCGATACGAACAACGTAGCGCCAGTCACGAAGAGCCAGGCCGTTATCCCACTTATAGTGAGTGCGATAGCCTTCATACTGGCCACCATTAGCATCTTTAAGGGTCTGCTGGCCCTTATCTTCCATATGAAGTCCAGCCTTTTGACCTTTCGGGAAGATGCCGTGAACAGTGTTTTCACCCCATACCACCAGCCAGATAGAAGTGTTATCTGTGCCAGTGCCACCAGCGTCGATAATGTTCTGGCCGTTACCAGCTGATTTGCTGGAATAACGAGACGCCAGCCCCATAAACTGCTGCGGGTTAACACTGGTATCACCATAGAACAAGGTCTGAGCCATCTGCTGGTTCATGGCTTCAATGAATGCGCGGTCTTCAGACAGGCGGAATTCAGCTGTGTTGCCGTTCAGGTCAGCCAGAGACTTATCGATTTCGGCATAGGTTTCCAGCATCCCGCAGGAGTCTGTTACCTGTACAGTGGTGGATTTGCTTGGCTGCACACCATAGTTCAGCAAACGCCAGGTTGCTGACGGCAGTCCTGAGCGGATAGTGGTACGGTGACCGGTAGGAAGGTTACCTTCAACGATCAGCATATCCTGCAGGATCGGGTTAGTTTGTGCGAGAAGTTCGATAATCTTATCGACTTTCCCGTTCTGGTCGATGCGCTTGCCCCAGTCTGCCAGCGTCAGCGCAGTTAAGCCTTTAACAGCCATGGTTATTTCCTCTCTTATTTGCCATAGAGCACTTCGGCAGCACTACGCTGACCGCTTTCTTTCCCGGTTACCATGCCGTCTTCTGACATGGCCTTACCGACTTTGATGAAGGCTTTAACCAGCTCAGGGTGATTACCCAGGCCGGTGCCTTCCAGATATTCTTTCAGTTCAGGTGTGCCGAACTTAGCAAGAGCACGCTGTGCCGCGCTCAGGTTACCGGTGAGATTGTCTCCGCCGATTTCCTTGTCCGCCTTAACGTCAGCAGCCCACTGTTCGGTGGTTTTCTGCCAGGCTTCCGCCTGCTGCTGCTGGACCATTGGCATAATCTTGGTGCCGTACAGGTCAACCATTTTCTGCGCCTGCTCATTGGTCAGGTTCAGTTCACGGGCGATAGGCTCGAATTGTTCCAGCGCTGCGGTGTCGAGTTCCTGCCCTTCAGCTGGTTTGAACTCATACTTCTCAGGCGCGCCTTCCTGCTTCTGCTCTTTGTCTTCACCAGGCTTTTTCTCTTCTGGCTTATCACCATCAGCAGGTTTTTCTTCCTGAGGTTTGTCGGCTTCAGCACCAGGTTGCGGCTTATCGACTTCTGGTTTAGCCTGATCGCCAGCGGGTGCCGGATTATCACCAGTTGATGCTGCGGGTTCAGATGCAGCAGGAGCTGCGCCACCATCAGCAGGTTGCTCATTGCAAAAACGGCGATGCAGAAGACGTTCAAACAAATTCATTGGTTATCTCCTTAAACTGGGATCGTTTTGGCTTTCAGTTGCGCCAGAACTGATGTCAGCGTGGTGCGCAATGCGGCTGTGTCATCCATCAGCGCGTTATATTTCGTAACCAGGTCGTTATGGTCGACGAGCAGACCAGCAACATCTGATGCCGCTGAGGCTGTATCCTTGGTAGCCGTCATTGCGGCTGGGGCCGCGATTGCCGCACCAAGTTTCACGCCGCCGTAATCAGTCGCGGTTGGAGCGCCAATTACTGCCGGGGCAGGATCCGGAACCTCAACTACCTGGTTGGAACCATCGAGGCGCACGACGCTCTGGGTTTGCACCTGTGTCATAAATTGTTCTCTCCTGCCTCTGCGGCCATTTTCAGATACTGATCCGGGCAGTGCGCCATGACACGCTGGAACAATGCCAGCGCCAGGTTGCGCTGCCCCTCGTTGAATGCGGTTAAGTGCGGATCACCAGAGAAGCATGGAGCGAACACCTTACCTTTCTCCAGCAACGACCAGACGACACGGCGGCCTTGCTCGCTTCCCATAACGAACTTGATGTCGTCGATGTCTCGCTGAGCCAGAAGTTGCTGTTTGGCGTCAAGCTCTGCTTTGCGTCCTTCGTCGTCGATATCAGTCATTGCTGCGGCGCTCCTGCTGCATTAGCGATAGCGGTTAATGCGCTCGGGTCACTGGTCTGAGTTTCGCTGAGAGTCTTGGCCCCTTGCGCTGCCGCCTGACCCATAGCCATTGACTGTGCGGCCTGTGCCTGTTTAGCGCGCTCTTCACGAATGCCCTGCACCTGTTCCTGTGGAACAATGACGGTTGGCGATACGCCTGACATTTCAGAGAACGCGTCGATAGCCTGATCCACGTCGAGCTTGTCGAGCGCTTCAGGTTTGAACTGTGCCAGTTGCCCGATAAAGCCAACTGTCTGCGACAGGCTGGTGAGGCCGATAGATTTCTGCGCCTGCGCCATCACGGAGATGTATTCGATACGCAGCGGCATACCCTGAAGAACGTCCGGAGGTTCGGGCAACATGTTCTTGCGAGCCATGATTGAGAACACGCGATCGATAAGCGGGTTTAGTGCTTCGTCGTTCAGGCGCTCCAGTACCGGTCCGAGCATCAGCAGCTTCTCTTCTTTCATCTCGATCACAGCTTCCACCGGCATTGAGCGAGTGTTGATGTTTTGCAGCATCATAAAAAGGTCGACGAAGTAGGCACTGTTGATGGTCTGGCGGGTGTCCTGAATATCAGCCAGCAGATCTGCAGTATTCGGGTTGACCAGGTAAGCAGGTTTGAAACCGTCCTGACCACTCAGTACATCCAGATACGTCACATCGCCAGGCAGCAGGGAAACACGCTGATTCTTGAGCGATGTCGGGGCAACCATCGGCGGGTTAGTGGCTTTATCGATCAGCTGAGCTTTGCGCTTCTGCTCAACCTGAAGGGCTTTAACCTGACCGAGTGCCAACATGCCAGGACAAGATGACGCATAAACGTCTTCACCATTCACTTCCCAGCGCGGAGCCAGGATCGGGAATTCATCAAAACCGGATTCACGCAGCAACTTGTCGGAGTCGCCGCCAGTCTCGAAGTATACGGAGCGATACGGCTTGTTCTTGCTGTCCATCTTCCCGCTGTCGCGGTTGACGTTAGGCGTGATGCAGTGGTTAACCTCCACCCACGTTTCATACGTGCCGTTTTCCCACATGCCTTTTACGGATGTGCTGACGTTATCCAGACCGAATTCCTGCACCATCTGACGCACGGTCATGGAGAACTGGCGAATACAGGTATCAACACTGCCGCGCGGACTGTTAGCCAGGTAGTAACTGCCAATAGGGAAAGGCATTGTGCGGATCACGTCCTGGTCATCTTCCAGAACAGCCATAGCGCCGGTGCCGAAAGTACCCAGGCTTGCGTACATTACAGGCAGTGACTGATACAGATTCGATTTGTTAAACACTTCGTTCATGCGGCGCTGCACGACTTCCAGCCAGATTTTCACCGGGCCATAGTCCATCATGTCAGGGTCAGGCGTTGCCAGTTTGAACCACGGTCGTGCCGGGCTGGTGATGCCTGACATCATGCCGCTGGACAAAATGCGCTGAGCCATTGAGCCAGTGGGGTCAACAATTTTGGTATTACGACGATCATCACGGTTTACATCAGACGTCAGAAAGCGGGAACCACGCGGATTGATGAAGTCACTCAAATCACGCCAGTGCGATTCGAACGATGTACGCTCATTCTTCAACTGTGCGAGCTGCTTCAGCAGGCGCTCTTTTTCGGTTTCCGCCATCTCTGCCTACTCCGTTACTGACCAAGCAGCGTTTTACCGCTGGTGTTTGCAGTTGAGGTGTCACCCTGCGCACCAGTCAGCAGAGTAGAACTGCGGCCTGCTGCTGCACGGCGGCGGCGCTCTTCGTCGTCACGAGAACTGACAACTGCTGCATCCTGCTCCTGTGGCGCAGCCTGTACTTCTGGCGCTGCTGGCACTGATGGCTTGCTGCCGATACACATAGCAATAGCTCCGTACGCAATTAAATTATTACCAATTTAACCACATATGATTTATTTAGCGTAGGCTATTGACACTTATAACATCAGATATTACCTTTTAGGTAATTGATGTTGATGTAACGCAGTGGATGTACGGCATATGGCACATGTGCCGCAGCGGTCCGGATGGGTTCCCTTGATGCTGGCCACCGTCACTTTTACACCAGAACGCCATTGCGATGACGTTGCGCTGTAAACCCGTAACTGCCATGGAAGGCACCCTTGCTTCCAGTTCGCCCACTTCGGTGGGCATTTTTTTAAGGTGAAAATGATGAGCGTATCAGTACAAATGCCTCAGTATCAGTGCCACAAAAAAGTTTGGGCCCTGAAAATCAAACATGTGCATGTCAATCCTGACGGAACAGGGATCATCACTCCAGAAGAAAATGGCTTCGGTAATTTTGATGTTGAAGTTGATTACATCAATAAACACTGTCCTGTTGCTGGCGGGTACTATGTGCAGTATGAAGTAGGCTATGAATCTTACAGCCCGGCAGAAGCATTTGAATCTGGCTATGCGCGCATTTAGATGAGTGACATGTCACTAAATTAAATGCAGGTTTCGAACCATGCATAATGACATGGCATAATATTAATCTTTGATAATCAAAATTAAACTAAGGCGAAAATAATGGTTAAAATCAACAGCCACAGTGGTTCAAGCATCATCATCAACGGGCATGAGTACACTGGACGACAAGTTACAGTCAATAATGGTAGGGTTTTCGTTGATGGGGTTGAGCAAGGAAGCACACAAAACGAACAAGTAATCATAACTATAAACGGTAGCGTGGAAAGCGTAGAAGTTGAAAATGGTTCTATAAATGTTAGCGGAAATGCTCATCAGGTGAAGACTATGTCTGGTGATGTTCGTTGCTCAAGCGTATCGGGAAACGTCAATACAATGTCTGGTGACGTGATTTGCGACACCATCAGTGGCGGAGCAAGCACCATGTCTGGGAATATCATCAAAAAGTAATAGATATCACTTACACAATCAGCCCGCACATCGGCGGGCTTTGTTTTAACCCGCTAAAATTTTCGCTTTCAAGTATATGATTTTGTTCCAAAATGCTAAAAGACACTTTGGAAATTTCATCGATAAAAGCCGGTAATCAGTCCGAACCGATTAACTATCTGGTTAACCAAGCGCAAAATTGCGCCCGTTGATTTTATTGACTATTTCCAAGGGTCATATTCCGTCAGCGCCCTGCCCTGCTGGCTCTGCTGCTGCACATAGTTAAACTGTTTTTTGGTAACAGGCGCGGCATATGTCAGCACGTATGCGTCGGCATCGTTCGGGGATCTGCCGAGCAACTCTTTTACCTCTTCCTTGTCCTGCAAAATCTTCCTGCTGTCCTTCAGCCTGACCTTGTACTCCGGAGCACTCAACTCATCGGCAAGGTTCTGGCTGTCGAGTTGCGCCCCAAGCTTCAGCGCATCGCGGGCTGATTTGTACATCTCACCGCGTTTATTGCCCATCTCGGGATCTGCCGTGCCGCTGCCAAACTGAATCAGGGTCCAGTTACGGCCCCAGTTATCACCGACAGATTTAAGACCTGTGCCATAGCCGTAATCGATAAACACAGCATCGGCCTGGTACTGGTCCTCGAAGTCGGCAATTATTTTGGCAAACAATACGTCGTCAGTGGTCCGCTGCCACTCCCCGAGCTTCTTGCAGTGCAGTCCTTGCCGAAGATAGATAACTGCGGGGTCTTTCCCCTGGTGAGACGGGTCGACGCCAAGAACTACAGCAGCGTGCTGGACCTGTGCCGGAGTAATCACCCTGCCCACGGCTGGCTGCGTCAAGCCTGACGGAATAAACTGATTTTCAGACGCATCAGGGAAGATACCGCGCACGCGGACTTTCACGAAGTCGCTGTCTTCGCCGTAGTCGTCCACCCATTTCTGTAACTGCTGCTTGTTGGTGCCTTCCACGGTGCGGGAATCAATCTGCGCGCACTTCCAGCGGTGTTTATATTTGCGGAAACATTCACGGAAACGCCCGGTGTTACGCGTCGGGTTCCCGAACGCCACCCAGATAATCTCTGTGTCTTCGTCCGTCAGAGCACCTTCTGCTACTTCCCACACCAGATCGGCAATGTTGGATGCTTCGTCGAATACCACGATGATGCGCTTGCGCTCGTTGTGCAGCCCTGCAAATGCCTCGGTGTTGTGCTCGGACCACGGAATAGCGTCAGCTCGCCAGCGTTTATCGTGTCCCGGATCGTTGCTGTACATCGCCGTGGCGGTGCAGGTGAACCACTCTTTGGTGATAGCCAGGTTGGACCATTTGATGATTTCCGGCCACGTCTTTGTGCGCAGCTGGTTGTCGGTGTTGGCGGTCACCACCACCTTGCAATCCTCGCAGGTGGACATACCCCAGTTAATCAGCATCGAGATGAAAGCAGATTTACCGATGCCGTGGCCGGATGCACGAGCCAGCATCAGCGGCTGATGACGCGTCGCGGGGTTCTGGAGATGATCGCGTATCTCGCGGAATGCATCAGCCTGCCATTTGCGCGGGCCAGTGGCGTGCGCCAGTTCTGTGCCATCCTCTCCCCACGGAAACGCATACAGCGCATAGCCCAGCGGGTCATACGTGAATGAGGCGATATCCTCGACGAGCTGCTCTTCCGGCGACATGGCTGCGGCTGTCATTCTTCACCACCAGCCTGCTCTTTAACGCGGCGGCGGGCCTTCGCCATACGGTCGGCAATAGTGACGGTGCCGGAAACCTCCAGGCGCTCTTTGAACGCGTTGACGTCGACGTGCTTACCAATCAGCTCGAGGTTCTTCACCTTGTCCGGCCATTTGATTTTTTTGAGGATGCCAACAAGTTCTTTCTCGTCGCCACGGCCTTCGAACATGTCGGCCAGATCGAAACCGGTAAGATACTGACGCCAGACCTTAGGCCATTCCGAAACCGGCTTGATGCTCATGTCATCGTTCAGGATGTCTATCACATCCATCTGGTCAATTTCCACCAGGCGGAGCAGCACATAATCAGCACTGACGCGCAGGCGTTTGTTGCGTTCCTCCATCAACTCGGCGATCCGTTTCTGGATGCGCTCATCACGCATCATAACACTGGCCTTTACCGCTGCCGTATTAGGCGAGAATCCTGCGTTAATCGCCGCCTGCGTCTGATTCTCAGGGCATTTGGTATATTCCTGCGCGTAAGCCTCCTGCATCGCGGTGAGTGGCTTGTACTGCGTTGATTTGCGCTTTGGCGCTTTTGGTTCTGCGGGCATTGTTACCACCGAAGTAATAATTACCGTTTTGGTAATAGTAACACGCAAAACAAAGCCGCCATAGTCGGCGGCCGTTGCAATTTATTGTCGATATCGTGACATGTCACACTGATAATTTAGTTTCATGCCAGCCACGCGTAACCCAGCATGCCGAATCACCGTCGCACGGACACGACTCAACCGGCAGTGAATCGCCGCACTTTCCACACCGGCTAGCACTGATTGACTTGATACGACCACGAACGCGGGCATCATCCTGCCTGATAAGCAACGCGATGTATTCTGCCATTTCATACGGCGCACGACCAGGGCGACGGGCGGCGCAGTTACGCGCCAGCATTTCCATTTCCTGCTCGTCGAGTTGCAATTCCAGTTTGCGGTTACCGGCTTCTGCCTGGCGGGCCCGCTGCGCGGCTTTGCGTTCTGCTGCGGATTTAGCCATGAGATATAACCTTTCCATTTTCAATAACAACCTCAACAGATGCATCTTTCCCGTTGGCGAGGTCGATACCAATCACCTCCTGCTGCGGTGCTGCTGCGAAATGCTCGACACCTTTAGTCCAAATAGCTTTGATGGTTGTCCAGGTGACAGGAACGGTGATTTCAATTCTTCCGCTGCTGTCGCAGGTTTCGCAATCATCATCACCAAAACACTCTGGGCAGTTTATAAATTTCGTTTCTGAAAACTCACCGGACAACACACCCTTTGCGCCGTTCTCAGCGGTTAGCTTCTTCGGCACTAGTACGTAACCATCCGGAGTTACCGGAGAGTTGCCAGCCTGAAGCATGGCGGCGCGGAAGTGTGCGATACCATTTCTTACCTTATGCCATGCCTCGTGGTCTCGGTCTGAAATGCGCAAAACCTCTTCCATCGACGAGAGAAGTTCATCCGGCACTACCAGCGCAGGCTGAGGGGCGGAAATATTGGCAAACGCAGCTCGCAATCCAATCTTAATTCCCTCCACCTCATCAGCGCCTAACGATGAATCAGATAACGCATGATGGAATGTGTAAGCCATATCGTCGTTGACTGCCACTGGCTTCGCATCAAACGATGCAATCACCCCATTAATCACCTTCACTGCATCAGCCATTGCGTAGCCGAGATTACCGCCGTCGCTTTGTGCTGCTGCTTTGCTGAGTATTTCACGTATCTGGTGCAGGCGATCGAGTGATACAGGACCGTGCGCCGGGTGGTTGTTAGTTGTCATGCTGCACACTCACAGGGTTTGCCATTTTCACCATCAGTGAACAAATCAATTTGCTGATTTTTCACCGCTCTTTTTGCCATGCTCCAGAACCTCCCTGGAGGTATATGCTCAGTTGGCGGGACGCCAGCCCTTTTCATATCAGCAAAGAATTCCTCTTTATCTTCCAGATACACAGGACCATTTGCGTCTTTATGAATGGCATAACCAATTTCAAGTTCTCCAGCCTTCGCAGAATCCCAGATATCGGGACGAGTGCAGTACACAACGTACCAGTGCTGCCATCCAGCTTTCAGACAACCTACGCAATTGGCATGTTTAAACTGGCTATATGTTCCTGGAAGCGCTATTCCAACTTCTTCAACAGAAAGAATGGTACGGTCAGTCCAAATCATCGGATATTCCGTTTTGTACCCACGAGCCCCTAGAATTCCTGCACGTCGCTGTATACGATTTGGTTCAGAAGGCTCAAAGCCGTAGTAATAAATATTCTGTGCATCCGGATCATTTTCTTTAAGCCAGGCATCAAAAGGTGCAGTCTTTAAACGGTTGGTGCAAAGAATTGAACCGTTACCAACTTTCCATGCCCCAGCATCAACACAGACCTCAACTGGCGTTGCTGTATCCCATTTGCCATGATTTGCATAGGTTATTTCCATGCCGAGAAATCCAGCAACCTCATCGCGGAAACGCTTAATATCTGAATCCTCAACGATACCGGTGATACTATGGGTCAGAAGAATCATGTTTTCAGTGCCGTATTTACGCGCAACCTCTATCGCAACCAAAGCTGAAGCATGGCCACCAGAGTGGAGAACTACGTGTTTCATCTCACTCCCCCTTAACCTTGATGCCGGCGTCGCGGATGGCTTCGATAACATCATCAACTTTTAGATATTCACCATCATCTGCGCTGTGTACATACCAATCGTCATATCCATCAGCACCAGGCTGAAGACGCTGAGGAAGAGTAACCGTCCGCGCCTCCAGTTCTGCTATGCGCTTCTCTGCGGCTTCCAGCTCATCCAGCAGCGCCAGCACAGTCAAAGGAGTGACGATGGCAGCGAATCTCTTATTGGCCTCGATGCCTTTCGTGTAACGTTTGATGATGCCAAGTTCATGCGCATCAGTTGCTAATTGGCGCAGCGCCTGTTTGTTGAGTGCTGTCATTGGGCTGACTCCTGCTTGAATCTGCGCACAGAAAGAATCGGGCATTTTGTAATGCCGCCTTCTTTCTCCCACCGGAGAAGCGGGAAACGGTATGCTTCAAATTTCACCCCAGCAGAGTGATCGCTCTGGAAACACCGCTTACCAACAACCCAAACCTTTTCGAAACGCCTTTCAATGCGAACGGCTGAACGCCAGCCGAACATTGAACCAGCCTTGAGCGCTGCCTGTTTTGTTGCAAAAGTTGGAACAGCAGAGCAGATTTCATCGACACGAACGCTGAGAAGGTGATTGTCAATAAAGCTGAGTGGTTTGCTCATAGCGCGGCTCCTTTGCGAAGTAACACCTCCTGAAGAGCTGTCGCACCAATTTCCCGAAGGGCCGCGTCATCGTAACTGATACCGTTAGACTCCATGATGCAATCCCTGTCGAGATACTCAGAGCAATCATCTAGTGCAGATTTGATAGCTTTTCCCCGCACTTCAGCAAGGAAAGCGTCGGTCGCTGGGGTTTCCATCGCGGCTTTCAGCACATCTACGTACCATTCCGAATACCGGTAATCCAGCATTCCATCTTGCTGCTCAATCCACATATCAGGAGCTGTCGCAAACTCTGCAGCAGATTTGATCCCCGCATTCTCCGCCGCCAGCGACATGCACTTGCTCTCGGCGTTAGCGAGTTGTACTGCCTGCGCGTTACCTCGCACCAGTTGTACTTCAAGCTGTGTAGCCAGATCGCTAATCAGTTTCGCCACGCTGCGCACGTCGACAGCACCGCACGATGCTTTCAGTTCAGCCGCGCGCTCATGTCCTAACTTAGCTAACTCAATGATATTGCTTCCCATTATTACCCCCGCTTACCCGCATAAGTTATTGATTAGGTTGATAACTAAAAGGATCATCGATTTAGAATTCTTCGATGTTCCAGCCGCCACCCGCTTTCTTTGGCTTAACCGTTACTCCGATGATGCGAAACGGGTACTGGTCTGCTGCGACTTTGGTTTTCACCCTGGCGTCGTCGGTCCAGAACCCTTTCACCTCGTGCAGTTCCATCTCACCGGTGTTTAGCATCACTGCGAAGTCCGGCGTGTAGAACGTGTTATCAGCCAGTCTCAGCTTGATGCCTTCAAACCGATACCAGGCTATTTCCCCGGCATGCTTACGCAGCTCAAGGTGCTGGCTGTATGCCGATTCGGTTTTATTCATCTGGCCTGTCTTGAGCCTTCCGAGCGCCTGCAACTGCCTTTTCATGATTTACCTCTCAGGTAATTTAAAACCACAAATGAGTTAATTTCAATAGCAATGCGCATATTTTATTACCTTTTTGGTAATTCACCAGATGTAAAAAAATGCGCTACTGCGCTCCCGGTGTTAACCGCGAAATCCAGGAGGTATCTCGCTGTCTGGTTCTGGCACTGCGTTAACGTCACGCTGCTGAGTTCTCGCTGGCTTTGACCTGGAGAGTTGAACACTGCGAGCCAGTTTCTGCTGCCACTGGTCGTGGTGAAATGCTTTCCCCTCGGCTTTCCAGTACGTGATGAAATCCGCAAGTTCAAATTGCGTCACATCAGTTTTCAGGTTTACCCCCCATAGCGCAGCTCGTTTGGTGAAATCAGGATCCGGTGTCCAGCTATCAGGCATGGTGAATTTACCCAGCGAACCAGATCCGCCTGGTGGTGCATATCCATCAGTACCAGAATTTGTTGCATGTGGATCTGGCTCTTCACATCCTGAGTTATCCACAGGCTGATTTTTCTCGTCGCCTATGTGTGGGGTTTTATCTTTTAGATCTTCTCTTCTCTTCTCTTCTCTGGTCCGCTTTTTGTCCGCTTCTGATGCGGACGCTTTGCGGACATTTCTCTTCCTGTCTGCGTCCTGTGCACGACGCTTGGCAGACTGTCCGTTATGGGCTTCAAAGCGCGGCATTACTAGGCTTTCGCCTTCTTCTTCCAGCCATCCTACAGCCATCATTGCACGCGCAAACCCGGGGAATCCGATCAGGTCGTCGAGAGTCTCCGCACTGTATCCGTCAAGAAAACCGTCAACAGAGTGGACATCAAAAAGACACCATGCGGAATGTAGTCCGCCAACTATCCGCAATCTGTCCGCTTTCAATGCGGACGACATGCGGACAACTTTAGGATGCGTGTGCAGGTCGGCACGCATTTTTATCCAGTCACCGGCCATCATTCACCTCGCCTTGTAACTGTACTAATGTCAGGTTTCCACAAAAAACAGCGCCAGTGTCGATGTACATCTGGTTGGCGTATTTCAGTGGTTGACGTGCAGGGGTGTGGCCGAATATGAAAAGGTCAGCTCCGATGATTTCATGATGATATCCGTCCTGCGCATTGGCTATTCGTTCTCTGTTCCAGATAACCATTTCTTCTGGCACTGGCTTGTCGAAAGAATATTCGTTGTACGGGTAGTCAGCGTGGCAGATGACAATTTTACGGTCGCCGGTAACCAGCTCGATGATTAGCGGCAACTCTGCTGCTTTATGGACAAGCGCCTTAGCCAATACCTCTTTTTCGTAGTCGAGATAAAAGAACCATCCACCACCATTTACCAGCCAGTGATTGACGTTTCCATGTTCTGACAGGCCATCAATCATCATCTGCTCATGGTTTCCACGTACGGATCGGAACCATGGCATAGTAATAAGTTCAAGGCATTCAACGTTTTCAGCCCCGCGGTCGACAAGATCACCAACAGAGATAATCAGGTCTTGTGCCGGGTCGAACTTCAGGTCATCCAGCTTTCCCATCAGATTTGTATAGCAACCGTGCAGATCGCCAACTACCCATATATTTCTCCAGTCAGCGCCGTTAATACGTTGATAGATATTCATGTTGCCTCCCGCGCGTTCCTCAACGCAGCAGCGAACTCATCACGGTGACGATGAGCACTATTCATTGCGCACTCAACACATGTTCCGTTCAGAACGTAGCGCTCAGCACGGTGACCATTTCGGCATTCTTTACCGGTATAAAAGCGATTAAGGCCAGCTTTTGCTGCCTCCATTCTGGTGACAATCTTCACAGGAGGTGCCTCCTTTTTGTTATGGATATCGGTAATTTTGCACTAAGACGAAAAAAGATCAACCGTATATGGTTTTTTATTACCAGAAAGGTGTTTTATGCAGGAAGGAGCCGCCAGGGGATGACGGCATTGATGGGTTCAGAAGGATTATCGGTCGTAGAAGAAGAGCACTAATTCAGGTTTAGACTTTGTCCATTCTCGGGAGCGGCACGCTTTAAAAAGACCTTCCATCAGACGCTTACCCGGCATCTTACGGCGGCCAGTCAGGTGCGTCTGGATGTAATGACTGGTGGTTCCGGCTTCAACTGCAAATGCTTCACGCTCATCAGGAGACAGCCCCAGCCAGTGCTTTTTGAAATCAAATTTTTTTTCGTCACTCATATTTTGCTTATCTCAGCCTGTCTATTCATATCTGAATTATTACCTTTCTGGTGAAAAAATCAATGATTATTACCATTATGGTAACTTTACCTTTATGGTAATATTCATTTAAATTTAGAAGGTTAGGTAATAATAAATGGGCAAATACAATAGCTATGAAAAGTATTTATGACATAAGACGCAAAAACCTTAACGAAATCATTCGCAGGGATTTCGATGATACCCAGTTACGCTTTGCAGAACGGGTGAAGCGTTCGCAGAACCTGGTCAACAGGTGGTGTACTGGTATCAAAAATATCGGACCGAATGCCGCGCGTATCATTGAAGAAGCAGCACGCAAGGAAAAGTTCTGGCTCGATGTCGATCACGAACTGGACGCAGTACAGGCTGATATCTTTATTCCGACCACTGAAGATGGCGAATGGACTGTAGAGAAGCAGGCCGCCGCCACGCTCAATGCCTGGATGAGAAAGAACAGTGAAATGACATCCGAAAAGAAAGTTGCTGTTGCAGCTGGCATTGGCCCGGCCACCGTTAACCGCATCATGAAAGCGGAAGTCAGCACAACTATCGGCGTTCTTTCCTCCCTGGCGCGCGCGTTCGGGCATGAAGCATACGAGATGATTATTCCCGTCGGTGCGCCGGGTGTTATCGACTATGACCACCGGATGTATGCAGCTCTGCCACAGGAAGAGAAAAACAAGATCACCTCATTCATCAATTTCGTGTTTGAGCAGAACAAAAGCAAGTAATCCCCCGCCATTCTGACGCTTTACCTGCCCAATGGCGGTAAGCTCACGCCTCACGCAATTACCAAAATGGTAATTTTTTCTCGTCATACCTATTGACACAATCACTTTTTGATCTGATTATTACCCAAAAGGTAATACATGAGCACGTCGCTCAGGCAGAAACCACCACTTCGTGGATTTCCTGCATCTTCAAGTATTACCAAAACGGTAATAGTGAGGTTTATATGCAGTGGAAAATCATCAACGGTTGGTACTGCGTTACAGCTTGCGGGCTGATGAGCTGGAAGTTTCGCACGCTGGGTGAAGCAATGAACTGGGTATTCGTCAGCAAGCTGGCGGTAAAAACGGAAATGGATATGGGGGTGAGCAAGTGAACACACAACAGATTAACAAGCTGAACAATATCGCGGCCATGTTCAGCAATGACTACCAGTTGTCATCTGAACTGTATGACCGCCACGTTGAGCTGATCGAAGTAGTCGCTGGTTGCGAAATGGAAGAGTCATTCAAACGCGCCATTCTCCGTGCCGGTGTTCGTTATGAAGTTCTCGAGGCGGCAATTGAAAGCGATGATTTCGAAGAGCTTATGTCGTCATTCAAACGTGAATTGACTGGCGTCATCGCCCGCCTTGACCTTGCTGACCAGATCGACAGCAAAAGGAATGCGGCATGAAACCAACGCTCCTCTCATTGCTGCGCGGAGGAAAACACAGCATCCGAGACATGGCAAAGATTCTTGGTATTTCAAGATCGAAGGTTTCTTGGTTCATCGCTGAGCTTGAACGTCGCAAATGGGTAGAAGTAACCAGGTGCGCAATATGGTTTCACGATGGAACCCGCTCCAACAAGCAGAACGAATACAAGGTGAAGTTATGAATACCGGTATCTATTTTGACATCAGCAATGAGGACTACCACGCCGGTGACGGCGTGAGTAAGTCACAACTGGATATGGTGGCCAAGAACCCTGCCCTTCTGAAATGGGTCAAGGCAGCGCCGGAAGACGAAGAGAAGAAGTCCGCGCTGGATATGGGTACCGCCCTGCACTGCCTGCTACTGGAGCCGAAGGAATTCGATAAGCGTTTCATCGTGGCGCCACAGTTCAACCGCCGCACAAATCAGGGAAAAGCAGACGAAGAAGCATTCCTGAAAGACGTTGCCGGTATGGGGATGACGGTGATGGATGCCGAACAGGGGCGGAAACTGAAACTGATGCGCGACAGCGCAATGGCCCACCCTGCGGCGAGGTGGATGCTGGAAGCACCAGGCCACTGTGAAGCGTCGATGTACTGGAATGACGAAGAGACTGGCGAGTTGTGCCGAATACGTCCTGATAAGTGGCTGAATGAACACAACGTGATCGTCGACGTGAAAAAGGTTGCAGACATGGATCGCTTTGCACGTCACATCGAGGAATTCCGCTACCACGTTCAGGACGCCATGTACAGAGAAGGCGCATTGAAAGTAACCGGGCAGCCTCACGGATTCTTCTTCCTGGCTGTGAGCGAAACCATCGACTGCGGTCGATACCCGGTCCGCGTATTCGAGCTGGATGCGCCGGACGTTGACGCCGGGCACCAGTTATTCCGCAGGGATCTGAACACCTATCACGAATGCCGCATCAGCGATGAATGGGGCGGCGTGGAAATTATTAAACGCCCTGAATGGGCACGCAAACAGGATATGTACGTATGAGCAACGATATCGCAATCACATCACAGCCAGGCGCTACTGTAGGGACCGCTGCGGCAATCTTCAGTCCTGAAGGTATGAATCAACTGGTGCGCTTCGCTGAGTTGATGGCAGGCAGTAAAGCTACCGTACCTGCTCATCTTGCAGGTAAGCCGTCCGACTGTCTGGCAGTAACCATGCAGGCTGCACAGTGGGGCATGAACCCGTTCGCTGTTGCGCAGAAGACGCACGTTGTAAACGGAACTCTTGGCTATGAAGCACAACTGGTTAACGCCGTCGTGTCGTCTTCAAACCTGCTTTCAACTCGCCTGAATTACCGCTGGGATGGTGACTGGTCAAAGGTGAATGGCAAGAGCGACAAATCTCCATCACTGACTGTAACAGTATCGGCAGTACTGAAAGGCGAAGCAGAGCCGCGCGAGCTTACCATCAGCATGGCTCAGGCAGGTGTCCGTAACTCTCCGCTGTGGGAACAGGATCCGCGCCAGCAGCTTGCTTACCTGTGCGTTAAGCGTTGGGCGCGTCTGCATGCACCTGATGTTCTGCTCGGAGTATACACCCCTGACGAATTGCAGGAGGCAACACCTCGCGTTGAGCGTGATATCACACCTCCGGCGGCAACGGCTCAGGGCATGAATAGCCTGATCAATTCAAAGCCAGAGCAGAAGCAGGAAGAGCGTCAGCAGCATAAAGACGATCGCGGTCCTGAAGAGATTCTGCACGCATTTTCCGGCGCGGCGATGAACTACAACACCCAGGCTGACCTGGACAAAGCATACAAATACGTTGCCCAGAAACTGGCTGGTGATGATGACCTGCTGGCAAAAGCAACTGACGTATACACCATACGCTGCGACGAACTGAACGAAGTACCGATGTAATCACCACTGCGGCGCCACGCGCGCCGCAAATGCAAGAGAGGTAATGATGAAAAGAGCATTTGGCAAAAAGGAACTGATGGCAGTGGTGCCGGTATCGATGAGCACCATTGACCGCATGGAGCGCAATGGCGAGTTCCCGCAGCGCTTCTGGATCACAGATAAACGCTGTGCATGGAACGCTGAAGAGGTTGAAAACTGGCTTGATGAGCGCCAGGCCACCAGCCCGGCAGAGTTCACCGGAAAAAAGCCGCCGGTTGATCAGCGTGTTTACCGCCCAGTAAGTAACGCCGCATGACAGCGCTGATCAGGCACTGGGAAAAATGGTCAGGATGGTACTTATTCCTGACCGCCGTTTCCGCCTGGCTGTATCTGCTGGCGGTAATTTTCAGAGAAGGCTGGATCCGATGAGCAAATTAACCCGTCTTGAAAAGTATCACCTTAACTATGTGTCTCAGCGTCAGGCTTCAAAGGTTGTCGCCGTAACTCCGGCGGCGATGGAGGTAGAAAAGCGCGCTGTTGAGCGTGAATCGAAAGGCCAGTACCGCATCGCGGCCAGACTCTGGTTGCTGTGTATGGATGTAGCGGTAGGTGAAGTGGAGCGCGCCAGAATAGCGATACGCCGTGATCAGTGCATATCGAGAGGTAACGGCCTGCGCCGTGGCGAATACGCAGGAATCGGATGTCGCGGGGTGGTGTATGACTAACCCCCACGACAATATCCGCGTAGGCAGTATCACGTTGGTTTATTCCACATTGCGCCGAGGGTGGTTGGCACCCGGCGGCCAGGTTATCAGAAACCCATTAAAGGCTCAGCGCGTGGCTGAGCTGATGAACAGCAAGAAGGTGGCAGCATGAACAAGGCATCACCAGCAGATTTAAGAAAGTGCCTCGAGGCTGCAAATATGCTCGCCTCGTTCGGCATCCGATTTGTTCCTATGCCAGCAGCCACAGACGCGGAGTACGCAATGCTGTCTGCAATGTTCATGGACAAATTGGAGTCTCTTGCGGTAGAAGCTGAGAAGTCGGAAGGCGGTGCCGCATGACCGGTAAATACACCCTGATTTATGCTGATCCTCCATGGACATACCGCGACAAAGCAGCCGACGGAGAGCGCGGCGCCGGGTTCAAATATCCGGTGATGAACGTGCTGGATATCTGCCGCCTGCCAGTGTGGGATCTTTCCGCAGACGATTGCCTGCTTGCAATGTGGTGGGTTCCGACTCAGCCGGTTGAGGCTTTGAAAGTGGTCGAAGCATGGGGATTCAAGCTGATGACCATGAAGGGATTCACCTGGCACAAGACGAACAAGCACAAAGGAAACAGCGCGATCGGAATGGGACATATGACCAGGGCGAACAGTGAAGACTGTCTGTTTGCGGTGCGCGGTAAACTTCCTGCCCGCATGGATGCTTCAATCTGCCAGCACGTTACGGCGCCTCGCCTGGAGAACTCGCGCAAGCCGGACGTAATCCGGGAAAAACTGGTTCAGTTGCTTGGCGATGTACCTCGCATTGAGCTATTCGCCCGCCAGTCGTCACATGGCTTCGACGTATGGGGTAATCAGTGCGACGGTCCGGCGGTGCAACTTCATCCAGGTTATGCGCTGGATGTTACAGGAATGGCGCTGGCATTCTCAAATGCTCCGCTATCACCATCAGATAATCAGGGGCGGGAGCGTGCAGCATGACCATGTTCAATGAGGCGGAGTTAATCCGCCAACTGGAAGAGCAGCGCGCTGTGATTGTGCAGCGGGATAGCGTGATCCAGCAACTTCACTCTGAAGTTGCTATGCTCACCAAGGCACTGAAAAGCGCGCAACAAAACATCTTACCGTGTGAAAATCAACATCTATGGATTTGCCCATATTGCGGCGATATCCACGATAGCAGGATAGGATGTAAAGAAACAGGGAGCGTAATATTTATCAATCATTAACCTTGTTCACTCATCCACCGTTCAAACTTCGACGGGGAGAACGGCACCAGGTCGGCGTGCTCCCCGCTAATCCAGCCATCAACCATATCCGCCCACTGCTGCAACATGTAGGCGCGCTGCCTGGCGTACTCCGCTTTGTTGTATACCGCACGCACTCCCTTTTGCTCATGCGCCAGCGCCTTTTCTATCCAGTCAGATGGATAACCAGCCTCATGCAACAGCGTGCTGGCTGTGCGGCGCAGGTCGTGCACTGAGAAATCATCCAGATGCCCGCCAGCATCATTTACCGATTCGACAGTGACATTGATCAGTCTGTTCAGTGCTGCATTGGATAACGGCTTGCTGACCGAATAACGCCCTGGCAAAAGGTAATCACTTCCACCAGCGCACATCTGCAGGCCAACCATGAGATCCTGCGCCTGCTTTGGCAGATAGATAACGTGCGCACGGCTTCCCTTCATTCGTTCCGCCGGTATCGTCCATGTCCATTTTTTGAAATCGACTTCTGACCATGTGGCGTGGGTGAACTCGCTTTTGCGAACCAGGGTGAGCAGCACCAGTTTTAATGCCAGTTTCATTGTGGCCATAGCCCCGACATTATCCAGCGCCCGGAAGAATACGCCTATCTCTTCAGGTTGCAGCGTGCGGTCGCGCGGCTTGAACATGGCTATTGATGAAGGCTTGATGTCAGCAGCCGGATTAAACAGACCATGCCCGCGATCATTAGCGTGACGATATACACTGCTGATTATCTCTCTGGCTTGCACTGCCGTCGCCCGGCCGCCACGTTCAACAATGCGATCGCACAGGTCACGCACCATGCCAGTGGTTATCTCGGCCATCATTTTGTTACCCAACACCGGCATGATATCGCGATCGATAACGGCCTGTTTCATCGCCCTGGTACTGTCAGCCAGAATGACGTGCTTCATATAGCTGTCGGTATGTACCGCGAATGTCTCAGCACCACGGATCTTTTTGATACCGTCACGTTTCGCCGCAGCTGGCGACTGACCTGCCTTTAACAGTTTTTTGGCAGCAATGAGTTCTTCTCGTGCTTCTGCCAGGCTGATACCGTCACGACCGTACTGACCGATGACCAGCGTTTCCCGGCGCCCGTTAATGCGGTAGTCGTACCGGAAAGAGACAGAGCCGGAAGTAAGCACCGCAACATACAGCCCGTCACGATCCGAAACCTTATACAGTTTGTCCTGCGGCTTGAGGTTTTTCAGTTTGGTATCAGTAAGCACAATTCACCCGTAAAGCATCCATGGTTTGACGGTATGAAGAGTATACCTTTAGGGTAATACCGTCACCTGTACCGATGAAAAATGTGAGATAGAGTGAATAGATATGATGTGATATAAAGAAAAACCCCCTGTAAAAACAGAGGGTTGATTGCATAACTGAATAGAAATGATTAGCCGTGAGTTAGCTGTACATCATTCCCACTCAATCGTAGCTGGCGGCTTACCGCTGATGTCATACACCACGCGGGAAATACCGTTAACTTCGTTGATAATGCGGTTAGAGACGCGGCCTAAGAAGTCATACGGCAGGTGCGCCCAGTGCGCGGTCATAAAGTCGATGGTTTCAACAGCACGCAGGGAAACAACCCAGTCGTACTTACGGCCATCGCCCATGACGCCAACGGAACGTACCGGCAGGAACACGGTGAACGCCTGGCTCACTTTGTTGTACAGGTCAGCGTTGTGCAGTTCCTCAATGAAGATAGCATCCGCACGGCGCAGCAGGTCGCAGTACTCTTTCTTCACTTCGCCCAGCACGCGTACGCCCAGACCCGGCCCCGGGAATGGGTGACGGTACAGCATGTCGTACGGCAGACCCAGTTCCAGACCAATCTTACGCACTTCGTCTTTGAACAGCTCACGCAGCGGTTCAACCAGACCCATCTTCATCTCTTTCGGCAAACCGCCCACGTTGTGGTGAGATTTGATGACGTGCGCTTTACCGGTGGCAGAAGCCGCGGATTCGATCACGTCCGGATAGATGGTTCCCTGCGCCAGCCACTTAACGTCTTCCAGCTTCAGCGCTTCTTCGTCGAAGACTTCCACGAACACGCGGCCGATGATTTTACGTTTAGCTTCCGGATCGTTCTCGCCTTTCAGCGCGTCCAGGAAACGCTTTTCACCTTCAACATGAATGATGTTCAGGCCGAAATGGTCGCCGAACATATCCATCACCTGCTGAGCTTCGTTGAGACGCAGCAGACCGTTGTCGACGAACACACAGGTCAGGTTTTTGCCAATTGCACGGTGCAGCAGCATCGCGGTGACGGAGGAGTCAACGCCGCCGGAGAGGCCGAGGATCACTTTATCAGTGCCAACCTGCTCACGAATGCGGGCAACGGCGTCATCAATAATTTTTGCCGGGGTCCACAGCGCTTCACACTGGCAGATGTCGCGCACAAAACGCTCCAGCATGCGCATCCCCTGACGGGTGTGGGTAACTTCCGGATGGAACTGTACACCGTAGAAACGTTTTTCCTCGTGCGCCATGATGGCGAACGGGCAGTTGTCGGTGCTGGCAACGGTCACGAAACCTTCCGGAATAGCGGTCACTTTGTCGCCGTGGCTCATCCACACGTCCAGCAGTGGTTTGCCGTCTGCGGTCAGAGAGTCTTCAATACCGCGGATCAGCGCGCTGTCGGTCTGAACTTCAACCTGCGCATAGCCGAATTCACGTTCGTTAGAACCTTCAACATGACCACCGAGCTGCATTGCCATAGTCTGCATGCCGTAGCACACGCCGAACACAGGCACGCCCGCAGTGAAAACGTATTCCGGCGCACGCGGGCTGTTTTCTTCAGTGGTGCTTTCCGGACCACCGGAAAGAATGATACCGCTTGGGTTGAATTCGCGAATTTGTGCTTCCGTAACATCCCACGCCCACAGTTCACAATAGACGCCCAGTTCACGTACGCGACGAGCAACCAGCTGAGTGTACTGAGATCCGAAATCAAGGATGAGAATGCGATGTTTATGAATATTGTCTGTCATTGACGCTAATTCCGAGGCAAGTGAAACAAATTCGCCCGGCATATAGCCGGGCGCGGAAACTTATCAGGAGCCCATGCGGTAGTTAGGGGACTCTTTGGTGATGGTCACATCGTGAACGTGACTTTCCTGAATACCCGCACCGCTGATACGTACAAACTCTGCTTTTGTTCGCAGCGCGTCGATAGTACCACAGCCGGTCAGACCCATACAGGAGCGCAGGCCACCCATCTGCTGGTGAATGATCTCTTTCAGGCGACCTTTATACGCAACGCGACCTTCGATACCTTCCGGGACCAGTTTGTCAGCGGCGTTATCGCTTTGGAAATAACGGTCGGAAGAACCTTTGGACATCGCGCCCAAAGAGCCCATACCACGGTATGATTTGTAAGAACGACCCTGATACAGTTCGATTTCGCCCGGAGATTCTTCAGTCCCCGCCAGCATAGAGCCAACCATCACTGCAGAAGCACCCGCAGCGATCGCTTTTGCGATGTCGCCGGAAAAACGAATACCGCCATCGGCAATAACCGGGATACCAGTGCCTTCCAGCGCTTCAACAGCGTCAGAAACGGCGGTGATCTGCGGTACACCTACGCCGGTAACGATACGGGTAGTACAGATGGAGCCTGGGCCGATACCGACTTTAACAGCGCTGCAGCCGGCTTCCGCCAGCGCGCGAGCGCCTGCACCAGTCGCAACGTTCCCCCCGATGATCTGCAGATCCGGGTATTTAGCACGAGTTTCACGGATACGCTGCAGTACGCCTTCTGAGTGACCGTGAGAGGAGTCAATCAGCAGTACATCAACGCCAGCGGCAACCAGCGCGTCAACACGCTCTTCATTACCCGCACCTGCGCCTACAGCAGCCCCAACGCGCAGACGACCATGCTCGTCTTTACAGGCGTTAGGTTTACGTTCCGCTTTCTGGAAATCTTTAACGGTGATCATGCCGAGCAGATGGAAGCTGTCGTCAACAACCAGCGCTTTCTCGACGCGTTTTTCGTGCATTTTGGCAAAGACAACATCGCGTGCTTCGCCTTCACGAACGGTCACCAGACGCTCTTTCGGCGTCATGTAGACGCTAACCGGCTGATTCAGATCAGTCACAAACCGTACGTCACGACCGGTGATGATGCCGACCAGTTCGTTATCTTCAGTCACTACCGGGTAGCCTGCGAAACCGTTACGCTCGGTCAGTTCTTTTACTTCGCGCAGAGTGGTGGTTGGCAGTACGGTTTGTGGGTCGGTCACGACGCCAGATTCGTGTTTCTTCACGCGACGAACTTCTTCCGCCTGGCGCTCAATAGACATGTTTTTGTGGATAAAACCAATGCCGCCTTCCTGGGCCAGGGCAATTGCCAGGCGCGCTTCCGTCACGGTGTCCATTGCTGCGGAGAGCATAGGAATGTTCAGGCGAATGGTTTTCGTCAACTGGGTGCTGAGATCAGCAGTATTCGGCAGAACGGTAGAATGAGCGGGAACGAGGAGGACGTCGTCAAACGTCAGGGCTTCTTTTGCGATACGTAGCATGGGCAATATCTCACCTGGGAGGTTATTAAATATTGCCGCGGCATTATACAGAACGTAACCGATTGCATCCACACTTTTTTGCAAAAAAACCTTGCGCTCCTCTGTGAGCATGTTACTTTCGACTGAATAACTTGCTGATTTAGAATTTGATCCCGCTCACATGTTATCCTCTCAGACCACCTCAATTTTTACCGTAAGCCGCCTGAATCAGACGGTTCGTTTGCTGCTTGAGCAGGAAATGGGACAAGTGTGGATCAGCGGTGAAATTTCGAATTTCACTCAGCCGTCCTCCGGTCACTGGTATTTCACGCTCAAAGATGACACCGCTCAGGTACGCTGCGCGATGTTTCGCAACAGCAATCGCCGGGTAACGTTCCGACCACAGCACGGTCAGCAGGTACTGGTACGCGCCAACATTACATTGTACGAGCCGCGCGGCGACTATCAGATAATTGTTGAGAGCATGCAGCCAGCGGGCGAAGGTTTGCTGCAGCAAAAATATGAGCAACTCAAGGCCAAACTGCAGGCTGAAGGGCTATTCGATCAGCAGTTCAAAAAAACGCTGCCCTCACCGGCCCACTGCGTCGGGGTAATCACCTCTAAAACCGGCGCCGCGCTGCACGATATCCTCCACGTCCTGAAGCGTCGCGACCCTTCCCTGCCCGTTATTATCTACCCGACCGCAGTCCAGGGCGATGATGCGCCAGGGCAGATCGTTCGGGCCATTGAACTGGCGAACGCGCGGGGCGAGTGCGATGTGCTGATCGTCGGGCGCGGCGGCGGCTCGCTGGAAGATTTGTGGAGCTTTAACGACGAACGTGTAGCACGGGCGATCTTTGCCAGCCGCATTCCAGTCGTCAGCGCCGTCGGCCATGAAACCGATGTCACTATTGCCGATTTTATTGCAGATTTACGGGCACCTACGCCGTCGGCGGCAGCAGAAATTGTCAGCCGTAATCAGCTTGAACTGCTGCGTCAAATTCAGCATGGTCAGCAGCGTCTGGAGATGGCGATGGACTACTACCTCGCCAATCGTACTCGTCGGTTTACCCAGCTTCATCACCGCTTGCAACAGCAGCATCCGCAACTGCGTCTGGCCCGTCAACAGACCGTGCTGGAACGACTGCGTCAGAGAATGAACTTCGCACTTGAGAATAAGATTAAACAGGCAAATCAGCGTCAGCAGCGCATGCTGCAGCGTCTGAATCAGCAAAACCCGCAGCCGCGTATTTACCGTGCGCAAACACGCATTCAGCAACTGGAATACCGCCTGGCGGAAAATATCCGTGCGCGTTTAAGCGAACAGCGCGAGCGTTTTGGCAACGCGGTTACCCATCTTGAGGCAGTCAGCCCACTGGCCACGCTGGCCCGCGGTTATAGCGTGACGACCGCAAAAGAGGGTGAAGTGCTGAAACAGACTAAACAGGTTACAGCAGGTGATGTGCTCACCACCCGCCTGTCTGACGGATGGGTGGAAAGCGAAGTGAGAGCTGTCACGAAGACAAAGAAAACACGCAGGAAAAAACAGGATTAAAGCGGCACAAACGCCACGCGTTTCTTCGAGATAAGGCCATGACCGTTCTGGCAGAAATAATCCACCGCACCACAGGCTTTAAGCACCTGCAGTGGCTGATTGCACTCCGGGCAGTGCGCTTCTAACTGAATATCTTTATTACAGTTATCACAGTGCGCCATACCGTTTTGCGGCTCCAGCTCTGCATGACAATCCGGGCAAATAATAGACATAGCGACTCCAGTACAGGGATCCATTACTGCGCTGAGTTTAACACGATGCGTTTAATGCCGCCCGCGTAACTGCTGCTGTAACGTTAACAGGCACTCCACTTCCTCCAGCCTGCGCTGCGTCGTGCGGCTCACTTCCTGTGGGCTGCGTTCAAACAGACTTTGCGCGCCCAGAATATGCTCCGCCAGACAATGGGCATATACGCTACCAGGCAGACTCCAGCGTTGTACAACATCACCGTCAATCAATTCGAGCACATCCTCGACACCACGGCGATCATGGCTAATGACACGACCATCGCGCAGACAAAGGCGCAGGCCTTTTTGTCCGCCAGCCGGCCCCGCGTATTTATTCAGCCAGATGTCCAGCGGAATGCCGCTAATCTGTCCCTGCAGATGCGCCTCTCCTTCTGCTGTGGTCAGGTCGCCCTCTACAATATTTCGTCCCAGACGGTCTTTAGCGCTCTTCACCTGCAAGGTCATACTGTCATTACCGCCCAGGTAACGCACTGTTTCACGCAGCATTGCCAGTACATGTGTGCCAATGTCCAGAATCACACCGTCCGGATGACGAAGCTCACGGGTATCCGGCTCACCGGTGGCAAAGTTTAGCGCAATAGGTTCTCCAACAGCGTTAAACCCGCTCGGTTCCTGCAAAAAACCGTCGATTTTAGCAATGTGTGAAAAGTGAGAGACAAGTGCCTGTTGCGGATTATCGCCCTGCCACTGCGCTCCGAGTTTGCCCAACGCCAGCTGCATTGCGCCATTGCGTGCCATCCAATGGTCGAGTGCCAGCACGCGGTTGGCAGCATCCGGTTGAGCCAGCAGCGTTTTCAGTTTTTCAATTTGGGAAAGCGTGGCGACAATAGGCTTTTCGACCACGATACGAGCGATGGGAGCCGCCAGCGCCTGTTCAAGCACATCAAGGTGATGCAGGGATGCGGTGGTAATAAACAGGGTATCAAGCGGCATTGCAAGAAGTTCAGCGAGCGACGTACAGCGTGTCACGTCTGCGGGCTGCTTTGCGGGTTGAACATCAAATCCCACACAGCGTAGTGCATCACCGAACATATTACGTAATGCGGGCAAGTATGCCGTTTCAACGACTGCACCAAGCCCAACAAATCCTAACAGCATGCTCTTACCTCGTTAATTGAATAGCCGGGACATAACGTCTGCCCCGGCACAATCGAGGTGTTATCAGGCGCTAGTTGCCGGTTTAGTTTGC
The DNA here is from genome assembly GCF_050434985.1 of Citrobacter sp. 506. NCBI lineage: Bacteria > Pseudomonadati > Pseudomonadota > Gammaproteobacteria > Enterobacterales > Enterobacteriaceae > Citrobacter > Citrobacter sp. 506. The sequence goes on from NZ_JBNDJN010000002.1 coordinate 504,389, forward strand.
GTATTCTCCAGCATGCGACGAATCGGAACAATGAGGATGAGCAGTACCGCAGCACAGATCAGCAGCGCAATCGAGCAGCGTGCGAAGAGATCCGGCAGCATATCCAGTTGGTCAGCCTTCACATGACCGCCAATCAAACCTGCGGCCAGGTTGCCCAGCGCACTGGCGCAGAACCACAGGCCCATCATCTGCCCGCGCATTCTTTCCGGCGCCAGCAGCGTCATTGTCGCCAGACCGATCGGACTCAGGCACAGCTCGCCAAGCGTCAGCATCAGGATACTGCCCACCAGCCAGAATGGAGAAACGCCTGCCCCGCCGTTACTGAGAACGTTTTGCGCCGCCAGCATCATCAGACCGAAGCCTGCCGCCGCAAAGAGGATACCGATAACAAACTTGGTGATGCTACTCGGGCGAATATTCATGCTTGCCAGCTTCGGCCATGCCCAACTGAATACCGGTGCCAGCAGGATAATAAACAGCGCGTTTATCGACTGGAACCAGACCGCCGGGATTTCAAAATCACCGATCATACGGTTAGTGTAGTCGTTGGCGAACAGGTTGAACGAGGTTGGCTTCTGCTCAAACGCGGACCAGAAGAACGCGGCGGAAACCAGCAGGATAAAGCAGACCAGCAGTCTGGCGCGCTCTTTACGGTTCAGACCGGCAAAGATGAACAGGTAGATAAAGTAGAGCGCAACGGAGGCTGCAATCACGTACACCAGCATGCTGGCAACCGCGACCGGATTAATTACAATCACGCCTTGCGCTATCAGCGTAACGATAACCGCCGCACCGACGGCCAGCGCCAACAGCCACGCGCCCACACCGTTACGTTTCACTACCGGGCTATTCCAGGTGGAGTCGAGCCCCACTTCGCTGTCGTAGCGTTTCATTGATGGAACGGCAAATACACGGAAAATGATCAACGCTACCAACATCCCGATACCACCGATGCCAAAGCCCCAGTGCCAGCCGTGGGTTTTAATCAGCCAGCCGGAAATCAGCGGCGCGATAAACGACCCCATGTTGATGCCCATGTAGAACAGCGAGAAACCGCCGTCGCGACGCGCATCGCCTTTTTTGTACAGCGTGCCAACCATGACCGAAATACAGGTCTTAAACAGACCGGAACCGAGCACGATAAACATCAGACCAATAAAGAACAGGTTGTTCCCCATAATGGCGGAGAGCGCAATTGACAGATGGCCGAGGGCAATCAGGATGGAACCGTACCACACCGCTTTCTGTTGGCCGAGCCAGTTATCCGCCAGCCAGCCACCCGGCAGCGCAGCGAGGTACATCGTACCGGCAAAGATACCCACAATCGCCGAAGCATTTTCACGTGCCAGCCCCATGCCGCCGTCATAAACGGTAGCAGCCATAAACAGGATCAGTAACGGGCGAATGCCATAAAACGAGAAGCGCTCCCACATCTCTGTGAAGAACAGCGAGCCGAGCGGATAAGGATGGCCGAAGAAAGTTCGGCTTTCTTTTTGATTAACAGAGGATTGCATAATTCTCCCGAAAGTTATGTCGTCGTGTGTGTAAACACCGCGATGTACGCCAGCCAGTTACGTATCTGACCGATTTTTTACATGCGGCGAAAATTTATTTAACCATTTGATAACCTAAGGCTAGTTTTGTCTAGTACCAGCCCCCGGACTTTAAGACGAAAACTCGACAAATGTCTACTTTCTTAGATTTAAACTTGGTAAAAAATGAATAGTGATTGACATCGCACGGGCTGAGGCTGGCGATGGAACGTCGAAAAAAAACCCGCGACAAGCACGGGCTTTTATCAGCATCAGCAACGGTTACTTGCTTTTTTTGATGTGTTTTATCAAACGCTTACGTTTACGCATCTGCGTCGGCGTCAGCGTATTGCGTTTGTTCGCAAACGGGTTTTCCCCTTCTTTGAACTGAATGCGGATCGGCGTCCCCATCACATCCAAAGACTTACGGAAATAGTTCATCAGATAACGCTTGTAGGAATCTGGCAGGTCTTTAACCTGGTTGCCGTGAATCACCACGATTGGTGGGTTATAACCACCGGCGTGGGCATATTTCAGCTTCACACGACGACCACGCACCAGCGGCGGCTGATGATCTTCTGCCGCCATAGTCATAATACGCGTCAGCATCGCGGTGCTGACGCGACGGGTGGAGCTGTCATACGCTTCGCGGACCGATTCAAACAGATTACCCACGCCGCTGCCGTGCAGCGCAGAGATGAAGTGTACACGCGCAAAATCAATAAAGCCCAGACGGAAGTCCAAAGTCTCTTTGACCTGCTCTTTCACTTCCTGCGTCAGGCCATCCCACTTGTTGACCACAATAACAAGTGAACGCCCACTATTGAGGATAAAGCCCAGCAGCGACAGGTCCTGATCGGAAATACCTTCGCGCGCATCAATCACCAGCATCACCACGTTGGCATCTTCAATCGCCTGCAGCGTTTTGATAACTGAGAATTTTTCTACTGCTTCGGTAATTTTGCCGCGCTTACGCACGCCCGCGGTATCGATGAGCACATATTCGCGCTCATCGCGTTGCATCGGGATATAAATACTGTCACGCGTGGTCCCCGGCATGTCGTAAACCACTACGCGGTCTTCGCCGAGAATACGGTTAGTAAGCGTGGACTTACCTACGTTCGGGCGACCAACAATCGCCAGTTTGATCGGCAGGTCCTGCGGATTGAAGTCGTCTTCAGGCTCCTCTTCGCCGTTCTCTTCGGCTTCCAGTTGCGCCCAATATTCTGCATCTTCATCCACTTCTTCCTGAGGAGCAACGTCATCCATCCACGGCAGCAGAACATGCTCCAGCAGGCTGAGAACGCCACGACCATGGGATGCCGCGATCGGATAAATTTCACCCAGACCCAGCGAGTAGAAATCGACGACCGCCTGATCAGGATCGAGTCCGTCAGTTTTGTTGGCTACCAGGAACGTCGGTTTCTGGCGCGAACGCAGATGTTTCGCAATGGCTTCATCCGCAGGCATCAGGCCAGCACGCGCATCTACCATGAACAGCACAACGTCCGCTTCTTCGATCGCCAACAGCGACTGTTCCGCCATGCGGGTTTCTACACCGTCTTCGGTGCCATCAATACCGCCGGTATCAATACAGATAAACTCGCGGCCTTCAATTTCCGCACGACCGTACTTACGGTCACGAGTCAGACCCGGGAAATCCGCAACCAGCGCATCTCGGGTGCGAGTTAGACGGTTAAATAACGTGGATTTGCCAACGTTAGGGCGCCCGACAAGCGCGACCACAGGTACCATGTTTAAAGCCTCATTTAATAAATCATCAGACAACGGGCACATTTTTTGCGCCGTTGTTAAAAACAGTAAAACGGCCCCTGCACCAGGAGCCGTTTTTCAAAGTGAGCGGCCGGGACGATTAACGCGTAATAGAGTACAGCGTACCGTCTTTCGCCTGGATCAGCAGTTTACCATCAGCAGAGACCGGCTCGGTCAGGAAACCAGAGCTGTCAACTTTCTGCTGGGCGACAAAGCGGCCATCGTCAACGTTAATCCAGTGCAGGTAGCCTTCGCTATCACCCACGACCAGATTGCCGTTATACAATACCGGGGACGTCAGCAGACGGTGCAGCAGATCGCTTTGCGTCCACAGCGTCACGCCGCCATCGGTGGTTAGCGCCAGTACACGGTCGTTCTGGTCAACCAGGTAGATACGGTTACCGTCGACGATGAAATCATTCACTGAGCCCAGTTCACGTTTCCACATGATCTGGCCGCTGCGCAGATCCAGCGCCGTCAGGTTACCATTATAAGCCAGCGCGTAGACAACGCCATTGACGATAACCGGCGTGGTATCAACGTCGCTCAGACGATCGATTTCCGTTGGACCTGTCGCCTGAGAAATACGCTGCTGCCAAATCATCTGGCCCTGCTGCATCAGCACGGCGCTTACGCGGCCGTTATCACCGCCAACGATAGCTGCGCCAAAGGCGGTCGCTGGGGCAGATTCGCCGCGCAGAGACAGAGAAGGCATGTCGAGGTTAACGGTCCATTTGATAGCGCCGTCAGCTTCGTTCAAGGCCTGCAACTGACCGTTACTGGTGTGGATTAATACCACGCCATCGCTCACAACAGGACGAGACAGCGCTTCACCGGCAACTTTCGTCTGCCATGCGGTGGTACCATCGCTGGTGTTCAGCGCATAAACCTGCGCTTTTTCGCTGCCAATGTAAACATGGCCACCGGACACGGTTACACCGCCAGAAAGCTGTGCAGATGCGCGGGAGAACCAGCCGTCTTTCTCACCCAGATTAACAGACCAGACTTCTTTGCCGTCGTCCGCATTCAACGCCTTAACGATGCCGGCGCGATCGGCTGCATAGACAACGTTATCCGCCAGCGCAGGATGAAGATTGGAATAGAAATCACCAATACCGTTACCTACAGAGGTGCTCCAGTCCGTAGACGGAGTAAACTGGTTTTCAACCACCGGTAATGGGGACATCTTAACGACATCTTCTTCGCCACTAAACAGTGAACAGCCGCTCAATAGGGTAACGGAAAGCAGCCCTGGCAGAAGTAATTTACGCAATTGCATCGGGTCCCTCTCAGATGGACAAATTATTGATTTTCATCTGCATCATTTCGCTCAGAGCAGGAGAGGCATCGCTTTTCACGCCCGCTTCCCATGCGCTACGCGCACCTTGTTTATCGCCTTTGCTCAGCAATGCTTCACCGCGCAGGTCGGCAACAATGGCCGTCCACCCTTCACCTTTAATGGTGTCGAGTGTTTTCAGCGCGGTATCAGCCTGTTTAAGCTGAACCTGAACACGAGCCAGACGCAGGTTAATCACCGCTTTGAGATTCTCATCGCTGGTCGCTGCTAAGCCTTGTTGCAGCTGGCTTGCGGCTTTCTCAAGTTCATTTTGGTCAACAAACTGCTGCGCCAGTTCCAGTGAAGCTAACGCGCCGTAGGTATTTTTGTTTTCTGCGGCAAATTTCTCTGCAGCAGGAAGGCTATCCGGTTTACCCGCGCTAACCGCAGTCACCGTATTTTGATATGCCAGAGAAGCAGAGCGTGCGGACTCCGTCTGATGGCTGGTCCAGTAACGCCAGCCAACCAGCGCGCCAACCCCTAAAATGACCCCAACAGCCAGCGCTTTGCCGTTTTCAGCAAAGAAGCGTTTTACTGCATCAATCTGGTCGTTTTCGTTCTCGTAAATTTCCACGCTGTCCTTCTCCTTAGCCCAGTAGAGTGCGCAAATGCGCGGCAACGCTATCCTGCGCTACTGCCGTTTGCTCACCAGAGCGCAAATCCTTCACTACAACAGTACCGTCAGCCACTTCGGACTCGCCCAGTACCAGTGCAACGCGGGCGCCCCACTTGTCGGCGCGGGCGAACTGTTTCTTAAAGTTGCCGCCACCGTGGTTTGTCATCAGTTTCACACCAGGAACTTCATCGCGCAGACGTTCTGCAAGCCGCATTGCAACCGACTGCGTATCCGCCCCCGAAGCGACCAGGTATATATCGACAACAGGATCTGCGTTAAATTCCGGATTAACTGCCTGAACTAACAAAACAAGTCGTTCCAGACCCATGGCAAAGCCCACGGCCGGCGTTGCGCGACCGCCAAGCTGCTCTACCAGACCGTCGTAACGCCCACCGGCACACACGGTACCCTGAGAGCCCAGGCTGCTGGTGACCCACTCAAATACGGTGCGGTTGTAATAATCAAGACCACGAACCAGACGCTGATTGACGGTGTAGGCAATACCTGCGGATTCCAGCAGTTTGCACAGGCCCGCAAAGTGCTCGCGAGAGTCGTCATCAAGATAGTCGCCCAGTGCAGGTGCGTCGTTGAGCAGCGCCTGTACTTCCGGGTTTTTGGAGTCGAGAACGCGCAGCGGGTTAGTGTACATACGGCGCTTGCAATCTTCGTCCAGTTTCTCTTTGTGCTGTTCCAGGTAGGCGACCAGCGCATCACGGTAGTTAGCGCGGGCTTCAAGCGAACCAATTGAGTTCAGCTCAAGTCTGACATGTTGAGAAATACCCAGCGCGCGCCACCAGCGAGCGGTCAGCATAATCAGTTCAGCATCGATGTCCGGGCCTTGCAGGCCAAACACTTCGACACCCAGCTGATGGAATTGACGATAGCGCCCTTTTTGCGGACGTTCGTGGCGGAACATCGGCCCGATATACCACAGACGCTGTTCCTGATTGTACAGGAGACCATGTTCGATGCCGGCGCGTACGCAGCCCGCAGTCCCTTCAGGACGCAACGTCAGGCTGTCGCCATTACGGTCCTCAAAGGTATACATCTCTTTTTCAACCACGTCGGTGACTTCACCGATCGCGCGTTTGAATAACGGGGTCTGCTCTACAATCGGCAAGCGGATTTCACTGTAACCGTAGCTGCCGAGCACGTTTTTGAGAGTGCCTTCAATGCGCTGCCAGATGGCGGTTTCGCCAGGCAGATAATCGTTCATGCCGCGAATGGCTTGAATGTTTTTTGCCACGTTTATTCTCTTTATGAATATAAAAATGAACCCTCAGCGCTAACCCGAACAATGCGGGCGCCATGCGGGTTCAATCATACACGGGAAGCACGCCGCTTCCCATCACGTTGTTATTTTTCAAGCTGCTGCACGTCAATACGACGCGCTTCGTCCAGGATACTCGCTTTGGCGCGAATGCGGGCTTCAAGCTGCGTAATCATATCGTCGTTATCGAGTCGATCCTTACGCACGCCGTCTTCATACAGACCGCTTTTCTTGTTACCGCCCGTGACGCCCAGCGTAGAAACCAGCGCTTCGCCAGGACCGTTCACCACGCAGCCGATGATCGAAACATCCATTGGCGTAATGATATCTTCCAGACGTTGTTCCAGCGCGTTAACCGTACCGATAACGTCGAACTCCTGACGCGAGCAGGTTGGGCAGGCGATAAAGTTGATCCCGCGCGCACGAATGCGCAGCGATTTCAGGATATCGAAGCCAACCTTGATCTCTTCCACCGGATCCGCTGCCAGAGAGACACGCAGCGTATCGCCGATCCCTTCGGACAACAGCAATCCTAAACCGATCGCTGATTTTACCGCCCCGCTGCGTGCGCCACCGGCTTCGGTGATCCCCAAATGCAGCGGTTGATCGATCTGTTTCGCCAGCAGGCGATAGGATTCTACGGCGAGGAAAACGTCAGACGCTTTAACGCTGACTTTGAATTGATCGAAGTTCAGACGATCGAGGTGATCCACATGGCGCATAGCGGATTCCAGCAGCGCCTGCGGCGTCGGTTCACCGTATTTTTCCTGCAGATCTTTTTCCAGCGATCCGGCGTTGACGCCGATACGGATAGGAATATTTTTATCACGAGCGCAGTCCACTACCATGCGGATACGCTCTTCATTACCAATATTGCCTGGGTTGATACGCAGGCAATCGACGCCGTATTCCGCCACCTTCAGCGCGATACGATAGTCGAAGTGAATATCGGCAACCAGCGGGACATTAACCTGCTGTTTGATAAGCTTGAACGCTTCTGCGGCATCCATTGTCGGTACAGAGACACGAACAATATCTGCGCCGACGCGTTCCAGCGCTTTGATCTGATTAACCGTCGCTTCCACATCTGTGGTACGCGTATTGGTCATAGACTGTACGGCGATGGGCGCGCCATCGCCGATCGGCACATTCCCAACGTAAATGCGTGTCGATTTTCTACGTTGAATTGGAGCCTGGTTATGCATTAAAAAATCTCCCGCATTGCCGTCTGTTACTGAGCCGGTGATTGTTCGGCATTAACGGTCAGACGCGCAACCTGGTTAGTTCTGATAAAACGACTCAGATCGACAGGTTTACCCTGGAACTGAATCTGCACTGCCGCCGGAGCGCCAATTTTCAGTTTGTACGGTGCCTGACCCGTCAGATTCAGATTGCCGTCCTTACGCTGCATACCACTGAACAGTTTTTTTCCGGTCGCATCGGTCACTTCCAGCCAGCAATCGGCAGTAAAGTTCATTACCAGTGCGTTAGGATCGGCGGCAGGGGTAGTGACACCCGCCTGGTCAGTCGGCAGCGGCGCCGCGGTAGCTGGCGCAGCAGTTGCGGTATCGACGTTAGCCTGAGAAGGTGCCACAACGGCATTCTGCTGCGCATCAGCGGCAGGTGCCGGGGTTGCAGCAACATCTGGCGTAGGCGCTGCGTCCGCCACCGCGCCATCGTCTGGAGCCGGGGTAGTATCCTGGCCCGCTGCGGCGCTGGTATCTAACGGTACGTTCTGCGCACCATCTTTACCGGCATTCAGCTCAGCGGAGGATTGATCGGCCATGGTGGTGATCTCTTCCTGCTGCGCCTTATGGTTCTGCCACCACCAGGCTCCCGTCAGTCCGACAACGACAAACAGCACCAGCCAGGTAAAGGTCATTAACCAGCCGTCACGTTTCTTACGACGCTTACCGAGCGAGAAGCTCTGCATCGGTGCGACTTTGGCTGGGCGAATCGGAGCCTGTTTTTCCAGCCCTGGCAACAGTTCTTCTTCAGGAATATGCACCAGACGCGCATAAGAACGGATATACCCGCGCAGGAATGTTGAAGCGAGATCGGCTGGCGCCTTATCTTCTTCAATATCACGTACCGTGGAGACCTTCAGGCAAAGTCGCTCCGCGACTGCCTGCTGGCTGAATCCGAGTTGTTCACGGGCATTGCGCAGACGAACGCCGGTGGATAGTGCTTCATTTTTGTCGTGCGTGGCTTCAGTATTCATTCGCTACAGCTGCGTAAATTTGGGTTCTGATGCCGGCGAGCCACAATGCTCACCCACACCGCGAAACATCTGGTCAGTTAACCTTCGTCAGACAGTATAAAACGGTCAGACTATCAAAGACAAAACAACGTAAACCTGAGGGCTAAAGGCTTGTTGCGCCGCTACATACTGCCTTAAAGTCGACAAAAACGCACCGTTATTATTGACCTCACGAAAACAACAAAGAACCTCATTTGGCTTACGTTGCACTACGGTACATGAATTATACCGTAGTGCACTCAACATCAAACGGTCTTGATATCGATAGCGTCGCCCTGCATACGCTTACGCAGGGTACGCTTGGTACGGTCGATAACGTCACCCGCCAGCTGACCGCAGGCTGCATCGATGTCATCGCCACGTGTTTTACGCACGATGGTAGTGAAACCATAGCTCATCAACACTTTAGAGAAACGATCGATACGGCTGTTAGAGCTACGGCCATATGGCGCGCCTGGGAACGGGTTCCACGGGATCAGGTTAATCTTACACGGCGTATCTTTCAGCAACTCTGCCAACTGATGCGCGTGTTCAGTACCATCATTGATGTGATCTAACATCACATACTCAATGGTCACTCGACCCTGGTTAGCGTTGGACTTCTCCAGATAACGACGAACTGCGCCAAGGAATGTTTCGATATTGTACTTTTTGTTGATAGGTACAATTTCGTCACGAATTTCATCGTTCGGCGCATGCAGAGAAATCGCCAGCGCGACATCAATCATATCGCCCAGCTTATCCAGCGCAGGGACAACGCCTGAGGTGGAGAGCGTGACGCGACGCTTGGACAGCCCAAAACCGAAGTCATCCAGCATGATTTCCATCGCTGGCACCACGTTGGTCAGGTTGAGCAGCGGCTCGCCCATCCCCATCATCACTACGTTAGTGATAGGACGCACGCCGGTAGCTTTCACCGCACCGACGATTTTCGCCGCACGCCAGACCTGACCAATGATTTCCGACACCCGCAGGTTACGGTTAAAGCCCTGTTGCGCCGTAGAGCAGAATTTACACTCTAATGCACAACCGACCTGTGAAGAAACACACAGGGTCGCGCGATCGTCTTCCGGGATATACACGGTTTCTACGCGCTGATCGCCAACCGCGATGGCCCATTTGATCGTACCGTCAGAAGAACGCTGCTCTTCCACCACTTCCGGGGCGCGAATTTCAGCCACTTCTTTCAGCTTGTTACGCAGCACCTTATTGATGTCAGTCATGTCATCAAAGTTGTCGCTGCAATAGTGGTACATCCACTTCATGACCTGATCGGCACGAAACGGTTTTTCACCCATATCTTTGAAGAATTCGCGCATTTGCTGACGGTTCAGATCCAGCAGGTTGATTTTTCCATTTTTATTTGGAACCGCAGGAATGACGACTTCAGAGGTGTTAACTAATTCAGACATAATTTTTTCCGGCCTCGTTGTTACACGTTGTGGCCCGTGGAGGGTTAAAAAGAAACGCCCCGGCAAGCGTTCTGCTCTTCCGGGGCGTTGCATTGTACAAAGTCTGGCGCAGGTATGCCACGTTTGCACGAAGCATTAGCGAAAATAATATGTAAATCGCTAATTCCTCTCCAAAGGATTTCGCATCGCAGGAAAGCGGCACGTTCGAGCCTCCCCGAAAGCATAGAAAACGATGCGATGTGAAAGACGCAGGAGATTAGCGCGTGCGCGGGCAAACCTCGCCTTCACCGAAGAAATAGGCGATTTCACGCGCGGCAGATTCAACGGAGTCGGAACCGTGAGTACCGTTCTCAGTGAAGCTATCAGCGTAGTCTGCACGCAGAGTACCCGCCAGCGCATTCGCCGGGTTGGTTGCACCCAGCAGATCACGGTGACGCTGCACGGCATTTTCGCTTTCCAGAACAGAAACAACGATAGGACCGGAGGTCATGAATTCAACCAGACCGTCAAAGAACGGCTTACCATCATGCTCAGCATAGAAGCCACGCGCCTGCTCAACGGTCAGGTGCAGCATTTTAGTACCGACAATTTTGAACCCTGCTGCTTCAAAGCGCGCAAAGATGCTCCCAATAACGTTTTTTGCCACCGCGTTTGGTTTGATGATGGAAAAAGTACGTTCAATAGCCATGATTACCTCTGAAAAAGATGTTTTGTTGTTGTTTACCTGGCGCGGATTATAAAGAGCATCCCGGCAATTGACTATTGACGAAGATAACATTTCTTTAAAATAAGATGAATTTTAGCAACAAAAGTCACCTGGTGGTCTACTGCAACGAAAATCTCACCGTCGCCACCTGTCCGGCGTCATCCATCACCAGCAGTTGATAATCCCCTTTGGTCGCCAGCCGTAGCGTAAGACGGCGTCCGCGTTCATCCAGCCGTTCACCGTTAAGAAACCACCAGCGATCGCCAGTCCCACCGCTGGTTTGTACTGGCAATGAGGCCAGCGCAGAACCGGGTAAACGCTTCACGATCGCGCCATCACGAACCCCTGTCAACTGCAACGGCAGCGAAGCATCCTGCCCCAGCGGCGGACACGTGGCAGAAACCGGCGGTAATCTCGCCCCACGGCGCTCTGACTCCGGCAGCCATGGCTCCAGCGGTAAAGGCCAGACGATTAACGTTTGTTCGCGCGCCTGCGGGCAATCCGCCGCCACACGTTTACCTTCATCGTCCAGCCAGACGGGGAAACGAATGCCACTCACGCCCTCCTGTTCGGGCAATAACAACGTGGGCGGCTGGCTGCCGTCCAGCAGCCAGGTTGCCAGACGGCGTCGACAGTTACTGTCTCCGGGCGCAAGTGACTGCCCGCCCGGCCAGCACACTACGCCGCGGCTAACGGATTCAGGGCGCGGATCCTCCGGCTGATTTGTCCCGCGAGAGAGCAAAAGATTGTTGACCTGATTGAGCAGCGGCACGGCGCTGGCAAAACCAAACTGGCCCACCACCGGCGTACCGTCGGGTCTGCCGGTCCAGATCCCCATCACATAACGGGCGTTAACGCCAATCGCCCACGCATCGCGATAGCCATAACTGGTACCCGTTTTCCACGCCAGCGGAACCACTCTGCTCAGCGCGTTATCCGGCAGCGGTTGCGCTTCGTCAGCCATAATGCGGCGAATAATCCACGCCGCGCCTACCGACATCAACGGACGCTCCAGCAGTGGATCGTCTGGCTGCAGGCGCAGTTTTCCCGCTTTTCCCTGACGGGCAAAGGCACTGTACGCCGCCGCCATGTCTTCCAGTCTGGCCCCTGCCCCGCCCAAAATCAGCGACAGATTCGGTGCGGCACCAGCGGGCAGATACAGCGGTAAGCCAACGTTACGTAACGATGCGGCAAAACGCTTCGGGCCATAGGCTTCAAGTACCTGCACGGCGGGTAAATTCAGCGAGCGCACCAGCGCTTCGCTCATACTGACCGGGCCATGAAAACCACTGTCAAAATTCCCTGGTCGATAATCTCCGGTTCGACGTGGCACATCCTGCAACAATGAAGCAGGATGAATTAATCCGTCATCCAGCGCCAGACCATAGATAAACGGCTTCAGCACCGAGCCCGGCGAGCGGATCGCATTCACCATATCCACATGGCCAAAGCGGGAGTCGTCATTCATATCTACCGACCCCACCCAGCCACGCACGCTCATATCAGTGTGATCGACCACAATCATCGCCAGCGAACTGCGCGCAGGTAAGCGGCCCTTCCAGTTTTGCGCCAGCTCTTCCAGTTGGCGCTGCAATCCGGCGTCAAGGGTGGTCACGATTTTATCGCTCCGGCTTTTTCCCAGCATCATGCGCGAGAATAACGGCGCTAGCTGCGGCATTTGTCTGGGCGCCAGCCAGACCGGTTCTTCGCGTGACTCCTGCACCTGTCTGGCAGGCCAAACGCCCTGCGTCGCCATGCGCTCAAACACTTTATTGCGCGCCGCTTCAGCGCGGTCCGGCCAGCGGTCCGGGCGCAGACGGCTCGGTGCCTGCGGCAACACGGCCAGCAGCGCGGCATCGGAATAACTCAACTGTGCGGGTGATTTACCAAGGTAGGCCCAGCTCGCAGCACCCACGCCCTGCAGCGTGCCGCCAAACGGCGCACGGTTAAGATATAGCGTCAGTATGTCGCGCTTAGAAAGATGCCATTCCAGCTGCAATGCGCGCCAGAGCTGGCGGAACTTGCCGCCGAAAGTTCGCGGGTGGGGATCGAGTAATCGTGCGACCTGCATGGTGAGCGTACTGCCGCCTGAAACGACGCGACCTGAGGAGAGGTCCTGCCATGCCGCGCGCAGCACTGAAAACGGATTGACGCCGGGATGTTTCCAGAACCAGCGGTCTTCGTAGTTGATTAACGCCTCAAGGTAACGGGGGGACACCTCATCAATAGTCACCGGATAACGCCAGATGCCGTCCGCGTCGGCGAAGCGCCATAGCGGCGTACCATCGTAAGCCACCACGACACGTGCCGGATCGACTTCGTGAAGCGGCAGCGGCCAGATTTTATCTGCCGCCCAAACCCACGCTACCAGCAATAGCGCAACGGCTGCCAGCCAGAGCCAGCAGCCGCGTTTCCCCAACCCGCGCATCATTTACGGTCTGACAATCAAAAGCCCCTCTGTCGCACCGGTCGCGCGCCACTGCGGAACATACATTGACTCCACCTGCGGCACAGGAACCTGATAGGTCCCCGGCGTTACCGCCCGCGCCAGATAGACCAGCGTCACAGGCTGCCCTTCGTTGACCGCTACCGCGGCGACAAAGCGATCGTCACGGAACTCAACGTGCTGGATATCCGCCTGCTGCATCTGATTGAGCAAATTCGCTACCTCGCTGCCGCTGTCCTGCAGGCTGGCGCTGCCGTTGGCCAGATTCTGGTTTTCCAGCTCCAGGCCGGCAGGCAGTAAGTCAACCACCAGCGCATCCGGTACGTTCTGGCTGGCTTTCACCTCCAGCCAGACCAGTACCAGCTCGCCGCTGCGCAAAGAATCCAGCGCTTTGCTGTTCCCGTCGAGCCCCAGGATCTGACGCTCAATGTGCAGGACGTTGCTGGCAGGCGTTGGCGAGGTTTGCGGGTAACCACTCACATCCAGACGCAGCCACAGCGGCAGATTACCGGTATTGGTGACGTTCAGCGTAGACAGCGCGTCAGCATCCAGATTACGCGTTTGTGATTTCTCCCCGGCTAACGCCTGTTCAGAGAGTGACGTTTGCGCCAGCCACGAGCCAGGCAAGTCCTGTAACGTACGCGCGGCAAGGAACAGCGCATTGTTTTCCTGAGTAGAGAGCCAGCGCTGCCCAAAGGCCTGTTCTGACAAAGTGTTCAGCAGCGTATTCTGCACGTCAGGTTTAAGCTTGTTCTCTTCCAACAATGCCAGCATCAGCGCGTTGTCACGTAGCTGACTGCCGTAATCCGCCATCCACTGCTGCGCATCGCGACGTGGCGTATTCAGCGCCAGCGTCAACGCTTGTTCACTGCGGTTGGCGTCGCCCATGTTTTTCAGCGCTATCCCCAGTTGCAACAGCGGTAAACCGGAAGCCGCCTGCGTACGACGCTCCCAGATCTCACGCAGCGCGCCGAGCGGGGCTTTCTGCTGACGAGCCAGCACCAGCGCGGCGTAGGCCTGTACAGCAAACCGGCTTGCTGATGCGTCGTCGGTATAGCGAATCGACATCATGCCCGGATCCTGCAAATAGCGCAGCAGCCGCTCGTTACCCCGGTTAATCACCTCTGCCGGAACGCTATAGCCCTGTTCATTCGCGCGAACGAGGAAATCCATCACATACGCGGTCAGCCAGTACTCTTCCGACCCGTTCTTATCCCACAGCGCAAAACCGCCGTTATCACGCTGCATTTGCAGTAAACGAGAGATGCCAATCTCTACTGCCGCACGGCGTTTTTCATCGCTGTCGCCCGCGATACCTAACGCCTTCAACTGCGCGGCATTGGTGTATAAGGATGGGAACAACCCGCTCGCCGTTTGCTCGAGGCAACCGTAAGGGTAAGCTTTCAGTTCACGGATATAGCGCGCCAGATTCAGCGGTGGTTTACCGCTGAATAGCAGTTGTCCCTGCATCGTCACAGGAGAGAAATTCGTCAGTTCTTCGCCCGGAAGCTGCCAGGTTGCGCCCGGCTGAAGTGCGACGCCGTAATTAACAGTTTGCGCCGGGAACGCCGGTCGCACGCCAATTTTCCACTGTTTATGCTGAACAGGCAGCGTTTCACCCGGTAGATTCAGACCGCTAATTTGCGCCTGAATTTCGCCATCGCCAAAGCCCTCCCGCGCACGCACCGGAATAAACAGCGTAGTCCGTACGCCTGGCGCCAGATTCACCGGGGCGGGATCTTGCCCCATCAGCTCCAGTAAACCGCTGGCCGCGAGATTAATAATCAGCGTTTGCGGTTTGTCAGTCAGGTTGGTCACGTCCAGCGTCAGGCGCGAGGTATCGCCCCCCGCCAGAAAGCGCGGCATGTTCAGTTCAGTAATTACCGGCGCGGCGACAATCACTTTGCTTTCGCTACTGCCAAAGTCATCCGCCGTCCAGGCTTGCGCCATTACCCGCAGCTCGCCGTTGAAATCACCAATTGGTAACGTCACCGTACCTTCGCCCTGCTCGTTAAGCGTCACCGGCAGCGCCTGTTGCGCCACGATATTGACGTGATTAACCGGTGGCTTGCCGCCGCGTTTTAACTCATCGCCATCACCACCAAAGCGCAGCGCCGCCAGACGTCCTTGCCCTTCGATCACCTGGCCGTAAATATCATAAATATCCGCGCCATAGCGTTTTTGCCCGAAAAACGCCTGCCAGGGATCCGGCGTGGCGTAATCGGTAATGTTCAACACCCCGCTGTCAACGGCTGAGACCAGCACGTTAACCTGTTTTGGCACATCGCCATTTTTAACACTGGCTTTAATCTTGACGGTCAACGGCTGATTTGGACGCATTTTCGCCGGACTTTCCAGCGCCAGCGCCAGACGACGGTTTTCATCGCCTAACGGCAAATGCAGTAAGCCGACTGCCCGCTTTGGCGTTGCCGAACGAGACTTGTCGCCAGGACGAACCACCAGCGCGCTGAGATACAAGTCATGGCGATTCCAGGTTTTATCGACCGGGATGGAGATATCAAGACCATCCGTCGGTACGTCTATCTCTTGCCACCACAGCGGGCCTTCGCTGGACTCCACCATCGCGTAACCTTTGCCAGCAGCGGGGGCGGCAATGTGTAGCTTTATGGTATCGCCGGGACGATAGCCGGGTTTATCCAGTTTCAGGGTCACGCGATCGGGACGTACTGTCCCGCTGCCGTCGCTGTTATCCTGCCAGCTATAACCAGCCCAGAAGCGCACGCTGCTCACCGCATCATTCGGAGCTTTCACTTCCAGGCGATAGGCACCCCACTCGACAGGGAAGCTGACTTTACCGGTCTCATCGGCCTTAAGATCCAGGGTCTGCTCACCCTCAACCAGATCTTTTTGATCGAACTGCGATTGCCAGCCCTCGCCTTCAGACCAGTTCCAGTAATAATCACGGCGTTCACGAATCAAACGCACCTGTAAACCGGACACCGCTTTTTTCTCACCTTGCGCATCGGCATACACAATATCAAAAGCGGCATTGCTGTTTTCATCAACGCCAGGCTGATTGACGGTAGTATCGGTGCGGTAGTCATAAACGGCTCTCGCCGCAAACTGCGGACGAATACCTGGCAGCGTATCCGCAGGCCAGATGGCTTGTTCAACACGACGCGTCACCGGACGGCCACCCGACTCCAGCAGGCTGGCTTGCAGAATCACCTGTAACGGAGAATGCGTCTCCTGCCATTGGCTGTTGGTAGTCACTTCGCCGCGACCGTGGTCATCCAGCGTCAACTGAACCTCATCGAGGCTGCGAGAAAGATTTTCTTCGGCAATATTACCAAACTGGAACCCCGGTAATGCCTGCACCGCTTCCCGCAGCGGGCGCAGGAAAAGCTGCCCTTGCAGAGCATTGCCGTTGGCGGGCGCGCCGTACAGGTAGTAGCCCACCACCGAGAACTTCACTTCATCAGTTGGAGCCACCGGCATTTTATTGGCGGTGAGATTGAGCGCCATCCGCTCAGGCATAAAATCTTCGACGTGGAAATCCCACATCCGCGACTGGTTGTCGCCAGTATTGGCACGAATATGCCACATGCCGGTTGGCGCGCTGCTGTCCAGCGGCCAGCTAAAGCGATACAGACCGTTTTCCGGCTGGCTCACTACCGAGCGTAACACCTGTCCGTCGGGCTTAACGACCTCCAGCTTCACCGGCTGGTCAGGCAGCGTTTTGCCGTCGCTATCTCGCAGTAATCCGTTGAGGATCACCGTTTCGCCAGGGCGATAGAGGTCACGGGGGCCAAACATAAAGAACTGCTTGCTGTATCCCGGCGCGCCGGCAATATCAAATTCAGCCAGATCCAACGCCGGGAGCTTCAGGTCCAGCAGCGTGGTTTGCCCGTCTTTGCGGGCCAGCAATAAGGCCGCGTCTTTATCGGTTTCCAGCTTGACGTGACCCTGCGCGTCGCTGGTAGCCTGCGCCAGCGTCTGCCCTTTTTCGTTGAGTAACGTGACCTCAATACCCTGCTGCGCAGCGCCGTTTTCCAGACTCTGCGTAAAGACATCCAGTTGATTGTGGTAACGGTGCGCAGAGACACCAATGTCACTGAGCGTAAACAGCGTAGCAGCATTGCTGTAGTTATAGTGTCCGGCCTGATTCATCACCGCAATGTAAACGCCTGCTTGCTGCAACGGCTTGATATCGCTCAGTGGCAGTAGCAGCTTCTCTCGGGTGTTACGCTCAGGATTGAGGTCAAAGCGTCCGGTATAAACCAGCTCCGCCATTTTCAGCAGATTGTCTGACTCCCAGTTTGACAACGAATTACGGTATTCCCACTGGCTGACAAACGCACCGAGCGATTCAGGCTTCACGCGAAAGAAGTTCACATCCACGCTATTAACGTTAAGGGCCATCACCGGTAACCCTTCAATCACTTTTCCCGGCAGCAGCGAGCCGCGACTAGCGAACCCTACGCTTGGCTGGACGTCGCGGGTGGTAATGTTTTTTTCATAATCGATAGCGAACGTCGCTTTATTCAGCGCCAGCAAATCACGCTCAATGGTAACCACCAGTTCCCGGTTAGGTTCGAGATGGCGTAAGCGTAGCTCTTTTAGATTTGGCGCCAGCTCCCAGGCACCATCCACTTTGCCGCTTTTTTTATCAACAACGTGCACTACGCGAGAAAAATCTTGTTCCGGATCGAGGGGAATGGAAAAGGTCAAAACAAGCGTTGCCGCGCCGTCGAGTTGGACCTCGGAGGCATCAAGCAGCGTCAGCGACTTACCCTGGCTTTGCTGAATCAGCTTTTGTAATTGGGCCTTATCTTTTGCTGGCGCAGTCTGCGGTGCAGGCGCATCAGGCTTCGCAGCCGTCGGTGATTTTTCGTTATTATTATCGCACCCAACCAGTGCCAGCATCAGCATACAGGCCGCTACGCGTAAATGTTTCATTTTTCATCCCTGGCCGTAGTGGCCCGTTAGCTACGTAGAACAACTATTATGCGTCAGATTTTCGGCTGTGGAAGCCAGTAACTGTTCTACGTTGTCCTATTTTTCGTGATTAATGTGGATTCGCCTGACAAATCAGCCTCTTTTACTTGTCGCATTGCACTAAACATCCGACAATTTGCCAAAACCTGGTAAAAATGGAGATGCCTATGACCACCGCCTTTTTTGTCGCTGCCGACTGGCTTGCCGAACACATTGACGACCCGGAAATACAAATTCTTGATGCCCGGATGGCACCTCCAGGACAGGAAGATCGCGATGTTGGCGAGGAGTATCGCGCGGGCCATATTCCTGGCGCAGTCTTTTTTGATATTGAAGCGCTTTCCGACCATACGTCACCGCTACCGCATATGATGCCGCGACCGGAAGCCTTTGCCGTAGCGATGCGCGAATTGGGCGTTCATCAGGATAAACACCTGGTTGTCTACGATGATGGCAACCTGTTTTCCGCGCCGCGCGCATGGTGGATGCTGCGGACATTTGGTGTCGAGAATGTCTCCATTCTGGCGGGCGGTCTGGCTGGCTGGCAGCGCGATGAGCTAATGCTCAAAGAAGGAAATGAGGATTTACCGGAAGGTGAATTTAACGTGGCATTTACGCCTGAAGCGGTTGTGCGCGTTACCGACGTACTGCTGGCCAGTCATGAAAAAACGGCGCAGATCGTCGATGCCCGACCGGCTGCACGTTTTAATGCCGAAGTTGACGAGCCGCGTCCGGGCCTCAAGCGTGGCCATGTGCCTGGTGCGCTTAACGTACCGTGGACAGAACTGGTTCGTGACGGTGAACTGAAAACTACCGACGAACTGGATGCTATTTTCTTCAGCCATGGCGTAAGCTTTGACCGTCCCATTATCGCTAGCTGCGGCTCAGGCGTCACGGCGGCGGTGGTTGTGCTGGCGCTTGCCACGCTGGGCGTTTCTAACGTCGCATTGTATGACGGTGCATGGAGCGAATGGGGCGCGCGTAACGATTTACCGGTAGAACCGGCCGTCCATAATCCCTCTGCTTAACCCTCCCCCTGCTGTTACCCCGCTCACAACGCATAACGTTACATGTAACGTTATGCGTCATTTGTTTTTAAAACAAACAGATAGCTAGAATCCTCCCCTTTGACGCTGCTAACTTTGTCCTGTTTTCGCACTCTGATGTGCGGTTCATATAAGAGAGAACATGATGAAAAGAGCTGTCAATGCCCTACAAAATTTTGGCAAATCGCTCTATGGTCCGGTGCTCATTCTCCCGATCGTGGGCTTATTCATTGCCTTCGGTAACGTCCTTAGCAATGGCAATCTTGCGCAATATTTGCCTTTTCTCGCTCATCCCATTTTACAAAACAGTGGTCAGTTAATTGCGAAATCCGCCGTATCTGTACTGGCAAACCTGGCGCTGGTTTTCGCCGTCGGTATTCCCATTGGCCTTGCCACCCGTGATAAAGGTTATGCGGCCTTGACAGGTCTTGTCGCTTTTATTGTTTTTATCAACGCGATGAACGTCGCGCTTCAGCTACGCGGCGATCTGGTTGCGACGGATCAGATGCGCGGTGCGGGTCAGAGTATGGTGCTTGGCGTGCAGGTGCTGGAGATGGGCGTTTTTGCCGGGATTTTGCTGGGCGTCGTGGCAGGTTATCTCTATAACCGCTATTCCGGCGTGCAGTTCAGCGGCGCGATGGCGATTTACTCAGGCCACTGTTTCGTCGCCATCATTATTCTGCCCACCTCAATGCTTCTCGGCGTAGCGATGAGCGAACTGTGGCCTTTCGCTCAGCATGGCATCAGTACCATGGCGTTGACCATTAAAGACGCTGGACCTTACGGCGTCGCTATTTACGGTTTTCTTGAACGCATTCTGGTGCCGACCGGACTACACCACCTGGTTTACACGCCGTTTCTGTATACCGAACTGGGCGGCACTGCCGAGGTTTGCGGTAATGTGTATCAGGGGGCGCGCAACATCTATTTCGCCGAGATGGCCTGTCCGACAGTGGCACAGCTCAGCAATACGGTGGTGTGGGACGCTCGCGGCATCAGTAAAATGTTTGGCTTGCCTGCCGCCGCGCTGGCTATGTATATGACGGCCACGCCACAACGCAGGGCTGCCGCGAAGGCCATTCTGCTCCCCGCCGCGCTGACCTCATTACTGGTCGGCGTCACCGAGCCCATTGAGTTTTCCTTCCTGTTTGTCGCTCCGCTGCTGTTTGTGGTACACGCGGTGCTGACCGGCATCGGCATGATGCTGTTTTCTCTGCTGGATGTTCACGCCATCGGCGCCAACGGCGTCATTGACTTCATTCTCTACAACCTGCCGCTGGGCGTCGAAAAGGCTAACTGGCCGATGTACATCGCGGTCGGGATGATGATGTTCGTTCTCTACTTCGTCATCTTTCGCTTTCTTATCCGCTATTTCGATATGAAAACGCCAGGTCGTGAGGAGGACGCGCGGGAGACACGTTTGTACAGCAAAAAAGATTATCAGGCAAAAGGCCGCGATGATTCTGGCGAAGCCATTATTGCCGGGCTGGGAGGTCGCGCCAATATTGAAGTGGTTGATAACTGTTACACCCGTCTGCGCGTCACCGTGAAAGATATCGCCATCATCAACGAGCCGCAGCTCAAAGCGACCGGCGCGAAAGGCGTCATTAAACAAGGTAATAACGTTCAGGTGGTCTACGGACTGCACGTTAAGAAAATGCGAGAAGCCGTAGAGGCGTTTCTCTGAAGGAGCCAATCATGTTTACCCCCCCTTTTATTTTATCCATTGCTGGCGGTGGAAGCACTTATACGCCCGGGATTGTCAAAAGTCTGATGGTGCGTCTTGCCGATTTTCCGCTGGCTGAAATTCGTCTGTATGACATTGACGAAGCACGTCAAAGCACCATTGCACCGGTGGTTGAAAAAGTGATCCGCGATCACAGCCAGTCAATTAAATTTACCGTAACCCGCGATGCGCAAACGGCCTTTCGCGGGGCGCATTTTATTTTCTCGCAGATGCGCGTAGGCCAGTACAAAATGCGCGAGCTGGACGAAAAAATCCCGTTAAAACACGGCGTCGTCGGCCAGGAGACCTGCGGCCCCGGTGGTTTAGCCTACGGGCTACGCACCATTCTGCCGATGGTGGAACTAATCGATCTGGTCGAACGTTTTGCCGATAAAGCGGCGTGGATTGTCAATTACGCCAATCCGGCGGCGATTGTGGCAGAGGGGGTACGTCGCTTACGCCCGAACGCGCGGGTTCTCAATATTTGTGATATGCCGGTCGCTGCAATGCGTAACATGGGTGCGATTCTGGGCGTTGACCGTCATAAGCTGGAGGTGGACTACTTCGGCCTTAACCACTTTGGCTGGTTTACCCGCGTGCGGGTTGATGGCGAAGACCAGCTCCCGGCGTTACGGCGGCATATCGCTAAATTCGGCCTGCTGACAGAAGATGCCGCACAAACGGATCCGCAGCATGCCGATCCTTCATGGGTCAAAACATGGCGTAACATCAAGCCGATCATGGACAACTTCCCGGAATATCTGCCGAATCCGTATTTACAGTATTACCTGATGTCGGAACAGATCGTGGCCCATCAGGATCCAGATCACACCCGGGCCAACGAAGTGATGGAGGGGCGTGAGAAGAAATTATTCGCCGCGGCTCAGGAATACCAGAGCACGGGGATTTTGCCCGATGCGTTTCACGTCGGAGTTCACGGCGCGTTTATCGTTGATGTCGCCTGTAGCCTGGCTTTTGATTTACGCCAGCGTCACCTGGTGATTGTTGAAAACAGAGGCGCGATTGCCAATCTGCCCTATGACGCGATGGTCGAAGTACCTGCGTACATCACTTCACAGGGAGCTGAACCGGTTCGCATGGGGGCAGTACCGTTGTTTCACCAGACGCTGCTGATGCAACAGCTGGCCTCAGAGCAACTGCTGGTTGAGGCCGCCATTGAAGGCAGCTACGAGAAGGCACTACAGGCTTTCACGCTGAACCGGACGGTGCCAACCATGGTACATGCCAAAACCCTCCTTGATGAGATGATCGAGGCTAACCGGGACTACTGGCCAGCGCTGAAAAAAGCCTGGCAGGAGGGGGAATTGCGCTAAAGTCTGGTGCGGAAGACTTGTCGGTGTGGATGAAAACACCGACAATTCCGCGAATTGATGAAAACGGAGGCCCAATGACTATCCCATATTTCTCCCTTCCTGCCCGGCAAGTGAAACCGGCCTGATCATGGACAACCGGCTTGCCTCTCTACTGACGCGCGGAGAACCGCTTACCCGCGCAGAGTACCGTGTGCTGGCGCACCTGACACAGCATCCGCTGCTGGTAGGTAACATCACGGTACGTGAGCTGGCCCAGGCGACTTTTGTTTCCACGGCCACCATTATGCGGTTGTGTCAGAAACTGGGCTTCAGCGGTTTCAGCGAGTTTATATGGCACTGCAAACAGCTGCTCTCCGATACGCCGCACATCGCAGCGCAGGCCGCGGAGAGCGGCGAGTTACCGGCGATGCTTAGCCGTTTCATCGCCAACTATCAGCTTACTTTTCAATGGAATACCCAGGAAAAACGTCGCCATTTTGTTGATTTATTACGGCAAAAGGAGAGTTTCTTTCTGTATGGCGCCGGATTTTCCTATCTGTTTGCGGAGTATCTGACCAAAAAATTGCAGGTTCTCGGTAAGACCGCTTTTATTTCCGGGCCAGGCGACAGCCGGAACATCTTTCTCAGTAATGCCGCCCGCTATCAGGTATTCGTCGCGGTGTCACGCAGCGGCGAAACGGAACAGGTTATTGATAAAGTCAGGATTGCGCAAAACGTTGGCATGACGATTGTGGCCTTTACACGTGCGTCGGCCAATTCGCTGGCGGGCATGGCGGATTTGCACTTTGCGCTATATGACGAAGCGGTACACTTTGCCGCTGAGGCCGCCGGAGTGACCTCTTTTGAATCGAATCTGGTGCTACTCATGGATTTGTTGCTGCTGGAAGCAACGGGGTGAGCGCTCACCCCGAATGCCTCAGATAATCCGGTTCTGTTTGAAGTCGCGCAGGAAACCGCCCCAGCGGCGTTCGTAGAACGGTGCGATGTGCTCAGTGATAAAGTGACTCACGCCCTTCTCACCTTTCTTCACCTGGCAGATATCAATGGGTTCATCACCCGGCAACGTATCGGTCGCGACGCTACCCGCAGCATGGATGATCTCTTCAATATCACCTTCAGCTTCAATACCAATCAGCAGATTCGGCTGGGCTTCCGCACTTTCTTTGATTGAGCAGAGAAATGCGCGTTTTACCGGCTTAATGGTTTTAAACAGCGTGGTCAGTGAGTCAATCATCTGCGCCGGAGGTTCAGCGACTTCAGAAAGGATCAGCGATTCACCACCTTCCAGTACTTCCTGGGTGCTTAGCGGATTACCCTCTTCCCCCATCAGCAGGCTGATTTCACGCGGCATAAACTCTTTGCCGGTCGGCAGTTTAGCGTTGAGAAAGAGCGTTTCGCCAAGCGTCATTTCAAATAGCGTACGCACCGGCATAACGACAAATGCTTGCTCATCTTCAACCGCCTGTTGCAGGGCTTCCAGGGAGGTGAAGAACGGGATCACGGTCGTGCCGTCTTCTTTTTCCCAGTGTTGAAGGTCGAGGGCGCTGTCTTCAACTACCGCCTCGCCTTCTGCGGCAGTACCCGGCACCCAGACGGTGGATTCCAGTAAAGTACGGAAAAATGCCGGACGATGCGCAGGCTCTGTCGCTGCTTGCTCCAGCAACGTTTCTAATTCATTTTTTGTTTCGGACATAAGTATCACAAATTGGATGAATACATGTATGCCGGATAAGCGTAGCGCCATCCGGCAATACAGTCATGAATTATGCGGTCAGCAGATTCGCGATGGTGCGCACACCCAGACCGGTTGCGCCCGCAGACCACTGCTCAACCGGCGCTTTGCGATAGGTTGCAGAGCAATCGATGTGCAGCCAGCCTTGCTGGTAATTTTCCACGAAATGGGACAGGAAGCCCGCCGCGGTGCTTGCACCCGCTGGGTAGGCCGCACTGCCGGTATTATTCAGCTCAGCAAAATTTGACGGCAGTTGACTACGGTGGAACTCTGCCAACGGCAAACGCCAGAACGGCTCGTTTTCTTGCGCCGCACTTGCCAACAAACGCGCGGCCAGTTGGTCATCAAAGCTAAACAGCGCGTGGTAATCGTTGCCCAGTGCGGTTTTCGCCGCGCCGGTCAGCGTGGCGGCATCAATGATCAGTTCCGGTTTTTGCGCGCTGGCGTCGATTAAGCCATCGGCCAACACCAGACGCCCTTCAGCATCGGTATTCATCACTTCAACTTTTTTACCGTTGCGATAGTGAATGATATCGCCAAGCTTAAAGGCGTTGCCGCTGATCAGGTTATCCGCGCAGCACAGATACAGCTTCACACGCTTGTTCAGGCCACGGGTGATGGCAAACGCCAGCGCGCCGGTGACCGTTGCCGCACCGCCCATATCGGACTTCATTGAGTCCATAAATGCGCTTTGCTTGATGCTGTATCCGCCGGAGTCAAAGGTAATTCCCTTGCCAACCAGGCAGGCATAAACTGGAGCTTCTTTGTCGCCAGTCGGGTTGTAATCGAGCGCCAGCAACACCGGCGGACGTTCAGAGCCTCGACCTACGGTATGCAGCCCCATGTAGTTCTGCTCGCGCAGATCTTCACCTTTGGTGATACGGTACGAGACGTTGTCGCAGGCCACGCCACACAGCAGATCTACCGCGCGTTGCGCCAGCTGTTCCGGGCCCAGCTCTTCTGCAGGTGCGTTAATGGTATCGCGCACCCAGTCAATAATCTTCAGACGGTTATCCAGCTCTTTGCGCTGCGCCTCGTCCAGAGCGGCCCACTCAACTTTGCGGGTGCCTTTTGGTCCTTTGTAACCCTGCCAGAACGCCCAGCTACGTTCGGTATCCCAGCCTTCACCATCCAGTTGGACATGTTTAATACCCAGGCCGTCAATTTTACGCGCGGCGCGCTGGATAAGGCTGAGATCATCTTTTCCGTTCAGGTGCAGGGTAATACCGTCATTATTAATGCTGTATGTCGCCTTTTCACCCCAGCGAGCGTCAGCGGGTTGCGTGGAAAGCGTAATTTTCATGGCTTCTGTCATTTTATTTATCCTTATTTCGCGCATACAGGAAAACGGGCCACCCGTGGGCAGCCCGTTGACTTATTCGGCTTCGTCCAGCCAGACCAGTAAAATGGCCTCAAGGATTTTTTCGTTCGATGCCTGTGGATCATCATCGAACTCTTCCAGGTCACAGATCCATTGGTGCAGATCGGTGAAACGAACGGTCTTGGGATCGAGATCGGGGAACGCGTCGTACAGCGCCTCGCCGATTTCGCGGCTATCGGTCCACTTCAGTCCCATACTACCCTCTGTTAATGCTCACGTGCATGATTGATTGTGTAACGTGGGATTTCGACCACTAAATCGTCCTCGGTTACCCGTGCCTGACAGCTTAAACGGCTCTCCGGCTCCAGTCCCCAGGCTTTATCCAGCATGTCGTCTTCTTCTTCTGTGCTTTCCGGCAAAGAATCAAAACCTTCACGTACGATGCAGTGGCAGGTCGTGCAGGCACAGGATTTTTCACAGGCGTGTTCAATCTCGATACCGTTACGCAGGGCAACGTCGAGAATGGTTTCGCCGGTCTCAGCTTCCAGAACTGCGCCATCGGGACAGAGATCCTGATGAGGCAAAATAACAATCTTTGGCATATTAAACCTCGTCCACGGAATGGCCTTTCAGCGCGCTACGGACGGATTTGTCCATACGGCGAGCGGCGAATTCCTGGGTTTGTTTGTCTACGTTTTTAATGGCTTGTTCTATCGCGTCAACATCGTCACCCTGTGCTACCTCGCTCAAGTGCGCGGCGGCGGTGTCGATAGCCTGACGTTCTGCGGCGCTTAACAGCGCGGCATCAGCGTTCAGCGCACCGGATAAACTCTCCAGTACGCGTGCCGCTTCGACTTTCTGTTCTGCCAGCATACGAGCTTTAACGTCCTGCTCGGCAAAACTCATCGAATCCTGAATCATGGAGGCGATTTCACTGTCGGTCAGACCGTAGGACGGTTTGACCTGAATCGAGGACTCAACGCCGGTGGATTTCTCCATAGCGGTGACGCTCAGTAGCCCATCAGCATCGACCTGGAAGGTCACGCGGATATGCGCGCCGCCTGCCGGCAACGCCGGGATACCGCGCAGCGCAAAACGCGCCAGTGAACGACAGTCCTGCACCAGCTCACGCTCGCCTTGCATCACGTGAATGGACATCGCGGTTTGGCCATCTTTAAACGTGGTGAAGTCCTGCGCGCGCGCCACCGGGATAGTAGTGTTACGCGGGATCACTTTCTCCACCAGACCGCCCATGGTTTCCAGTCCCAGAGACAGCGGGATAACGTCCAGCAGCAGCATTTCGCTGTCCGGTTTATTCCCGACCAGAATATCCGCCTGGATTGCCGCACCGATAGCGACCACTTTGTCCGGGTCGATAGAGGTCAGCGGCGTACGGCCAAAGAATTCACCGACGCGTTCACGTACCAGCGGCACGCGCGTTGAACCACCGACCATTACCACTTCCAGCACATCCTGCGGCTCAACGCCCGCATCTTTCAGCGCACGGCGGCAGGCCAGCAGCGTACGTTTAACCAGTGCGGAAATGAGTTCATTAAAGGTTTCACGGGTGATTTCACCCTGCCATCCCGCCACGTTAACCGTCACAGAATCGGCGTCGCTGAGTGCGATTTTCGCTGCAATCGCGGCATCCAGCAGTTCGCGCTGTACGCGGTTATCGCTGCGATCGGCAACGCCCGCCTGCTCGCGAATATAGTCGGCCAGCAGATGGTCAAAATCGTCGCCGCCGAGCGCGGAATCACCGCCGGTCGCCAGCACTTCAAACACGCCGCGACTCAGGCGCAGAATAGAAATATCAAAAGTACCGCCGCCAAGGTCATAGACCGCGATCACGCCTTCCTGACCGGAATCCAGGCCATAAGCGATCGCCGCAGCGGTCGGTTCGTTCAGCAGACGCAATACGTGCAGGCCCGCCAGACGCGCGGCGTCTTTCGTCCCCTGACGCTGTGCATCGTCAAAGTAAGCCGGAACGGTGATCACTACGCCATCCAGTTCGCCGGACAACGATTCGGCTGCCCGCGCGGCCAGCGCTTTCAGAATGTCAGCGGATACGCGCACCGGATTAAGCAAACCGGCAGCGGTTTCAATCATCGGCAGGCCGTTTTCGCTCGCCTGGAATGAATAAGGCAGATGCGGGTAACGCGCCTGGATATCCGCCAGGGAGCGGCCCATCATGCGTTTTACCGAGCTGACGGTGTTTGCCGTATCCAGCGCAGCATTGGCGCGGGCATCGTAACCGACCGAGTAGCCCTGCTGCTGATAGTGAACCACTGACGGCAACAGGTGGCGACCTTCATGATCTGCCAGCGTTTCGGCCTGGCCGCTGCGTACGGTCGCAACCAGGGAGTTGGTGGTGCCTAAATCGATACCGACCGCCAGACGACGCTGGTGCGGCGCGGCGCTCAGACCAGGCTCACTAATTTGTAATAAGGCCATTTTCGCTTCCGGAAATTAAAAATCGAGCAGTTTTTCTTCGAGTTGTTCTGCACTGCTTCGCAGTTTATCGAGAAAACGCAGCTTACGCACGGTATCTGCCGCTGCGTCCCACGTCTCGCTATCCAGCTGTTCCACCATCAGTTGATGGCGAACGTTGTACATTTCGCTGACGCGTTGCATAAACGCATCCAGCCGTTGATTGTCTTTTGCCTGTTCAATCTCGTCCAGCTCTTCGCGCAGCTCAAGTTGCTCCATCAGGAACGCGGTATCGCGCACCGTGTGCTGCTCGCTGCGGATATCAAAGCCGTGTAAAGACAACAAGTATTCGGCGCGCATCAAAGGATGACGCAGCGTTTGCCAGGCCTGGTTGATAGTGGCGGACTGCGAAACCGCAGCAAGTTGTTCCGCCTGAGAGCCGCTGGCGAATTTATCAGGATGATACTGACGTTGCAGATCCTGAAAACGTAGGCTCAGCGCCTGAGTATCGAGCTGATAACGGGCCGGTAAGCCAAAGAGGGTGAAGTAGTCCATAACATTCTCAGGGCATCGATTCTCTGTTGTTCGATGAGGCAAAACCAGAGAGTCAGGTAAAACAAACCCCACGCGCAGGCGACCACGGTGGGGTTATCAGTAAGCGCGTTACACGTGGAAGCTTTCGCCGCATCCACATTCGTCTTTCACGTTCGGGTTAGTGAACTTAAACCCTTCGTTCAGACCTTCTTTGACGAAGTCTAACTGCGTACCGTCGAGGAATTGCAGGCTCTTACCGTCGATCACGACTTTTACGCCTTTGTCTTCAAACACGGTATCTTCAGCCGCCGGCTCGTCAACAAATTCCAGTACATAAGCCATACCTGAGCAGCCGGAGGTTCTCACGCCCAGACGCAGACCAAACCCTTTACCGCGGTTTGCCAGGAAGGTATTTACACGCGCTGCTGCACTGTCGCTTAAGGTAATCGACATAATAAAACCTCAACTCTTAATTATTTTGCTTCACGTTTGCTTTTGTAATCCGCAATCGCGGCTTTAATCGCGTCTTCAGCCAGAATAGAGCAGTGAATTTTCACCGGTGGCAGTTCAAGCTCGTCGGCGATATCGGTATTTTTGATCGCCTGTGCTTCGTCCAGAGATTTCCCTTTTACCCATTCGGTAACCAGAGAGCTGGAGGCAATAGCGGAACCGCAGCCGTAAGTCTTGAAACGTGCGTCTTCAATGATACCCTCATTGTTGACTTTGATCTGCAACTTCATCACGTCGCCACAGGCCGGTGCACCCACCATGCCGCTGCCCACGTTCTCGTCGCTGTTGTCAAAAGAGCCCACGTTACGTGGATTCTCGTAATGATCGATTACTTTTTCGCTATAAGCCATGATGAATTCTCCTTATCGGTACCGATTAGTGATGTGACCATTCAATACTGTTCAAATCCACGCCCTGTTTGAACATTTCCCACAGCGGAGAAAGGTCGCGCAGGCGGCCGATGGAGTTGCGAACCAGATTGATGGCGTAGTCAATCTCTTCTTCGGTAGTGAAACGACCTAAAGAGAAACGAATTGAGCTATGTGCCAGCTCGTCGGTCATCCCCAGCGCGCGCAGCACGTAGGATGGCTCCAGGCTTGCAGAGGTACATGCAGAACCGGAGGACACAGCCAGGTCTTTCAGCGCCATAATCAGCGACTCGCCTTCAACAAAGTTGAAGCTAACGTTGAGAATGTTCGGTGCGCCCTGCTCGAGGTCACCATTGAGGTACACCTCTTCCATATCTTTCACGCCGTTCCACAGACGGTTACGCAGAGTGCGCAGGCGCGCCATCTCGGTTTCCATCTCTTCTTTGGCGATACGGTAAGCTTCACCCATCCCGACTATCTGGTGCACAGGCAGCGTACCGGAACGCATACCGCGCTCGTGACCGCCGCCGTGCATCTGCGCTTCAATACGAATACGCGGTTTACGACGAACGTACAGCGCGCCGATACCTTTCGGACCATAGATTTTGTGGCCGGAGAAGGACATCAGGTCAACTTTCAGTTGGCTCAGATCGATAGGCAGTTTGCCCACGCTCTGAGTCGCATCAACGTGATAGATGATACCGCGGGCACGGCACATTTCGCCGATGGTTGCGATATCCTGTACCACGCCGATTTCGTTGTTAACGTGCATGATGGAGACCAGAATGGTGTCGTCACGCATTGCCGCTTCAAGTTCTTTCAGGTCGATAATGCCATTACGCTGCGGGGCGAGGTAGGTCACTTCAAACCCTTCGCGCTCCAGCTGACGGCAGGTGTCCAGCACGGCTTTGTGTTCGGTTTTGCTGGTGATGATGTGCTTGCCTTTTTTCTGATAAAAGTTGGCTGCACCTTTAATCGCCAGGTTATCGGATTCCGTCGCACCGGAAGTAAAGACGATTTCACGCGGGTCAGCGCCCACGAGGTCGGCAATCTGGTTACGGGCGATATCTACCGCCTCTTCAGCCTGCCAGCCGAAACGGTGTGAACGAGACGCTGGGTTACCAAAGTTTCCGTCCAGGGTCAGACACTGCATCATTTTCTCGGCAACACGCGGGTCCACCGGCGTGGTTGCGGAGTAGTCGAGATAGATCGGTAATTTCATTGCTCTATAAACTCCGTACATCGCTTCAATGCAAGGAACCAGGCAACCGGCTGGATGTACGACCGAGTTAACGGGGCGTCTGGCACCCCGGCCTGATTCTGAAATACTTTTTACGCTTCATCTTTCTGGCTGCCTTGATGCAACCAGAAGATATTGCGTAATTTTTATTAGGCACGCAGTTTGACGTCGATAGCGTCTTGCGTACGGGTGCTGCGTGGAGCGTCATGTGTGTGCTGGCGACCAGACACATCCAGGACTTCCTGATTATTCACCAGTTCGCCCAACGTAATGTTGTTGAGGAAACCGGTCAGACGATCGCTCAGATCGCGCCACAGCGCGTGGGTCAGGCATTTATCGCCGCCCTGACAACCGCCTTTGCCCTGGCAACGGGTCGCGTCTACAGACTCGTCAACAGCGCTAATCACTTCACCTACTGCGATGCTGCCGGCATCTTTACCCAGCAGATACCCGCCGCCTGGTCCACGTACGCTGGAAACCAGACCGTTTTTACGCAAACGGGAAAACAGCTGCTCCAGATATGACAGGGAAATTCCCTGACGTTCAGAAATATCAGCCAACGGTACCGGGCCCGTTTCGGAGTTGAGCGCAACGTCCAACATTGCGGTCACGGCATAACGCCCTTTTGATGTCAGTCTCATGTCTTACTTAGCCTCAAACTCGCCCCTGCCCGGGGTTTTTTATTGTAAAATGGGGGTATTGCATAGCAGGGGCAAGTCTGACATTCCCGACTAAATCAGTCAACTATTTACTTGACTAATTTAGTCAGGTATTTAACCTTCAGTGCCATTTTCATTTACCGGATGGCGCTTCGCTAATCCGGCCTGGAAATCGTGCAGCCATCCGACACCAAGACGCTTACTTGCCTTTATTCTGCTGCTCTATAGAAGCTAAAATTCCGCGCAAAATGTTCAGCTCCTGGCTCTCAGGACGCGCACGAGTGAACAGACGGCGCAGCTTGTTCATCACCTGCCCCGGATGTCCTTCGCGGATAAACCCGGTCGACAGCAGCGTTTGTTCCAGATGACCGTAAAAACGCTCTAAATCATCGACCAGCGGATACTCAGCTTCTTCGTATTCTGCAGTCTTGTCGCTTTCCTGCGTTGCCAGCCAGGCCATGCGAACTTCATAAGAGATGACCTGCACCGCCATCGCCAGGTTGAGCGAGCTGTATTCCGGGTTTGCGGCAATGGCGACGTGATAATGGCACTTCTGCAGCTCTTCGTTGGTCAGGCCAACGCGTTCACGTCCAAACACCAGCGCCACCGGCGAGTTCGTTGCTTCAGAGACGCTTTTTAAACCGCATTCACGCGGATCCAGCATCGGCCACGGCAGCGTACGGGAGCGCGCGCTGGTACCCACCACCAGGCTGCAACCCGCCAGCGCTTCATCGAGAGTATCGACGATCTGTGCGCTGCCGATCACATCGCTGGCACCTGCCGCCAGGGCGATGGCCTGGGAGTCCGGTTTAACCAGTGGATTTACCAGCCACAGATTAGTTAAACCCATGGTTTTCATTGCGCGGGCCACAGAGCCCATGTTGCCAGTGTGAGAGGTTTCCACCAGCACAATTCGAATATTTTGCAGCATTGTATTTCTTCGGCTAAAGATTATTCGGGCATATTATCATAAAACGAAGACATATTCCGAACTCGCTGCTATACTCTGCGCCGTTTTCCCGTTCTTTAACATCCAGTGAGAGAGACCGATGCATCCGATGCTGACCATCGCCGTGCGCGCAGCGCGCAAGGCGGGTAATGTAATTGCCAAACACTACGAAACGCCAGACTCTGTAGAAACCAGCCAGAAAGGCAGCAATGATTTCGTGACTAACGTCGATAAAGCCGCCGAAGCGATTATTATCGAAACAATTCGCAAATCTTACCCACAGCACACCATCATCACCGAAGAAAGCGGTGAGCATGTTGGTGAAGATCAGGATGTTCAATGGGTTATCGATCCACTGGATGGCACCACCAACTTCGTAAAACGTCTGCCGCACTTCGCGGTTTCCATCGCAGTACGCATTAAAGGCCGTACTGAAGTCGCCGTTGTTTACGATCCAATGCGTAACGAACTGTTTACCGCAACCCGCGGCCAGGGCGCACAGCTGAACGGCTACCGTCTGCGTGGCAGCACTGCACGCGATCTGGACGGCACAATCATCGCCACCGGTTTCCCGTTCAAAGCGAAACAGCACGCCGCGTCTTACATGAAAATTCTTGGCAAGATGTTTACCGAGTGCGCTGACTTCCGCCGCACAGGTTCTGCTGCGCTGGATCTGGCTTACGTTGCCGCTGCACGTGTTGACGGTTACTTCGAAATCGGTCTGAAACCATGGGATTTCGCCGCAGGTGAGCTGATTGCTCGTGAAGCAGGCGCACTGGTTTGCGACTTCACCGGCGGTCATAACTACATGGCGACTGGCAACATCGTTGCAGGTAATCCGCGCGTAGTGAAAGCCATGCTGGCTAACATGCGTGACGAACTGAGCGACGCGCTGAAGCGTTAATTCAGTACAGCCCGGTGGTGTCATGCTTACCGGGCTTACGTGTTGATACAGGCCGGATAAGGCGAAGCCGCCATCCGGCTTTGATTAAAACGGTCTAATCCCTCGCCCCACCGGCACCGCGCTCACCCACATCACTACCGCAGCAGCAATCAGCACCGCACCACCGGCTAATGCCAGCGTCGTCCAGCCAATCTGTCGCCACAGCACCGGCGCTTTATGTCCGCTAAGTCTCACCGCCAGCGAGCGGAAACTGTGTACCAGCAAAGCCAGTGACGTAATGGTCAAAGAGGTTCCTGCCGCCATCGCCAGCGCCGACGCCATGCCCCAGCTAAAAACGCCAACCACTTTGCTAAACAGTAAAACCATAATTGCCCCGGAGCATGGCCGCATTCCCATAGACAAAACGATCATCAGCCGGGCGCGCCAGTCATCACCGCTTTGCAGCTGTTCAGGATCAGGCAAATGCTGATGCCCACAGCCACATCCCTCGTGATGCACATGGTGCGGCGTGAAGGCGATAAATTTCGGGCGACGCAGCAACTGGCGCAATTTCTTCAGCGCACGGACGCACAATAAAACGCCCAACACGCCAACCAGCGCATAACTCCCTTTCTCCAGCCAGAAACTACTCATATGTAGCTGTCGTGCAGGCAACTGCAAAATGGTGAGCACCACAACCACCAGCCCGATGGCGACCAGTCCCTGTAATAAAGATGAGGCCAGCGTCAGGCCAATACTCGACCTCAGCTTCGAGGGATGCGTTGCCAGCCAGGTGGTAATGACGACTTTTCCATGTCCTGGTCCCAACGCATGCAGCACACCATAGAGAAAACTAAACAGCAGCAGCGATCCCCCGGCCTGGGCCGGATTGGCGGCAACGGCTTTCAGCAAACCGCTCATCTGCTGGTTAACGTCGCGCTGCCAGACGACACTCTTCATCATCACCTGCGGCCAGGCCTGCCATAGCCACAGTATGCCGACTGCAGCCAACAGTAAAAACACCGCCAGCGGCCATAGCGTGAGCCAGCGGCGTCTGGCGGCGCGTTGTTGATAAACTACGGACATTGCAGCGTCACCGTCTGTGCAAACTGTTTACCCAATTCCATATCCTCCGGCGGTGCGTCTTCTTTATCCAGCGACTGCGCAAAGCTCAGCATTTGTTCATTCGGCGTCGGCGTATGTACTGAAATACGGCATTGCTGACTTTTGGCCTGCGCCAGCCAGGCATCGCTGTCTTTGTCATAGCTCATATCAACGTAGTAGGTGGGGTCGAAGGTTGAAATGGTATATTTTTGACCGCTCAGCGGCTGAGCTTCTGCCAGCGGCAACACGAACGTCAGCACTGCCTGATGTTCTTCACGCTCCATGCCATATTCCGTCGGCCTGTTTTTGAACTTTACCTTTTTCCCGTCGTGCCACACTTCAGTGAAATAGTGCTGCCCGAGGACGTTGGCCATCACTTCTGCCGCCAGTTTTTTCCAGATCTCATCACCAGGCTTGGCATTTCCCGCATCGTAAAGCAGATCTGCCGAGGTGATTTCATCCATCGTCCAGCGCATTTTTAGCGCGACGAACTGCTCATTCTCGCTCACTATCTCGGTTTTCAAATGGATAAAGCTGTGGGGATGCGCACCTGCGCCTAAGGACAGGATCGAGAGAAACAACGTCATAATGATACATTTAACGCCTTGCATGAGTTCTCCACGAGAAAAATCTACACCGCCACAAATAATGATGCCGTGTTTGGCGAAAGTGTGCTGAGGATACCATTGAACGAAAAAATGTTGAGCCTCCTTTTCCGGTATCGATTCAGTTCTCAATTTCAACAATTTCTTCTTCAGCAACACCCTCCCAAATACCTTTTCGTCACCACAACTTAAGTAAAATGATAACAATTTGTTAATTTATAGTTTCATTTTAATGTTTTGTTAACACTTAATTTAAATCCCTGAGTGTATTTCCGTGCAAATTTAACCAATATTTAACCATTTATTTTCCATAAAATTACAATAATGGGCATAGATCACATTCACCAAACTTGTGATTCATTCCCTCTTCCATTCGTTGTTAACTTCACGCCGTGACATGTCCTGCCCCCTACGAAAGGTACAACTATGAAATTCAAACTCGCATTACTCAGTGCAACCCTGGTTTCTGCATGCATGTTGTCCGGCACGTCCTTTGCGGCGGAAAAATATGAAATTGCTGTGGTTGCCAAAGTCACCGGGATTCCGTGGTTCAACCGGATGGAAACCGGTGTTAATGAAGCAGCAAAAAAACTGGATGTGAATGCTTACCAGACCGGGCCTTCCACGCCGGATCCGGCACAGCAGGTCAAAGTGATTGAGGATCTGATCGCCAAAAACGTCAACGCCATCATCGTGGTACCGAATGACGCCAAGGTCCTTGAGCCAGTACTGAAAAAAGCGCGCGATAAAGGCATTGTCGTTCTGACGCACGAATCCCCGGATGAGCAAATTGGCCAATGGGATATCGAAACCATCGATAGTGAAAAATACGCACAGGCCAACGTCGATGAGTTAGCAAAAAACATGGGCGGCAAAGGGGGTTACGCCATCTATGTCGGTTCACTAACTGTGCCGCTGCATAACGCGTGGGCGGATTATGCAATTAAGTACCAGAAAGAAAAATATCCGGAAATGTTTGAGGTCACTTCACGTCTGCCGGTCGCGGAAAGCATCGATAAATCCTACGCCACGACGCTGGACCTGATGAAAACCTATCCACAGATGAAGGGCATTATCGGTTTCGGCTCGCTGGGTCCAATCGGGGCGGGTCAGGCTGTGCAGAAAAAACGCGCCAAAGATAAAATCGCCGTTGTCGGGATTGCAATGCCAGCACAGGCTGCACCTTACCTGATGCGCGGTGATATCAAAAAAGCGCTGTTGTGGGATCCAAAAGACGCGGGCTACGCGCTGGTAACGGTTGCCGATCAGCTGTTGCAGGGCAAAGAAGTTAACGCCGACCTGAGTATCGATGGTTTAGGGAAAGCCGATATCGACACGGAGAAGAAAGTGATCCGCTTTAACAAGATCCTCGAAGTCACCAAAGACAACGCACAATCACTTGGTTTCTAAGGCTTTAGCCAACACCAGGGAACCTTAACGCCGGCCGTCTGGCCGGCGCTATCAACCAAACTAACACTCAGCGTCCATCCGGGCGCTCGCAGGGGTATTGTCCATGGCAGACACCACCGCATTTATCACTCTTGAGAATATCAGCAAACAATTCCCGGGCGTGCTGGCGCTGGATAACGTGAATCTGACGCTGAGAAAAGGCGAAGTTCACTGTCTGGCGGGTCAAAACGGCTGTGGTAAAAGTACCATTATTAAAGTGATCTCCGGAGTTTATCATCCGGAAAAAGGCGCGCAGATTTTACTCGATGGCAAATTGTTCCATCACCTGACGCCGCAGCTCTCTTCCCATTATGGCATTCAGGTTATTTATCAGGACCTGTCGTTGTTCCCTAACTTTAGCGTCGCGGAGAATATCGCGGTCAACCGCTATCTGCCCGGTGGCGATATCTGGGTACGTCGTGGCGCCATGAAGCAGCAGGCGCTGGCAGCCATGAAGCGCATCGGTGTGAACATCGATCCCGATAAAAAGGTTGAAAAACTCTCGATTGCCGACCGACAACTGGTCGCCATTTGCCGGGCGATTGCCGCCGACGCGCGTCTGGTGATTATGGACGAGCCCACCGCCTCACTAACCCGTCAGGAGGTTAATGGCCTGCTACGGGTCGTTAACGAACTAAAAGCTGCCGGAATTTGTGTAGTGTTTGTTAGCCACCGTCTGGATGAAGTGATGGAAGTGGCTGACCGCATCAGCGTGATGCGCGACGGCAAACTGGTGGGCACTTATCCTGCCAGCGAACTCGACAGCCACGAGCTGGCTTTCCTGATGACCGGACAACGCTTCCACTATAGCCCGCTGCCGGAAAGACCCGCTATTGAGCAAGAGCCCCTGCTGGAGCTGCGCAACCTCAGCCGCAGAGGCAAATACCAAAACATTAATCTGTCGCTGCACGGCGGCGAGATTGTCTCCATTGTGGGCCTGCTGGGCGCCGGACGCACCGAACTTTGTCTGAGCCTGTTTGGCATGACGCACCCAGAAAGCGGTGAGATTCGCATTAACGGCCAGCCGGTCACTCTTCGCAATAACCATGATGCCATCAAACATGGGATCGGCTACGTCTCAGAAGATCGCCTAACGCAGGGGCTGATCATGGAGCAGTCGATCTACGACAACACCATCGTCACGGTGTTTGATCAACTGCATACTGGCAGCGGCCTGCTCGATCACCGTAAAGCGCAAAAGCTGGTCGCCGATTTGATCCGCGAGCTGAATATCAAAGTGTCCGATCCACACCTGCCGGTTAAAACCCTTTCCGGCGGTAATGCCCAGCGTATCGCCATTGCCAA
The DNA here is from genome assembly GCF_050434985.1 of Citrobacter sp. 506. Lineage (NCBI taxonomy): Bacteria > Pseudomonadati > Pseudomonadota > Gammaproteobacteria > Enterobacterales > Enterobacteriaceae > Citrobacter > Citrobacter sp. 506. The sequence continues at coordinate 541,894 of NZ_JBNDJN010000002.1, forward strand.
ATGGGTGGCGACTAATCCCCGCATCCTGATCCTCGACTCCCCTACCGTAGGCGTAGATATCGCCAACAAAGAGGGTATTTACCAGATAGCCCGCGATCTGGCGGAACAGGGTATGGCGGTGCTGATGATTTGCGATGAAATCCCGGAAGCGTATTACAACAGCCACCGCGTGCTGGTGATGCGTCGCGGCAGGCTGGTGGCGGAATTTAATCCTCATCAGTGCCGTGAAGAGGAGATTGCTGAAGTGGTCGAGGTAATCAATGAATAAGATGCATCTCTCCCGTTTAATCGGGCAACATGAGTTTTGGCTGGGCCTGCTGGTTGTGGCCCTTGCCGTTGGGCTGAGCATCAGCACCGATGAGTTCTTGTCTTTGGGGAACCTGACGGATGTGGCTACCAGCTATGCGATTCTCGGCATCCTTGCCTGCGGGCTGTTTGTGGTACTGATTTCCGGCGGGATCGACATCTCATTTCCGGCGATGACCGCGATAGCCCAGTATGCGATGGCCAGTTGGGTTATCGGCCACGGCGGCAACTTCGCGCTGGCGTTAATCATCGCGATTGCGGTGGGTCTGCTGCTGGGACTTATTAATGGCTTCCTGGTCTACTGGCTGCGCGTTCCGGCCATCATCATTACCATCGCCACGTTGAACGTTTACTACGGTCTGCTGGTGTACGCCACCAAAGGCACCTGGCTGTACGGCTTTCCGGACTGGTTTATGAACGGCATCAATTGGTTCTCGTTCACCGCGGCGGATGGCTACGACTACGGCTTGACACTGCCTCTGCTGTGCCTGGCGGCTGTGATCATCTTTACCGCCGTGCTGATGAACTATACCCGTCTTGGCCGTCAGGTTTACGCCATGGGCGGTAATCGTGATGCGGCCTCGCGTCTGGGACTGAATCTGCTGAAGCTGCATTTCTACGTGTATGGCTACATGGGTATTCTGGCAGGCGTTGCCGCCGTGGTTCAGGCGCAAATCACCCAGTCAGTTGCGCCCAATTCGCTGCTCGGCTTTGAGTTGACGGTACTGGCGGCGGTCGTGCTCGGCGGAACCAGCATGAGCGGCGGACGCGGCACATTAACCGGAACCCTGCTCGGCGTGGTCCTGCTGGCCTTCTTACAAAATGGCCTGACGCTGCTCAGCGTCTCCTCTTACTGGCACACCGTGTTCAGCGGCGCCATTATCCTGGTCAGCATTAGCGCCACGGCCTGGAACGAAAAACGCAAACTGGCAAGGGAGCTTTGAGATGAAAACAATCGCCAGATTTTTACCCGGTGATGCCATCATTCGTCTGCAATGCGTCATTATTGTGGTCGTCGCCCTGGTCTTCTCGGCCCTGCTCGGCAGCCGTTTTTTCAGCGTCGCTAACTTCCAGTCGATTGGCTCGCAACTGCCGATCCTTGGCATGCTGGCCCTCGGGATGGGCATGACCATGCTGACCGGCGGCATAAACCTGTCGATAATTGCAGGAGCGAATGCCTGCTCGCTGGTAATGGCGGCGATTATCGTCACCCATCCGGATAACCCGCTGTTTCTGGTGCTGGCGCTGCTGGCAGGCGCTGCCGTGGCGGTCGCGATCGGTACGCTCAACGGCGCGCTGATTGCCTGGGTCGGGGTTTCGCCGATTCTCGCCACGCTCGGCACGATGACGCTTATCTCCGGGCTGAATATTCTGCTTTCCAATGGGACAGTGATTTCCGGTTTCCCGACCGCCATTCAATATCTTGGTAACGCCACGATTGCCGGTATTCCGGTAGCGCTGCTGCTCTTTTTCCTGGTGGCAATCCTGCTGTGGGTACTGCTGGAGCACACCACGCTTGGGCGCAGTCTGTATCTCGTGGGTTCCAATGAACAGGCTACCCGCTACAGCGGCGTAAATACCGTCCGGGTACAAATTTCCGTGTACGTGATTTCTGCCCTGCTCGGCTGGGTCGCCGCCATTCTGATGATGGCGAAATTCAACTCGGCAAAAGCCGGATACGGTGAGTCCTACCTGCTGGTCACCATCCTTGCCTCCGTCCTCGGCGGCATCAACCCGGATGGCGGTTTCGGGCGCATTATCGGCCTGGTACTGGCGCTGATTGTGCTGCAAATGCTGGAAAGCGGCCTTAACTTGCTGGGGGTGAGCAGCTATCTGACGATGGCGCTGTGGGGCGCGGTGCTGATCCTCTTTATCGCATTACAGAATCGTAAAGCCTGATTTCAGGAGAAAAAATTATGGCAAGTTACTTTATTGGTGTGGATGTCGGAACCGGAAGCGCCCGTGCCGGCGTGTTTGATCTCAACGGCAGAATGGTCGGCCAGGCCAGTCGGGCTATCGAGATTTACCGCCCGCAGGCCGATTTTGTTGAGCAGTCTTCCGATAACATCTGGCAGGCGGTGTGTAACGCGGTTCGCGATGCGATTAACCAGTCAGATATCAACCCAATCCAGGTGAAAGGTCTGGGCTTTGACGCTACCTGCTCACTGGTGGTGCTGGATAAAGAAGGTAAACCGCTGACCATCAGCCCGTCCGGGCGCAGCGAACAGAACATCATTGTGTGGATGGATCACCGCGCCATTACCCAGGCTGAACGCATTAACGCCCTGCATCATCGGGTGCTGGACTACGTTGGCGGCATTATCTCCCCGGAAATGCAAACGCCCAAGCTGCTGTGGCTGAAGCAGCATATGCCCAATACCTGGGCCAATGCGGGTTACTACTTTGATCTGCCCGATTTTCTGACCTGGCGCGCAACAGGCGATGACACACGCTCATTGTGTTCGACAGTGTGTAAATGGACCTATATGGGCCATGAAGACAAATGGGATGCCAGCTATTTCCGCCAGATTGGGCTGGAAGACCTGCTGGAACATGATGCTGCCAAAATTGGTCGCTACGTGAAAACCATGGGCGAACCGCTCGGTCACGGGCTGTCCGCGCGCGCCGCCAGCGAAATGGGACTGATTCCGGGGACCGCGGTCAGCGTCTCGATAATCGATGCCCACGCCGGCACACTCGGTACGCTCGGCGCAAGCGGTGTTTCCGGCGAGGTGGCGGATTTTGACCGTCGTGTCGCGTTAATTGGTGGCACCTCCACCGGACACATGGCGATTTCCAAAGAGCCGCGTTTTATCGGCGGCGTCTGGGGCCCTTACTACTCAGCCGTACTGCCGGAATACTGGCTCAATGAAGGCGGGCAGTCAGCAACCGGGGCGTTAATCGACCACGTTATTCAGTCGCACCCGTGTTACGAAACCCTGCTAACGCAGGCTAAGTCTCAGGGGCAAACCATTTATGAAGTGCTGAATGCGCTGCTGCGCAAAATGGCTGGTGAGCCGGAAGATATCGCCTTTTTGACCCGTGACATGCACATCCTGCCCTATTTCCACGGCAACCGCTCGCCGCGTGCTAACCCCACGCTCACGGGAGCAATCACCGGACTGAAGCTGTCCCGCACGCCGGAAGATATGGCGCTCCAGTACCTCGCAACCATCCAGGCCATTGCGCTGGGAACGCGCCATATCATTGAAACGATGAACCAAAGCGGCTACACCATCGATACGATTATGGCCAGCGGCGGCGGGACGAAAAACCCGATCTTCGTTCAGGAGCATGCCAACGCCACCGGTTGCGCCATGCTGCTGCCTGAAGAGAGCGAAGCCATGCTGCTGGGCGGCGCCATGATGGGGACTATCGCCGCAGGCGTGTTTGACACGTTCCCGGAAGCGATGTCGGCGATGAGCCGGATTGGTAAAACGGTGACCCCGCAGACCAATCGCATTAAGCAGTACTACGATCGCAAATATCGGGTATTCCATGAGATGTATCAGGATCATATGAAATACCGCCAACTGATGCAGGAGGACGCATGAGTGACTCCTGGTCTCAGGCCACCGGCGTATTTCAGCTCTATAGCGATGCCCTCGCAGGTCTGGGACAGCATCTGACTGAACCGGTCTGGCAGTCGCTAATGGCGGAGCTGCGCGGTTGCCAGGGGAAAATCGTCGTCACTGGCGTCGGTACATCCGGTATTGCGGCGCGTAAAGTTGCGCACATGCTCGCCTGCGTGGAACGTCCGGCGATTTACCTCAACGCGACGGATGCGGCGCATGGCGATCTCGGTTTTTTACGCGCCGACGACCTGGTCATTATGCTATCACGCGGGGGAAATTCGGATGAACTCACTCGGCTGCTGCCCGGACTAGCTGCGAGAAATGTGCCCATCCTGAGCGTGACTGAAAACGCCGACTCAGCCATTGCTAAAGCGTCAAGGCTGGTGATTTCCACCGGCGTCCAGCGTGAGGCCGACCCGCTGAACATGTTGGCCACCACCTCAATTTTACTGGTCCTGGCTATCTTTGACGCCGCCTGCGCCTGTCTGATGAGCGAAAGCGGTTACTCAAAAGAGACGCTATTGTCTGTACATCCTGGCGGTGATGTGGGATTAACGCTGAGCCGCGAGCAGTAACACCAGACCGCGCATTTCCACTCGTCTTCTCAACCCGTCACCCTCAGGCGGGTTTTTTTATGTCTCAATAGAAGATAAAACAGTGAAAAAGCCAGTTAACGCGCTGCGTTCCACTCCCGCTATCTGTTCCGCACGTTAAAAATTCTGTGACGCTCTCCAGCATTCCTGGTGGAAAGCATTCCATTCTCCAAATCTATGAGCAAACTTTAGCTATTCTTATCAAACATACTTACGGGAGATCCTACAGATGATGTCAACGCTTGCTCCACCATCTGTACTTTCCGCTCCCCAGCGCCGTTGCCAGGTGCTGCTGACGCTTTTCCTGCCAGGGCAAATCGCTACAGCTCAAACCTTCAGTAGCCTCAATGGCGTTGATGATGCCACTGTTGAGGAAGATATTATTGGCGCAGGACTCGAAATCCAGCGCTATCACCGGCTCGCGATTACCACCGCGCTGAATGGCGGCTATACGATCGAAGGGACCCCGCTAAATCAGCGCCTGTGTCTGTTGCAGTGGCTGCGCCGCGGTCTGCGGATCTGCCCGACTTTTATCGCCCAGCATTTCACACCCGCATTAAAAATGGCGCTGAAACAACAAGGTATCGCGCGTACGCTGTATGACGACACCAATCTGCATGCGCTCATTAATCTGTGCTCCCGGCGCTTGCAGAAGCCGTTTGAGTACCGTGACATCCAGTTCCTGCGCCTGTATTTACAGTATTGTCTGCTACAGCATCACGCGGGAGTCACCCCGGAATTTAATCCGCTCCAGCAACGCTGGGCGCAATCCTGCGCAGAGTATCCGCTCGCTGAGGAAATTGGCCGCCACTGGCAGCGCCACGTCATGCAGAGTGCGCCGCCGGGCGAATCGCTGTTTATGGCGTTGCTGTTCTCAATGCTCCGTATCCCCGACCCAGTGCGCGATAACCACCAGCAGGATCGTCGCCTGCGCCTTGCTATTGCACGGCTGGTGCTGCGTTTTCGCGAGTATGGCAATGTGCGCTTCAGCGATGAGCAAGGACTGAACGATCAGCTGTATATTCACCTTGCCCAGGCGCTTAACCGCAGCGTGTTTGCCATTGGCATAGATAACACGCTGCCGGAGGAGTTCAGCCGACTTTATCCCCGTCTGGTTCGTACTACCCGCGAGGCGATACATGGCTTCGAAGCGGAGTACGATGTGCAGTTTTCAGAAGAAGAGATCGGGCTGGTCGCCGTTATTTTCGGTGCCTGGCTGATGCAGGAGAAGGATTTGCACGAGAAGCAGATTATCCTGCTGACCGGCAACAATGAACAACTTGAAGCGCATATTGAGCAACAGCTGCGCGAACTGACGCTGCTGCCGCTCAACGTAAAACATATGCCGATGCAGGACTTTCAAAAACAGGGTACACCGCGCGGAGTCACGCTGATTATTACGCCGTATACCACGCCGCTGCCGCTGTTTTCTCCGCCGTTGATTCATGCGGATCTGGCACTTACGCCGCATCAGCAGCAGCAGATCCGCAAAATCCTCGAATCATAACGTTGCAGGCTGCGCCACCACCTTCGGGCGCAGAAAGATTGCCGGTAGCGCCACCAGCGCCATCACCCAGAATACGCCGTTGCCCAGATTCTGGTACAGGTAGCCTGCGAATACGGTCATGATGGCGATGCTGCCGCCCATCGCCACCGCAGAATACACCGCCTGCAAACGTATCACTTCGCTGCCCTGGCGCGTCGCGATATAGCGCATTGCCGCCAGGTGGCAGACGGTAAAGGTTCCGCAATGGAGGATTTGCACCACAATCAGCCACGGTAGCTCAGTGCTCCAGCCCATCAACCCCCAACGTGCCACGCCGCAAACGGCGGAAAGCAGCAGCAAATCGCGCGCGCTAAAGCGGCGGAATAGCTTGTGACTGAGCGCAAAAATAATCACTTCCGCCACCACGCCTAATGACCATAAATAGCCCACCGCCGAAGCGGAATAGCCGGCAGACTGCCAGTAGATGGCGCTGAACCCGTAATAAGCGGCATGCGCACCTTGCAACAGACTCACGCAGGCCAAAAAACGCCAGCTTTGGGTTATCAACACGCGCCAGGCGGGCCATCCCGCGCTCTCCTGTTGACGGTTTTCCCCTGCTGGCTGCACGCTCGGGCGGATCATCATCCCCAATAGCATCGACGCGACGCCAAGCGACAGCAGGACCAGGATCACCCGATAGTCAAACAGGCTGACCAGCTTGCCGGTCAGCGCGGAGCCAATCACAAAGGCAACGGATCCCCACAGTCTTACCCGACCGTAGTCCATGGTTATCTGTTTTTGCCAGGTGTTGGCCAGCGCGTCGGTTAACGGCACCAGCGGCGAGAAAAACAGGTTAAAGCCGACCATCACCACCATCAGCCACGCCACGTTGGTGCCCGCCCAGAAGGCCAGCGCAAACACCAGCGTCAACAGGGCCAGAATACGTAAAGCGGAGATCAGACGAGAGGGATCGCTTACGCGCGGCGCAATCAGCAAACTGCCGAGAAAACGGGCAATCAGCCCCGCGCCCAGCAGTAAACCGATGGTTTCCGGCGTCAGCCCCAGCCCTTCGAGCCAGACGCTCCAGAAAGGCAGAAAAATACCGTAGCTAAAGAAGTAGGTGAAATAACCGAGCGCCAGCCAGCGCGTGGAATGCAAAGCCATGAATCCCTCCCGTTTGGAGGCGATAGTCTGGCGACAAACGCAGGCTGGCGCAAGAGAGCATTAACAGGCAGATAACATGATTTTTGCCCTATTCGACGCAAATCTGCATCGCAAAATGGCAGCGTTCTCCCTGCGCTAAAACCTGCAATCCCGGCTGCCCCTGCATGTGGTGGGCATTCACCGGATGCGTTTGCGGCTCCAGGCACAAGAACTCCTCACCCGACATTCTGAACAGCATCAACCATGGAGTTTGCGCTAAAATCGTGACTTTCATCACATCTCGCTGAATAACGGCCCGCCCGCTCCAGCCAGAATATCCAACGTTCAGCCAGCTATCCTCGCCGTATTGCGCGTACATGAAATCCGCCGCTGGAGGGATTTCACGTTGCCATTCCAGCGGCAGATGCTGTTCCCCCTCCGGCCAGTAGCCGCCGGTGGTGAATTGCGCCGTGCTGTGCTTATCAAAAGCGAAAAACGGATGGAACCCACAGCCATAAATCATCGGCTGTTCACCGCAATGGGTGAGCGTCAACGAGACGTGCAGGCTTGAGGTTTCCAGTTGATAGCAAAGTTGCGCCGTATAGTCATAGCCACAGGGATGCCAACTGCGCAACTGCAGCAAACAACCGCTTTGGGTCACGGTGATAACCTGCCAGCGTTGCAGCCAGCCGTCACCGTGCAGGAAAAAGGTGTCATCTGCGCCATGTTGAGGTAACACCACCTCTTCACCGCGCAGCATAAAACGATTTCCCGCCACCCGATTCGCGACCGGCAGCATCGGGAACAGGCCGCAATCACCGGGCTGCTGACCATGACCTTCGCGTAAAATTGCCTGTTGATGTTGTAACGAAACCAGACTTAATAGCGAACCGCCCTGCGGATCTACGCACATCCGCAGATGTGCGTTTTGTAGCATCAGCAGACCATCCATTAGCGAGCGCTTCGTTGTTGGGCTGATGCGCCAACTTTCGTATGCTGCGCCGCCAGCTGCTCTTCCAGCGCTTCCAGCGTCACGCCTTTGGTTTCCGGAACATTACGCAGAACATACATGAATCCCATCGCGCAAATCACACCGTACAACAGGAAGCTTCCCGACGCGCCCAGACTCGCATTGAGCAGCGGGAAAGTATAGGTCAGCAGGAAGCAGGCAATCCACAGCGCTAGCGTACCGAGCGACATCGCCAGCCCGCGGACGCGGTTAGGGAAAATTTCAGACAGCAGCACCCAGGTCACCGGGGCCAGCGTCAGGGCATAAATAGCGATCGCCGCCAGCACCAGAACCAGAACCGGCCAACCCATAATGCCCAACCCGTACGCCCCGGCAATCAGCATATAGATAACCGTTAATCCTGACGCCCCGAACAACATCAGTTTACGGCGACCAATTTTGTCTACTAACGGCAGAGCGGCAAGGGTAAAGACCAGATTGATGATCCCTGTCGCCACGATCGATTTTAACGTACCGTTGATGTCGAATCCGGCAGAGGCGAAGATCTCCTGCGCATAGTTGAAAATAACGTTGATCCCACACCACTGCTGGAACACTGCCAGCACCATTCCAATAATCACGATCGGTTTGATCTGCGGTTGTAACAGCGTTGACCACGCGACCTTGTGATTATCTTTTTGCAACGTATGTTCAATCTCTTTCAGCGTTTGACCAGCATATTCCGCCGAACCAATGCGCTGCAGCATGGTACGCGCACGATCGGCTTTGCCTGCTTTCACCAGCCAGCGCGGCGATTCAGGTACAAAGAACATCAGTACCAGGAAAATTATCGCGGGCACTAATTCAGCGCCAAACATCCAACGCCAGCCCGTCTGACCGTTCCAGCTTTCCACAATCGCCTGCTGCGTAGCGCCTGAGGCTACTGGTTCGGCAATCATCAGGTTGATAAGCTGCGCCGCCAGTACGCCAATCACGATAGTGAGCTGGTTAACGGCAACAAAGCGCCCACGCTTTTCAGCCGGGCTAACCTCGGCGATATACAACGGGCTTAGCGCAGACGCCAGACCAATCCCCACGCCTCCAACGATGCGATAAACAATAAACATGTCGAAATTACTGGCGACGGCAGTTCCCCAGGCGGAAGCGCTAAAGAGGATCGCCGAGAGAATCAGCGGCATCTTTCGGCCAAACTTATCGGCGCACCATCCGGAAATCAGCGCGCCAAAGATACAACCGACCAAAGCCGAACTCATCGCCCAGCCGGATTGCGCCGGATCGGTAATCGAGAAATAGGCTTCATAGAAGGGTTTTGCCCCACCGATCACCACCCAGTCATAGCCAAACAGTAAACCACCGCAGGCCGCAACCAGGCAGATAGTCCAGACGTAACCAATCTTTAAATGTGTCTGCGCGTTATTCATTATGATTCCTCTTTCAGGGAAACGCAGGGGACAGTAGGTTTCGGGTGAGGTTGCCCCCACCCATTTCGGGTGTTACTGGAAAAGCCTTACGTTAATGGCGTGACGTAGCAGTAATGCCTTGTCATGCGCCGGATTGAGTTGCAGGAGTGCGTCAAGATCGCGCTGGCAAGCAGCACTATTTCCCAACCCCAGATGCCCGAGCACACTGATAAACAGGCAGTGTTGCTGGTGTTTTGCTTGTGCTGAGGTATCCAGCACCACCAGATCGGGTAGCGATACGGCAAAGAAATCGACATCCGGGACATTGTCGCGATGCGATTCAACCCATTGCAGGAAGCTATTAAACAGAGCGTTCGCCTGAGCATCATCGCCAAGTTTTCTCTGCGCCATACCCTGCCAGAAGAGATAATCCACAGGCTGGTCGTTGTAGTAACGGCCAGCATCCAGTGTGCTACCGCCGCGTGTCGCACGGGAGAAGTAACGCTGGGATTCATCAAAACACCCCTGCTGCTGCGCGCAATGTCCCAGTAAATACCAGATATCGTTATCCGTTTGTCCGGGTAAACGCCCCTCCCCGAGGTTTTGCGGGTAGTGCAACGCCTGTTGCAACTGCGCGATGGCGGTTTGCGGGTCGCCGGACTGAATGGCAGCCAGCGCACGATGCATCTGATTCAGCAGATATTGCCCTGTGGCTTTGCCTTCACCACCTTCCCACGGATGGAACACGCGCTCACGTAATACTGCTGCGGCATCGTCGTAACGCCCTAATCCATTCCACAGACTGAGCAGTTCCACCGTCAGATCATCACGATGGAAGACAATCTCTTTGCTGGCTTCCAGTCGCTGCAGGCGCAGCTCAGCCGGTTGCGCCATCAGCTTCTTGAGATAGTCGAGTTCAAACAGGAAACGGGCATTTTGCGGCTCCAGTGCCACGGCCTGCGACAGATACTGCATCGCCTGCTGCGCATCATGCAGTTTGTTCCAGGCATAGATCCCCAGTAAGCGGTGTACAGGAGCGAAATCCGCTTCCTGCGCAAGGGTAAACTGCCAGCAGGATACCGCTTCGGCATAACGCCGTTTGCTGTACCAGAAACAGCCAAGTAAATAGCGGGCAAAAGCGCTCTGTTCGAGGGTTTGCAGCATCTGCACTTCATCCAGCGTATTGGGGAAACGAACGCGGTTTTGCAGGCATTCGCGGGCACGTTCGATGAAGGGTTGTGGGTTGTCACTTAGCGAGGCGCGCCACAGCATAGGCAGCGTTTCCTGGCTGTCGAGCAGTTCCAGCACGCCACGGGCAGCATCCTTTTGCCCCAATGAGATCAGCCAGCCTGCCAGTTCACACGCGTTGGTACCGCGCCGCCCGGTAATCGAGATCAGCGCTTGTGCCGTCGCCTCGTCCTGACAGATGGCCCAACGCGCATAGTGCAGGGTGTAGCTCAGAGGATAATCAACCAGCTGTTGGCGAATGTAGTCCAGGGCTTGCGGAATGCGATCAAGTTTTGCCAGCGCCAGCGCTTTCAGTCCCATCGCCAGGTTATTACTGCCGTTAAAGCGCAGGCTCTGCTCGACCTTTTCCAACGCGCCAACGTAGTCCTGACGCTTCATCGCCAGACGCGCTAACGACCAGAAAGCCGCATCCCGACAGTTGCCGCTCCAACTGGCCTTATAATAATTATCCCAAGCACTGTCATCGTCGCCCTGACGTTCCTGTGCGGCAGCCAGCAGCATGCTCGCCTCGCCATCACGCGGATTTTTATTGAGCTTATGCGCCCGTTCCAGCGCCTTACTCGCACAATACGCCGCCAGCGCCCAGTCCGCGCGGTTTAGCGCCAGCGTCCCCAGGGCCACATTATTGCGGTAATCCAGCGGATCAACATCCAGCGCGCGGCGATAATAATCTTCAGCATAGCGGCTGGCATGGTTGTACTGCTCCAGATGCTGACCAATAAAATAGAGTTCATCGGTATTAGAGAGTGCTTCTGGCTGTGCTGGCGCGACGGCCGCCGAAGGCAGCGGTAACTCTTGCGCAATGTGCTCTTCGTACTGCAAAAGCGTAGTGCCATCGGCGTTAGTGACGGTCATTGTCACCCGGGTATGGCCATTGTCTGACACATCAGCCAGCCAGCTCTGTCCCGGCTCCAGAGTGAGTGTATTTTCATAGAATGGCTGCCCGTGTGCGGCAAGCGTAACCTGAACATCGCGTAACGGCGCAATCGCATAAATGCCCACAGAAAGCTGGCGACTCTCACGCACCAGACGAAGCGCCAACTGCGTGCTGGCGTTTTGCACCATACCCAGTTCGCTGTAAGGCAGGAAGTTTTGCACGAAGACTTTCTCTTCGTACGGCGCAAGCCAGGTGAAATCCGGCTGGTTATCGGTAAAGACCCCGGTCATAAGTTCGATATACGGACCGTTGTCATCAGTGAGATTACGATCCCAGGCAACGCCAAAGTCGCCATAACCCCAAGTCCACTGTTTTTTCCCTGGCGAAACGTGGTGATCGGCCACATGCAGCAACCCACCGCGCTCGCCGTGATGCCAGGCACCAACAAAATCATAATCAGATTTTTCAGCCATATAGGAGGTCGGCACTGGTACGTTTTTGTAGCGCGAGATATCCACGCCAGCCGAATAGTCCACTTTGTAGTATGTGCCGGTGGCGATGGGAAACGCAGAAACATCGCGCTTACCGTGGTCGAATACCGCCGTCACATCCGGTGGAAACACGCTTTGGTGATCGTCGCCGCCCTTCACCGCCGGATTCGCCCACCATAAGAAGTGGCGCGGGGTAGCGTTACCGTTAAAAACCTTCCCGGTTATCTCGATCAACGCGCGATCCGGATACAGCGTGAATCCGGTCATGACCTGTAAACCACGCATGGGCTCTACCTCGCCCATCCAGACGGTGTATTCGCCCTGCTCACCCTGCTGTTGCGTAAAATCCACCGGCATAAAGGTGGTCGGGCGATGATGTTGCGGCCAGTTAAACTCAATGCCGCCAGAGATCCACGGCCCAAGCAGACCGACCAGCGCAGGTTTTACCACTTCGTTGTAGTAGACGAAGTCGCGCTGCTGCACTTTGTCATACGCTCGATGAATGCGTCCGCCTAACTCCGGCAGCAGCATGATGCGAATGAAGTCATTCTCCATCCATACCGCCTGATAGTCGCGCATTTCACGTTTGCCGGTCAGCGTATCAATCACGCCATAGGGATAAACCGCTCCTGAAGACCCCTGATAAACTCGCTTTTCCAGAAACATTGGGTTGGCGTCTTCTTCACCCGCTGTCCACGTGGGGAGGGTGATCGTTTCCTGCCAAACTTTTACTGAACCGTACATGCCGCGCTCCACTTAATAAACAAAAGTAAAAATTCAACTTGATGCTATTCTGCGGCAGTTAAGTGGCGTTAAAATGCGCAATGCTCACGCAATATAGTTAAGGGAGTTAAGTGAATGCAGCGTTCGGGGTTCAACAACGCCAGGGTACGTCAGGCGAATAAACAGATTTTTTTGTCACATCTGTGGCGAGAAAAGCAGCTCAGCAAGTCACAGCTGGCGCAGCTCACCAGCCTGTCGATCCCGGCGGTTAGCAATATCCTCGAAGAACTGATGGATGAAGGAAGAATCAGCCATTCGCGAGAAACTTTAAGCCAGCGCGGTTTGAGCAGTGGCAGTTATCATTTGCCAGAAAAAGGTGCCTGGACGCTGTGTATCAACGTCACCCCCACCAGCATCACCAGTCAACTGGCGGATGCTCGGCTGGTTGCCGTCGGCGACTGGCAGCATGAAGTCATCAACCCCGAATCGCCAAAAGCGCTGCTGACAGCATTGGCGGCGCACTGGCGGGAATACCGTCGACAATTTCCCGAGGTCACAATTAATCTGGCGCTTGGCGTTCACGGTCAGGTTGATCCGATAACCGGCGCATCAAAAACCATGCCTCAGGCACCGTGGAAAACACCGGTGGAAATAAAATATCTGCTGGAGGAGATGCTCGGCGTACAGGTCCGGCTGGATAATGACTGCGTGATGCTGGCGCTGGCGGAAAAATGGCAAAACCCGGCGGCTAACGGTGATTTTTGCGTGATTAACGTTGATTACGGTATTGGCTCATCGTTTGTGATTAACGATAACATCTGGCGCGGGAGTCTGTATGGCAGCGGTCAGATTGGACATACCATCATTCATCCCGATGGGATCGCCTGTGACTGTGGCCGTTATGGCTGTCTGGAAACAGTGGCGTCATTGAGCGCGTTGAAAAAGCAGGCCCGCGTGTGGATGAAATCGCAGCCGACATCCCTTTACGACCCGGAAACGCTCACCACCGACCAGCTTATTACTGCCTGGCAACACGGAGATGTTCGCATTCAGGCCTGGGCCGAACATGCCGCCAGCGCCATCGGCCTGAGTCTTTATAATTTTTTGAATATACTGAACATTAATCAAATATGGTTGTATGGTCGTAGCTGTGCATTTGGCGATAGCTGGCTCAATACGCTGGTACAGCAAACCGGGTTTAATCCGTTCGATCACGGCGATAACCCGCGTGCCAGAGCAACTCAGATAAGCTTCGGTCAGCTTAATCGCCCTCAGCAACTCATGGGAATTGGCTATCTTTATGTCGAATCACAGCTTAGCGAGCTGTAGTCATTACTCCGCCAGGCTCACGGCTAAACGTTCATGCACAGTGGCGATAAAATCGGTCAATGCCGGTTTGATTGGCCCTTTTTTCCACGCCATCAGCAGGGCAATGGTCGGAACATCGCCAACAATAGGCCGAAAAACCACCTGCCCGGTATTAAAATTATTCATATAACCGGGTATCAAAGTCACCCCCAGCCCCATGCCGACCAGATTCATGGTCACCAGAATATTGGTCGCTACCTGCACAATATTGGGCTGGCTTTCCTGCTGCTGAAACCAGTTTTTGACAATCATCGCTAGCGCCCCGGAATAAGCGGGATCGGTACTGACAAAATTTACGCCATGTAACTGTTCTGCGGAGATCGCTTGCTCATTGGCTAACGGATGATTCACCGGTAACACCACGACCAGCGGCTCATGAATCAGCTCCAGATAATCCAGCTCCGGGCTGTACACCGGGTGACGCATTAAGCCCACGTCCAGTTCTCCGTTGAGGATCCTTTCTTCCTGTTCGGTGGTTATCAGACTTACCAGCTCAATGTGTGTATCCGGTTGTTTTAAACGAAATAAGGGCAGCACTTTCGGGAGCAAATTCACCTCAGCGGAAGGGACAAAACCAATAGCGAAATGATTATCTTCCTGCCCCGTTTTACGGGCACGAACTTTGGCATTTTCCGCCTGCTCAAGGATCGACAGCGCATCCTGTAAAAAGCACTCCCCGGCCGCCGTCAGCGCAACTTTTCGCTTATCCCGCACCAGTAACGGAACGCCCACGCAGGTTTCCAGATCGCGGATCTGGCTGCTTAACGACGGCTGAGAGGTATGCAGCTTTTCTGCCGCCCGGGTGAAATTCAGCGCCTGCGCCACCGCCACAAAATAGCGTAAGTGCCTCAGTTCCATGCCCTTCTCCTTGTTATCGAAAAAATGTCTCAACTGGTAGAAATTTACTATTTCACAGATTGATAACTAACCAGCAACATCCTTATGGCACAAAAATAGAAGGTCAATACATCTTACCTTTCAGGATTAAAAAATATGACCACACCCTCAAATTTAGACATCTACCAACTGATCGACACGCAAAACGGTCGTGTAACCCCACGGATTTATACTGACCCAGAAATTTACCAACTGGAGCTGGAGCGCATCTTCGGGCGCTGCTGGCTATTTCTCGCCCACGAAAGCCAAATCCCCAAAGCCGGTGATTTTTTTAACACCTACATGGGCGAGGATGCGGTCGTGGTGGTTCGCCAGAAAGACGGCAGCATCAAAGCGTTTCTCAACCAGTGCCGCCACCGGGCGATGCGCGTCAGCTACGCCGACTGCGGGAACACTCGCGCCTTTACCTGCCCGTATCACGGCTGGTCGTACGGTATCAATGGCGAGCTGATCGATGTCCCGCTGGAGCCTCGCGCTTACCCGCAAGGGCTATGCAAATCGCACTGGGGACTGAACGAAGTTCCTGGCGTAGAGAGCTATAAAGGGCTGATTTTCGGCAACTGGGACACCACCGCGCCCACGCTACGCGATTATCTCGGCGACATTGCGTGGTATCTCGACGGCGTGCTTGACCGCCGCGAAGGCGGCACAGAAATCGTCGGCGGCGTACAGAAGTGGACCATCGACTGTAACTGGAAATTCCCCGCCGAACAGTTTGCCAGCGATCAGTATCACGCATTGTTCAGTCATGCCTCCGCTGTGCAGGTGTTGGGGGCAAAAGACGACGGTAGCGATAAACGCCTCGGTGACGGACAAACCGCTCGCCCGGTGTGGGAAACCGCCAAAGATGCACTACAGTTCGGCCAGGACGGGCACGGCAGCGGCTTCTTCTTTACCGAAAAGCCGGATGCCAACGTGTGGGTCGACGGCGAAGTCTCCAGCTACTACCGCGACACCTACGCGGAAGCTGAACAGCGTCTGGGTAAGGTTCGTGCCCTGCGTCTGGCCGGTCACAACAACATTTTTCCAACGCTTTCCTGGCTCAATGGTACCGCTACGTTGCGCGTCTGGCATCCGCGCGGTCCTGATCAGGTTGAAGTGTGGGCGTTCTGTATTACCGATAAAGCCGCCTCTGATGAAGTGAAATCCGCATTTGAAAACAGCGCTACGCGCGCTTTTGGCCCCGCCGGATTCCTTGAACAGGACGACTCGGAAAACTGGTGTGAAATTCAAAAACTGCTGAAGGGCCATCGGGCGCGTAATAGCAAACTGTGCCTGGAAATGGGGTTAGGTCAGGAGAGACGTCGTGAAGACGGCATTCCGGGGATCACCAACTACATCTTCTCAGAAACTGCCGCCCGCGGCATGTATCAGCGCTGGGCTGATTTACTCAGCAGCGAAAGCTGGCAGGAAGTGCAGGAAAAAACCGCCGCTTACCAGCAGGAGGTGATGAAATGAGTGCTTTAGTTTCCCTGGAACTGCATCACCGCATTACGCAGTTTCTCTACCATGAAGCCAGCCTGCTGGATGACTGGCAGTTTCGCGACTGGCTGGCGCAGCTGGATGACGACATTCGCTATACCATGCGCACAACGGTCAATGCCCAGACGCGCGATCGTCGCAAAGGCGTGCAGCCGCCAACCACCTGGATTTTTAACGACAACAAAGATCAGCTTGAACGCCGTATTGCGCGACTGGAAACCGGAATGGCCTGGGCAGAGGAGCCGCCGTCGCGTACCCGACACCTGATCAGCAACTGCCAGGTCAGTGAAACCGAAGTGCCGGATGTGTTCGCCGTGCGCCTTAACTATCTGCTGTATCGCGCGCAAAAAGAGCGCGATGAAACCTTTTACGTCGGCATGCGCATGGACAAAGTGCGCCGTTTACCGGGCGATGAGTGGCGCTTACTGGAGCGTGAGATCGTGCTGGATCAAGCGGTGATCACCTCCCATAACCTGAGTGTATTGTTCTGATGAGTCGTATTTATGCCTGCCCCGTAGGGGATTTGCCGGAGGGTGAAGCGCTCCGGCTCGACACCTCGCCCGTCATCGCGCTGTTCAACGTTGGCGGCGAGTTTTATGCCATTAACGATCGCTGTAGCCACGGTAATGCCTCGATGTCGGAAGGTTATCTGGAAGACGACGCGACGGTGGAATGCCCGCTGCATGCCGCCAGTTTCTGCCTGAAAACCGGTAAGGCGTTGTGTTTACCTGCCACCGATCCGCTGACCACCTACGCGGTGTACGTGGAAGGTAGCGATGTGTTCGTTGATATTCCAGAGGACGCGAGATGAGCGATTTACGCGATAACGTGGTCTTTATCACCGGCGGCGGCTCCGGTCTTGGCCTGGCGCTGGTCGAGCGTTTCATTGAGGAAGGCGCGCGGGTCGCCACGCTGGAACTTTCGCCAGCCAAAGTCGCCAGCCTGCGCCAACGTTTTGGCGAACATGTGCTGGCAGTAGAAGGCAACGTCACCTGCTACGCCGACTATCAGCGCGCGGTGGATCAAATTCTGGCGCGCTACGGCACGCTGGACTGTTTGATCGGCAACGCCGGGATATGGGATCACAACGCCTCGCTGGTCAATACGCCAGCAGACGCGCTGGAGAGCGGCTTTCATGAGCTGTTTAACGTCAACGTGCTGGGCTATCTGCTGGGCGCAAAAGCCTGCGCCCCTGCGCTTATCGCCAGCGAAGGCAACATCATCTTTACCCTTTCCAACGCGGCGTGGTATCCCGGCGGCGGCGGTCCGTTGTATACCGCCTCTAAACATGCCGCCACCGGGTTGATTCGCCAGTTAGCCTACGAGCTGGCGCCAAAGGTGCGCGTCAACGGCGTCGGTCCGTGCGGTATGGCGACCGATCTGCGCGGCCCACAGGCACTGGGCCAGGGCGATACGTCGATTATGCAGTCGCTGACGCCGGAAAAAATCGCCGCCATTTTGCCGTTGCAGTTTTTTCCTGAGCCAGCGGATTTTACCGGCCCGTATGTGATGCTGGCGTCAAAGCGCAACAATCGCACATTGAGTGGCGTGATGATCAATGCCGATGCCGGTTTGGGCATTCGCGGTATTCGTCACGTTGCCGCCGGACTGGATCTCTGAGGAGGCGTTATGAGCCATAAAATTATCGCTATCGTCGGCGGTGGTCAGGCTGCGGCAATGGCCGCCGTCGCACTGCGTCAGCAAGGATTTAACGGCGAATTGCATCTGTTTTCCGATGAGCCGTATCTGCCCTATGAACGCCCTCCGCTCTCCAAAGCGATGCTGCTGGACGAAAATCCACAGCGACAGCCGATCCTGAATGCTGACTGGTGGCTGGAGAACAACGTACAGCTGCATCTTGGCGTCACGCTGCGTCAGATTGACCGCACCTCGCGCACGCTGATGCTCGCCGATGGTCAGTCCTACCGCTGGTCGCAGTTGCTGTTGGCGACCGGGGCCGCCGCCAGACCGCTGCCGCTACTGGATAAACTGGGCGAACGTTGCTTTACCCTGCGTCACGCCACAGATGTCGAGCGTCTGCGCGGTGCCTTGCTGCCGGGCAAGGCGATTGTGATTGTCGGTGCGGGCACCATTGGCCTGGAATTAGCGGCCAGCGCGATCCAACGCGGCTGTCGGGTGACGTTAGTGGAGCTGGCCTCAACGGTAATGGGTCGCAACGCCCCAGCTCCGGTGCGCGACTATCTGCTAAACCGCCACCGACAGGCAGGGGTGCGGGTGCTGCTCAACAGCGCCATTGAGCACGCTGAAGCGGGAGAGTTTCTCTCGCTTACCCTGCAAAACGGCGAGATGCTACAGGCCGATGCGCTGGTTTATGGCATCGGTATCGTGGCGAATGATGCGCTGGCTCGCGAAGCGGGGCTGGAGACGGCTAACGGTATTATCGTTGACTCCGCCTGCATCACCTCCGATCCCGCGATTTTTGCCGCCGGTGATGTGGCGATAACGCGCCAGCCCGACGGTTCGTTAGAACGGGTAGAAAGCTGGGAAAATGCCAATAACCAGGCACAGATTGCCGCTGCCGCAATGCTTAATCTGCCGTTGCCGGAGAAGACGCCAGGCTGGTTCTGGACCGACCAATTTAATGACAATCTGCAATTTGTTGGCGGTATGCAAGGGCAAACATGGTTATGTCGTGGCAATCCAGATGACGGCAAGGCTATCTGGTTCCACCTGCGTGATGGGAAGCTAATTGGCGCAGTAGCGCTCAACAATGGACGCGAAGTGCGCGCACTGCGTAAGTTAATTCATTCAGGACGAGTGGTAAGCGAGGAAGCGTTGTGCGATGAAGGCGTAGCGCTGAAGTCGTTGTGATAGCAGCCTGAAAAGCGCAGCGCTATCAGGCATTAAAAAAGGCCGCATCAGCGGCCTTTTGTTTTGCGTTAAGCAGAATTACGCGTAAACCGGGAAGCGTGCGCAGATATCCAGAACTTTACCTTTGACGCGCTCGATAACGGCTTCGTCATTGATGTTGTCCAGAACGTCACACATCCAGCCAGCCAGCTCTTTCACTTCCGCTTCTTTAAAGCCACGGCGAGTTACAGCCGGAGAACCGATACGGATACCGGAAGTCACAAACGGGCTCTTCGGATCGTTCGGCACGCTGTTTTTGTTAACAGTGATGTTAGCGCGGCCCAGTGCGGCGTCAGCTTCTTTACCGGTCAGGTTTTTATCAACCAGATCCAGCAGGAACAGGTGGTTTTCAGTACCGCCAGAAACCACTTTGTAGCCACGGTTCAGGAACACTTCCACCATCGCTTTGGCGTTTTTGGCAACCTGCTGCTGGTAAACCTTAAACTCAGGTTCCATCGCTTCTTTCAGCGCCACGGCTTTCGCTGCGATCACGTGCATCAGCGGGCCGCCCTGCGCGCTTGGGAACACCGCGGAGTTCAGCTTTTTGTACAGCTCTTCGTCACCGCCTTTCGCCAGGATCAGGCCGCCGCGCGGACCCGCCAGGGTTTTGTGGGTGGTGGTGGTCACTACGTGCGCGTGTGGAACCGGGTTCGGGTAAACGCCTGCGGCGATCAGGCCCGCAACGTGCGCCATGTCAACGAACAGGTATGCGCCAATGCTGTCGGCGATTTCACGCATTTTTGCCCAGTCAACAACGCCGGAGTAAGCAGAGAAGCCGCCGATGATCATCTTCGGCTTGTGCTCTTTGGCCTGCTTAGCCATATCTTCGTAGTCAATTTTACCGGACTCATCAATACCGTAAGGAATGATGTTGTACAGCTTGCCAGAGAAGTTAACCGGGGAACCGTGAGTCAGGTGGCCGCCTTGCGCCAGGTTCATGCCCAGAACGGTATCACCCGGTTGCAGCAGAGCGGTGTAAACAGCGAAGTTAGCCTGAGAGCCGGAGTGCGGCTGTACGTTAGCGTAGTCAGCGCCAAACAGCTCTTTTGCACGATCGATAGCCAATTGCTCAACGATATCAACGTACTCACAACCGCCGTAGTAGCGCTTGCCCGGATAACCTTCAGCGTATTTGTTGGTCAGCTGAGAACCCTGCGCCTGCATAACACGCGGGCTGGTGTAGTTTTCGGAGGCGATCAGTTCGATGTGCTCTTCCTGACGTACTTTTTCCTGCTCCATAGCCTGCCACAGTTCGGCATCATAATCGGCAATGTTCATTTCACGCTTTAACATCCGCATCTCCTGACTCAGCTAACAATAGAATTTCGGCCTAAAAAGGCAGTCCCGTTGGACGACGGCGAACAGTATAACCGAATCATTCTTCGATAACAGGTCTTGACAAAGGATTTTACGCAAACGATTACCTTCACGGCACGCAAGGCTTTGGAGAACAAAGGTCTGCTGAATTTCAACGGATTTCTTTTCAGGTTTGTGATGCAGATTTTTCACGATGTAACCTTTACAACGCAAAGTGACAAAGAACCATTTACAATGCAGGGGTATTTTTTATAAGATGCATTTGACATACATCATTAAAATTTCAGATAAAGGAAGACCGTATGCTTGACGCACAAACCATCGCTACAGTGAAAGCCACCATTCCCCTGCTGGTTGAAACAGGCCCGAAGCTGACCGCACATTTCTACGATCGCATGTTTACGCATAACCCAGAGCTGAAAGAAATCTTCAACATGAGTAACCAGCGTAATGGCGATCAGCGAGAAGCGCTGTTTAACGCTATTGCCGCGTATGCCAGCAATATCGAGAACCTGGCGGCGCTGTTGCCTGCCGTTGAGAAAATCGCGCAGAAGCATACCAGCTTCCAGATTAAACCGGAGCAGTACAACATCGTAGGTGGCCATTTGCTGGCAACGCTGGACGAAATGTTCAGCCCAGGCCAGGAAGTTCTGGATGCATGGGGCAAAGCATACGGCGTGCTGGCGAACGTTTTCATCAACCGTGAAGCGCAGATCTACAGTGAAAATGCCAATAAAAATGGCGGCTGGGAAGGTACCCGTCCTTTCCACATCGTGGCAAAAACCCCACGCAGTGCGCTTATCACCAGCTTTGAATTTGAACCTGTCGACGGTGGCGCAGTGGCTGAATATCATCCGGGGCAATACCTGGGCGTCTGGCTGAAGCCGGAAGGTTTCCCGCATCAGGAAATTCGTCAGTACTCACTGACCCGTAAACCCGATGGCAAAGGCTACCGTATTGCTGTGAAGCGTGAAGACGGTGGTCAGGTTTCCACCTGGCTGCACAACCATGCGAATGTGGGCGACGTCGTTCACTTAGCTGCACCTGCGGGCGATTTCTTTATGGACGTTGCGACCGATACCCCAGTGTCTCTGATTTCAGCAGGCGTGGGTCAAACCCCGATGCTGGCGATGCTGGATACGCTGGCAAAAGCGAATCATACGGCGCAGGTTAACTGGTTCCACGCGGCAGAAAATGGCGATGTACATGCCTTTGCCGATGAAGTGAATGAACTGGGCAAAACGCTGCCACGCTTTAGCGCACACACCTGGTATCGTGAGCCAACCGAAGCCGATCGCGCGAAAGGTGCGTTTGATAGCGTTGGTCTGATGGATTTGAACAGACTGGAAGGCGCAATCAGCGATCCGGCGATGCAGTTTTATCTGTGCGGTCCGGTTGGCTTTATGCAGTTTGCCGCGAAGCAGCTGATCGGTCTGGGCGTGAAAAACGAGAACATTCATTACGAATGCTTCGGCCCGCATAAAGTCTTGTAATTACTCATGCCTGATGGCGCTGCGCCATCAGGCAAGCACGGCGCGGCTTAGATTGCCGCGTCGTCTTCTTCACCGGTGCGAATACGAATCACGCGTGCCACGTCGAAGACAAAAATCTTACCGTCACCGATTTTACCGGTCTGGGCAGTACGAATAATGGTGTCGACGCAGGTATCGACGATGTCGTCGGTGACCACAATTTCAATTTTTACCTTCGGCAGAAAATCCACCATATATTCCGCACCACGGTACAGCTCAGTATGGCCTTTCTGACGGCCAAACCCTTTCACTTCTGTTACAGTCATACCGGTAATGCCGACTTCAGCCAGCGCTTCGCGGACGTCGTCCAGCTTGAAGGGTTTAATAATCGCATCAATCTTTTTCATGCTATTCCTTGAAAAGGTCGCCTGTCTTTTGATCGAATAAAACTAACATAATCCGCAGATTTATTCTTTGAAATCGTTTGCATCCAGCTCATGGCGAGAGAGCAACTTGTAGAATTCGGTGCGGTTGCGCCCCGCCATTCGCGCCGCAT
This sequence comes from Citrobacter sp. 506, assembly GCF_050434985.1. Lineage (NCBI taxonomy): Bacteria > Pseudomonadati > Pseudomonadota > Gammaproteobacteria > Enterobacterales > Enterobacteriaceae > Citrobacter > Citrobacter sp. 506. The sequence goes on from NZ_JBNDJN010000002.1 coordinate 564,669, forward strand.
GGGTCACATTGCCCTTGGTAATTTGCAACAGCTTACGCAGGTAGTTGAGTTCAAACTGGTTACGCGCTTCAACAAAGGTCGGCAGCGCGGTGTTCTCCCCTTCCAGCGCCTGCTCCACCAGCGCGTCGCTGATCACCGGCGAAGAGGTCAACGCCACGCACTGCTCAATCACGTTAACCAACTGACGCACGTTACCAGGCCAACTGGCGGTCATTAACCGTTTCATGGCATCGGTCGAAAAGGCGCGCACGAACGGTTTGTGTCGTTCAGCAGACTGGCGCAGCAGATGGTTTGCCAGTAGCGGAATATCTTCCGTACGCTCGGCCAGCGCCGGGATCTTCAGGCTCACCACGTTGAGGCGATAGTACAAATCTTCGCGAAATTCCCCCCGAGCCATCGCTTTGGGTAAATCACGGTGGGTCGCGGAAACGATCCGCACATCAATATCGATATCGCGGTTACTGCCCAGCGGCCTGACTTTTCGCTCCTGCAATACACGTAGCAATTTAACCTGCAACGGCGCGGGCATATCGCCAATCTCATCGAGAAACAGCGTCCCGCCTTCCGCGGCCTGAAACAGCCCTTCACGATTGCTCACCGCACCGGTAAAAGCGCCGCGCGCATGACCAAACAGCTCAGACTCCAGCAGTTGTTCCGGCAATGCGCCACAGTTAATGGCAATAAAAGGCTTGTGGCTGCGCGGGCTGGCGTTGTGAATGGCCTGGGCAAAAACTTCTTTCCCGGTTCCGCTTTGGCCGTTGATCAATACGCTTACGTCCGATTGCGCCACCATGCGCGCCTGTTCCAGCAGGCGCAGCATCAGTGGGCTGCGGGTGACGATGGACTCACGCCAGCTGTCATCAGCGGCAGGCGCAGACTGTTCCAACGCCCCGTCGATCGCATGGTATAACGCGTCTTTATCGACCGGCTTAGTGAGAAAGCTGAACACCCCTTGCTGAGTCGCCGCAACGGCGTCGGGGATGGAACCGTGAGCGGTGAGGATAATAACCGGCATTCCCGGCTGCACTTTCTGGATTTCAGTAAACAGCTGCATGCCGTCCATTTCATCCATGCGCAGATCGCTAATAACCAGATCCACTTTTTCACGGTTAAGCACCCGTAGCCCTTCCTGCCCGCTTTCTGCGGTTACGACGCTGTAGCCTTCGCTGGTCAGGCGCATTCCAAGTAATTTCAACAGGCCGGGATCGTCATCCACCAGCAGCAGATGCGCGGGCTTACGGCTTATCATGGCGTGACCTCATCGGCAGACGACGCTGCGCCTTCCTCGTTATCAGGTGGGGTGAGTTTATCGTTCCCGTGCGGCGCATCAGGGTTGTAACTACCGGCAGGTTTGCGCGTGGAAAGCTGGCGTTCGATATCGGTCAGATTCTCCAGCTTGCGGGTCGTGAGATCGAGCTGAGACTGCAAGTGTTGTTGCTGCTGACGTAACGTATCAAGATCGCTGTCTGATGCCTGCTGAAGCTTGCTGTAGCGCATACGCTCTTCGGCCAGTTGCAACTGCAACGTCTGACTGCTGCGCCAGACCTGATACAGCGGGCGTACCTGTGGCGGAATTTGCGGGCTTAATGCGTCGAGGCGCGTAACCGTCTCCCGCCTTTCAGGCGGCGTAATGTTGGCGTTATCAAGCAGGATCCCGCGCCTGAAAGCCCCCTGCCAGGTATCAGGCATCATCGTGCTGGCTTCACTACGCGCCTGTACCGGCATCAGGCGATTGGCGCAATCCATCGCCCGCAGCCAGTACAGCGGATTGGTCTCTGTGGGCTGACCAGACAGCGACCAGATATCGCTACAGTCGGTTGCAAGGTAGTCCGCCAGTTGATGAGGCGGAATTTTCTCCTGCGAGGGGTCGCCGATAATATGATTCACCGCGTTCGGGACGCAGCCTACCAGCGCCAGACACGGCAGGCTTGCGAGGATGACGCGACGGAAAAAATGTCGTTTAAGCATTCGGACAACAACGTATGGCATACTCACCAGACTTAGGTTTATTTTAGTGATTTTTCGCTGCAGATAGCGGCAGTTCTATGCGAAAACAAACGTTTTGCGCATGCTCATCAACCAGATACAGTTTGCCCCGCATACGGCGGATGCAATCTCTGGCAATGCTCAGCCCCAACCCGCTTCCTTTTACCGCCCCTTTTCGCTGATGGCTACCCTGGAAAAAAGGCTCGAAGATCATGGTCTGTTCTGCTTCTGGAATCGGTGTGCCGGTATTCATTACATCAATGTATACCATTGAGCCATGCAAACTGCTGCGGATCCAAATGTTACCGGATTCAGCGCCATAGTGCACCGCATTGGAATAAAGATTGTCCAGCACGCTCATCAATAGCATCGGTTCTGCCAGGCAGGCGTTCACCGCAAGCGCAACATCAGTATGTATCATTTTGGCGCGAGCGGGCAGGCTATGTGCAGAAACAACGCTTTCCACCAGCGGCGCGATTTCCACACGTTCAAGCTCAACCTCGTCATCCGCCAGCTTGCGGTTGTAATCGAGCAGTTGCTCAATCAGTTTTTGCAGGTTGCGGCTACTGTCATCGAGAATACCGACAACCTCTTTTTGCTCTGGCGTTAACGGCCCAACGACCTGATCGGCTAACAGCTCGGTACCTTCGCGCATGCTCGCCAGAGGCGTTTTCAGCTCATGAGACAGGTGGCGTAAAAACTGATGTCGTTGTGACTCCAGCCAGGAGAGACGTTCGCTCAGCCAGATAATGCGCTGCCCCACGGAGCGCAGCTCCCGGGGTCCCGTAAATAATACGCTATCGCCCAGCGAGCGCCCTTCCCCCAGACGATTGATCATTTTTTCTATGCCCTTCACCGGACCGATTATCATGCGGGTAAACAGCAACACCATCGCCAGGCTGACAAGAAACAGCACCAGCGCCTGCCAGCCAAAGAACTGCCCACGTTCGGCTATTTCCTGCTGTAGCTGCTGCCCACGAGAAAAGACGACCGTGCGCGTCGCTTGTACCATTTCAGTATTGGCACTGGCGAAAGCGTCCAGCCGCGCCGCCGCCACGCTATCAGGACCACTGTTGGTGCACTGTAACTGCGCGAGATCGTTGAGGTCCTGACGCAGTGCCTGATAAAGCTTGGTATCCGGCAACACGCCCGCATGCGCATCCAGCATGTCGCTGTAGCGTTTACGTTGGCTCTGGTAAACCTTAGCCAGCGTCGGGTCATCAAGCACACAGTATTGCCGGTAGCTACGCTCCATCTCCAGCGCGGCATTGGTCATCGCTTCGCTGCGTCTGGCGTCAATCAGCGTGGTTTGGTTCGTCAGCGCCGCCTGCGCGCTCAGGGCATTCAGACTTTGCCACGCCTGCCAGGCCAAAACTAACAACGGCAGCAGGATAAGCAAAAATGCCAACGTAACCAATTGACGTAAAGATCGGGGGAAAACAGACCAGCGCTTCAAGGCGTTACTCTCAATGGACAGGAATAGGTTGATGCTAACTGAGGGGAACGTCAGATACAACAAAGCCGGGATTAACCCGGCTTTGTTGTGGAATAAGGCGGTGCCTAACTCGACGTTTCGCCCGAAGGTTGATATGAGCGATGCTAATATCAGATGTTGGACGGCAGGCACCTTGTTGTGCGTCATTCGAAGTTTATGTAGCACGTCCCGAAGGGGCTGACATAAGAAGGTGAATGAGCCACTGGGCAATATTATGCAGCATCTGTGCCAATATTCAAAACACTTTATTAACACAATGATAAATATGGAAAATGTTCTTATTCATATGAAAAATGATTTTGGCTATTTTTCACCCTTACTGTCGCCAATCAGCAACACCCACAGCACTTAAAAAACAAATTCATTGTAAATCATATAATTAAATGTCTCTTTTTAGCGACAGCGTAACCCCGCCTATGTCGGGATTTCCCGACACTTAAACGCATTGTCGGATAGCGGCATACAAAATGACTGACAAAAAAAAGCCCCTCACGCAGAGGGGCTTAAAGGTTATCGAGCTGATTACCCGAGCTGTTTACGCGCGTTGCGGAAGATACGCATCCACGGGCTGTCCTCGCCCCAGTTTTCCGGGTGCCAGGAGTTGCTCACGGTACGGAATACGCGTTCCGGGTGCGGCATCATAATGGTGACGCGACCATTTTCAGTAGTAACGGCAGTAATTCCGTTCGGCGAACCATTCGGGTTAGCCGGGTAGGTCTCGGTCACCTTACCGAAGTTATCAACGTAGCGCAGCGCCACCAGTCCCTTACTCTCCAGCGCGGCCAGATGCGCGCCGTCACGCACTTCCACACGGCCTTCACCGTGAGAAACGGCAATCGGCATCATCGAACCAACCATATCGGCAAGCAGTAAAGACGGGCTTTGCGTCACTTCGACCAGGCTGAAGCGGGCTTCAAAACGATCGGAGTGGTTACGCACAAAGCGCGGCCACAGCTCGCTTCCCGGGATCAGTTCACGCAGGTTAGACATCATCTGGCAACCGTTACACACCCCGAGCGCCAGCGTTTGCGGGCGATGGAAGAAGGTTTCGAACTCATCACGGACGCGGTTGTTGAACAGAATCGACTTCGCCCAGCCTTCCCCTGCGCCGAGCACATCGCCATAAGAGAACCCGCCACAAGCGACCAGCGCCTGGAAGTTACCCAGACCGATGCGTCCGCCCAGCAGGTCGCTCATATGCACATCGATGGCGTCAAAGCCCGCACGGTGGAAGGCAGCCGCCATTTCGACGTGGGAGTTCACGCCCTGCTCGCGCAGCACGGCCACTTTTGGACGCGCGCCGGTAGCGATGTACGGGGCGGCAACATCTTCGTTGATATCAAACGACAGTTTAACGTTGAGGCCAGGATCGGCATCGTTGGTTTTAGCGTCGTGTTCCTGATCGGCACACTCCGGGTTGTCGCGCAGACGCTGCATCTGCCAGGTGGTTTCCGCCCACCACATGCGCAGCGTGGTGCGGCTTTCGCTGAACACCGGCTGACCGTTGGCGCTCAGGGTGAAACGGTCACCCGTTACCGCCTGGCCGAGATAGTGCACGCAATCTGCCAGGCCATGTTGTGCCAGCAACACCTCAACCGCTTCACGGTCAGCAGCGCGAACCTGGATCACTGCGCCCAGCTCTTCATTAAACAGCGCCGCCAGACGATCGTCACCCAGCGAGTGGATATCAGCGTCAATACCGCAGTGACCGGTGAAGGCCATTTCCGCCAGCGTAACCAGCAGTCCGCCGTCGGAACGGTCATGGTAGGCCAGCAGCTTACGCTGCGCGACCAGCGCCTGAATGGCGTCGTAGAAGCCTTTCAGTTGCTCAACGTTACGCACGTCGGCAGGCTTGTCGCCCAGTTGACGATAAACCTGTGCCAGCGCCGTCGCGCCCAGCGCGTTGTGACCCAGACCGAGATCAATCAGCAGCAGGGCGTTGTCTTCAGTAGAGAGCTGCGGGGTTATCGTGTGGCGCACGTCTTCCACGCGGGCAAAGGCGGTGATCACCAGCGACAGCGGCGAAGTCATTTCACGCTGCTCATTACCTTCCTGCCAGCGGGTTTTCATCGACATAGAGTCTTTGCCCACCGGAATAGTCAGGCCAAGCGCCGGACATAATTCTTCCCCAACGGCTTTTACCGCTTCGTACAGCCCGGCATCTTCACCGGGGTGACCCGCAGCCGCCATCCAGTTAGCCGACAGTTTAATGCGTTTGATATCGCCAATCTGCGTTGCCGCAATGTTAGTCAGCGCTTCACCTACCGCCAGACGCGCAGAGGCCGAGAAATCCAGTAGCGCAACTGGCGCACGCTCACCGATAGACATCGCTTCACCGTAGTAGCTATCCAGGCTTGCGGTGGTGACCGCGCAGTTGGCTACCGGGATCTGCCACGGACCAACCATCTGGTCACGCGCCACCATGCCGGTAACGGTACGGTCGCCGATCGTCACGAGGAACGTTTTCTCAGCGACAGTCGGCAGATGCAGCACGCGGTTAACCGCATCTGCAATCGAGATTTCGCCACGATTCAGGGCGTCGCCTTTGGCTTTCAGCGTCTGCACATCGCGGGTCATTTTCGGGGTTTTACCCAGCAGCACATCCAGCGGCATGTCGATCGGCTGGTTATCGAAGTGGCTGTCGCTCAGTGTGAGATGCTGTTCTTCGGTGGCCTCACCGATCACCGCATACGGCGCGCGCTCGCGCTTACACAGTTCGTCAAACAGCGGTAGCTGGTCAGCGGCAACCGCCAGCACATAGCGCTCCTGGGATTCGTTACACCAGATTTCCAGCGGGCTCATACCCGGCTCGTCGCTAAGGATATCGCGCAGTTGGAACTTACCGCCGCGACCGCCATCGCTTACCAACTCCGGCATGGCGTTAGACAGACCGCCTGCGCCAACGTCATGGATAAACAGGATCGGGTTCGCATCGCCCATCTGCCAGCAGCGGTCGATAACTTCCTGGCAACGACGTTCCATTTCCGGGTTGTCGCGCTGTACCGAAGCGAAATCAAGATCGGCATCAGACTGGCCGGAAGCCATAGAGGAGGCCGCCCCGCCGCCAAGCCCGATGTTCATCGCCGGGCCGCCGAGGACGATCAGCTTGGCGCCAACGACGATCTCACCTTTTTGCACGTGATCGGCACGGATGTTACCGATCCCGCCCGCCAGCATGATCGGTTTATGGTAACCGCGTAGCTCTTCGCCGTTGTGGCTGTTGACCTTTTCTTCGTAGGTTCGGAAGTAGCCGGTCAGCGCCGGACGACCGAATTCGTTGTTAAACGCCGCGCCGCCCAACGGACCTTCGGTCATGATATCGAGCGCGGTAACAATACGGTCCGGCTTACCAAAGTCTTCTTCCCACGGCTGTTCAAAGCCAGGAATACGCAGGTTGGAAACGGAGAAGCCCACCAGCCCGGCTTTCGGTTTTGCACCGCGACCGGTTGCACCCTCGTCGCGGATTTCGCCGCCGGAGCCGGTAGCCGCGCCCGGCCACGGAGAGATAGCCGTCGGGTGGTTGTGGGTTTCAACCTTCATCAGGATGTGGGCTGGCTCCTGATGGAAATCGTAGCGGCCGGTTTTGTGGTCGGCAAAGTAGCGGCCCACTTCAGAACCTTCCATGACCGCGGCGTTGTCTTTATAGGCAGACAGCACGTGGTCCGGCGTGGTTTCGAAAGTGTTTTTAATCATCTTGAACAGCGACTTGGGCTGCTGTTTACCGTCGATAACCCAGTCGGCGTTAAAAATTTTGTGGCGGCAGTGCTCGGAGTTAGCCTGCGCAAACATGTACAGTTCAATGTCGTTCGGGTTGCGTCCCAGTTTGGTAAACGCATCCTGCAGATAGTCGATTTCGTCTTCCGCCAGTGCCAGACCGAGACGCAGGTTAGCGTCGATCAGCGCCTGGCGTCCCTCACCCAGCAGATCAACACTGGAGACCGGCGCAGGCTGGTGATGGACAAACAGTTTTTCGGCATCGTTCAGCGCAGAGAAAACCGTTTCCATCATGCGGTCGTGCAGTTCGTCGGCAACCATCTGCCACTGCTCAGCGGTCAGCGTAGAGGCTTCTACATACCAGGCAATGCCACGTTCCAGACGGCTAATCTGTTGCAGGCCGCAGTTGTGGGCAATATCAGTCGCTTTAGAAGACCACGGGGAGATGGTGCCAGGGCGAGGCGTAACCAGCAGCAGTTTGCCTTCAGGGGCATGGCTGTGAAGAGCAGGACCATATTTCAGCAGGCGTACAAGCTGGGCGTGCTCATCCTCATTCAACGGTGCATTCAGATCGGCAAAATGGACGTACTCGGCGTAAATATTGTGGACCTGGAGGTTGGCAGCCTGAAAACGTGCCAGCAGTTTGTTAATACGGAATGCAGACAGTGCAGGTGAACCACGCAGAATTTCCATCATAAGTCTCTCGTCTTCTAAGCTTTCGGTGTGCCCAAGTGGGGGAAACGGGCGTCATTATAAAGAATCTACCGCGCCGACGAAACCGTTTGCGTCGAAATAAAATCACGACCGTCTCTTATCATCAAATGCGGTCTGGTTTCTGAATAAGTTGCCAACTGACGCAAGTTTAAGCAAAATGCCGCTCATTAATGACGACTTCACTTCTTAATCATCACCACAGCAGGCAGAGACAACGTACGGTTCAGAGAATTAACTAATTGAAAAAATTAAAGATTAATTATCTGTTCATCGGCATATTAACGCTGTTGTTGGCAGCGGCCCTCTGGCCATCTATTCCCTGGTTCGGTAAAACCGAAAATCGTATCGCCGCCATTCAGTCGCGGGGAGAACTGCGCGTCAGTACCCTCGACTCGCCGTTAACTTACGCGACCCTCAACGGTAAGAAATTCGGCCTGGATTATGAACTGACTCAGGCATTCGCCAACTACCTGGGCGTGAAGTTAAAAGTCACCGTGCGCCAGAACATCAGCCAGCTTTTTGACGACCTGGATAACGGCCATGCCGATCTGTTAGCCGCAGGCCTGGTATATAACAGCGAGCGGGTGAAAAATTACCAGCCAGGTCCGACCTACTATTCGGTTTCACAACAGTTGGTGTATCGGGTTGGGCAATACCGCCCGCGCACTCTTGCCACCGTGAACGAAAATCAGCTGACCATCGCCCCGGGGCACGTGGTGGTTAACGATCTCCAGTTGCTTAAAGAGAATAAATTTCCCGATCTGAGCTGGAAGGTGGATGACAAAAAAGGCACCACTGAACTGCTTGATGATGTTATCGCCGGGAAGCTGGATTACACCATTGCCGATTCCGTCGCCATCAGCTTATACCAGCGCGTACATCCTGAACTGGCCGTAGCGCTGGACGTATCTGACGAACAGCCGGTGACCTGGTTTAGTCGCCTGGACGATGACAACACGCTGTCTGCCGCCCTGTTGGATTTTTTTAACACCATGAATGAAGACGGCTCTCTGGCGCGGCTGGAAGAAAAGTATCTCGGACATGGCGATGATTTTGACTATGTTGATACCCGCACCTTTTTACGCGCCGTAGACAGCGTATTGCCGGACCTTAAGCCGCTGTTTGAGAAATATGCGCAGGAGATAGACTGGCGACTGCTCGCCGCAATCTCTTATCAAGAGTCACACTGGGACGCGCAGGCCACTTCCCCGACCGGCGTACGCGGGTTGATGATGCTGACCAAAAATACCGCTCAAAGTCTCGGACTTACCGACCGTACCGATGCCGAACAAAGCATCAGCGGCGGCGCGCGGTATTTGCAGGATATGATGAGTAAAGTGCCCGATACCGTCCCCGAAGGGGAACGCATCTGGTTTGCGCTCGCAGCCTACAACATGGGTTATGCGCACATGCTGGATGCACGGGCGCTGACCGTGAAAACCAAAGGCAATCCGAACAGTTGGTCCGACGTAAAACAGCGTCTGCCGCTGCTCAGCCAAAAGCCGTATTACAACAAGCTGACCTATGGTTATGCACGTGGCCACGAAGCCTACGCCTATGTGGAAAATATCCGTAAGTACCAGATTAGCCTGGTGGGGTATCTGCAGGAGAAAGAAAAACGGGCGCTTGAAACGCAGCAACTGGCGCAGGATTACCCGGCGGTGACGCCGGCAGAGCTAATAGGTAAAGATGAATTGCCGCTTTCGTCGTTTTTGTCTCAGACGTCGTCAAATTACCTGTCGCACTCCCCTTCCCTGCTGTTTTCACCGCAGAAAAAAGAGGGCAAGTAGCCCCGTAGGCCTGATAAGCGCAGCGTCATCAGGCAATCAGACCGGCATTTACAAATTGGCGTTTTTTTTCAGCGCTTTGATTTCCTGACGACGCATGCGGAAGAAATCACTGAGCAACGTGGCGCATTCATCCCGTAGCACCCCTTCGGTCACCTCCACCCGATGATTCATTCCAGGGTGATGCAATACATCCATTAATGACCCGGCTGCCCCCGTTTTCGCATCGCGCGCGCCAAAAACGACCTGACCGATACGGCTGTGCACCATCGCGCCTGCGCACATCACACACGGCTCCAGAGTGACATACAGCGTGGTATCCAACAGACGGTAGTTTTGCAGCACCAGGCCGCCCTGACGCAGCGCCATAATTTCAGCGTGGGCAGTCGGATCATGGTGACCAATCGGACGGTTCCAGCCTTCGCCAATCACGCGGTTGTTATGTACTAATACCGCGCCCACCGGGACTTCACGCTCATCCCAGGCGCGCTTAGCCAGCGTTAAAGCATGACGCATCCAGTATTCGTGGCTAAATTCAACTTCAGACAAAGGGGGTAACTCCAGTAATCAAAGCGGGCGCATTATACACAGACGCTATCGTTTACTCTATTCGAGTTGTTGCAGCTCTCCGCGCGGCGTGACGCGCCAGCGATGCTGGCAAAAAGAGAGCAGAGGATTGTCCTGATTACTGTCGCTGTAGCCACTGTAAAGCTGAAGCGGCGCACCAATGTGGCGTTCCAGTTGCGTCACTTTCTCATGGCCCAGACAGCGCAGAGGCAGCACCCACCCGCCGAATCCCCGCGCCATTTTACTGGCGATCAGATTGACTCGCGGTAGCCACGGCGTGTCGAAGTACACCTGCTCGACCAGCGACTGCGGGGAGCCAGTGATAAGCCAGATTTCGGCGTCAGAGCTTAACAGGTAGGTTGTCAGCCGCTGTTGCACGAGCGGAAAGGCCGTCACGTTACTGCGAAACCAGCGCACAAAGTCAGCCTGATGCCCTTTCAGACGCGCCTCGCTACGACCAAAAGTGCATCCCCACAACAGCAGGCTCATTGGCCAGCGGGCGGCGCGCCCTTGTATCAGCAGCGCCAGCGCAATCACCGGTAGCAGAGGCAGCACAAGCAACGCGTTCAGCGGCTGGCGACGCAGCAGATAACGTATAAAGCTACCGAACATATCCTGCTGGTGTAACGTGCCATCCAAATCAAAAAAAACAACGCGGCGCTGGTGATTGGTCAAACCTTATTCCTCTGGATCGTTGAACCCCAATAGCCAGGTAAACAGGAACCCGGCGATAACTGCTACCAGATAGCCTAACAGATAGAACATCACTTTTCCGGCAACAATCGTCAGTGCCAGCGGCAAACCGGAGATGCCAAAGGTGATAACCGTCGCCACCTTCCAGTAGCTAATCAGCGCCCCGCCTACCGCTCCGCCAAGGCAGGCACCGATAAACGGTTTACCCAACGGCAGCGTGACGCCAAAAATAAGCGGCTCGCCAATACCCAGCAGCCCGACCGGCAGCGCTCCTTTGATCACTTTCTTTAGCCGCGCATTGCGGGTTTTCATCAACACCGCTATCGCAGCCCCTACTTGTCCAACGCCTGCCATCGCCAGGATAGGAAAGAGCGCGTTATAACCGTGCGCCTGTACCAGCTCAACGTGGATGGGCACCAACCCTTGATGAAGTCCGGTGAGCACCAATGGCAGGAAAGTTCCCGCCAGTATGGCACCAACCAGGAAACCGCCGCGGTCGATAGCCCAGGATGCGCCGTGAGCGATAGATTCAGAAATCCAGCCTCCAAGCGGTTGTAGCGCCACAATCGCGATGGCCCCGGTAATGATGGTGGTCAGCAGCGGGTTAAGGATAAGCTCCAGCGATTCCGGCAACAGCTCGCGGAATTTGCGCTCGATCCAACACATCAGCGCAACCACCAGCAGCACTGCGATCACCCCGCCGCGCCCCGGCTGCAACGCTTCGCCAAACAGGGTAATCTGCGCCAGCTGCGGACTGGAGAGGATCCCCGCCATCACCCCGCCCATCGCCAGAGAGCCGCCGAAGACTTTGGCGGTATTCACCCCAACCAGAATATTCATGATGGCAAACACGGCGCTGCCAAATATGCCCATCAGCCCCAGCATATTCGGATAATGGGTCGCAAAATCCCCCACGATATCCGGTCGCTTAAGGATGTTAATAATGCCGGTAATCAAACCGGAGGCGATAAACGCCGGAATAAGAGGGATAAAGACGTTCGCCAGCTTGCGCAGCGCATCGCTCATTGGCGCTTTGTACTTCGCTTTGGCCTCTGATTTGGTGCGCTCGATATTATTCACATCTGCACGCTCGCCGCCACCGGCAATCAGGGAGCGCATGGCATCCACCACCTTGGCAGCTTTACCGGGGCCGACGATTATCTGATGCTGCGCGCCCTGCTTCACGTAACCGCTAACACCGGGCAGTTGCCTGAGACGGGGAATATCAATCTGATCGTCATCCTGAACTTCCACCCTGACGCGGGTCATACAGTTTTCCAGGCGCAGAATATTTTGCTCTCCGCCTACGCCCAGCAGAATGTCGCTGGCCAGCACCGCCGTCTTATCCATATACACCTCTTAGTGTTCTAACGCCGCGCGTAAAAAACCCTGGTGAGCGGCAAGCTTTTCACGGGCGGCAGCGGCATCCAGGCCGGTGAGCGCCATTAAAATCGCTGGCTTAACGTCAAAATCAGTCTGCTTTAACAGCGCTTGCGCCTGTTCACGCGCAATGCCGGTGGCTTCAACCACCATACGGCACGCCCGATCGACCAGTTTGACGTTGGTTGCCTGCATATCCACCATCAGGTTCTGGTACACCTTGCCAAATTTCACCATCGCACCGGTGGAGATCATATTGAGCACCAGTTTTTGCGCGGTGCCGGATTTCAGTCGTGTTGACCCGGTCAACGCCTCCGGTCCCACCACCGGGGAGATCGCAATATCCGCTTCATACGCGACAGGAGAATCCGGATTGCAGGAAATAGCCGCCGTCGTACAGCCCACCGAACGCGCATATTTCAGCCCGCCAATCACATACGGCGTGCGACCTGAAGCCGCCAGACCAACCACCAGATCCTGTGCGGTAAGGTTGAGTGCGCGCAGATCGTCTTCGCCTAACTGCGGGTTATCTTCCGCGCCTTCTACCGCCTTGAGCAGCGCGCCCGGCCCCCCGGCAATCAGCCCAACTACCAGACCATGCGGTACACCGAAGGTCGGTGGGCACTCAGACGCGTCCAGCACCCCAAGACGCCCGCTGGTACCTGCACCCATGTAAATAATGCGTCCACCGGCTTTTAGCGCGTTAGCTGCCGCATCGACCGCGCACGCAACTTGAGGCAGAGTTGCTTTTACTGCTTCCGCTACCAGCGTATCCTGTTGATTAAATCGATGAACCAACTCCAACGTTGAGAGCGCATCCAGATCCATGGTCTGTGGATTGCGGGTTTCTGAAACTAATGCACCGAGATTCATTTTTTGTTCCTTAGGAATTTTTAATTCATAATAATCTGTCATAATGGAATATTATATTCATCCAGGCGAGTGAAATTTTGTTTTGCAATCGCCATCACGTTTTCGCCAGGAGACAGCATGAACTGTTTAATTCGCATTCGTCAGCGTTACCCGGACCTCGCGCAAAGCGATAAAAAACTTGCGGATTATCTTCTTGCTCAGCCGGATACCGCGCGTCATCTCAGCTCACAGCAGCTGGCCTTTGAAGCAGGCGTCAGCCAGTCCAGCGTGGTGAAGTTCGCGCAAAAGATGGGCTTTAAAGGGTTTCCGGCGCTGAAACTGGCGATTAGCGAAGCGTTGGCCAGCAATCCCAACCCTCATTCCATTCCGGTGCATAATCAGATTCGCGGTGACGACCCCATGCGTATGGTGGGCGAAAAACTGATTAAAGAAAACGTGGCGGCGATGCATGCGACGCTGGATGTCAACAGCGAAGAGAAACTGATAGAGAGCGTCACGATGCTGCGCTCAGCCCGGCGCATTATCCTGACCGGGATTGGCGCATCGGGTCTGGTAGCGCAGAATTTTGCCTGGAAACTGCTAAAGATTGGGTTTAACGCGGTGGTTGAACGCGATATGCACGCCCTGCTGGCGGCGGTGCAGGCGCTTTCACCCAACGATCTGCTGCTGGCCATTTCGTATACCGGAGAACGCCGCGAACTCAACCTGGCTGCGGATGAAACGTTGCGCGCCGGAGCCAAAATTCTCGCCATCACCGGATTTACACCTAACGCCCTGCAACAGCGCGCAACTCATTGTCTGTACACGATTGCTGAAGAACAGGCCACGCGCAGCGCAGCGATTTCCTCTACCCATGCGCAAATGATGCTCACTGATTTACTGTTTATGGCGCTGGTGCAGCAAGATCTGGAGCATGCCCCGGAACGCATTCGCCACAGCGAAGCACTGGTAAAAAAACTGGTCTGAGCAAAGAATGCGCGTATAATGCCCGCCCGATTTGTGATGTTTTGAGAGTTTCCTGATGGCCCTGTTAATCACTAAAAAGTGTATCAATTGCGATATGTGCGAGCCCGAATGCCCGAATGAGGCGATTTCGATGGGTGACAGCATTTACGAGATTAACAGCGACAAGTGTACGGAATGCGTAGGCCATTACGACACACCAACCTGTCAGAAGGTGTGCCCGATCCCCAATACTATTTTGAAAGATCCGGCACATGTCGAAACGGAAGAGCAGCTGTGGGATAAGTTTGTACTGATGCACCACGCCGATAAGCTGTAACGTTGCCTGATGACGCTATGCTTATCAGGCCGATGAAACGTTAGCTCTCGATAATCACCGTGGCGCAGGCGTAGTGACGCTCATCGGCCAGCGTCACATGCATATGTGCGACGCCGAGTTTTTCCGCCAGTTTTAACGCCTCCCCCCATAACCGTAGACGCGGCTTACCGAGTTCGTCGTTAAAGACTTCAAACTGATTAAACGCCAGACCGTTGCGAATACCGGTACCAAAGGCTTTTGCTGCCGCCTCTTTGACCGCAAAACGCTTCGCCAGAAAGCGCACCGGTTGCTGATGCGTCTCCCAGATTGCCCACTCGTTGTCGCTGAGCACGCGTCTTGCCAGACGGTCGCCGGAACGGGAGATCACCGCTTCGATGCGGGCAATCTCCACGATATCCGTACCTAATCCCAGAATCGCCATTAGCCACGCGCTTCCAGCATCAGGCGCTTCATTTCGACTACTGCATCTTTCAGACCGCTCATCACCGCGCGGCCGATAATGGCATGGCCAATGTTCAACTCGTGCATTTCCGGGATCCGGGCGATGGCTTTAACGTTGTGGTACGTCAGGCCGTGCCCCGCATTCACCTTCAGGCCAAGGCTGGCGGCAAAGGTCGCCGCTTTGGCGATACGCGCCAGTTCGCTGGCCTGTTCAGCGTCGGTTTTCGCATCGGCGTAACAGCCGGTGTGAATTTCGATGTACGGCGCGCCGACTTCAGCAGCGGCCTTAATCTGTTCGTCATCCGCATCGATAAACAGCGAAACCAGAATGCCTGCATCCGCCAGGCGTTTGCAGGCATCGCGCATCTTGTCACGCTGACCCGCGACGTCCAGGCCACCTTCAGTCGTCACTTCCTGACGTTTTTCCGGCACCAGGCAGCAAAAATGCGGCTTAGTCTCAACGGCAATCGCCAGCATCTCTTCGGTTACCGCCATTTCCAGATTCATACGCGTATCCAGCGTCTGGCGCAAAATGCGCACGTCGCGATCGGTAATATGGCGACGGTCTTCACGCAGGTGCACGGTAATGCCGTCTGCGCCCGCCTGCTCAACGATAAACGCCGCCTGAACCGGGTCAGGGTATGCGGTGCCGCGTGCATTACGTAAAGTGGCAATGTGGTCAATGTTGACGCCTAACAGTAATTCGGCCATGGCAATCCATCCTCGTTAATCATTTTTTGTTTTTACTGCGCGTTTTGGCATAAATTGCCGGAACAGTTCCCGGCTTTTTAACGGCTTACCACCAAGATACGGCTTTAACGCCATGCGGGTAAAGCGTTTCGCGGCGCGAAGCGTATCAGCATCCGGAAATTCCCGCGATTCGAGTGCTTTCAGATGGCGTCCGGTAAAGGTGGCGTTATCAATCACTACGCTTGCGATAAACCCTTTTTCTTCCCGGTAACGATAGGTCATGGTGTCGTCCACCGGCTCGCCACTACCCGCACAGTGGGTAAAATCGACGCCGTACCCCAGATGTCCAAGTAAGGCCAGCTCAAAGCGACGCAGCGCAGGCTCTGGCGAACCCGTCGCGCCAGCCAGCGCCTGAATACAGTTCAGGTAGTCGAAAAAGAGTTCAGAAAAGCGGGTCTCATACTCAAGTACACGAGAGATAAGCTCGTTGATATACAAGCCGCTGTACAGTGTGATACCGCTAAGGGGGAGAGCCAGAGAAACGGCTTCGGCACTGCGTAAGGTTTTGACCTCACCACGTCCACCAAAGCGAAGCAACAACGGAGTAAAAGGCTGGAGCGCGCCTTTGAGATTAGAACGTTTGGAGCGCGCGCCTTTAGCCACCAGGCGCACACGACCCGATTCTTCCGTGAAGACGTCCAGCACGAGACTGGTTTCGCTCCAAGGGCGGCTATGCAGGACAAAAGCGCGTTGCCATCCTTCCATCATACCTGCCGTCTTTCAAGCTGCAGGTGTGTTGGCTGCGCCCACTCACCCCAGTCACTCACTTGAGTAAGCTCCCGAGGATCTGCGGTCTTGCCGCCTTCCTGCACCTCGAAAGCCATAACCTATGAAAAATTAGACGTCGTCGCCGTAACCGAGGCTACGCAGCGCGCGCTCGTCATCGGCCCAACCGGATTTCACTTTCACCCACAGCTCGAGGTGAACGGGCGCTTCGAACATCTCCTGCATGTCTTTACGCGCTTCGATGCCGATGGTTTTAATTTTGGCCCCTTTGTTGCCAATAACCATCTTCTTCTGCCCTTCACGTTCAACGAGGATCAGACCGTTAATATCGTAACCACCGCGTTCGTTAGAGATAAAACGTTCAATCTCCACGGTAACGGAGTACGGCAGTTCAGCCCCCAGAAAACGCATCAGCTTTTCACGGATGATTTCAGACGCCATAAAGCGCTGAGAACGGTCGGTGATGTAATCTTCCGGGAAGTGATGAATGGCTTCCGGCAGGTGCTTACGCACGATGCCCGCAACGGTATCAACATTCAGGCCGGTTTCGGCAGAAATCGGGACAATATCAAGGAAGTTCATCTGGCTTGCCAGGAACTGCAGGTGCGGCAGTAAATCGGCTTTTTCCTGAACGTTGTCAACTTTGTTCACAGCCAGAATAACCGGGGCTTTACCGTCGCGCAGCTTGTTGAGCACCATTTCGTCGTCCGGCGTCCAGCGGGTGCCTTCCACAACGAAAATAACCAGTTCAACATCACCAATCGAGCTGCTTGCCGCTTTGTTCATCAGGCGGTTGATCGCCCGTTTTTCTTCCATATGCAGGCCCGGGGTATCAACATAAATCGCCTGATACGCACCTTCGGTATGGATGCCAACAATACGGTGACGTGTTGTCTGAGCCTTACGTGAGGTTATGGAAATCTTCTGCCCAAGCAGATTATTCAACAGGGTGGATTTGCCGACGTTCGGGCGACCGACGATGGCAATAAATCCGCAGTAAGTTTTCTCTTCGCTCATTCCAGCTCCAGTTTTTTCAACGCCTGTTCGGCGGCAGCCTGCTCAGCCTTACGACGGCTCGAACCTGTGCCAACCACCGGTTCACTCAGGCCGCTGACCTGGCAGTGGATAGTAAATTCTTGATCGTGTGCTTCACCACGAACCTGCACCACCAGATAGGACGGTAGCGGCAGGTGGCGACCCTGCAAATATTCCTGCAGGCGCGTTTTCGGATCTTTTTGTTTATCGCCTGGGCTAATTTCATCCAGACGAGTCTGATACCAGTTCAGGATCAGTTGTTCAACGGTTTGAATATCGCTGTCGAGGAAGACGCCGCCGATCAAGGCTTCAACGGTATCTGCCAGGATCGATTCACGACGGAAACCGCCGCTTTTCAGCTCGCCTGGCCCCAAACGTAAACATTCACCGAGGTCAAACTCACGGGCTAATTCAGCCAGCGTATTGCCGCGAACCAGCGTCGCGCGCATGCGACTCATATCACCTTCATCCACACGCGGAAAACGGTGATACAGCGCATTAGCGATAACAAAGCTCAGAATAGAGTCGCCTAAAAATTCTAAACGCTCGTTATGTTTGCTGCTGGCGCTACGGTGAGTTAATGCCTGCTGCAACAGCTCCTGATGATTAAAAGTGTAGCCCAGCTTCCGTTGAAGCCGATTAATTACGATGGGGTTCATGCGATACCAATAAATGAATGCGTCAACAATTCAGCACACGAAACAGACCTGATATACGCATTTCGCTTAGCCATCCCGCTTCGGCTGAATGCATTTATACACAAACCAACGCTGTTTCGTGTGCCGTGGCAACCTGTCGGTGCCAACCTCAAACTTCGGGGGAATATTCTATACACAACGACAAGGGATGTCGTTAGTCTGCGGGAATTTATCCGAGAAATAATTCACGTTGTCGCCATAATGACGACAACGTGAACGATTATCAGCGATTAGTGAATGCCACCAATACGGCTTAAACGCACACCGGTCGGCCATTCGCCTTCTTGCTTATCGAAACTCATCCAGATAGCGGTCGCTTTACCAACCAGATTCGCTTCCGGCACAAATCCCCAGTAACGGCTGTCCGCGCTATTGTCACGGTTATCACCCATCATGAAGTAGTGTCCCGGCGGGACGATCCAGGTTGCCAACTGCTGGCCTGGCTGGCGGTAATACATCCCCACCTGATCCTGCGCGATTGGCACGGTCAGAATGCGGTGCGTTACCTCACCCAGCGTTTCTTTACGCTCAGAGAGGCGAATACCGTTATCTTTCGTTTCATTCAGCGGAACCTCAAAGAAGCCGCTGGTCGCTTCACCGCCGTTACGACGCGCAAAGGTCTGCACAAAATCACTTGGCTGAACATCAGAGTACGTTACCGGCAGCGCGTTTTCACACGCCTGACCGGAACTGCATCCTGGCTGAATAGTTACCTCTTTCGCCACCGGATCGTACGTCACTTTGTCTCCCGGTAAACCGACAGCACGTTTGATGTAGTCCAGACGCGGATCTTCCGGGTATTTAAACACCACGATATCACCGCGTTTCGGATGGCCGGTTTCGATCAGCGTTTTCTGGTAAATCGGATCTTTAATCCCGTAGGCAAATTTCTCCACCAGGATAAAGTCACCGATAAGCAGTGTCGGCATCATCGAACCAGACGGGATCTGGAACGGCTCATAAATAAATGAACGCACCACCAGCACAATAGCTAAAACCGGGAAAACGGATGCCCCTGTTTCCAGCCAGCCCGGCTTAGGGGCCACTTTTTTCAGCGTTGCTTTATCCAGTGAATCACCTGCAGCAGCTTGCGCTGCTGCCTGACGCTCCCGGCGTTTTGGCGCGAAGATGAATTTATCTACGCACCATAAAATGCCCGTCACCAGTGTGGCAATCACCAGAATCAGGGCAAACATGTTCGCCATGCCAACTCCTTAAGATTATTTGCTGTCTTTACCGACATGCAGAATGGCGAGGAAGGCTTCCTGTGGCAGTTCGACGTTACCGATCTGCTTCATGCGCTTTTTACCCTCTTTCTGTTTTTGCAGCAGCTTTTTCTTACGGCTGATATCGCCACCGTAGCATTTCGCCAGAACGTTTTTACGCAGCTGCTTAACCGTTGAACGCGCGATGATGTGCGTACCAATGGCCGCCTGGATCGCGATGTCAAACTGCTGGCGAGGGATCAGATCTTTCATCTTCTCGACCAGTTCACGACCACGGCTCTGGGAGTTGTCGCGGTGGGTAATCAGCGCCAGCGCATCGACACGTTCGTTGTTGATGAGAACATCAACGCGCACCATGTCAGACGCCTGGAAACGTTTGAAGTTATAGTCCAGCGACGCATAGCCGCGAGAAGTTGACTTCAGACGGTCGAAGAAGTCGAGTACCACTTCCGCCATCGGAATTTCATAGGTCAGCGCCACCTGGTTACCGTGGTAAACCATGTTGGTCTGTACGCCGCGCTTCTCGATACACAGCGTGATGACGTTACCGAGGTAAGCCTGCGGCAGCAGCATATGACACTCAGCAATCGGCTCACGCAGTTCGTAAATGTTGTTCAACGGCGGCAGCTTGGACGGGCTATCGACGTAGATCGTCTCTTTCGCCGTGGTTTCGACTTCGTAGACTACGGTCGGCGCGGTAGTGATCAGATCCAGATCGTATTCACGTTCCAGACGTTCCTGAATGATCTCCATGTGCAGCAGACCGAGGAAGCCACAGCGGAAGCCGAAGCCCAGCGCGGTTGAGCTTTCCGGTTCATAGAACAGGGAGGCGTCGTTGAGGCTCAGCTTGCCGAGCGCGTCACGGAAGTTTTCGTAGTCGTCAGAGCTCACCGGGAACAGACCGGCGTAAACCTGCGGCTTCACTTTTTTAAAGCCTGGCAGCGGCTTGTCCGCCGGGTTACGCGCCTGCGTCAGGGTATCGCCAACCGGTGCGCCCAGGATGTCTTTAATCGCACAAACCAACCAACCCACCTCGCCGCATTTCAGCTCGGTACGGTCAACCTGTTTTGGCGTGAAGATACCCAGACGGTCAGCGTTATAGACCTGACCGGTGCTCATCACTTTAATTTTGTCGCCTTTACGCATGGTGCCGTTTTTAATACGCACCAGAGATACGACGCCCAGGTAGTTATCGAACCAGGAGTCGATGATCAGCGCCTGTAACGGACCTTCCGGGTCGCCTTCAGGCGGCGGGATGTCGCGCACCAGACGTTCAAGAACGTCAGTGACGCCAACGCCGGTTTTCGCCGAGCAGCGAACGGCATCCGTCGCATCGATACCGACGATATCTTCGATCTCTTCCGCCACACGCTCAGGATCGGCGGCTGGCAGGTCAATTTTGTTCAGTACCGGCACCACTTCCAGATCCATTTCCATGGCGGTATAGCAGTTAGCCAGGGTTTGTGCTTCGACGCCCTGTCCGGCATCAACCACCAGCAATGCGCCTTCACAGGCGGCAAGCGAGCGGGAAACTTCATACGAGAAGTCAACGTGGCCCGGGGTGTCGATAAAGTTAAGCTGATAGGTTTCACCATCAGATGCTTTGAAATCGAGCGTCACGCTCTGCGCTTTGATAGTAATACCGCGCTCACGCTCAAGATCCATCGAGTCGAGAACCTGCGCTTCCATTTCACGGTCAGACAGGCCACCGCAGATCTGGATAATACGGTCAGACAGCGTCGATTTACCGTGGTCGATGTGAGCTATGATTGAAAAGTTACGTATGTTCTTCATATAGTGTAATTATTGTGCCTTACGCCCGCCTGAGCAGGCTCTGAGAAGTCGCTGATCTGAGCTTAACGTCTGTTTAAGTGAAACGCCGCATTCTACACTACAACGCTGAGGCGAGGAAATGTTCATAGAGCAAGGATAGCGGGAACTGGAAACAACTTTGCAAAGTCGGTGAAACTTTTGCCGGATGGCGACACAAGCGCCATCAGGCAAAGCTATCACTGTTGGGTTTCGACGCGAATGAGATCGGGTGGAAGAGCAACGTTCAGAATGACCGGCTGCCAGGCTTCGCGCTCAGCAAGCTTACGAGAGTATCCACGGGCAATCAGGAATCCGCCCACGCCCCCCAGCACGGCTCCGCTTAATGCCGCAAGGTCGGAACCAAACAGCACCTGGAATAGCGCTGCGAAGAGAAAGAGCCCCGCCAACGGAGACATGTAGACCAACATCGCTGAACCCAGCAGGCTACCCTCGGCAATACCCAGTTCAACTTTTTGACCGGGCGCTAAGGGTTCGTCGCTGGGCACCACGATGGTATGCGTGGTCTGCGGCCCAAGTTTGTTCAGCACGCGGCTCCCGCATCCGGCCCGCGAAGCACAGCTGCTACATGATGCTTTAACATCACAGCTGACCGTCGCCAGACCATTTTGCCAGGAGACGACTGTCGCCCACTCTTTAATCATTGTGCAGCCCTGAACTTAATATTGTCCGCGATACGCTTCGCCGTTTGCGGTGGAAGCTCGCCCACAATCGTAATTTCCGCGTTATCACGCACGCTGGTGCTAACCGTTCTACGCCCGGTTCGCAACAGCTGATCGGCGCTGTTTTGCATCGCACGGTTTACGTTCACGGAGAAACTGAACAGGCCATCAGAATATAGGCGCGATTCGATCGGCATGTTATCCATCGTCGGCAGCGGACGTCGACTGCTGGAAACTTCGCTGAAGCCTTGCGGCAACCACGACGGACTCCAGTTGAAGTTGGTTTTCTCGCCCGCAGGAACTGACAGCAACGGCGGTAGATTGGCTTTCGCCAGCGCCTGCATGCTATCGCTAACGCCGTTGTTTACGGTAAAGGCGATAACACGGAACTGTTCCAGCGTCTCACCATCACGGTCGAGAAGATCGACGCGCATCGGCAGCTTAGTCTCCGTGTCCATCCAGACGATATAGCTGTAACGCGTACCGTCACGGGCGACTACGCGGATCACTTCACAGAGCCGATCGGCAATGCGGGTGCGACCTACTGAGATAAAGTCATAGTAGGGAGCAAGACGTTTGAAGTCGGTGTAAATCAGAGAGGGCAGAGAGTCAACGATATAGTCGCCGTTCAGCGTGAACGGTTCGAGACCAGGCTCAAAATAGCTGATTTCATTGCCACGCTGCACCACTTCCCGGCGCGGTCCATCCATTTGCAACAGTTGCGCTAGCGGACGGTTATCCAGGCGAGCATGGCGATAACGTAGGGATTCAACACCCTGCTTATTGATGCTGACAAATGACAGCTCATAGGTTAGCGACTGGCTGGCCAGATTCATCTGCTGCAACAACGCCCCGGACGCAGGATTGGCCGAGGCGTTTACAGAGAAAAACAGGCTACCAGCCACAAGTGACATGGCAAACCAAAGTTGCTTCATTACTGCGATTGCGTTCCTAAAGTTTGAATTCCTGGCACCTGCACAGCGGCTTGCTGTGTTTGGGCCTGCTCAAACTGAAGCTGTTCAGAGTGCAGTCGACGTTGCAGTTCGTAGTCCTGCAACATGGCATTAATACGACGACGCTGCTCCTGTACCTGCTGTTGCTGACCGCCGCTGGCCGTCGCATCAGAGGGTACACCCAGGCTTACCGGACTGGCTTTACCCATCATCGGTAATGTATTAAATACCGGCGTTTCGGGCTGCTGGGACGTTTCAGATTGCCCATTATAGTGCTGGACGCCAACAATAACTGCAAGTGATACACACGCGGCCACACCCATTTGGGTAAGCTGCGCGGCCCACGGACGCATTTTCTTCCAGAATGGCATTTTCTGCCACTGGTGCGGTGCTGGCTGGGCCTCAGGAATCAATGGCACCGTCTGACGTACTGGCTCATCCTGGATGGCAGCCATTACGCGGGCGGAAATATCGAAATGGAGAACGTCGGCGTTATCACCTCGCATAGAATCGCGAATCAGGTGATAACTCTCCCAGGTTTTTTGCATTTCCGGGTCCTGAGTCAGCTCTTTGAGTAACTCAGTATCCAGCGTTTCGCCATCCATTAAAGCGGAAAGTTTTTCTTTCTGCATGCCTAATACCTTTTCCAGTATCCCGCTATCGTCAACGCCTGATAAGCGGTTGAACTTTATTATCAATAGCTTCCCTCGCTCGGAAGATACGTGAACGCACCGTACCTACCGGACAATCCATGATAGCGGCTATCTCTTCATAGCTCAGGCCATCCAGCTCCCGCAAGGTTATTGCCATGCGTAAATCTTCCGGGAGGGACTCAATAGTCCGGAAAACTATCTGTCTCAGTTCTTCTGACAACATTAAGTTCTCAGGGTTCGAAATTTCTTTCAGCGCACCGCCACTTTCGTAATTTTCTGCTTCAATCGCATCAATATCACTGGAAGGTGGACGACGCCCCTGAGCGACCAGGTAATTCTTCGCTGTATTGACTGCAATACGATACAGCCAGGTATAAAAAGCACTATCTCCCCGGAACGAGTCCAGCGCACGATAGGCCTTGATAAATGCTTCTTGTACAACATCGGGTACATCGCCCGATGGTACATAGCGAGAAACCAGACTCGCCACCTTATGCTGATAGCGCACTACCAGTAGGTTAAAGGCTTTCTGATCTCCCTTCTGGACCCGTTCTACCAGGACCTGGTCCGTTAACTGCTCGCTCATCCGAGGTAAAGTCTCCCCAAACCAAATTTCCACGCGCCTTCGAAACGCCACTCCATCAGCTTCACTATGAGCAAGCAAATGCTTAGAGTGCTCAAGTTTCGTAAAGTTCCGTTACGCATTGTTTTTTGTTTGTCATGTTGTAGACAGGTCTTATCTCTCATTATAAGTCTACATAATCCGATCGACGCACTATCTGTTTAGAAATGCCCATTTCACCGCTTGCAGAGTAACCCAACGGCCACTTTATTTCATCACATAATCTGGTGCTAACGGCCTGCTTCACAAAATATTTTTGCTCATTTCGTCCTCGTCATGCTTTTTTTTCATGTTTAGTCACTGCAACACATTTAAAAATAAAACGTGCAGTATCGCGCAATGTGGTGCTATGGTGACCAAACACTGTTTAGTAAATTAAACAAAAATCATGAATACGACTCCTGAATTATCCTGTGACGTGCTGATCATTGGCAGCGGGGCTGCCGGACTCTCACTGGCGCTGCGCCTGGCCGAAAAACATCAGGTTATTGTCCTGAGCAAAGGTCCGGTCAGCGAAGGTTCGACATTTTATGCCCAGGGCGGTATTGCCGCGGTGTTTGATGAAACCGACAGCATCGACTCCCACGTTGAAGATACTCTGATTGCCGGGGCCGGCCTGTGCGATCGCCATGCGGTTGAATTTGTCGCCAGCAATGCCCGCACCTGCGTTCAGTGGCTTATCGATCAGGGCGTCTTATTTGATACGCAGGTTCAGCCCAACGGTGAGGAGAGCTATCACCTGACCCGTGAAGGTGGTCATAGCCATCGACGCATTCTGCACTCTGCGGATGCCACCGGTAAAGAAGTCGAAACCACCCTCGTCAGCCAGGCACAAAATCACCCCAACATACGGGTTCTTGAGCGCAGTAATGCCGTCGATCTGATTGTCTCCGATAAAATCGGTCTGCCGGGAACGCGTCGGGTTGTCGGAGCCTGGATCTGGAACCGTAATAAAGAAGCCGTAGAAACCTGCCATGCCAAGTCAGTAGTGTTGGCCACCGGCGGCGCGTCAAAGGTGTACCAATACACCACCAATCCAGATATTTCCTCGGGTGACGGGATTGCGATGGCCTGGCGTGCGGGATGCCGTGTCGCCAACCTGGAATTTAACCAGTTTCACCCGACAGCGCTGTATCATCCGCAGGCGCGCAACTTTCTGCTAACCGAGGCGCTGCGTGGCGAAGGCGCACATCTGAAGCGCCCGGACGGTTCGCGCTTTATGCCCGATTTTGACGAGCGTGGCGAACTGGCTCCCCGCGATATTGTTGCCCGCGCCATTGACCACGAAATGAAGCGCCTGGGCGCTGACTGCATGTTTCTCGACATCAGCCATAAACCGGAAGAATTTGTTCGTCAGCATTTCCCGATGATTTATGAAAAATTGCTGGGACTGGGCATCGATTTGACCAAAGAGCCGGTTCCCATCGTTCCTGCCGCGCACTATACCTGCGGCGGCGTGATGGTGGATGACTTTGGCCGTACGGATGTCGACGGGCTGTATGCGATCGGCGAAGTGAGTTACACCGGCCTGCATGGAGCCAACCGGATGGCGTCAAACTCATTACTGGAGTGCCTGGTTTACGGCTGGTCCGCGGCTGAAGATATCGACAGGCGAATGCCTTATGCTCGCAGCGTCAGCACCCTCCCGGATTGGGATGAAAGCCGGGTAGAAAACCCGGATGAACTGGTTGTGATTCAGCATAACTGGCATGAGCTGCGGCTATTTATGTGGGATTACGTCGGTATCGTGCGCACAACTAAACGTCTGGAGCGCGCCCTGCGCCGTATCACCATGTTGCAACAGGAAATCGACGAGTATTACGCTCATTTCCGCGTGTCGAACAACTTGCTGGAACTGCGCAATCTGGTGCAGGTTGCTGAGCTGATTGTCCGCTGCGCGATGATGCGTAAAGAGAGTCGGGGCCTGCACTATACGCTGGATTATCCAGAACAGCTTCCAGAGGCGGGCCCGTCCATTCTCTCGCCGCTAAGTCATCACATGAACAGATAAAACGCCTGGGTCAGCGCCGTGTAACCTTCAGAGTAACGTTGGTCTGGCCCACGGATCACCAGCCTGTCACTAAAGCACTCCCCGGCCTGCGGGGAGAATGCCAGCAGTACCCGATTCGGTAGTCGGGCCTCGGTTTCTGCTACATCCGTGCGCAATCGCAGATGCCAGCCCATGCCCAGTGCCTGCTGGGAAAAGGCGTTACCAATCTGTTCGGGCAACACCACACAAAAAAAACCTTCTTCCGTAATGCTGTCTGCCGCCAGCGTCAGCAATACTTGATGATCGAGCGTGGTGGTGTAGCGAGCCTGCTCGCGCTGCGGCGTGGCACATTCCACTCCCTGTTCATAATAGGGAGGGTTGCTGATGATCAAATCAAAGCGCACGGTCTGGCGCGGTACCCACTGCTGCACATCTTCGGTATGAACGTTCACGCGATGCATCCACGGAGATTGCGCGATGTTCTCCTGCGCCTGCTGCGCGGCATCAACATCAAGCTCCACGGCGTCAATGATGACGTTTTCATCTGTGCGCTGGGCCAGCATCAGCGCCAACAGGCCGCTCCCGGTACCAATATCCAGGATCCGCTTTACGCCAGCAACAGGGGCCCAGGCCCCCAATAAAATGCCGTCCGTTCCGACTTTCATTGCACAACGATCGTGTGCCACAAAAAACTGCTTAAAAGTAAATCCATTACGTCTAAGTACGGATGTAGACTGGGGCATGAAGAACAACCTTCCTGGAAAAAAAACGATAACATAGGATAAAAACAATACCTGAGAAGGTATATCCATACAAACAGATGAAGATTGCAGCCGTAACGTCTATAATCAGCGCCCCACTCAGAGGTAGAACATGACTGTAACGACTTTTTCCGAACTTGAACTCGATGAAAGCCTTCTGGATGCCCTCCAGGAAAAAGGTTTCACTCGCCCGACCGCCATTCAGGCTGCCGCCATTCCGCCTGCGCTCGATGGCCGTGATGTACTCGGTTCTGCGCCGACAGGCACCGGTAAAACGGCGGCATATTTGCTGCCAGCGTTGCAGCACCTGCTCGACTTCCCGCGCAAGAAATCTGGCCCGCCGCGCATTTTGATTTTGACCCCGACGCGCGAACTGGCGATGCAGGTTGCCGAACACGCCCGTGAACTGGCGAAGAATACGCATCTGGATATCGCCACGATTACCGGCGGCGTGGCTTACATGAACCACATGGAAGTCTTTAGCGAAAACCAGGACATCGTGGTCGCCACTACCGGTCGTCTGCTGCAGTACATTAAAGAAGAAAACTTCGACTGCCATGCGGTTGAGACACTAATCCTCGATGAAGCAGACCGCATGTTGGACATGGGCTTTGCCCAGGACATCGAGCATATCGCTGGAGAAACCCGCTGGCGTAAGCAAACTATGCTGTTCTCCGCCACGCTGGAAGGCGATGCGATCAAAGATTTTGCTGAGCGTCTGCTGGAGGATCCGGTCGAAGTTTCGGCGGATCCGTCTACCCGCGAACGCAAGAAGATTCATCAGTTTTACTACCGTGCCGATGACATCGAGCACAAAACGGCCCTGCTGATCCATTTGTTAAAACAACCGGAAGCGACCCGCTCGATTGTCTTCGTACGTAAACGCGAGCGTGTGCACGAGCTGGCAGGCTGGCTGCGCCAGGCGGGCATTAATAACTGCTATCTCGAAGGCGAGATGGTGCAGAACAAACGTAATGAAGCGATCAAACGCCTGACCGATGGTCGTGTGAACGTGCTGGTAGCAACCGACGTTGCCGCTCGTGGGATCGATATTCCTGACGTCAGCCACGTGTTTAACTTCGACATGCCGCGCAGTGGCGATGCCTATCTGCACCGCATTGGGCGTACCGGTCGTGCAGGCCGTAAAGGTACTGCGATCTCTTTGGTTGAAGCCCACGACCATCTGCTGCTCGGCAAAGCGAGCCGCTACATTGACGAGCCACTGAAAGCACGCGTCATCGACGAACTGCGTCCAACCACGCGCGCGCCAAGTGAGAAATCTAACGGTAAGCCATCCAAGAAAGTGCTGGCGAAGCGCGCCGAGCAAAAAGCGAAAGAGAAAGAGAAACCGCGGGTGAAAAAACGTCACCGCGACGCCAAAAATGTCGGCAAACGCCGTAAGCCAAGCGGAGCTGCTACCCAGCAGTCCGACAAAGAGTAAACCGAATGCCGGGCCGTTTAGCCCGGCATTTTTTGTGCACAGAAAAGCGGAAGATACGTTGGCATCTTCCGCTTTCAGATTCTCTGCCAGACGGGGTTATTCCCCGTGAGCCTTACAGGCTCTCAGTAAAGGTACGAGCAATAACGTCGCGCTGCTGTTCTGGCGTCAGAGAGTTGAAACGCACGGCATAACCAGAAACACGGATGGTCAGCTGCGGATATTTTTCCGGATGTTTAACCGCATCTTCCAGAGTTTCGCGGCGCAGAACGTTCACGTTCAGGTGCTGACCACCTTCCACACGGACTTCCGGCTGTACGTCTACCGGTACTTCACGGTATTCGATTTCACCCAGTTTGCTGACAGCAACGACTTCATCAGCATTGAAACCTGCTTTCGCAACGATGCAGCGTGCTTCGCCTTTTTCGCTGTCCAGCAGCCAGAAAGAGTTCAGCAGGTCGTCATTTGCAGCTTTAGTAATCTGGATACCTGTAATCATTTGATGCCTCCCCGGCAAAATTATTTGATCTCGGTTGGCCGTCATCCGGCCAATTGGTAAAACCATTGTTGCTTGAGTGTATATATACCCCTCACACACCCTTGAATCTTTGATTTAAATCAATAAAAACCACACATGAAAAGTGGTGATAGGTGGATTTTATTGTTTTACATCAACTTACGCCACATGCGCAGCTAAACTTTTTACATAGATTTTCAACTATCTTTAAGGGGTAGACCCTTGAGAAACGTACAGAATTTTGCGACGTCGAAAGAAGCAGTTAAGCTAGGGGGATTGAAAATTCGCAGGAGAGCGAGATGGCCACCGAATTAACCTGGCACGATGTGCTGGCAGAAGAGAAACAGCAGCCTTATTTTGTTAACACGCTGCATACTGTGGCGGGCGAGCGTCAGTCGGGTATGACAATTTATCCGCCACAAAAAGATGTATTCAACGCTTTTCGCTTTACCGAACTTGGCGACGTGAAAGTCGTCATCCTGGGTCAGGATCCTTACCACGGTCCGGGCCAGGCACACGGTCTCGCGTTTTCTGTCCGCCCCGGTATTGCCACCCCGCCCTCGTTGCTGAACATGTACAAAGAGCTGGAAGCAACGATTCCTGGCTTCACACGCCCAACGCACGGATATCTGGAAAGCTGGGCACGCCAGGGTGTGCTGTTACTCAACACCGTGCTTACTGTCCGCGCCGGGCAGGCACATTCGCACGCCAGTCTGGGATGGGAAACATTTACCGATAAAGTCATCAGCCTGATTAACCAACATCGGGAAGGCGTGGTATTCCTGCTCTGGGGTTCACACGCACAAAAGAAAGGTGCGATTATTGATGCGCAGCGTCACCATGTATTGAAAGCGCCGCACCCATCACCGCTCTCTGCGCATCGCGGTTTCTTTGGCTGCAATCATTTTGTACTGGCTAATGAGTGGCTGGAACAGCGAGGTGAAAAGCCGATTGACTGGACGCCGGTATTACCCGCAGAAAGCGAGTAAAAAAATGCCAGCGAATCGCTGGCATTTTTATTATCAGGCTTTGTTCTGACGCCACCACTCCGCGAGCAGCACGCCGGTCGCGACAGAAACGTTGAGCGTTTCTACGTTCCCCGTACCGTCTATCGCCACGCACAGGTCGTCGGCTGAGCATGCTGCTTCTGGCAGAGCCTCACGCTCACGCCCTAATACCAGCACCATTTTTTCCGGCAACGTGGTAGTAAACAGCGGCTTGCCTTTCACGCTTGAGGTCATCACTACCGTGTAACCCGCTTTACGGAAGTCGTCCAGCACATCGACAATACTGTCACCGGTGATCGGCTGAACGTGCTCAGCTCCGCCTTCAGCGGTGCGGATAGCCGCACCTGATTCCAACAGCGCCGCATCCTGTACCACTACGCCTTTCACACCGAAGTGCGCGCAGCTACGCATCATGCCGCCCAGGTTGTGCGGGTTAGCAATGTCTTCCAGGGCCAGCACGCAATCCTGCGCCCCGGCCTGACCAACCCACTGCTTAACAGTGGTACCGTTACGTTTTTTGATCAGGAAACAGACGCCGCCATGGTGTTCAGTGCCGGAGGCTTTCGCCAGCTCGGCTTCGTCAACCACGTGGTAGGCTTTGCGGTTCGCCGCCATCCAGCGTAATGCTTCTTTAAAGCGCGGGGTTACGCTCTGAACAAACCAGGCGCGAACAATAGCGTCCGGACGACTCTGGAACAGAGCCTGACAGGCATTCTCACCGTAAACGCGGGTTTCTTCCGCGCGCTGACGACGTAATACTTCAGGATCGATAAAGCTTTTGCCGCTGATACCACCGTGATCGGCTTTGTCTGCTGCATCATCATTCGGTGCGCGGGACACGGTACGCCATGGTGAATCTTCACGTCCACGATCGCGTTCTACATCGCGGCCACGACCACGTTCACGACCACGTTCGCTGTTCGGACCCTTTCTGTCATCACGGGCAGGGCGACGACCGCCTTCGGCTCGGGAAGTACCGGGGCGACCGCCGCCTTTACCAGTACGTGGATTTTGGGTGCGTTTGTCCGAGTCATCGTCACTGCGGACGTACATCACTTTGACCTTGCCGTTTTTATTCTTCAGTTCGTCGCTCATGTTTTTCTCCACCTGCTCTGCGCGAAGCGCGAAGATTACCCGATGTGCACGTCGTTAGCCATTATTTCATTTAAAAGCTAAGGACTATTGTACTCATTGAATAAAACGCATTGTTGTTTAGAACAGACTCCCCGATAATATGTAACATAATAGAAACATACTGGCGTTACTGCCGTGAAGTCCACTCCACTCATCCAGAGGTTAGTTATGAATACCGTTTGTACCAGCTGCCAGGCTATCAACCGCATCCCCGACGATCGTGTCCAGGAAGCGGCTAAATGCGGACGCTGTGGTCACGACCTGTTTGATGGGAAGGTGATCAATGCGACCGGTGAAACACTGGATAAACTGTTAAAAGACGATCTCCCGGTGGTGGTTGATTTTTGGGCCCCCTGGTGTGGTCCATGCCGTAACTTCGCCCCGATTTTTGAAGATGTCGCGGAAGAGCGTAGCGGTAAAGTGCGTTTTGTTAAAGTGAATACAGAAGCCGAGCGAGAACTCAGCGCCCGTTTCGGTATCCGCAGCATCCCGACCATTATGATCTTCAGAAAAGGTGAAATCGTCGACATGCTTAATGGCGCCGTACCTAAAGCCCCGTTTGATAGCTGGCTTAACGAATCATTATAATCTCTACGGGGCGCATCTTGTGCCCCGTTTTCACCTCTGCGACAATAGCGTTTTTCAACGTGTTCTCCCATGACCGATAACGCTGTTCTTCAGTTACGCGCTGAGCGCCTCGCGCGCGCCACGCGCCCTTTCCTTGCCCGAGGTAATCGCATTCGCCGCTGTCAGCGCTGCCTGCTGCCGCTGAAGCTCTGCTTGTGTGCAACGCTGGTGCCGTCTGAGGCCAAAAGCCGCTTTTGTCTGGTGATGTTTGATACCGAGCCGATGAAGCCCAGCAACACGGGACGTTTGATTGCCGATATTTTGCCCGATACCACGGCTTTTCAGTGGTCACGCACCGAACCGCCACAGGCGCTGCTCGAACTGGTGAAAAATCCGGATTATCAGCCGATGGTTGTATTCCCGGCATCCTATGCGGGCGAAGAGCGTGAAGTGATTTTCGCGCCACCAGCCGGTAAACCGCCGTTGTTTATCATGCTTGATGGTACCTGGCCTGAAGCGCGTAAAATGTTCCGCAAAAGCCCGTACCTTGATAACCTGCCGGTGATCTCCGTTGATTTATCGCGACTTTCCGCTTACCACCTGCGTGGCATTCACGCCGAAGGGCAATACTGTACTGCCGAAGTGGCCATTGCGTTGTTGGATCTGGCGGGCGATACGCAAGCCGCGGAGGGGTTGAGCGAACATTTCACTCGCTTTAAAACCCGCTACCTGGCAGGAAAAACTCAACATCAGGGAAGCGTCACAGCAGACTCGCCAGAAAGCGTTTAAAATCATTCGGTCACTGGTGTCATTAAGGAAGCCGATATGAGTCAGCGTGGTCTGGAAGCACTTCTGCGACCGAAATCCATTGCGGTGATTGGGGCGTCAATGAAGCCTAATCGCGCAGGTTACCTGATGATGCGTAACCTGCTTGCCGGCGGTTTCAATGGACCTGTTTTACCAGTGACGCCAGCATGGAAAGCGGTGTTGGGCGTCCTGGCCTGGCCCAATATCAACAGCCTGCCTTTTAGCCCAGACCTTGCCGTGTTGTGCACCAATGCCAGCCGTAACCTGGCATTACTCGAAGCGCTTGGCGAGAAAGGCTGTAAAACCTGCATTATTCTTTCAGCTCCCGCATCGCAGCACCTGGAATTGTTGGCCTGCGCCGCACGCTACAACATACGTCTGCTAGGCCCCAACAGCCTGGGACTTCTCGCGCCCTGGCAGGGGCTTAACGCCAGCTTTTCCCCCGTCCCCATCAAGCGCGGTAAGTTGGCATTTATTTCCCAGTCAGCGGCGATTTCCAACACCATTCTGGACTGGGCGCAGCAGCGTGACATGGGTTTTTCCTGGTTTATCGCGCTGGGCGACAGCCTGGATATCGACGTTGATGAACTGCTGGATTACCTGGCGCGCGACAGTAAAACCAGCGCGATATTACTGTATCTCGAACATTTAAGTGATGCCCGGCGCTTTGTCTCCGCCGCCCGTAGCGCCTCGCGCAATAAACCCATTCTGGTGATTAAGAGCGGTCGCAGCCCGGCGGCGCAGCGTTTATTGCATACCAGCGCAGGGATGGACCCAGCGTGGGACGCGGCTATCCAGCGCGCCGGTTTATTACGCGTACAAGACACTCACGAGCTGTTCTCTGCGGTAGAAACCCTGAGCCACATGCGTCCACTGCGCGGCGACAGGCTGATGATCATCAGCAATGGGGCCGCGCCTGCCGCACTGGCATTAGATGAGCTGTGGTCAAAAAATGGCAAGTTGGCGACACTGAGTGAAGATACCTGCCAGAAATTACGCGATGCGTTACCTGAACATATTGATATCGCCAACCCGCTGGATCTGCGTGACGACGCCAGCAGCGAACACTACGTTAAGACGCTGGATATCTTGCTCGCCAGCCAGGATTTCGACGCACTGATGGTGATTCACTCACCCAGCGCAGCCGCCCCGGGAACAGAAAGCGCACAAGCGTTAATCGAAGCGGTAAAACGTCATCCCCGCGGTAAGTTCGTCTCGTTGCTGACCAACTGGTGCGGAGAGTTTTCCTCCCAGGAAGCCCGTAGACTGTTTAGCGAAGCCGGATTACCTACCTACCGCACGCCAGAAGGCACCATCACCGCGTTTATGCATATGGTGGAGTACCGGCGTAACCAGAAGCAACTGCGGGAAACCCCTGCGCTGCCCGACTACCTGACCACCAATACCGCCGAGGCGCATAATCTGTTACAGCAGGCGATTGCTGAAGGAGCAACGTCGCTGGATACCCATGAAGTGCAGCCGATTTTACAAGCCTATGGCTTACACACGCTGCCGACGTGGATCGCCAGCGACAGCGCTGAAGCCGTACACATCGCGGAGCAAATCGGTTACCCGGTGGCGCTAAAGCTGCGTTCTCCTGATATCCCGCATAAATCAGAAGTTCAGGGGGTAATGCTCTACCTGCGGACAGCAACAGAGGTGCAGCAGGCAGCCAATGCGATTTTTGATCGGGTAAAAATGGCCTGGCCGCAGGCGCGCATTCACGGTTTATTAGTACAAAGTATGGCGAATCGCGCTGGCGCTCAGGAGCTGCGCGTCGTCGTTGAACATGACCCGGTATTTGGCCCGTTGATTATGCTTGGTGAAGGCGGAGTTGAGTGGCGACCAGAAGAGCAGGCCGTGGTGGCGTTGCCGCCATTGAACATGAATCTGGCGCGTTATCTGGTGATCCAGGGGATCAAAAATAAAAAGATCCGCGCTCGCAGCGCATTACGCCCATTGGATATCGCCGGGTTAAGTCAGCTTCTGGTGCAGGTCTCCAATCTGATCGTCGATTGTCCGGAAATTCAGCGTCTGGATATTCATCCGCTGTTGGCCTCCGCCGGTGAATTTACCGCGCTGGATGTCACGCTGGACATTTCCCCTTTCACGGGCAATAACGAAAGCAGGCTGGCTATACGTCCCTACCCCCATCAGCTTGAAGAATGGGTGGAGTTGAAGAACGGCGAGCGTTGCTTGTTCCGCCCTATTTTGCCCGAGGATGAACCTCATCTGCAGCAGTTCATTTCTCAGGTAACAAAAGAAGATCTTTATTATCGCTATTTCAGTGAGATCAACGAATTTACCCACGAAGATTTAGCCAATATGACGCAGATCGACTACGATCGGGAAATGGCCTTTGTTGCGGTACGCTGTAAAAACAATCAGCAAGAGATCCTCGGCGTAACGCGAGCAATCTCGGATCCTGATAACATTGACGCCGAGTTCGCCGTGCTGGTTCGTTCAGATCTCAAAGGGCTTGGACTGGGTCGCCGGTTGATGGAAAAATTAATTGCATATACCCGAGATCACGGACTTAGACGTTTGAATGGTATTACGATGCCAAACAATCGTGGGATGGTCGCCCTGGCCCGGAAACTCGGGTTCGCTGTTGACGTCCAACTCGAAGAGGGAATTGTTGGGCTAACGCTTAATCTGGCCCAATTTGAGGAATCGTGAGTAAGGTACTGGAAATGTTGACCACATTAATAGGTACTGGTGGTATCATTACCCGCTTATGTCGTCTGCATAGCACAGAGGACCCTTCAATGAACAGAGAAGAAATGCACTGTGATGTTGTCAAAATTTAAGCGTAATAAACATCAACAACACCTTGCCCAACTACCCAAGATTTCTCAGTCAGTTGATGATGTAGATTTCTTTTATGCTCCCGCTAATTTCAGGGAGACTCTGCTGGAAAAAATAGCCAGCGCGACGCGACGGATCTGCATTATTGCGCTGTACCTGGAACAGGATGACGGTGGCAAAGGCATACTCGACGCGCTATATGCGGCAAAACGGCAGCGTCCTGAACTGGATGTCCGGGTGCTTGTCGACTGGCACCGAGCCCAGCGCGGACGTATTGGTGCTGCAGCATCGAATACCAACGCTGACTGGTATTGCCGAATGGCACAAGAAAACCCAGGTATTGATATTCCTGTCTACGGTGTTCCGATTAACACCCGAGAAGCGCTTGGCGTCCTGCATTTTAAAGGCTTTATCATCGATGACAGCGTCCTGTATAGCGGGGCCAGCCTGAATGATGTTTATCTGCATCAGCATGATAAATATCGCTATGACCGTTATCAGTTGATTCGCAACGCGCAAATGGCCGATATCATGTTCGATTGGGTCACGCAGAACCTGATGAACGGTCGCGGCGTTAATCGCCTTGATGATATTAATCGCCCTAAAAGCCCGGAAATTAAAAACGACATCCGCCTGTACCGTCAGGAACTGCGCGATGCGTCATTCCATTTTCAGGGTGATGCGGATAATGAACAGCTTTCGGTAACGCCTCTGGTAGGCCTTGGAAAATCCAGTCTGTTAAATAAGACCATTTTCCACCTTATGCCCTGCGCGGAGCACAAGCTCACAATCTGTACCCCTTATTTCAACCTGCCCGCTATACTGGTGCGCAATATCATTCAGCTGCTGCGTGAAGGCAAAAAGGTCGAGATCATTGTCGGTGATAAAACCGCCAACGACTTTTTCATTCCAGAAGATGAGCCATTTAAAATCATCGGCGCGCTGCCCTACCTGTATGAAATTAACCTGCGCCGTTTCCTGAGCAGACTGCAATATTACGTGAATACCGACCAACTGGTCGTGCGCTTATGGAAAGATGATGACAACACCTATCATCTGAAAGGCATGTGGGTTGATGATAAATGGATGCTGCTCACCGGCAACAACCTTAACCCTCGCGCCTGGCGTCTGGATCTGGAAAACGCCATCCTTATCCACGATCCGAAGCAAGAGCTGACTCCCCAGCGCGATAAAGAGCTGGAGCTTATTCGCACGCATACCACCGTCGTTAAGCACTATCGCGACCTGCAAAGCATTGCCGACTATCCAGTCAAAGTGCGTAAGCTCATCCGTCGACTACGCCGTATCCGTATCGACAGACTAATTAGCCGTATTCTGTAACCAAGACCCCGTCAAGTGACGGGGTTTTTCCTATGGAGGCAACGGTGCGCTTGTTTATTCTTTTCAATATCCTGGCCATTTCTGGCTGCAGCCACATGGCAAACGACCGCTGGAGCGGACAAGACAAGGCTCAACACTTTATCGCCTCCGCTATGCTCTCCGCAGCTGGAAACGAATATGCTCAACATCAGGGCAACAGCCGCGATCGCAGCGCGGCTATCGGCCTGATGTTCTCTGTCAGCCTGGGCGCATCAAAAGAGTTATGGGACAGCCGTCCCGCTGGGAGCGGCTGGAGCTGGAAAGACTTCGCCTGGGATGTTGCAGGCGCGTCTACCGGCTATGCAGTCTGGCAACTGGCACATCACTAGAGGCGCAGACCTTTCCCCTTCCCATGCAGCATCAGCGATACCAAAAATGCGACTATTGCCAGTGCTGTAACGTACCAGAAGAATGTTGTTTCCATACCGACAGACTTCAGGGATAACGCAACATATTCGGCTGAGCCACCAAACAGAGCATTAGCCACAGCATAAGATAATCCAACCCCCAGAGCGCGCACCTGTGCCGGGAACATCTCGGCCTTCAGAATACCGCTGATTGACGTATAGAAACTCACAATTAGCAAGGCACACATCACCAGAGCAAACGCCATATACGGGGACGTCACGCTTTGCAACGCTGTCAGAATGGGGACGGTGAAAATCGCGGCCAACGCGCCAAAACACAGCATTGAAGTACGTCGGCCAATTTTATCTGACAAGGCACCGAACAACGGTTGCACCAGCATAAACACACACAGTGCCGCCGTCATAATCCCACTGGCTACGTTGGCATGCATACCGGCGGTATTAACCAGGTACTTCTGCATGTAGGTTGTGAACGTGTAAAAACACAGCGAGCCAGCAGCGGTAAAGCCAAGCACCATGATGAAGGCTTTGCGATTACGCCACAGACCTTTCAGAGAACCAGCTTCTTTCAGCGCGCGAACGTCCTGTTTCGAGGTTTCATCCAACTGTCGACGCAGCCATAACGCAACAATAGCCAGTACGGCGCCCAACGCAAATGGAATACGCCAACCCCACGATCTTAGCGCTGAGTCTTCTAACGTTTGCTGTAATATGACCACAACCAGCAGTGCCAGTAACTGCCCGCCGATTAACGTCACGTACTGGAAGGAAGCATAAAAACCTTTCTTACCTTCAACGGCTACTTCACTCATATAGGTAGCGCTGGTCCCGTATTCACCACCCACAGACAGCCCCTGAAATAACCTAGCCAGCAGCAATAGAGCAGGAGCCCAGGTACCGATGGTTTCATATCCCGGAAGACAAGCGATCACCAGCGATCCCATACACATCATACAAACTGACAGCAGCATCGACTTTTTACGCCCGTGCTTATCCGCGATGCGACCAAACAGCCAGCCGCCAATCGGTCGCATCAGAAAGCCTGCAGCAAAAACTCCGGCTGTTTGTAAGAGTTGCGTGGTGGTGTTTCCTGATGGAAAAAAGATATGAGCAAAATAGAGAGAGCAGAAAGAATAGATATAGAAATCAAACCATTCGACCAGATTCCCTGATGATGCTCCGACAATCGCCCATATACGACGCCGAGTATCGCCGTCTGCCAGCGCCCCGTTCTCAGTTACACTGCTATCAGCCATTAGAATTGTACCCCTGCCAACGATTGCATTAATTTATCAATGGTGGTTGTATCTTTTTTGGTGAAATAAATGTTATATAATTGTTATAATTTATTATGAGAGAAAGATCACGGTTTTCATTAGCAGAGAAAGGATTCAGATATGTTCGAGAAAGAGAAAAATCGGTTTGAAATAGAGTGGGCTTTTATGGGTTGGATAAAATGGTACGCTGCATCCGGCAGTTCTCACTCCCTGAAGACGCAAAAAAGCCCATCCGGCAGGATGGGCTTCTTCACTTATTTGATGCCTGGCAGTTTATGGCGGGCGTCCTGCCCGCCACCCTCCGGGCCGTTGCTGCGCAACGTTCAAATCCGCTCCCGGCGGATTTGTCCTCCTCAGGAGAGCACTCACCGACAGACCACAGATAAAGCGAAAGGCCCGGTCTTTCGACCGGGCCTTTCGCTTTTATTTGATGCCTGGCAGTTCCCTACTCTCGCATGGGGAGACCCCACACTACCATCGGCGCTACGGCGTTTCACTTCTGAGTTCGGCATGGGGTCAG